>JAFLDL010000067.1 GCA_017302435.1 Candidatus Accumulibacter necessarius
CCACGCTCCTCTTCGGACAAGACAATCTTCGGGGCAACTCGCATCTGCATCTCCACTCCGCACACAACGTGCATTGGAGACGTGGTATCCAGACAAGTTCCCTCAAGAATGCAACACTACACTAGCCACTGTGCACGATGGCTGAATAGTAGGACCGATGTCGTCACGCTCAAAAACGTTATGGCTTTACCAAGCTCTTGATCGCCGGGAATATCCTCTATTACGACAATGCGCTGGTGCTCGTCGGCACCTGCCGACTTTAGGTCAAGCATCTTGCCGCCCGCCTTGTAGACATTGCTCCAGTCGATATGCTCGTCGCCGCTTGCGACCGGTTGAATGAGATGGCGACCGCTATCTGGGAGATCAATCACGAAGGGAAATTCGAGCTGATGTCCGGAAACTCCCTGTACGGTGACATTGCGTTGGAGATGCTCGCCAGCAATCGCCTGCAACTCGCGGCCTACGATCTGATTGAAGCGTTCTTCGCTGGATTTGGGAAGCCAGCGCGCTTCGGCATGACTGATCGCAATGGCGGTATTCAACACGGCAGTAACGGTACTCGGCAGATCGTCCGCTGTAGATGTCGCGCGCAATGCGCCGCCCGCGGTCAGCTCCACGCCAGGAAAGCGGCTGCGGATAGCTTCGATACGTGGCTTGGTCAGCTTGGCACCAAGCGCACTTGCGTGCATCAAGGTATCGGCATGGTCAGTGACCAGCCATTGATCGCTGCCGAGCGGCGCCAGGAACAGGCCCAAGTGCTCGCCGTCATCGAAGGTGAATGGTGACCATAGGCGCAATGCGCCATTGCCGCGTTGTGCGCAGTCGAAACCCAGATTCTCCAGAAGGCTTGTGCAGTTCATATCAGCCCCAGTGTGAGTTGCTGGCTGGGTGGCGGCTTGAATCCGCCTTCCAGCGTCAGGTTTGTCTTGATGCAGAAACGCCTAAAATACTCTGCCGGCGCGTCGGATGCATGGTCGAGCGGCTCGGCATAGCCGTAGCCTTCCTCTGACCAAATGTGCTCAAGGGCAGGCGTCTCGATCATCTTGTGCCAATACGGTCTTCCCATACCCGTGTTAGAGTGGGGTCCCGAGTCGTCAAGATCGATGCCATAGACCCGCAACTCGCGATAAAGCAGGGTGAGGTTCATCTTGCCCGAAGCGGCACCGACAGGAGGCCGCCTTTGCAGGATAACGCGCGCGCCCTCCGGAACCCTGCCATCAATCAGTAGAGCAGTGTCCCATTTCCACCATTGCACATCCTTTTTCGACAAGCCTGGCCGCCAATCCATGGCCGAAACAGCCTGTTTCTAGCCGATCAGGATCTGATTGGCTTCGGCGACCGTTAGCATATGAAAGGGCACGATGACGCAAAACTAGAACTATATATCCCACGGTCGTTTCCTGACCGAAAAAGAGCCGGCTATCACGACTTCAGCAACTCCTCTCGCGGTCCGAGCCAGTGCTGCAAATGCTTCTCGGCCAGCTCGGGATGCCCGGTTGGCATCTCCTCGGCAACCTCGCACGCCATCTCGATCAGGTCGGCGTCCATCTCCGGATCGGCGTAGCCCAGCAGCGACCAGAAAGACTGATCGGAAAGACTGCCATGGCCCACAAGGCGAGTAGAGAACTCCTGCGCGTCGAAAACCTGTACAGGCAGTACAGCGATAACGAAGTACTCAAGGGGGTGTCGCTCAAAGCGAACTCGATCGCCGAAGAGGGCCGCACCATGCTGGTCTTGACCCACGAGATGGGCTTTGCGCGCGAAGTCTCCAATCACGTCATCTTTGTCCATCAGGGGCGGGTTGAGGAAGAAGGCGACCCCAGGGAAGTACTGACCAGGCCTACCAGCGAACGTCTGCAGCAGTTCCTGTCGGGCAGCCTCAAGTGACGGGAATGGCTGGCGCGAGGCTGCCGCGATCAGGCGCTGGGCTCACAGGTCACGCCATGCGCTGATCGAGAGCGATGGACCAGCGTGGGTGGCACCCGTTTTTCCCGCAAGCCGGCTGAGGATCATCGTGGGCACAGCAAGACCGGACGGGCGGGAAGCGATTACCCCCGATAGGTCTGCAAATGAATACTCGTCTCGGTGCTCTGAATCCCCTTGATCAACCGGACCCGCTCGAGGACCGACGAAAGCTCTGACAGATTGGTCGCGCGCAGGCTGGCGAGCAGGTCCCAGCGACCGTTGGTATCGTGGATGCCGGCAACGCCGGGTTCGCCCAGCAGGCTGGCGATGACGGTGCGAGTCTCGTTGCCTTCGACCGCAATGCTCATCCAGGCGTGAATCTCGTTCGGCTGCGTGTCGGGCCGAAGGCGAACCGTGTAGCCGACGATCACGCCGTCATCCTCGAGTCGCCTGATGCGGTTGGTGATGGTCCCGCGCGAGACTTTGAGCCGGTGCGCCAGTGCGGCGACAGTGAGGCGAGCATCGGTACGCAGCAGGCCGATGAGTTGCTGGTCAAGTGCATCCATTTTGATCAGTCCGTCAGTCCATGTCGTCATTTTGCTAATAATCTCACGGAATCGATACAGATTTGGTGATTCTGTTTGGCGTCGTCTTCCTTCAGTATTTGCTCATCGCAATAGCCAAACACAGGAGACCGCCATGTCGAACCACACCCAGTTCAAGAAAGAAGCCGTCCGACGCGTCAACACGCAATTTCTGAGCGCTGAGCGCGTGGCCGAAATCATTAACCAGAAGGGCATCGCCGAATGCATCGCCGGTGTCGCTGCATACATCGAAGAGGATTTCCTGCGCTGGAACGACTTCGACAAATGCGCTCGCGTTGCCAATCACTCTGACGTTGGTGTGATCGAACTGATGCCGGTGGCTGATGCCAAGACCTATGCTTTCAAGTATGTGAACGGCCACCCGGCCAACCATCGCTACAACCTGCCGACCGTGATGGCCTTCGGTGTACTCGCCGACGTGGAAACCGGCACCCCGGATCTGGTCAGCGAACTGACGATCACCACGGCGATACGCACCGCTGCCATGTCGGCCGTCGCGGCACGTGCTCTGGCCCGTCCGGACAGCAAGACGATGGCCTTGATCGGCAATGGTGCGCAGAGCGAGTTCCAGGCCCTGGCCTTCCATCACCTGCTTGGCATCGAGACGTTTCATCTCTTCGACATCGATGCCAAAGCCACGGACAAGCTGGTCGCCAACCTGACCCGTCTCGGCCTCAAGACCAGGCGCTTCAGTGATACCAGGAAGGCTGTCAAAGGGTGCGACATCGTGACGACGGTCACCGCAGACAAGACCAACGCCACCATCCTGACGCCGGACATGATCGAACCCGGCATGCACATCAACGGGGTCGGCGGCGACTGCCCGGGCAAGACTGAACTGCACGCCGACGTGCTGCGCCAGGGCCCGGTGTTCTGCGAGTTCGAGCCTCAGTCACGGATCGAGGGTGACCTGCAACAGATGCCGGCCGACTTCCCGGTTACCGAACTGTGGCAGGTCTTGTCCGGCGAAAAGGTCGGTCGCACCTGCGCGGACCAGGTCACCATCTATGATTCCGTGGGCTTTGCCCTCGAAGACTACTCCGCGCTGCGTTACATGCGCGATGTGGCGGCCGAACTCAAAATGACGGAGACCATCTCCCTCATTCCCACGCTGGCCAACCCAAAAAACCTCTTCGGCTTCATCGCCGACGGGCGCGACGCGCAAGGCGCGGTTCTGGCCGCCGTGGCGTTGGCCGCCTGATTGATTGCCCAGGAGTCTGCAGAGCGCGATGACCACACTTCCCGTCAGCGGCATCGGCGTTCACGCCACCGTCGGCATTGACCATCGGGTTCATCGTCCGGTCCTCGTTCAATTCGACGGCCATCACGGAATTGAACGCCAGTCCGGTGGCGTTGACTCTGATCCTGCGGCGCGCTTCTTTACAGCCCATGGCATGGCCGACGAGCGCAAAAAGCCGACCTTGAGGGCCTGCAGACGGGCCTCCTCGTTGATGCGCACGGTTTCGCATCTCCCGGACTCGCGGCCACGGCCAGGACGGCGCGAGTCACGGTACACCATTGCATGATCCGCATGCCTTGGGTAGTATCGGATCGGTGGTCGTGATGATGTCTGAGTGAAGCAGTCCATCATTTGGAAGGGGCCAAGCGGCCGCCGGTGTCCCCCGCGTTCGCCTCGGCAAGCATACAGTCGCCCGTGCCGTACGAGTTCTGCGGGAGCTTCCATTGGCCCGTCAAACCCGCATGGAAGACCACGATAACGAATATGCCAACCGCCCTGCAGATTCGGAGGCCCAGGATGAAACTGACTGCTCGCTGCTTCGCCGTGCTCGTTCTGATGGTCTTGGCCTTGCCGCAGATCGAGGCCGCAGAGGTCTTGAACGGTGTGAAATCGCGTGGGCAACTGCGCTGCGGCGTGAGCGAGGACATTCCCGGCTTCTCCGAGCGCGATGCCAATGGACAGTGGCGCGGGCTGGAGGTGGACTTCTGCCGTGCGGTCGCTGCGGCGGTGCTGAACGACCCGGAAAAAGTGGACTTCGTACCGCTTCAGACCAGCGCACGGTTTCCCGCGCTGCAGACGCGCAGGGTCGACCTGTTGCTGGCCAACACCACGTGGACCCTCACCCGCGAGGCCGTATTGAGGGTGCGCTTTCCCGGCATCCTCCTTTACGATGGCCAGGGCTTCATGGTCGCTGCCGCCGTCAAGGTGGCAACGCTCGCCGACCTCGACGGTGCGACCATCTGCGTTGAGAAGGGAACGACGCACCAGCGTAACCTGGAGGCCCACTTCAAGGAGAACGGCAGGTCGGTCAAGCCTCTGCTCCTGGCATCGGCCCAGAAAGCGGCGGCAGCCCTGTTCGCCGGCCAATGCCAGGCCTATACCGCGGACTCTGGCGAACTGGCGGCCATGCGTCTGCGTGCGCCCGGTGGTCCAGGGTCCTTCGTGATCCTGCCCGAACGTATCTCACGGGAACCGCTCAGCCCGGTCGTCTGGGGCGGCGATCCGGAGTGGGCGACGGTGATCCGTTGGGTTCTGAACATCCTGATTCTGGGGGAGGAATACGGCGTCACCCGTGACCGGCTCGATGCGGCGATCAAGGAAAACAGGAATCCACTGCTGCGGCAGAACCCCTACGAGGGCGAGATGATCGCACGGTCGATGGGGATCGACCCACAGTGGGGGATCCGGGTCCTGCGGGCGGTCGGCAACTATGGCGAGGTCTACGAGCGCAACGTCGGACGCGACAGTCCGCTCAAGATCGAGCGCGGTCTCAACCGCCTGTGGACACACGGAGGACTCCACTATTCTCCACCGATCGACTGAGTGATGTACGGATGACAGATTTTCAGATCAATCTCACCATCGCTGTCTTTGCCGCAGTCATCCTCTGCATCGCCTTCGATCTTGTGGACATGGTGGTCGCCGCACTGCTCGGGGTGAGCACCCTGATCGTGTTCGGGATCCTCGAAGGTAGCGATCTGATGCCGATCGTGCACACCGCCGGCGGGCCGCTCTCCCTGCTTTTTGGCGGTATGGTGGTGGCGCGGGTGATCGGCCAGACGGGAATCTTCGAGCGGATCGGCGATTTGTTCCTGCGCGCCACCGGCGGCAGCGGCAGGCGGCTGCTTCTGCTGATCGTCGTGCTGGTCGCGCCCTTATGCGCCGTTCTGCCGAATGCCACCGCCGTCATCCTGGTGGCGCCGATCATCGTCAGCGTCTGCCGGGCGCTCAAGGTCGACATCGTCGGGCCCCTTATCATCACGGCCATCGTCAGTAACGCCGCCGGGATGCTCACCCTGGTGGGCGACCCCGCCACTTTTCTGGTAGGCAGTGCGATCGGGCTGTCCTTCCTCGACTATCTGCGGATGGTCAGCCTGGGTGGCGTGCTGGCCGTGCTCGCGGTTGTGCCGCTGCTGCCGTTGCTGTTGCCGAAGATCTGGGCGGCGCGGGTGATCCTGCCGGAGGAGCGCCCACCCGTTGCCATTGAGCGACCCGGTTTCCTGGTGTTGTCGCTGCTCGTGCTGTTGCTCATGGTGACCCTGTTCATGATCGGGGAGTCCCTGCCGACGCGCATCGTCCCGCCTCAGGTGGCGATCATCGGTGCGGCCCTGGCGCTGCTCGTGGTCTATGGTGTGCGCATCGAGCCGGTCGGCGAGGTGATCCGCGCTGTCGACTGGAAGACGATCCTGTTTCTCGGCGCCATCTTCACGCTGGTTCAGGCCTTCATCAAGACCGAGTTGCTGCAGGGCTTGTCGATCCAGGTCTACCACTGGTTCGGTGCCGATTTGATGCCTGTGGCTTTCGTCTTGCTGGCCGGCATCGGAGTCCTGTCGAGCCTGCTGGCCAATATCCCGGTGGTCGCCGCCGCACTGGTCATGGTCACCGGCTACCTGGTGGCGGCCGGTGCCGCTCCGGAGGTCGCGCTGGCTCCCGGTTTTGTCCATTGGCCGACGGCCACCCTGCCGGTGTTCGTCGCGATGATGTTCGGTGGCACCCTCGGTGGCAACGCGACGCTGATCGGCGCGTCGGCCAATGTCGTCGCCATCGGTATCTGCGCCTCGCATGGCAGTCGCGTGAGCTTCATGCAGTTCCTGCGGATCGGGCTGCCCATCGCGGCGCTGCAGTTGTCGGTCGGCGCGCTCTATGTTCTGGCGCTGGCCGCAATTCTGGATTAGTTCCGCAGTGCCCGCCTGTCCCAGTGAAGCGCTCGAACGAATGATGAATTTCTCGAAAGTGAAGCGTCGAGCAGGAAGCGGCTGTTGAGCAGGTAGAACTCATGCGGATCGAAACAGATCACCAGCCCGAACGTCAGCGAGGTCACCCTGTTGCCCCACAGCACCTGCTGCGCGGCGATCGGCAGCGTGAAGCCGAGGAAAATCGCCACCGCGGTGACCAGGGCCTGCGCGAAATTGGTCGGAAGGAGAAACAGGATCGCCTTCACCAGGCGGAGCTTGTGCTCGGGACTGGCGCGAGAACACATCGACGTCGCTCACCGCTTTCTCCAACGCTGCCTGATTCATTTCCTGGATCTCGGCGCCGGCTGTCCACCCACGGTCTGCTGTCGGTCGCAGTTGTCCATGATGACTTCCGGCGCTCCCTTGACGAACAGCACTTCCCTGCCGACGGCCGTCGCCAGACCGTGTTGTCGGCGGTGCCGTTACTCAGTAATGATTTGGGCACGCATCATTGAATCCCTTGCGATACTCGAAGCAGCCCCGGGAAACCCGGACGCCAGGATTTTCAGTATCACTCGCCGCACAACAGGCGAATGCGGCGCTCGGCGAGCGTGAAGGCCTCGTCGGTGTCGGCCTTCAAAGCCTGCTGTTTGGCTTGGTCGCAGGCACTGGCGGCCTGCACGTCGTCGGCCGCGGCGGCCGTAGCACCGGGTTGTCCCGTCGGCATGGCTGCGCAGCGGTCGTCGGACACCAGCCGGATGTTGCTGAACTGGCCCTGTTCGATCGCCACGCAGTCACCGACGCGCTTGCCCGCCTGGTCGGAAATGATGCGGGTGCTTGTCATGCCGCCAATCAGGACCGTGTATTCGAAGGCCTGCGATCGTCCAGCGAGGTGGCCGACCCCCCGACCGGCGGCTGCACCACCGAGGGTGCGCAGGGCACGGTTGCTACCGGACTGCCCGCTGCCCGTGGCTAGGCCGATGCCGCCGCCCAGGATGGTGCCGACGTTCTGGGCCGTGGTGTCGGTGACGGTGGTGGCAACAACCTTGGTGATGCGTCCGTACTGCACGCGCGATTGGGCGTCGGCAACTGTTGGCAGCAGCGCCAGCGCCAGTGCGGCAGCGGCCACCGGGGGATGGATGAATGGAATTCGGTTCATTGACTTGCTCCAGAGTGTTTGAGGGTGAGGGGAAGGAGCTCAGGCGGCCCGCCGGCACCGCCTGCGGGGCTGCGTTCAGGGGAGGGCCTTTTGAGCCTGGCGAACTCTTCCTGATTGATCGTGTTGGCATCGAGCAGCGCCTTGGCGTCAGGGATCTGTTCGGCGGGCGATGTCCCGGCTACCTGCTGGATGTAGGGCTCCGCCGCGGACCGCGAGCGCTCGGAGGAGACGCGCTGCCGTTTGACCATCCCTTTGCTAGGAGTGACCACATACACCAGTGCCGTCAACATCGGCACGAATAGCAGGCAAATGCGCCACAGGGCCTTGGAGCCACCGCCGAGTGCGCTGTCCTGGAAGAGGTCGGAAATCATCCGGAAGAGTATCAGGAGACACCCCACGAAAAGGAAGGTCGACGCGATCAGCCAGATGAAATCCCCAAAATTGCTCATTGCGAAAACCACTTTTCCATCAAGGAAAGCAAGAAATCGAAGGTGAGCTCCGCGGCATGCGGGCTCGCGTATTGTGCCTTTGATCCAGCCGCGCAGCAACTTGGGCCGGGGGCTCGCGCAAGACACTCCCACCCCGTCTGTGCGAGGAAGGCCGGCCGGGTCAACGCGCCCGCCACGCAGCGCGACAGCTCCGGCTGTACCTGGCGCGGGAACCTCTCGGAGCCGATGACCCACTCCGGGGAGCATCAATGTGCTTCCCCTGCGAGCGTCTCGTGCTGCGGAAAGGGTAACAGGCGGGCCATGGCGATTTCTGGAAGCGATCGCGGGGGGCTTGGCGCCGCACGCCGCTTCCCTGGCTGATCTGTGGGGGTGCGGCTATTCGTTCGCGAGCACTATTGCGGGTACACAAACTCGACACGCCGCATCTTGGCGCGGCATTCCCTCGAACCACAAGCTCGCGCCACCTTTTCTCGCCCGACGGCGTAGCGAAGCAACTGTTTTCTCGGCACACCGTGTTTGCGCAGGAGTTGATAAACGCTACTCACCCGCTGCTCTGCAATCGCCAGATTGTACGACGCGCTACCCAGATCGTCGGTATGCCCGACCAGTGTCACCACCAGCTTCGGGTCGGCCAGCAGGCGCTGCGCTTGCTGCCGCAGTTTGTAAAGCTCGGCAGGATTGACCGCCGTCGATCGCCTGGCAAAGAAAATGCTGCGCTCGATGTCGACGGTGCTGATGAGTTGCTCGTCACTGACTGCCGGCGCCGCTTGATTGGGAAGCGTTGACGGTGGCTCAAGCGAGGGTGGTTCGCGCGGTAGCGTAGCGGCGCAAGCGGCCAGGATCAGGACCGACAGTGTCAACGAGCAAAATCCCTTGCGCGCCATGCTAGGTCCCTTCGCCCCCGGACCGCCTGACCATCTCCGCCAGGGGCATGCCGACACAGGACTGATCCTTGCCGGGCAGGTGGGCAATCAACTCATCCAGGTTGATATGCAATGTTTTCAACACCACACTCGGTAGCCGGGAAAGGGCATCCGGCAGGATACCTTCCGCCGGCCCCGGCAACAGCGAAAGGGCCGAGATACCCTTCTGCGCCAGGCGTACGCCCACCCGGCGCTGGTCCCCATGGTGGCGGCTCTTCGTCAGGCATTCCTGGCCTACCAGCTTGTCGACCAGCAGACTGCAGGTGGACTGATGAATCCCCATGCGACTTGCCAGGTCGCTGATCCCGATTCCGGGGTGGCGCTCGACTTCCTGCAGAACCCACATCTGGGAACCAGACAGACCACAACGTTCCTCGACCAGACGGAAATGCTGGCGCAGGGCGCCAAAAACCAGCCGGAATTGCTGCAGCACTTCCATTGTCAGCAGTGACGGTGGGGTATCAGGGTTCGTTTTCACAGCACAGATCGAGAATCGGGTTGCACAACTCGGAATCATGAATTACATTCAGAGACAATGTTTTTCCCAGTTGCCTTAGTGTATTCCATTTCAGCGAGGATTCGGTGGGCTTGGCCCCTCCTTTTGCATGACCATCCTGCTGATGCAGTTGTTCGGGCCATTGGCTAGTCAAACTGCCATCAAGGGCTTTGGTGAAGCGACCCGGCTCATGCCAAGGCGCCTTGCTACTCCGGCTACGCCGGTCCCCTGAGGAGAATGATCGCCATGAGCAGACGTCCCCTTCGCATCGGGCTATCGGCCCGCATCTACCACCCGCAGCCGGGCGCGACCGGGTTGCAGTCCAAATCGTTGCAATACCTGGAGCAATCGGTCGCGCACTGGGTCATGTCCCGCGATGTCATGGTCTTCATGATTCCCTCGGTCAGCGGCGACGGCATCGTTCACCGCAGCAGCATCCGCCTCTCGGACTATCCACAGTATCTCGACGGTCTGGTGTTGCAGGGCGGCGCGGATATCTGCCCGCAGTGTTACGGCGAGGAGCCGCTGCACCCGGACTGGGCCGGTGACCGACTGCGTGATGCCTACGAGATGGAACTGTTCCACGAATTCGTCGAAGCCGGCAGGCCAGTGCTCGGAATATGCCGTGGCGCGCAGTTGATCAATGTCGCGCTGGGCGGCACCCTCTACCAGGACATTGCCACCCAGGTGACGCAGGCAGGCGTTCACGTACATGCCGACTACGATCGCCACTTCCACGACATCGTTTGGGACGCCGGTTCCGGTCTCGCACGCCTGTACCCGAAGGTGACGCGCGGCAGCACCGTCTCCATTCATCATCAGGCGATCCGGGCGCTGGGCCGGGGCCTGCGTGTCGAGGCGCGCGGTGCTGATGACGAAATGGTCGAGGCCGTCCGGCTCGAAGGCAAGCCCTACGTCCTCGGTCTCCAATGGCACCCCGAGTTTCATCCGCCCGGCTGCCCGACGCTGCTGGACTGCACGCCGATTCTGGACGAGTTCCTGAACGCTGCGCGAGGCCGCCTATGGTGATTCGCGCTCGCCTGCCAAAGACCCGACGACTTCCCGTGTCGCACGTTGGCGATGGCCATCCTGGCGACTCGCTCCGCCATGCCTGACGACCTGCTCGCCCCCTTGCGCCTAGGCTGGGAGACCCTGCTCGAACGACTCTTCTTCCTGCCACCGTTTCCGGAAAGCATCGACTCGCTGGCCTTGTTCAGTCTGCTGCTGGTCGTTGGGCTGCTGATCGGTGAGTGGTTGCACGCGCGCGTCGGCTGGCCAAAGGTGATCGGCTATGTGCTCGCCGGTACCATCTTTGGACCGTCACTGCTCGGCTGGATCAGCATTGAGGCATTGGCGCAGGCACGGCCGATAGCGGACGCAGCCCTCGGGCTGCTGATGCTCGAGGTCGGCCGACGGCTCGACCTCGGCTGGCTGCGACACAACCCGGAACTGCTACGCAGCACGCTGATCGACATCAGCCTCTCCTTCATCCTGATCTTCTCCTTCGCCCTCCTGCTGATCGGGCAAAGCCCGGCCTGGGCGGCCGCCACGGCGGCAGTCACGATGGCCTCGGCGCCTGCCGTCGTGTTGCTTACGATCGAGGAATCCAAAGCGCAGGGCGTGGTGACGGAACGGATCGTCCTGCATACGGCGATCGCTTCTGCGGCCTCCTTCGTCGTGTTCACGCTGGTGCTCGGCGTCATCCACGCCGAGCAAAGCGAGGACTGGCTGAATGCCGTGGTCCATCCGCTATGGGTTGCCGTTGGCGCGCTGCTCATCGCCTGGGGGGTTGCCCGCCTCGCGCTGCTTATCGCCCGCTTGCTGCCGAAGCGTTCGCTGGCCCAGGTCTTCATCCTCGTCGCCAGCGCCTTGCTGGCCGTTGGCCTGGCCCGCATGCTGGCGGTCCCGGTCTTTCTGACGCTGTTCCTGATGGGTGTCCTGCTGGCGCAGATCGATGAGCGGCAGACGCTGCGCTACACCGCACTCCCCGAAGGCCACTGGCTGCTCGCCATCATTCTCTTTGTGATCGTTGGCGCCTCGTTGCCGTGGCAGGAGTTCACCTGGCTGACCGGGCTGCAGGCGATTGGACTGCTGCTGGTTCGTGCCGCGGCCAAGGCGGCAGCGCTGGCTGCTGCCGGCGGCAGCCTGCCGCTGCCGAAGCGGCTGCTGGTCGCCACCGGAATCCAGCCGCTGTCGGCAACGGCTGTCTTCATGGCCTATGAAATCGCCGGCCTGTACCCGGAAATCGGTCGTTCGGCGCTGGCTCTGTCGCTCTTCGCCGCAGCCCTCATGGAACTGGCCGGGCCGGCGCTGTGCCGCATCGCGCTGCGCAAGTCAGGCGAAACTGCAGGCAGCGAAACTGGCAAGGGAGGTATCGGATGAGCAAGTCTCTGGGGGAATTCAGGCACAGCGAACCGCTGACGCTGGGCGTTGAACTGGAACTGCAACTGCTGTCCCTGCGCGACTTTGACCTGACCCGTGGCGCGACCGACCTGCTGGCCAGCCTCGACTACGACGGACGCTTCGGCGACATCAAGCTGGAGATTACCGAGAGCATGATCGAAGTCAGCACCCTGCCACGGGCAAGCGCAGGAGGAATCGCCGCCGATCTCGCGGGCCTGCGCGAGATCCTGCGGGTACATTGTGCGCGCAACCACATTGCCGTCTGTGGCGGTGGCACGCATCCCTTCCACCGCTGGCCGGAACGGCGCATCTGCAGCGGCGAGCGCTTTGACGCGCTGTACCAGCGCTACGGCTACCTTGCCAAGCAGTTCACTGTCTTCGGCCAGCACATCCACGTCGGCTGTACTTCGGCCGACGATGCGATCTGGCTGACGCAGGCGCTCGGCGTGTACGTGCCGGTATTTGTCGCTCTCTCGGCTTCGTCGCCATTCGTCGATGGTGTCGATACCTTTTTCCAGTCGGCCCGTCTCAACGCCGTCTCGGCCTTCCCGCTCAGCGGGCAGTGCCCGCCGCTCGCCAACTGGGAGGAGTTCGTCCGCTATTTCGGCATGCTGCAAGCCTGCGGCATCGCCGCCAGCATCAAGGACCTGTATTGGGACGTGCGGCCCAAGCCCGAATTCGGAACGGTCGAGATTCGCGTTTGCGACACGCCACTGAGCATCGAGAGTGCCACCGCTCTGGCGGCACTGGCACAGGCGCTGAGCCGCTGGCTGCTGCGCACGCGGCCGGATCTGCAGGTGGCGCGGCAGGTGCATGTCGCGCGCTACAACAAATTCCAGGCCTGTCGATACGGCATGGCGGCGATGATTTCCGATCCCGTCGCGCTCGGCCAGCGGCCGCTGCGGGAAAGTCTCGCCGAGCTGCTGGAATTGCTGGCGGCCGATGCCCGCGAACTCGGCTGTACGCCATGGCTCGATCACCTGCAGCCACTGCTCGCCGATGATGCGACCGACGCCGCCTGGCTGCGCGGCATGCAGCGAGTGCATGGCAACCTGAATGACGTGGCCCGCGAAGCGGCCGAACGATTGCTCGCCCGCCCAGCCCTCGAACCCCGGGAGATCTCACGATGAAACGCCGGCTGACGATGCTTTCGCTGGTCCTTGCCACCACCATTTCTACCGCCGGGGCCGTTCCGAGCTGCCAGTTTGAAGCGGTTGCGGCCGGCAGGGGAAAGATCGGCCAATGGATCGACAAGGACAACTGGCTGGCGGTCGAGAATCAGCGCGTCAGCTTGCAGGCAGCCGACGTGTTCATGCCTGCCCGGCGGCTTCGCCCGGCCGCCGGCGCCGAAGCCCTGCGCGTCGCACCGCGCCCGCTCGAGATCGATCGCCTGGAGACCACCGACCCCCTCGATGGCCGCAAACGCGACCTCGGCTTCCTCCTCGACAGCCGCCTCGATGTCGACGGGGTCCTTGTCCTCCACAACGGAAGAATCCTCAGCGAACGTTACCGCAACGGCCTGCGCGCTGGCGAGCCGCGCCTACTGTTGCAGGCGACGCGACCGTTGCTGGCGCTTTTGGGCGCGATGAGTATCGCCCAGGGCAAACTGACGGGAGACAAGTCCGTCACCCGTTTCATCCCTGCCCTGAACAGCCAGCCGGGCTTGCGCAAGCTGTCGGTTCAGCGCCTGTTGCAGGGCCAGGAGCGGCATGCCTGGGCACCGGAAGAGTTGGCGCAGTGGCGCCAGGCAGGCGGCTGGACAAGCAGTCAGCCGGCGACAGGTATCCGTTCGTGGCTCTCTCAACCGGGCCGCTGGGACAAGCCACTGGTCGAGCAGGAAGTTCCCCCGTTCGCCGGCAACCCGGACGACGACCTGTTGGCCTGGTTGCTGGCCGAGAGTAACGCCATCGCGCTGGCCCGTTTGTTCTGCGAGCAGTTGCTGATACGCAGTCGGCATGAACAGCCGGTGTTCTGGTTGACAGACGCACAAGGTATAGAACTTGCCGACGGTCTGGGTCTCTCGCTGCGCGACTTTGGCCGCCTCGGCCAGTTGCTCCTCGACGCCCGCGTCAGCCGCAGTCGCAGCCGAATCCCAGCGTGGTTCGTCGAGACGTTGACCGCCTCGTCAGGCATCCGCAGTCCGGAAGTGCCCGGCCTGCCGAAGGGCAGCGAGCAACGCTATGGCTTCATGCACCTCGGCGGCAAACCCAACCGGGTGGCCATCATTGGTCCCCATGGCAACAGCCTGTATGTCGATTTTGACCGACGACTGGTAATCGCGGTGTACGCCACCTACCCAATAATGGGCGCGCCGGCGCTGCTGGCGACCCTTGAGCAGTTCTGGAAAGTCGTTGACCAGGCTGTCAGCCAGCCGCGGCAACGCTGAGCATGATCCGGCCACCCCCGATGATGAGAGAAGATGCAGGTAGGGAAGCGATGCGTAGAGGTCGCGCAATATTTCTGGTGGCTTGACCCCGCAAGCCAACGCGACTCGCTGAACCGACTCGAACCCCGGATTGCTCCGGTGTGACCCGCATTCGCAGGATGGATTACCCGACTACGTAGAACGGGTACCGGGTATACCCCTTGTCAATCTGCCTATCTCGCCATACAGCAGCTCCAGCTCCAATTGGCGGCCACTATCGTGCTGTGCTACATGTGCGATATGGCGGTCGAACTGAAAATGACGCAGACTATCTCCCTCATCCCGACGCTGAGCAACCCGAAAAACCTGTTCGGCTTCATCGCCGACAATCGCGACGCGCAAGGCCCGGTTCTCGCCGCCGTGGCTTTGGCCGCCTGATTGATTGCCAAGGAGTCTGCAGACCTTGATGACCACACTTCCCGTCAGCCTCATCGGCGTTCCCACCGACGTGGGCGCCGGAACGCCGGGCGCCCGAATGGGGCCGGAGGCGCTGCGCGTTGCCGGCATTGCCAGGGCGATTGCCCAGTTCGGTGTCGAGGTCAGGGATTGCGGCAACCTGAGCGGTCCGGCCAATCCCGAGTTGCCGGCGGTCGATGGTTTCCGTCACATGCGCGAAGTCGTGGCGTGGAACAGCAGCGTGCACGCTGCGGTGCATGCGGAACTGAAAGACGGGCGCCTCCCGATCATGCTCGGCGGGGACCACTGCCTGGCCATCGGTTCGATCAGCGCCGTCGCGCGGCACTGCCGTGAAACCGGAAGGCATCTGCGCGTGCTGTGGTTCGACGCGCACGCCGATTTCAACACCGCGACGATGACCCCCAGTGGCAACATCCATGGCATGCCGGGCGCCTGTCTGTGCGGTCATGGCCCATCTCAACTGACAGAAATTGGTGGCCACGTCCCCGCCATGTCGCCGCAGGATATTCGCGAGATCGGCATCCGCAGTGTAGACGAAGGGGAAAAGCGCCTGCTGGCCGAAATCGGCATTGAAGTCTTCGACATGCGCTATGTCGACGAGGTCGGCATCCGCCAAACGATGGAGCAGGCGCTGGCCGGCGTTGGTTCGGCAACCCACCTGCACGTCAGCCTCGATGTCGATTTCCTGGACCCGGAAATCGCACCCGGAGTGGGAACCACGGTCCGTGGCGGTCCGACCTATCGCGAGGCGCAGCTGTGCATGGAAATGATCGCTGATACCGGGCGGCTGTGCTCGCTCGATATCGTCGAACTCAACCCGGCGCTTGATCTGCGGAACATGACCGCCGAGCTGGCGGTGGACCTCGTCGAGAGCTTGTTCGGCAAGAGCACTCTGATGCGCATGCACAAGTAGGTGGCGTTTGGCAGCCAAAACCGATTCCTGGCGAGCAGGGGGTGTTCAGTGGCACCACCATGCTCGGTCAGGGCATTGATCCGGAGGATCTTGGCAGGTGGCGAAAGCCGCTCCTCAGCCGTCGGGTGATCGTCTGCTTGCCCGGGCCCGCTGTCCAGCCAGGGTCATTGGCGCAACCTGGACGACGACGATGCAGACGAGAATCAGGGCGCAGCCAGCGACACCGTTCGCGTTCAGGCGATCCCCCATGAGGAGGAAACCGAAGAGCGCGGCGAAGACCGTTTCGGCCGAGAGGATGATCGCGGCGTCGGCCGGTTGCGCATAGCGCTGCCCAACCACCTGGGCAGTGAACCCGATGGCCACCGAAACCGCGCCGGCGTAGACAATCGGCAGCAAAGCCTGGCGAATTCCCGCCAGGGTGATCACTTCGCTCAGCCCGGCGCAGAGCAGGCTGATCAGTCCGCAGACCAGGAACTGTCCGCAGGCGACCAGGAATGGCGCCGCGATGCGGTCGGCGATGCGTCCGACAAAGAGCACGTGCAAGGCCCAGAAAACGGTGCTGGCAATTACCCAGGCATCGCCGACCAGTGGGTCAAACTGCTGGGCGCCCGAGAGCAGCCAGGTCCCGACCAGGCAGCCGAGCGACGTCGGCCACACCGACCAGTGCGGCCTTGTCCTCAGAATCAGCCAGGCCAGCAGCGGTACCAGCGGCACGTAGAGTGCGGTCAGAAAGCCGGCGTTGGTGACCGTCGTGCTGGCGATGCCGATCTGCTGCAGAGCCGCGCCGAGCATCAGGAGCACACCGAGGGCACTGACGCCAAGCGCGTCCGCGGGCAGCGGTCGGGCACCGCGCGCGGCAAGCAATTGCCACTCACGCCAGGCGAGCGGCAGCACGATCGCTGTTCCGAGAAGGAAGCGGATGCCAGTGAAGGTCAGTGGCCCGACGCCGGCCATTCCCTCAGCCTGGGCGACAAAGGCCGAACCCCAGATGACGGCGACGGCGAGTAGCAGGAGATTGGCCTGAGAGCGATTCAAGAGGGCACGTCCGAGACAAAGCCTGCCAGTCTAGCCGATATCGCTGCCGAAATCCTGTCGGCGCGGCGCCTCGGGGATTACACAGGGCAATTGCATGAATCTTATACAAGACCGAGCAGTTCCGCGCGGAAGGTATCGGAGGTAGCGGCGATGAGGCGCTGAACCTTGAGACCGCCCTTGCGCTTGGTCGGGGAGAGGCGGATGAGATT
>JAFLDL010000068.1 GCA_017302435.1 Candidatus Accumulibacter necessarius
CGCTCGCCGAGGCCGCCAGAGCGTCGGCGAGGCGGTCGAGGCGGCCCGCCAGGTCGGCGATCTCGGCGGCCTGCAACAGCCCGAGATGGCGCTCCGGCAGGCTGTCGTCGCTGCGCGGCACGGCGCCGAACCAGCCCATTCCCGCCGGCAGGCTGTTGCGCAGCAAGTCGGTGTGATAGGGGCTGCCAACGCGGTTCGCCAGTACGCCGGCAAACGGCAGCCCGGGCCGGTAAGTCGCCAGTCCGTGTGCGACGGCGCCGAAGGTCTGTGCCATCGCCCGTGCGTCGATCAGCGCCAGCACCGGAATGCCGAACAGGCAGGCGATGTCGGCCGCCGACGGCTGGCCGTCGAACAGGCCCATGACGCCCTCGATCAGGATCAGGTCGGAATCGGCAGCGGCGCGCGCCAGGCGGATGCGCGCGTCGTCCTCGCCGCACATGCCGAGGTCGAGGTTGTAGCACGCGCGTCCGCTGGCGACGGCGTGGATCTGTGGGTCGAGGAAATCGGGACCGCATTTGAAAACGGTGACCCGCCGTCCCTGGCGGGCGTGCAACCGGGCCAGGGCCGCCGTCACGGTGGTCTTGCCCTGGCCGGAAGCGGCAGCGGCGATCAGCATCGCGGGACAGTGCGGCATGGTTACAGCGCCTCAGCGGGCATGGTCACTTCCTTTCCCCGGGGTGCGCGAGCTCTGGCGCGCGGCTTGGTTTCCTCCGCACATCCCGTTGCGGGCCGACCGGCGAAGGCCTCGAGGATAGCACGTGCCCGTGCGGATCGCCTCCGGAGTGCCTGCGCCCCGGCGCCGAGCGGTCACGAGCGGCGTCGTCCGTCCGCAGCCACGCACGTGGAGGCTGGTGGCCAATCTGCGGAGAGGGGAGAACTGCTATCGCGAAAACGCGCGCAAACGGGTCAGGCTCGAACAATCTCGCGGACTGACGAAGGGTGAGTGAATGAGCGACTTGCCTCGGCCGGGATTGAGTATTATATTCATCAACAGGATTGTTGAACAGGTCTGTTGAAAATGATCACTGTCGGTATTTTTGAAGCCAAAGCATCGCTTGGGCAGCTTGTGCAGAGTGCTGCCGAGGGCGAGGTGGTCGTGCTCACCCGCCGGGGAAAGCCCGTGGCCGAGATTCGCGCGCCGGAGGGTGAGCAGGCTCAGGTCGACGCAGCGGCTGCCATTGCCGCCTTGCGCAAGACGCGCAGCACTGTCCGCGTCGGGCCTGTCGATATCGCGGAACTGGTTGCCGAGGGACGCCGCTGATGGCTGCGGCGCTGTACGTCGTCGATTGTTCGGTCAGCATCGCTTGGCTGTTGGAGGAACAGGCGGACGACTACACGGAGGCGGCCCTCGACGCCCTGGCTTCCGGTCATGCCGTGGCGCCGCGTTGGTGGAATGTCGAAGTGGTCAATGTGCTGCTGACACTGGAGCGGCGCAATAGGATCACCACCGGGAAGGCTGTCGAACTGCTTCGGCGTTTGCAGAATCTGCCGATCCGCCTGCGCGATTCCACAGCCTCGGCGTTTGAACTGCATGCGCTGGCAGCGCAGCATCAACTCACCAGTTACGACGCCTTGTACCTGGAGGCCGCTTTGGCCGATGGCCTGCCACTTGCAACGCGCGACAAGGCTTTGCAGCAGGCCGCAAATGCTTGCGGTGTCGGCGTCTGGGGCGCTTGAACGATGCCGCGTGTGTGCCTGCGACCGGCTGTGAGTCGCCGGTGCGTGTCGACGCGCCAATCGTCGAACAGTTCAGCGCGGTGATGGGCCAGAGTAAGCATCAATCGTTGTAGTGGAACATCAGCGGCGTCCACAGCTATTCTGAGACAGGTTCCAGTCACTTCAGACCAGCAACTCCACTGGCGGCGCCAACGCGAGACCCCTTGCCCGCTTCGCCAGTCGTGGGTCGAATGTCGCAAAGCGAGAAGCACGCGAACTGCGCGCCAGGTGCAGCGCATCAGCAAAATCGAGCCCCTTGTCGAACGCATCGACCGCCACCAGGACCGCGTCGCGGTCTTCCCGCGTAATCTGCTCGATGCTCGCCAGCGCCTGAAACACGGGAGAAACGTCTCTCTTTGGCAGTTCATAGAACCCACGCAGGACCCATTCCAATTCCAGCAGCACGGTCACTGAGACGAACGATCGTTCGGCGAGCGCTGCGACGGCCGCTGGCCGCTGTTCTGCGGCCTGTGCATCGTCGGTGTCGTCGACGAAGAACCCGGGCCAAGACGTTCGTATCCAGGGCCCTCATGGCTTGCCGCGCCGCGAACGGGTCAGCAGTGAGGCTGGGTCGAAATCCTCCAGGCGATGTGGGACACCGCGTACTGGCGCCTTGACCATACCCGCTATGCCAGTCACGTCGGCTGTCGCGACCGAACGGACAACGCGCAGCTTCAGTCCGTCCCGTTCTTCGAGCACCTCGATCCTGGCGCCTGGACCCATACCGAGCCGGCGCCGCAATGCACCGGGTAACACGATCTGGCCTTTTGAGGAGACTAGGAGCGTCGACATGTGGGTTCCCAAACCAGACGAACGGATTTCATCCTTGCTTGGCTTACGTCGTGAGTAAATGCTTGGCGATCGTCCACCTGTATTGCTTGGTTGATGAAAGCTCGTGCGCGCCCGCTCTGGGAGATGCAGGGCGCCACCCTGGGTGAGGACGATCCGCAGGCTCATTCGGCCCTGAGTGCCAATTCGACCAGTGCGTCGCCTGGTGTTTCCTGGCGGCCTAGTCTCTCCACCTGGGGTTGCTGGCTGCCCGCCCAGGTCAGGCGAAACGACGCCGCGCGGCGGGGATTGCCGACCAGCGCCGGTCGGAAGCAGGCGAGGTTGGTACCGCCAGCGCGGCGCACGCTGGGGTAGATGATTCCCAGCGAGCCGGCGTCGAGCAGGCGTGCGGCGAGACTCTGCGAAGCGACATAGCTGCCGGGGTCGAGGCAGGCGGAAAAGGTCGGCGCGTCGCGCAAGTCGTGGAACTCGCTGCTGAAGTCGGCGAGCAGTTCCTGATAGTTGACGCTGTCGTCGAAGCGGCCGATTTCCTGGTATTCGACGGTCTTGTGGAAAATGATCTCGGCGAGTGCCGTTTCCAGTTCGAAAGCGCAATACCAAGCGCCGCGCTCGCCGTCGTTGAAGCGGCTACCTTCCGGGCGCGGGTAGGTGAAGGCGGCATTGACGATGCGGAAGTTCGGCACGCCGAAAACCAGTTCGTCGACGCCGATTCCCGGCAGCCCGCCACGCTCGCCGATCAGCCGCTCGTTGGTAGCGTTGTCGAGTTCGAAGAGGTCGCGCAGGTGGTCGAGGTTCTCGGCGATTGCGGTCAGCACCGAATCCTCGCGCTCGGCAAAGCGCGAAGGAATCAGCCGTACCGTATCGATCCGGCGCAGGCGCGACAGGCGCGGCTGTGGCGGGCTCATATGCCGCCGCGCCGCGCTTCGAGCAGTTTGCGAACGGTCTGCATCGCCAGCAGACCGCCGCCAAGCATGAAAGCGAGCGGCGAGCGGCCGGCAAAAATCCGGTTGCTGTTCGGCAGGCTGACCCACTCGTCGGCCAGCTTGTCGCCGTAGAGAATGTGCAAGGCCTTGTAGATGCCGATCAGGTAGGAGATGCGTGTGATCCGATCGACTTCGAGCAGCCGGTCGGGGTTCTTCTTCCACTCGTAGAAGGCGCTGCTCGACAAGCCGCCGAGCAGCTCGCGCGCGTCTTCGTCGCGCAGCCGCCAGGCAGTGGCCAGATTGAAGAAGCCCTGTAGCGCCGACTTCGACAGACGCTCGCGCTCGGCGCGCGCATTGAGATCGACCAGAGCCGCCGGTTCGAAACGGCTGGCGGGGTAGGCATAGGCAAGGTTCATCCGGTAACTCCTTTTTCGGATAGTCTACACTCCGTTCTCGGGATTGCAAGGCGAATTGCCGATTGCCGGGGTGCTGCAGAGCCGCCGGTTCCCGCGATCGTCTCGAGCCGGGGCTAGCCGTGCGGCGATGAAGAGTGGTAGAAGAACGTCTGCAGATCGCGCCACGCAACTTCCGCAACGGTTCCCCGCTCTGGCCGGCCCTGACCGCAGTCGTGATCCGGGGAAAGGGTGCCGACCGATCCCGAACAGCTCGCCCGAATCGCAGAGCAAGGATGACTTCGATGAAAACCCTGGCCAGCATCGTCACGTTGTTTCTCCTCAGCACTGTCCTGCTGGCCGCGGATGCCTTTCCCAAGCACATCCTGGAGACCGAGAACCACATGGTCGAGATCACCGTTCGTTGTCCTGAGGGGAATGTGACGTGTGAAAGGGTCAGTTACAAGGGTATCAACAAGAAAAACGGCGCGACGCTCGAGTTGCGCGGCGAAACGATGCATACCACCTGTGGCGACGGCGTGACGCCTTGTCGCTTTCTCGGCTACCGCTTTCGCAAGGGCAAGACCCACTACTTCGTCTGGGAAGACGGGGACGGCGAGAAAGGCACGCTGGAAGTCCGGACGGATCGCCAGGTCCTGCTGACGGAACGTGGCACATGGAAATGAATCCGGAAGCGGATTCGACCCGACCGCTGCGGTCACCGGCGGATGCGCGACAAGGTCTGCCTTGGATGCTGCGAATCAGCGTCACATGGCTGCTACCGCGCGGCGACGGGCAGTCGTGGCGGAAGACGCCGTCGCGCCTTCAATGCTGCGACGCGATGCAGGCGGGCAGCGATACGGCCTGCAGTACCTCGCCGCTGCGCACATCCTGGACAAAGGCGGCGAGCCCGAGTCGGGCAGGATTCCAGTCGGCGGCGAGCGGCAACGTCTGGCGCAGCGGCTGGGCTGTCCGTCCCTGTCGCAGTGGCAGCGGCGGTGACCAGAAGCGGACGACGCGATCGTGCTGCAGCAGCGCGCCGCGGTTTTCTCCGCGCTGCACGGACGAACTCAGGCGGTCTTCATACAGCACCAGGACGCCCTGCAGTCCGCTGCGCCCGGTTGCCCCGTCGGCCCGGCTGAAGCTCGCCGTCGCCTCAATCGAGCGTGCCCCGACGCTGCGCATGGCGAGCCGGATCTCGGCACCTGCGGGTTGCCGGTTGATCTCCTGCAGTCGCCGGTCGAAAGTGACCGGATCGCGCCAGTTGCGCAGCTCGCGCATGCCGACGAAGACCTCCGGGGTGTAGATCGTCGGACTGGTGGCGAAGCGGCCGAGTTCGCGCTGGCGTTCGCCGAACTGCCGCTGCGCATACGGATCCTGCCAGCCGATGTAGTCCCAGTAGTCCACGTGCAGCGACAACGGGACGATCCGGTCGGCCCCGTAGCGCGCCGCCAGCCCGCTCAGCCAGCGGTCGGCCGGCGGACAACTGCTGCAGCCCTCCGACGTATAGAGCTCGACGAGCGCCACCGTATGCGGCGGGCTGCTACGCTCGCAGGCAGCCGGCGGGGCGGCGTGCACGCCAGCCGCGCGAGCGAGGGCGGCGAGCAGCAGCAGAGGCAAGGCGACGGATCGGGGCATGCGGGTCTCCACAAGGATCGATGCGGGTTGGTCGGCCAGTAGCGGCGAGTCCTTACAGCGCGGCTCGAGAAGACCAAGGCGAGCTCCAATGATGGCCGTAGCATGGATCATCGCTTCAGGCGCAGCCCCAGCCCGACACGATCAGGGCTTTCGGCGGCTCTGTGGCGCCCAGATCGCCGGGATTTGCTCCCGTTGTTGGGCTGTGTTCCTCAGCCCAACGGGTGAGAAGAACGACCCACTTGGCCTCAAGGCAGGCCATGTTGGCGTTGTGCGCGGGGGCTCGTGGAGCAACGGCGGTAGCTCTGTACGTTCCGCCTCGCAGATCAGGATCGAGCCGGGCTACCGCCACCACGAGTTCGGGTTCCGGCTCGCCCAGGGTCAACAGTAGCCGGCGGAGCCGGGCTGAACCGGTCGGAGTCGGGAGTGCGGTCTGGCCGTTCGGCCAGACCAGCCGGAGTGTCGGTTGAGGTGACCGCGCGCGGCGCGCGCAGCCGGCTCATCGCCGCGATGACTGGCCGACGGCGCCGGCGGCATCCCCGCGCGGCAGGATCTCTGCCAGCCTTCGACGCGGGAACGCCTGCGCCCGCTCAGGTCGGACGGATCTGCTTTCGCCAGAGCTTCCAGGCGCCGCGTGCCCGCCGCCCCAGCCGCAGGCCGCTAGTACTCGACTCCAGGCATCGCCTTGACGCCGGCCTTGAAGGCGTGCTTTTCCATGACCATGTCGGTCACGGTGTCGGCGATCTCGCGCAGCGCCGGCGGTGCGCCGCGGCCGGTGATGAGCACGTGCTGCATGGCCGGCCTTGCCTGCAGGGTGGCAAGTACTGCGGTGAGCGACAGCCAGTCGTACTTGAAGGCGTAGGTCAGCTCGTCGAGGATGACGAGGTCGATGTCGGGATTGGCCAGATGATCGCAGGCGATCTGCCAGGCGGCTGCCGCGGCACGGGCGTCGCGCTCGCGATCCCGGGTTTCCCAGGTGAAGCCTTCGCCGCCGACGTGCCAGTGAACCCCTGGCTGCGAACGGAAGAAGGCTTCTTCGCCGGTATCTGAACGTACCTTGACGAACTGCACGACTGCCGCCCGCAAGCCGTGCCCCAGGGCACGCGCGAGGACGCCAAAGGCGGCGCTCGACTTGCCCTTGCCGTTGCCCGTATTGATTAGCAGGATGCCGCGTTGCTCCTGCGCGGCGGCGATCCTTTCCTGCACCACGGCCTGTTTCTTCTGCATCCGCTGCTCATGAGTCGGCATGGCTGTCTCCTTGCTGCGCATCGGTCGGCGGGCGTGGGATCGACCGCAAGCCGACGCTCAGCCGATGCCACTCGCCTTCGTTGCCGGGCAATCCCAGGCGCAGCAGGCCGTGTTGCGCAAAATGCCGGGTGAGGATGCCGATGCCGGCGAGAGTCTGGTGGATGTTCATGGTCTCAGTGCTGCGCAAGGTGGCGAACAGCGCCGTGCTGCGCACTTCGCCGAGCCCGGCCAGCAGACCGTGCAAGCGCCGACCGGCGGCAAGCAGGTGCGCACGCGTTGCCAGTTGCCAGTCACGATCGGCCAGCGCCATGCGCGCGACGGCTCTGGCCGGGCCCGATATCGTCCACGGGCCGATGCGTTCGCGCAGCTGGTGCAGCAGATCGGGAGCCCCCAGGACAAAGCCGACCCGGGCCCCGGCCAGGCCGAAGAATTTTCCCAGCGAGCGGAGGACGATCAACCGGGGCGCGTCAGCCGTCCCCGCCAGATCCGCCACGCTGTCTTCGGGGGTGGGGTCGATGAAGGCTTCGTCGACGATCAGCCAGCCACCGCGCTGGTTCAACCGGCGGGCAGCATCGATCAGCACATCCCGCGAATGACGGCTGGCCGTCGGGTTATTGGGATTGCACAGCAGCACGTAGGGAGTGGCGGCCGCCAGCGCCCGTGACAGCTTGCCGTCAAGCATGCGCAGGCGGTGGCCGGCGTTTTGCCAGGCCTGCGGATGTTCGGCGTAGAGCGGCGAGAGGCAGGCAATCACTGCCCGTGGCAGCAGGGTCGGCAGAAGCTGGATGGCTGCCTGCGAGCCGGCAACCGGCAGCAGGTTGGCGTTACCGTAACACGAGGCCGCTGCCGCCTCCAGCCCATCTTCCTCTTCCGGGAGGCGCTGCCAGACGCTGGCCGGCAGTGGCGGCAGTGGCCAGGGGCTGGGGTTGATGCCGGTGGACAGGTCGAGCCAGTCGGCGAGCGGAATGCCGTAGTGCGCGGCTGCGGCGCGCAAGCGCCCCCCGTGTTCAAGCATCCGCCGGGCCGCTCGGCAAGGGGTTACCCGGCATGGACGACAGGCGCCGCGGCAGCTGCGCTTCGGCGACGCGCTGGTCGTCGACCCGCGCCGGGAGGTCGCGTGGCAGCGTCATGCAGGGAAAGTGCCCCGTTGATGAATGGCGGTCTGCAGGTCGGCCAGCGCCGCGCTCAGCGGCTCGGCCTGTGCCGGCCGGGTCTCACCCCATTGCTCGTAGTAGAGCAGGTCGGCGAGCGCCAGACGCGGCAGCCAGCCGGCCTTTTCCAGCTCTGGCCGGTCGTTGAAATGGCTGACCCAGCCGACGCACAGGTAAGCGATCGGCACGATGTCGTGCGGGATGCCCAGTGCATCCTGCAGCGCCTGCTGGTGGAAGATGCTGACCCAGCCCACCCCCAGCCCTTCGGCGCGGGCGGCCAGCCACAGGTTCTGCACGGCGCAGACGCTGCTGTAGAGGTCCATCGCCAGCATGTGCGTGCGGCCGAGCACCACCGGCCCGCTGCGCGAGCGGTCACAGGTGATGCACAGGTTCACCGGTGAGTCGACGATGCCCTGTAGCTTGAGGCGGCTGTAGATCGCGCGCTTCTCGTCCGGAAACATCCGTTCCGCTTCGGCATTGGCGCTGCAGAACACGTCGTGGACGCGTTGCTTGACGATCGGTGCGCGCACGACCAGGAAGTTCCATGGTTGCATGAAACCGACTGATGGCGCATGGTGGGCAGCCAGCAGCACCCGGCCGAGAACGTCGTCGGGCACCGGGTCGGGCAGGAACTGGCCGCGTACATCGCGGCGGCTGAAGATCGCCTGATAAACCGCCGACCGGTCGGCGTCTGAAAAGGCATGCGCCGGCGGCGCGCCAGGGTTTTCCATCGATTCCCCTTCTGGAAAAGCGGCGGCTGCCTGGCCGGGCAGCCCCTTTTTGCCTCCTGGCCGGTCTTCTGACTCGGATTCACCCGGTCGATGCGCCTTCCCGACTCGCGTCAGTGGCCAATGGATCGCCCGTCCTCCTTACAGCGCTGGGCACGTGGCGGACTTGCACCGCCTTCCCGATTCTCCGCCCAGCAGCGCTGGGCAGCACCCGGAGACTCCTGCCCGAAACATCTCGGGCGGATGCGATGGTGCCATAACTGCCGACTTTTTTCACGCACCAGCAGCCCTGAGCGACGCCGGCGCGCGAACGGCCGCCCGACTTGCGCGAGGTCGAGCAGGATTTTCCCGGCCGCGGCCGGCACGTGCGCGAGCGGATCGCGCTGCTCGAACGCCTGCTGGCGCTGGCGCCGCATCCGTCCGGGCCAATGCCTGCCGGGCAGGCCACGCGGAGTTTCATTGTTCCGCCACGGTCTGCCAGCAAGGAGGGGTGCTGTCAAACCCATGTTAGCATCGTCGACGTTGCGCGAGCACGATCTCGCTGAACGGGTGACCACCCTGCAGCTCGCCGACGATACCTGCAAGGCGCAAGGCGCTGATCGACGAAACCGCAACCGAGGTCAGCACTGGCACGGCTTGGGCGCCGACGTTGGGCAACATCTGAAGCCGGCGCGGCTGTCGCGGGTGACTTTCGTGAGGTGACGATGGCAGCAGAGCAACTCCAAACATCGGTCGCAGAGGGGCTGGCGAGTGCCAGCCAGGCTGCCGCCGCGCACGACCTGTCGGCACTGGTGATTCCTCTCCTGAAGGGGGTGATCTACCAGGACGCCGACGCCGGTCTGTGGAATGCGCTGCTGACGCTGCAGGCGCGGGTGCGCGACTATGTCGCGGTGCTCAACCTCGAACTGGTGTTCGACGAAGCCGAAGGCTACGCTTTCCTGCGCTCGCGCCCGGAGCCCGACGACGGGGCTACGCCGTGCTTGCCACGGCTGGTCGCCCGCCGCCCGCTGTCGTTTCCGGTCAGCCTGATGCTGGCGCTGCTGCGCAAGAAGCTGGCCGAGTTCGACGCCAGCGGTGGCGACACGCGCCTGGTCCTCTCGCGCGACGAGGTCGCCGAGCTGATGCGCGTCTTCCTGCCCGAAGGCAGCAACGAAGCGCGGTTGATCGACCAGATCGACGTCCATCTCGGCAAGGTGATCGAACTCGGTTTCCTGCGCCGCCTGAAAACCGAACCCGGCCAACCAACGATGGTCGAGGTGCGGCGCATTCTCAAGGCGTTCGTCGATGCGCAGTGGCTGGCCGAGTTCGACCAGCGTCTGGCCGGCTACCGCGCGCTGCTCGCCGGCCAGGCAGGGGTCGCCGATGAATGAGCCGCAAAGCCTCGGCCTCGATTTCGTTGCCGACGACACCCTCTCGGGCTTCCGCTTGCAGCGGCTCGAAGTCTTCAACTGGGGTACTTTCGACGGGCGCGTGTGGACGCTCAATCCGGAGGGCAGGAATGCCCTCTTGACCGGTGACATCGGCTCGGGCAAATCGACGCTGGTCGACGCGGTGACGACGCTGCTGGTGCCGGCGCAGCGCATCGCCTACAACAAGGCCGCTGGGGCCGACAGCCGCGAACGGACGCTGCGCTCGTACGTGCTCGGTCACTACAAGTCCGAGCGCAACGAGGTCAGCGGCACGGCGCGGCCGGTGGCGCTGCGCGACCACAACAACTACTCGGTGATCCTCGGCGTCTTTCACAACGCCGGTTACGACCAGACGGTGACGCTGGCGCAGGTGTTCTGGATCAAGGACGCGCAGGGGCAACCGGCGCGCTTCTTCGTCGCCGCCGAACGCGATCTCTCGATCGCCGGCGACTTTGCCCACTTCGGCCCGGACATCGCCACCCTGCGCAAGCGGCTGCGGCGACCGGGGAGCGAGGTCTTCGACAGCTTCCCGCCCTACGGCGCCTGGTTCCGCCGTCGCTTCGGCATCGACAACGAGCAGGCGCTCGATCTCTTCCACCAGACGGTGTCGATGAAATCGGTTGGCAACCTGACCGACTTCGTGCGCAGCCACATGCTCGAGCCCTTTGATGTCGAGCCACGCATCGCCGCGTTGATCGGCCACTTCGACGACCTCAACCGCGCCCACGAAGCGGTGCTCAAGGCCAAGCGGCAGGTGGCACTGCTCTCGCCGCTGGTCGCCAGCGGCAACCAGCATGCCGCGCTGGCGGTAAAGGTCGAGGAACTGCGCCATTGCCGTGAGGCGCTCACCGCCTATTTCGCCAGCCTCAAGCTCGGCCTGCTCGACAAGCGCCTTGCCGGCCTCGCCGAGGACTGGCGCCGCCAGGACGCGCAGGTCAGGCGCAGCGAAGGGCAGCGCGACACACAGCGCGCGCAGGAAGCCGAACTCAAGCAGAACATCGCCGACAACGGCGGCGACCGCCTCGAACGGCTGGCCGCCGAGATTCGCCGGCTCGAGCACGATTGCCAGGCGCGCCAGCGCAAGGCGCAACGCTACGCCGACCTGGTGCGCGCCATCGGCGACACGCCCTGCGCCGATGAAGCGGCGTTTCTCGACCAGCGACAGCGCTGGTCGTCGCTGGCCGAAGAAGCCCGGGAACGCGAGGCCGGGCTGCAGAACGAGCTCACCGAGCACGGTGTCAGCCTGCGCCAGGGCAAGCTCGAACACGACGAGCTGACGGGCGAGATCCGCAGTCTCAAGGCTCGGCGCAGCAACATCCCGGCCGAACAGGTGTCTATGCGCAGCGCACTGTGTCGGGCGCTGGCGCTGTCCGAAGACGCGATGCCCTTTGCCGGCGAGCTGCTGCAGGTGCGCGACGACGAGCGCGACTGGGAAGGCGCCGCCGAGCGGCTGCTGCGCAACTTCGGCCTGTCGCTGCTGGTGCCCGACGACGATTACGCCCAGGTCGCGGCGTGGGTCGACCAGACCCAGCTCAGGGGGCGGCTGGTCTATTTCCGCATCCGTCGCAGTGCGCGCAGCGAAATTCCCGACCTGCATCGCGATTCGCTGGCGCGCAAGCTCTCGATCAAGCCCGACTCGCCGTACTACGACTGGCTCGAGCGCGAGCTGGCGCATCGCTTCGACGTCGCCTGCTGCGCCACGCAGGAGCAGTTTCGCCGCGAGCTGCGGGCGATCACCCGCGCCGGCCAGATCAAGGCGCCCGGCGAGCGGCACGAAAAGGACGACCGCCACCGCCTCGACGACCGCAGCCGCTATGTGCTCGGCTGGACCAACGCCGCCAAGATCGCCGCGCTCGAAGCCAAGGCGCGGACGCTCGAAGTGCGGCTGGCCGAGCTGGGCAGCCGCATCGGCAGGATCCAGCAGGAACAGAACGCGCTCAAGTCGCGCCTGACGACGCTGTCGAAACTCGACGAGTACGCCGACTTCAACGAGCTTGACTGGCAGTCGCTGGCGACCGAGGTGGCGAGGTTGCAGGAAGAGAAGCGCAGCCTCGAATCCGCGTCCGACCTGCTCAGGCAGCTCAGCCAGCAGCTGCGCGAAGTCACTGCCGCGCTGAAGGCGCTGGAAGCGCAGCTCGAGGAACAGCGCGACAAGCGCTCGCGCATCGAGCAGCGGCAGAGCGACGCCAGCGCGCTGCGCGAGCAGACGCAGGCGCTGTTGCTCGATCCGAAGATGGCGGCGCAGACACCGTACTTCGAGCGCCTCGACGCGGTGCGCCGCGAGGCGCTGGGCGAGCATCAGCTCAGCGTCGAATCGTGCGAAAACCGCCAGCAGGAGACCCGCGTCTGGCTGCAGACGCGGATGGATGCCGAAGCACGCAAGCTCAACCTGCTGCGCGACCGGATCATCCAGGCGATGGTCGCCTACAAGGAGGAATTCAAGCTCGACACCGCCGAAGTCGATGCCAGCATCGAAGCGGTCTTCGAATACCGCAACATGCTCGACAAGCTGCAGGCCGACGACCTGCCGCGTTTCGAGGCGCGCTTCAAGGAACTGCTCAACGAGAACACCATCCGCGAGGTCGCCAACTTCAACGCCCAGCTCGCAATGTGGCGCGAGACGATCCGCGAGCGCATCGCGCGCATCAACACCTCGCTGACCCAGATCGACTACAACCCCGGCCGCTACATCGCGCTCGAAGCGCAGCCGACGCCGGATGCCGACATCCGCGATTTCCAGAGCGAACTGCGCGCCTGCACCGAAGGCTCGCTGACCGGATCGGAAGATGCCCAGTATTCGGAAGCCAAGTTCCTGCAGGTCAGGCAGATCATCGAGCGCCTGCGCGGCCGCGAGGGCATCTCCGAACAGGACCGCCGGTGGACAGCCAAGGTCACCGACGTCCGCTACTGGTTCGTCTTCGCCGCCAGCGAGCGCTGGCGCGAGGACCACAGCGAGCACGAGCATTACTCCGATTCGGGCGGCAAGTCGGGCGGCCAGAAGGAGAAGCTCGCCTACACCATCCTCGCCGCGAGCCTGGCCTATCAGTTCGGTCTCGAGTGGGGCGCCGTGCGGTCGCGCTCGTTCCGCTTCGTCGTCATCGACGAAGCCTTCGGGCGCGGCTCGGACGAATCGGCGCAATACGGCCTGCGGCTGTTCGCCCAGCTCAACCTGCAACTGCTGATCGTCACGCCATTGCAGAAGATCCACATCATCGAACCCTTCGTCTCCAGTGTAGGCTTCGTGCACAACGAGGAAGGCCGCACCTCGAAGCTGCGCAACCTGACGATCGAGGAGTACCACGCGGAGAAGGCGAGGGCGGCCGGGTGAGCTGGGCGCGGCCCGCAGTGCTGCGCGCGCATTTTTGGGCACACCGAATCCTTCCTGATGGATCGTGCGACCCTGCTGACCTTTGAAACGCAATGGGGCGAGGAGGGCAGGCAGACGCTGCGCGAGCTGCCACGACTGAACGCGGAGGAGGGCGCCCTGTACGACGACCTGCGCGACAACCGCCTGCGCAGGAACCTGCGTATCGAGCAGGAGAGGATCGGTTTTGGCTGGGTCGAGGCGGCGCTGGCGGCTTTGGCGTGACTGTTTGCCGCAACTCCGCCCGATCGATCTGCAGATTCGCTCAAGCCAGCGCCAGCTCGACCCGCCGCCCGGCCCGAGTCGCGAGCGTCACCAGCATGTCGAGACTGAATTTGTCGTACTTGTTGCGCATCAGGTCAGAAACACGCGATTGCCCTATACCAAGCCGCTCTGCCGCTTGCACCTGCGTCCATCCGGCTTCGGTAATGCGTTCTCGAAGGGTGGCCATGAGCTGCGCGCGCATGCTCAATACGGCAGCCTCTTCCGGGGGAAATCCCAGGTCGGCGAAGACGTTGCCGCTCGATGGGATGATTACTTCCTTGGTCATGATTCAGTCTCCGATTTGCTTGTATCGACGGGCAGCCAACTCGATGTCTTCCTTGCGGGTTTTCTGCGTCTTCTTCTGGAAGGCGTGGAGCACATAGATCGCCTGCTCGAATCTCGCCACATAGATCACGCGCCACTCACCCAGTACGCGCACCCGGATTTCGTAGGCTCCCGGTCCGACGGCAAGAATCGGCTTGAAGTCTGATGGCATCAGGCCGCGCTGCACGGCATCAAGCTCGAACCCCGCGTCTCTCCGAGCGTCTGCAGGGAAGTTCTTGAGATCGTCCAGGCTGGAGCCGACGAAGCGGAGCGCCTTCATGCCTGGAATTATCTAAGTGTTGTGATAAAACTTCAAGTATCTGCAACATGTTCCGGCGATCGAGACGCTGGCGCTGCGCATTTTCCTGAGTGTCGTGGAACAAGCCTTGCGCCGCGCCTGTCCGGCGGGGGGCCGGATTCCCGGATCGGTGGGGTGGCCTTCATCTACCTCGCTTTGGCTCGCTGCTCAATCCGTAGGTGGACTTCCACTGTCTCGCCCGGAAGAACAATGCATATCGCAAGCACAAGCCTACCTAGGCTATCACCCGACACCATGCCGGAGTAATATGGCCGCTTGCGCAGCCAACCTACTCAATTCGCTCCTTCCGTGTCCAACAAGAAAAACCTCTCCGAGCGCGATATCTGCACCCAGTTCATCACCCCCGCGCTGCAGCGGGCGGGCTGGAATTTCGCCACGCAGGTGCGTGAAGAAGTCACCTTCACCAAGGGCCGCGTCATCGTGCGCGGCAAGCTGCACACGCGGGGCAAGCAGAAGCGGGCCGACTACGTCCTCTATTACGCCCCCAACCTGCCCATCGCCGTTATCGAGGCCAAGGACAACAACCACACCGTCGGCGACGGCATGCAGCAGGGCTTGAACTACGCCGAGACACTCGACGTGCCGTATGCCATAAGCAGCAACGGCGACGCCTTCCTCGTTCACGACCGCACCGGCCAGCACACCCCCATCGAGCAGCACCTCGCGCTCGACGCTTTCCCGACGCCAGCCGAACTCTGGCAACGCTACTGCGCCTGGAAGGGAATCGCCGGCCCGGAAAAGCGCGTCACCGTCGAAACGCCCTATTACGACGACGGCAGCGGCAAGACCCCGCGCTACTACCAGGTCAACGCTATCAACCGCACCATCGAAGCCATCGCCCGCGGACAGCAGCGCATCCTGTTGGTCATGGCGACCGGCACCGGAAAAACGTATACCGCCTTCCAGATCATCTGGCGGCTGTGGAAGTCGAAGGCCAGAAAACGCATCCTTTTCCTCGTCGACCGCAACATCCTCGCCGACCAGGCCCGGACCAACGACTTCAAGCCCTTCGGCCAGGCGATGACCAAGATCGTCAACCGGCAGGCCAACAAGGCCTTCGAAATCTATCTCTCGCTCTATCAGGCGGTCACCGGCAACGAAGAAGAAAAGAACATCTACAGGCAGTTCTCGCCCGATTTCTTCGACCTGATCGTCATCGACGAATGCCATCGCGGCAGCGCCGCCGAAGACTCCGCGTGGCGCGAGATTCTCGATTACTTCGCCGGCGCCACCCATATCGGCCTGACCGCCACGCCCAAGGAAACGAAGGACGTCTCCAACATCCACTACTTCGGCGAGCCGGTCTACACCTACTCGCTGCGCCAGGGCATCGACGATGGCTTCCTCGCTCCCTACAAGGTCGTGCGCATCGACATCGACAAGGATCTGCAGGGCTGGCGACCCCATCAGGGGCAGACCGACAAGCATGGCAAGCTGATCGAAGACCGCATCTACAACCAGAAGGACTTCGACCGCAGCCTGGTGCTGGAGAAGCGCACCGAACTCGTCGCCGGCAAGATCACCGAATTCCTCAAGGCCACCGACCCCTTCGCCAAGACCATCGTCTTCTGCGAGGACATCGACCACGCCGAGCGCATGCGCCAGGCGCTGACCAACCTCAACCCCGAGCGCATCGCCGAGAACCGCAAGTACGTCATGCGCATCACCGGCGACGAACAGGAAGGCAAGGCCGAACTCGACAACTTCATCGACCCGGAGAGCCGCTACCCGGTCATCGCCACCACCAGCAAGCTGATGACCACCGGCGTCGACGCGCAGACCTGCAAGCTCATCGTCCTCGACCAGCGCATCCAGTCGATGACCGAATTCAAGCAGATCATCGGCCGCGGCACCCGCATCAACGAGGACTTCGACAAGTACTGGTTCACCATCATGGACTTCAAGAAGGCCACGGAGCTGTTTGCCGACCCGGATTTCGACGGCCCCGCCGAGCAAATCCATGAACCCAAGGGTGATGACCCTCCTGTTCCGCCGGACCCTCCCCCCGCTGACGATGACATTCCGCCCGGCGAAACTCCCCCCGAGCCGCCATTCCCTCCCCAACCTCGGGGCGAAAAGCGCATCAAGTACGTCGTCGGCGGCGAGGTCACCGTCTACGTGGTCGCCGAGCGCGTCCAGTACTACGGCCCGGACGGCAAGCTGATCACCGAGTCGCTCAAGGACTACACGCGCAAGGCGGTGCGCAGGGAATACGCCTCGGTCGATGATTTTCTGCGCCGCTGGACCGGCGCCGAGCGCAAGAAGGCGGTCATCGACGAACTCGAAACCCAGGGCGTGCTGCTCGAAGCACTGGCCGAGGAAGTCGGCAAGAAACAGGGCAAGGCTTTCGACCCCTTCGACCTGATCTGCCACGTCGCCTTCGACCGCCCGCCGCTGTCGCGCAAGGAACGCGCCGAACAGCTCAGGAAGCGCGACGTCTTCGCCAGGTATGGCGACCAGGCCCGCGCCGTCCTCGACGCCCTGCTCGTCAAGTACGCCGACACCGGCATCGAGAGCATCGAAGACATCAAGATCCTGACGCTTGATCCATTTTCCAGGCTGGGGACCGCGCCGGAACTGGTTGCCGCCTTTGGCGGCAAGTCCGGCTACCTCAAGGCCGTTCAGGAACTTGAACAGCAACTTTACGCATAGGGAAACCTGATTAGCAACAATCGTCAGCTGGGCGCATCTGGTGAGCCCAGCTGGGCGTATCCTGTACTTCATCATCACGGGGAGGTCAGGGCTATGGCAATGAATCGAATTCAGTTTCAACCCGGTTTGT
>JAFLDL010000069.1 GCA_017302435.1 Candidatus Accumulibacter necessarius
GGGCAGCGCCCGCGCGGTCGGCGGGTGCTGCCACGGCCCGGTCGCTGCCGAGGGTCGGCCAGGCGGCCCGGGGCACTGTGCCGGGATCAGTGCGCATCCGGCGGAGTGACCCGGAAGAAGCCGCCGCAAAGGGCCAGGTGCTCTACAGTGCGTCCCGGATGCGGCGGATCGCCTCGGCCAGCGAAGACGGTGACTGGCCGATCAACTCGATCAACGATTCGAGGTTCTCGATCACCGAACCGCGTTCGCGCGGACTCGCGCCGCGCTTAATCGCATTGACATAGCGCTCGATGATCGCTTCCTCCAGGGCGGCACACTCCGGGGACATCGCATGGGCAGCAACGCCGCCTTCTCCGGCCTGTGAAGCTGTCGCGCAGCGTGCGATCAGCAGCACCAGATCCAGGTCTGCCCGCCCGGCCGCCTTCCAGAAGTCCGGGTCCTTCTCGCTCTCGCGCTCCAGTGCTTCGGTCACGCGCGCCGCCTCGGCTTCGAGGTCGGTCTGCCACTCGTCGGCTGGCAGCGGATCCAGGAGCAGGGCCAGCAATCGTGCGCTTGCCCAGTTGGTGAAGGCGTAGAAGTCATCCCGACTGCCCAGCTCGAAGGCGCGACGGTAGTAGGTAGTCATCTTCGCGACCACCTTCTGACGACGTTCGCGATCGGTCTCGACAAGTGCCAGCCGCTTGAACGCGCTTCCCAGGAGGTTCAGCCGCTCCCCGGTCTCGCCGCGCTGACAAACGATCTCCAGTTCGGCGATCGCGCGCTCGATCCGGTTGACCCTTTCCAGGCGCCTTTCCTCGCAGTCGGCGGGAGCACTGTTGCGCAAGGCAAGCCATTCCTCGGCCGCCAACCGCACCTTGAAGTTGGCGCTCTGCTCCAGTGCCCGCAGAGGGCAGTCGGCCTTCCCTGCCGCAATCGCCTTGTCGAGCCATTCGATCGCCGGCGTCCATTGTCTGGCCTCGCCCCAGGCGAAGCCAAGCGCGGCGGCGACGTCAGCGCGTGCCAGCCAGGCCTCGCGCCTGGACTGCGGGATGCGCTGCAGCAGGCGGGCGATCTGGTCTCCCGTCTGAGACTCGGCTTCCGGTTGGCTTTGCCCAGCCTTGAAATCGCTCGCCAGATTGTCGAGGTCTGCGACCAGTTCGCTTGGCGCGTGGTACGGACGTGCGGACACCGAGCGGGCCGGACTGTCTTTGCGTAGGCGGTAGTTGGGATCCCCATAACACTGATAGGCACCCCAGGTGTTCACGCCGGGGTGGCGTTGCCAAGCCTCTTCGCGTGCCGCGCGAACTGCTTCACCAAAGAACTCACCCTGGAGCATGCGGCCGTAGAAAGTCTCGGCGAAGGTCAGGGCGGCCGCATCGTCCACCGCCCAACCGGCGGCGATTACTGCACGCACGCCCATGCGGATGAACTGCACGCCGAGGTTTGCCGCCAGGGCGCCTCGGTCGAGATCCCCATCGCTGCCAGTTTTACCCAGATGGCAGCAGTTGATGAACACCAGTTCGGGCACCCAGCGCATCTGCTCTACATCGCCCGGCGTCAGGAAAGCTTCCTTGCCGATCACCATGCCCGAAACCAGCCGCTCTCGCGCCGGCGGGGGTTGGCCGCACGCCTTGCAGGTCTGTTCGGAGGGCTCTTTCAGCGCAAACTCGTGTGCCCCATGCCCGGCCAGATGGAGGATGCGCCACGCATCCCGGTGCAGGGACTCGAGGATGGCAGCGGCATTCTCGTCGATGCAGTCACGGGACTCGTAGCCACTGGCACTGAAAAGCTCATGGACTCTCTGTGCTTCGCGTCGGGCGCCCGGCAGGTCGCTGAACTTGTCTTCCCATTGCCGGATGTCCGGGTTGCCGACCACGAGGGCCTTTGGCCCGATCGCATACGCCGGTCGCGCCCGGAAGTCGCGTGTCTTGAGCTGCCGTAGCAGACCGGCGCCCACCGCCGGTGGGCGGCCGCTGTCGCTCCAGCGGTTTTCCAGCAGCTCCCAGGGATAACGCGCTGACGTCTCGTCCACCAGCAGGACGAGGTCGGTCTGGCGTGGCGCGGTCTCCTTCAGCCGCAGCGGCAACAGCATCTCGAACAGCGTTCGGGCGGCTTCCGGGTTGGCGCTGGCCGATTGCGAAGCCCGGCGGATGAACGACTCGGCGAGCGCCAGTTGGCCGCTCGCCAGGGTCTCCTCGGCCCGCGCCCGGTCGGTCGCGAAGATGAAACGCAGCACGTCGCGCCGCCCCTTTTCCTCGACGATCTCGAGCCGATGCCACCACTGGGGGGCCTCGTCGAAGCGCACTCGTCGCTTCGCCCCCTGACCCCGCTCGATTGTCTGGCCCGGCCAGCGCACCGCGCTGGCCAGTTGCCCATCGCGCAGCACGGCCTGCAGGTCCTCGCAGGCGGCAATCGCCACATCCTCGTAGATCTCGAGGAACTCGATCTTGTCGATCGTCACCTGCTCGTCCATCTGCGTGTCGACCAGCCGCTGGTTGGCCGCAATCGCACCGCGCAGGATTGACTCGATCGCGTCGCGCACGGTCATGCCGCCGGCGCCAGTGCCCACCAGGAGGCAGGAAATCGCGGCGCAGCGCGCGCTGCCGGCCTTGCCGAAGCGTTGGTCGGGCCACTGGACGACCTGCAGCGCATAGTCGAGCAGCGCTGTCCGCACGCACGATTCCAGCAAGCCTGGGGTCAGCTCGCCAACCTGGCCGAGGCCGACCACGATCGCACCGCCGGGCTTCATGCTCGGCCGCTTGTTGAAAAACAGGGCGTGCTGACCGATCGACCCTGGATAGACGCCCAGGTCGAGGCGGCGCGACAGTGCTCGGTCCAGCTGACGATCGAGTGCCGCCTCGGCGCTGACGATGGTGTCGCCGCGATAATGGCCGACCAGCACGGCGTAGCGCGCGTAACTCAGGTCGCCGTGCGTGATGCTGACCTCGATCGTCGGCGCGGCCGGACGCTGGTCCGACACCGCCGGCGGCAGTCCCCCGCCAAAACCGAGGCTGCGCAGGTCGGCCTCGCCGGGAACGCCATCGGCTGGCGGCAGGGACGGCAGCAGGAAATGCGTTGGCTCCCCCGCCGCCGCGCGCGCACGGGCAGGTGGGGACTCCGGCAGCCGGGTCGTGCTGCCGGTGGTCAGCAGATCCAGATAAGCGGTGAATGCCTGCGTCCGGGCGCAGAGCGCATCGTGCGCGGTGTCCTCCACGTACCACGTTCGTACCCCTGGCAGGGCGCCCGAGGCCCAGGTCACCGTCCCGTCGCCTTCGCGGGTGGCGAGAAAGGCGAGGCGCTTGCGGCCGGCCAGCCATGGCTGGTCGTAATCGGCGAACTGGTAGTCGACCACGGTCACTGGCTGGCAGCCCGCGACGTAGCGCATGTAGCGGGGATCGGGAGCGGCATCGCGCAGCAGTTGCCAGGTGCGCCGGGCGCTGCCCAGCTTGTCGTCCGCGGCCGTCTGCCAGCGTGCCCGGGTGGTCTCCTTGATGTTCTTCCAGCGATTCAGATCGGCGAAATCGGGATCCTTCGGCGCGAACGGGAGCAGTTCCAGCAGTCCGGTATAGTCGCGTACCAGATCGACGATCTGGTCGGTGCTCTGGGTGATGTCCAGCAGCGATAGCTTGGCCTGCGTCGGGTTGAAACCGGTGAGCCAGCGTACCGCTTCGTAGGAGCCGAGGTTCGGCGTCCCCAGCATCAGCAGGCGGCTGTTGGGCAGTTGGGTGATTCGCGCCCATTGGGCCGCCCCGCGTCCGCCGTCGGCGATCATTGAGCGGACCACCAGGCCGCCCATCGAGTGCGCGACCAGATGCACCGGCTGACTGTCACGCTCGGCGGCCGGCAGCCACTCGTCGAGTTTGGCGGCGAGCTTCGCTGCCGCATCGCGAACCGACAGCCGCCAGTCGTAGGCAAAGAACTCGACGCGGTGGGTCCGGGCGAGGAACTCAAGTAGCGGGCCGTAGAAATCGTCGACCAGCTCGGTCGGTTCGATTGCCGGCTGGCCCATGCGCAGCTTCTTGAGCCCGCCGCGCAACAGTGACCAGTAGTTGAGCCACACCTGCTCACCGCCGGCTGTGAGATGGCTGCCCATGGTGCCGGGCAGCACCACCGCCAGCGGCCGCGGGGCGGTGGCCGCCCGGCTGCGGGCAATGGCGTCGCGCCAGCGCGGCTCTTCCTTCTGTGCCAGGGCGATCGGCAGAAAACCCGCCTCGTCGCCATCGGCGCGGCCAAGTCCGGCGACCAGCCAGCGCACACTGCGCGCATTGGCGAAATAGCTGAAGTGATTGACGTCCGGCCCCTGATCCTTGCGGAAGCGGGCGCCCTTCTCGGGTCGGCGCAGGCCGCCGGACATCGAACCCGTATTCACCACCAGGTCATGGTCGGCGCTGTAGAACCAGTCAGTGGCAACGATCTTGATCTTTTGCCACAGCGATTCGCCCTCGATGTCCCCGGCGATGACCGTGAGGTCGGCACGGCTGACGAGCTGCGGCTGCTGCAGCAGGCGCGTCAGCGCCGAGCCGGGCATCATCGCCTCGAGCCCCGGCAGGGTACGCGGATCGGTCCGCTCCTTGACCACCGCCAGCAGGAAGTCCACGCCATCGGCGAACAAGCCGTCGCCGGCGGTTTTCTCGGCCAGGAAATCTAGCACCGAAAGCCACCGGTCGAGGCGGCCCGATGCCAGCGTGGTCCCGCGCGCCGGACACGCGACGCGCACGAAGCGCTTGATGTCAATGGGCCTGGTCTTGAACGACTCGATAAGCGTCGCGAGCCGTTTTCTGTCGTCGTCGTAGGCCTGGTCTCGCGCCCGCGCCGCTTCTTCGTCGAGCGGTGAAAGCCCGATCTGCTCGGCGATCGTGCGGTCGGCGGCGAACAGGGCATCCAGACGGCCGGCGGGCAGCAAAGTGTCGAGTTGTTCGCAACTGCCGAGGCACAGCAACTCACCCACCAGCCCACCGCGGGAATGGCTGACCAGATGCACCTCGGCCTCAGCCGGCAGGCGCTGGACCAGTGCCAGTGCGTTGCTGAGCGGGCTTTCGGTCAGGCTGCGATGCTCGAAGGCGTATACGCGCTCGCCGTAACGCGCCTGGAAGCGCTCGCGGGCCACCTTGCCTTCGCGGTTGTCCGGCGCCCACAGCTTGCCGAAGCTACCGGCACAACTCGATGCGGTGCCGTGCAGAAAGAGCAGGATCGGCCCGCGGGCAGCCGGAATCGGCTCGTCCTCGGCGAGTGGCGTGAGGGCGAAGGTGTCGTCCAGCGAGCAGCGGTACAAGCCGGGCGGGTGATCCTTGAGCAGCTTCTCCTCGAGCACCGAGCCCAGGGTGCGTGCGGCTTTCGCCTTGAGATCGATGCCGAAGAACTCAAGCACCTTGATCCCGAGGCCGAGCAGGCCACGTTCGTCGCGGGTTGCGTCCGTCCGCTCGCGGCTTGGCGCCAGCGTGCCGAATTCCCAGGCGTCGCCGCCGTCCCGTGCCAGGGACTGGTGGCCGTAATCGCGCACGATATCGTCGGCCCGACTCCAGAGGACGAAGCCGTTGTCCAGTTCGACCCGCACCACTTCGTCGGCCGCCACCTCGAACTCACCGGTCACCCCGTCGCGCGCTCGACCGGGCGTCAGCCGCCTCACCGTTCGAACGCTGACCTGGTCGGTCGTCGACCACTGGCGCTGCTGTACGTCGCTTGCTGAACCGCGGATGCGAAAAGTGCGTGGGGACATGCTTATCTCCTTCCTGCGAGTGTTTGTGGAATCACGCGTCCGGCGCGTGGCAGCCAGCCCTCATGGTACGGCTTTCGGGCGGCTGCCGCGCAGCCCCGGCAAAAAAGGCGCTACGCGGCTGCTCTGTCTCCTGGCAGAACATAGAGCAGCGAAGATCCGCTTGGCGGTGCGCGTTCACGTGATGCGGGCTTCCGGACGTGGCATCATCTGGGCGGCCATCTTCTCGAACTGGCCCAGCCAATCGCCAGGGACGGGGAATGGCGGCAAGGCCAACGGCCCTGGCGCCGCCGGTGCCGCCTCGGTCGCAGCCGTGGCCATGGCCTCGGCACCGTTGTTGCCGATCGGCCAGGCCGGGACCGCCAACATGCCGAGCCACGCCCGTGGGTCCGCGAAGTTGGCCGAATGACGGGCGGCATCGTCGGCCGCCAGCGCCGGGGCGGGCAGCATCCGCCGCACGCTTCGCCACTGCTGCCGCATGTTGGCATACCACGCCTGCTGCTGGCGCAGCATTTCGTACCACGGCGCATAGAGCGCTGCCGGCGCCCGCAGCGGGCCTTCCGGCTGCTCGTCTCCCCTGGCCTGCATCCGCTCCGGATCGATCAGGGCATTCGCCGAAGCGCCGTAGCACCACTGCACGAGCGAGATAGCGTAATCAACCGGGTCGCGTGCGATTTTCCGGGCATGGCGCTGCCATTGGTCATAAGTCGCACTGTTCATCGCGGCGGTATCGTCGAGCGCCTGGTCGAGAAAACCCGGCAACGAGTGGCGGTCAATCCACCAGCGCTTGTACAGATTGAGGTATTCCTGCTGACCGGGGTCGAAAGCCGCCAGGTCATCGACATAGACCGCGATCCGCCGCGCCCCCTGGCGGCCATCGTAAAAGCCCAGCTCCCACGGCATCCACTTGGACTCGGCGGCGTTCGGCCCGGCGTAGAAGATCAGGCAACTGCAGGCGCGCATGACCTCGCGAAAGTGCTCGGCGGTCTCGGGGCTGACCTTCGACCGGTCGAGCTCCGGGTGCTCTATCCAGTCAACGTACACCGAGCGCCCGAGGTCACGCTCGATATGGTCATGCAATTGCTGAACCGCGTCGCGATCGGCAAAGCGGTGTGAGAGGAAAACGTCGTGGTACGGGATCGCTTTCATGGCTATCTCCCTTGTCTTGAACAACGGTGAGGCGTTGCCGCTGGACAGTCGCGCCCGCAGCGAGGACGGCGCCACGTTCCGCCCCGGCCGCAGGCTTGAAACGCTGTCGCCCATTGGCTTCAGTGTAGTGAATCGACGCGTTATATCAAGCAGAATGCCGTCATTGGTTGCCTGTGTCGACGACGCGCCAAAGGCCTTGACGCTGGGCTGTCGGAATCTATCGCCTCGGCAAGGCTCCGGAAGTCGGCCCCTGCTCCCTCGATCTCTTCGAGGGTCAGAAGGAAGTCTTCCAGGGAGAGACTTTGCGTAACGGGGTTCTGGGTATCGTTGCGCAAAGGACTGGTTTGCAATACGACAATGTGGCTTTGTGTGTCCTCACATTTGTGCTAGTTTGGGGTGGTACTTTTACGAAAGACTGACATGAGCGGACTAACCATCGACGTAACCGACCAGCAGCACCAGAGCCTTAAAGTCATGGCCGCCCTGCAAGGCAAGAGCATCAGGGAGTACGCCCTGGAGCGACTGTTTCCCCCCGCCTCGGACGAGGAGCAGGCGTTCCGTGATTTGAAAGCCCTGCTTGAGCAGCGGATTGCCGAGAGCCAGAAGGGCGATGTTGTGCCCCGTAGTTTGACGCAGATTGCGGAAGACGCCCTGACGTCAGGCGGACGGACGTGACTAGAAGTTATGTTGTCACCAAGGGTGCAGCGGCTGACTGCTGCAGCGCAGTGTTTGTCCAAGGTCATCCAGCGTCAGCCGTCCAGTCTTCAACCTTGAGCCCCTTGACCTGAGCAAAGGCACGGTCGTTTGTTACCAGCACAGCCCCTGCGTGAAGAACGTGCGATGCAATCAGAAGGTCGAGTGGCCCAAGCGTCTTGCCCTGACGTTCCATCGCCGCACGGGCGGCTCCGTAACACTCTGCAACTCCACTATCCCATGGCAGCACGTCTGCACGGCGCAGGAACTCCCGCACCGCCGTATGCAAGCGTTTCGCTTCAGGCCGTCGCGCCAGTCCGGCGAGCAATTCACGTGCCGTCATCGAGGAGATGCAGACAGCCGCCATTGGCACAGCCAGCACACGCTGGACAACAGCCGGATGCTTCCTGATCAGGTGGCTCACCGTGTTGGTGTCCGGCATGTACCGGGTCATTCTTTCAACCCGTCAAACGGGTTACGGTCTTGCGCGTTCTGTTGCCGATCCCCGGCAGCCAGAAAGTCTGCCGGAACGTCGGCATCCTTGAGCGCAGCAAGAAATCCGTCCCACGTTGTCGGCTTGCGGGAAAGGATGACGTTGCCCGTCTCCGGGTCGCGCCGGATATAGACCTCGGTGCCATCGAAACGGTATTCGGCAGGCAGGCGAACAGCCTGAGTGCGGCCAATCTTGAACAGCTTGGCGATATGTGACATGGTGCCTCCTGTATCGAACGAGCGGCAGAGTACTGGCAAGATTGGCAAGGGAGCACATGATGAGCGGCAAATCAAGAGCGCATGAGGATGCGACCATCGAGAATTCTCGCAGAGACCCGGCTTTTGCGGCCGAGTATCTGAACGCGGTGCTGGAAGACGGCGACCAGGCCGAACTGCTGACCGCCCTTCGCTATATGGCCGGGGCTTTTGGCGGGGTCGCCGGACTGGCCGAACAGACGGCGCTGAATGCCACCACGCTTTATTGCACCCTCTCGCCGCAAGGCAACCCTGAACTGCGTAACCTGACCGCCATCCTGAAGGCGATGGGTATGCGGCTTGCCGTTCAACCGGATGGTGGACTGAGGTAGCGGCTCGATTCCCGAAAAAAAAACAAACATCACCAAGGATTCCCTTGTTGCCCAGCAACGACAGCTACACACCGCCGCGATGTCTCCGCATCGACCGACGCCGGCAACGGTGATCCTGGTGCACGGCTTATGGACCCCGGCCGCCGTTTTCAGCCTGCATGCCCACTGGCTGCAGCGCCGCGGCTACCGCACGCTGCGTTTCGGTTATCCGAGCGTGCGTGCAACCCTGGCGGAGAACGCCGAGGGCCTGCAGCGCCTGATCGCGGCAACAAGCGCAGCGGACATCCATCTGGTCGGACACAGCCTCGGCGGTCTCGTCATCCTGGAGATGCTGGCGCAAGCGCCTGATCCACGCCTGCGCCGAGCGGTGCTCCTTGGCACCCCCTGTCGGGGCAGCCACTGCGCGCGACGACTGGCCACGCTGTCGGGGATGCCGGCACTGCTCGGGCGCTCGATCATGCAATGGCTGTCGCAGACCTCTGGCGCCACGGCCAGCGCGCCACGATCGGCAGTGGCGATCGGCGTACTCGCCGGGACGCGTCGTGTCGGCCTGGGTCGCCTGGTACCCGGCTTGCCGCTGCCCAACGACGGCGTGGTGGCCCTGGCGGAGACGCTGTTGCCTGGCGCAGCCGACTTCATCACCCTGCCGGTGGCGCACTCGGAGATGCTCGCCTCGCGGCGCTGCGCGGCGCAGATCGCCGCGTTCCTCGAAAGCGGCCGTTTTCTCCATGATGAACAGGCTTCGTGATTGGCACCTGCCGCTGCTGCTGGCCTCCGCGCTGACCGGCTGCAGTCACCTCGGCTACTACGCCCAGGCGATCAGCGGACACATCGAGGTCATGCGAGCTGCAACCCCGATCAGCGACCTCATTGGCGACCCGGCCGGTGATCCGCAGCTGCGGCAGCAACTGGCGGAGGTGCAGGCCATACGCGACTTCGCCAGCCGCGAGCTGGGCCTGCCCGACAACGACAGCTACCGCGCCTACGCCAACCTCGGACGTCCTTACGTGGTCTGGAACGTGTTTGCTGCTCCCGAGTTCTCTCTGCGCGCCAGGCGCTGGTGCCTGCTGGTGGTCGGTTGCGTCAGCTACCGGGGCTACTACGACCGGCAGGACGCCGAACAGCTGGCCACAGAACTGCGCCAGCAGGGTTACGAGACCTTCGTCGGTGGCGTGCCCGCCTATTCCACGCTCGGCTATTTCGACGACCCGGTGCTGAACACCTTCCTGCGCTTCGGGCCGCTGGAAGTCGCGCGCACGGTGTTTCACGAGCTGGCCCATCAGGTCGTCTTTGTGCAGGGCGATACGCAATTCAACGAATCCTTCGCCACAGCGGTGGAAAACGAAGGCCTGCGGCGCTGGCTGGCGCGGCACGCGACGCCGGAACAGCGCGCCGCCTTTGCCGTACAGCTCGCGCGCCGGGCTGCTTTCATGGCGCTGCTGCGCGACTACGGCAAGCGGTTCGAGGCGCTCTACGAAAGCCCACGTTCAATCAGCGAGCAGCGCGCCGCCAAGGCCGGCCTGCTCGCCACGCTGCGGCGCGACTACGCCGGGCTGAAGGTCGCCTGGGGCGGTTACGCAGGCTACGACGCGCTCTTTGGCGACGGGCTCAACAATGCCACCTTCGCGTCGCTCTCGCTTTACAGTGAGCTGGTGCCAGCCTTCGAGGGGCTGCTCGCGAGACAGAATCACGATCTGCCGCAGTTCTATCGGCAGGTCGCCAGCCTGGCGGCGCTCGGTGACGAGGAGCGGCAGGACAGGCTGAACGAGCTCCTCGCCACATCCGGCGAGCCGCGGCAGGACGCAGGCGACGTCGCGGTCGGCGCGACGGCGGATTCCCTCAGGCTTGCGGATCGGGCATGCCCCGGTTGTCCGCAGTGACCACCCTGGGCGGCGAGCGCTGACCGTCAGAGTAGCCTCCCGCCACCTGCCGTACCGGCACCGTTTCGGCGCCGCGAAGCCGTCCGGTCAGCGCTTCTTGCGCGCCTCGATTTCGCGCCGGATACGTTCGATCTCCAGGCGTTTTGCCTGCAGCCCTCCCCCAACTGATCGGCTTTTGTAAAGCGGCCGCCCGCGCTGCCTCGCGCTGCGCCTGCAGCGCTCGCGCTTCGGCCTCCTCGCGTGCCTGCGCACGCGCGGCGGCGCGCTCGGCAGCGATCGGCATTCGCCAGCGGGGCAGGCCCGCCTGGAGGAGAAGGCGGTCGATGACCTTCGGAATCGTCTCCGGCCATCCCCAGTCGTTCAGCCGGGAAAACTCGTTGATCAGCGGCAGGTTGCGCGCGGCACAGGCTGGCGTCCATGTCTCCTCGTCGCCCTGGCGCCGACGGACCGCGAGTTTTGGATTGAGCTGGTGTCCGCGGCCAGATCGGCCGGCTCAACCCGGTCGACGATCTCGCTGAACTCGGCGCGGTGGTCGGAGATGAAGCGGTAGAGGACGATGTTGTCGTATTCGAGTCCCTTCGCTTCATGGATCGAGAACAGCAGGGGCGTCGCGAAGTGCTTCCTCGCTTCGGCCTTGTCCTCGTCGCGCATCACCAGTACGGCGAACTGCGTCGATTGGCGAATCTTCTGGTCCAGCTCGCGCTTGCTGGCGTCCTTGTCGGGCATCAACGCGACCTGTCCGGCCTCGCCACCGACCGCCTGCACGAGGAAGTTGCTCTCGCGGTCGATCGAACCGAAACGCCCGTGCTTGATCTTCAGCAACGGATTGGCGGCACGGGTGGCCTCGAGACCGTTGCGGAAGTTGGCGGTCAGCACGCGCAGCTCCTGCCGCTCGGCCAGCTTCGGGTCTTTCCAGAACAGGCTCTTGACCTGGCTCCAGGAAAAGAAGTTGGGATGGCAAACACCTGATGGCCCTCGAACTCCCGGAACGTCTGCCGCATGCGTCCGAACCAGCCGGCGAAATCGCGCCAGCTCGCCTCGCGGCCCGGCGGCACGCGGATCGATTCGACGAACTCGCGGTAGGAGAGGAAAACGGCCTCCTGGCCGCTGGGCTCGAAGCCGTTGGCGTAATAGAGGTCGCGGGCACTCTGCGCGAGGTAACTGCAGTGCGTGACGTAAAGCACCTCGCTTTCGGCGTGCTTGAGTTTCTCAAGGGTCAGCGCGGTCTTGCCGCTGCCGGCGCTGCCGACGACGATCAGCGGTGCCGGCTGGCGTCGTCGAGCCGGGCGCGGTAGAACCTGCCGTGGCTGAGATTGACCAGCTTCTTGACCTGTGCGGCACGAAAGTCGTTGCGGGCGATGGCATCAGCCACCTTGCGGTAGCTGGCCTTGACGCGCGAGGTGTCAAGACCGGTGTATTCGAGAACTTTCACGGTGAGTTTCGGCGTGGAGGGTGTGACAACGAAGCCGGATTCTACTTCGCCACGGTTGGCTCAGTCGGGCCTGGCTTTTGGCCCTGGCTCTTATCCAATGGCGGCAACCCTTCGGGCGTGGGTGGTGAAGTCGAACACATTCGGGTCAAAATCGTCGCCCAGCCACTCCCTGGTCTCTTCGTACTCCTCGTTGTCCGGGTCGCTGAGGATGTCCAGCAGATTTGCATAGCCATGAACCCCGCCGCAGCCCTCGGGCGGACACGCTCCCTTGCCGGCAAGCAGCACGGCGCGCGGCGCGGCCGGGTCGGCCGGCAGCCGCTTCTCGATGGCGATGCTGTGCCACCAGTCATCACCGAAGTCGTACCAGTAACGGAACTTCCGCTGACCCGACAGCCACGCGCCGAGCTTCGCGGTGTCTTCGGGAAGCGCCGGCTGCTCGTCGAACGTGCTGTCCGAGTCACGCGGCAGTCGTATCCGGAGGCCGGCGACACGGAATTCATGCAGGTGGGCATCTTCCCAGCCCATGGCCAGCTGGATGACCCGGTGCAACTCCAGGAAGCTGAGGTCGTCGTCGACCTCGACGCGGCGCCAGATCGCTGGCCGGAAACGTTCGAGGGTGATTTTCAGGCGCAGGCGTTCGGGCGGCATGGTCGCGGGTGTGTTCATGGCTGCAATACCTTGGTCGACTCCTCGCCGAACTGGCTGCCCACACGCACCGCGACGCGCCTGCCGGCCCGGAAAGGAAAGGGGTGGGAAACAAAGCCGTAGAGGCGGTCGAAGGCTTCCTCGTCGATTTCGAACTTCAGGGTGTTTTCGAGCTTCTTGCGCGTGCGCGTCTTCGCCACGTCGGACAGGCCGCGCTTCCACTGGGCGAATTCATCTTTGGCGTAATTGTAATCGTGATCGGCGCGGCTATTCAGCCGGGCGGCAGATTGCAAGCCTGGCCTTCGGGCGGATGGCACATGCCGCCTTTGTCACGGGTAGACGCTTGCTCGCAGATCGGATCAATGGTCCTGAGGCTGGAGGGGGAGCCAGGAGTGCACGACCTCCTCGAAACGTTCGCCGCCGACGACAAAGCTCGATGGGGAATTGCACGGCCCGGTGATGATGAAACCGCAGGCACTCAGCCGCTCGCCGCTGGCCGTCGTGTTGGCGGTCGGCTGCGCGCACAGTCGCAAGCTGCCGATCGCAAAGTCAAGCATCTTCTCGCGGTCAGCGCCCTCGCAGACGTAGCTGACCGGCTGTGCCAGAAAAAGGTTGCCGAAAAAGCCGCCTTCGTGAAGCGGATAGCCGGTTTTCTCCTCGATCGTATCGGCCTCTTCACCGATCTTCGGGTGGGCAGCCCGCAGATTCACCCGCACGCTCCTGCCGAGCTTGTTGCTGAGCGCGTAGATACAGCCCGAGACCCAACGGCGCTCCGCAAGCAAGAGCGCCCTGTTGGCCCACTCCGGCGCAAGACCGACACCGCCGGTAAAGGTGAGTGTTTCGCCCGGCAAATGGAGAAAAGCCTCGGTGTCGGCATCCAGCGCGCAGCGCACGAGATACTTGAGGAAGCCCCGGCCTTCCGCGCTGGCAAAGTAGCTGTCCGCAGGGATATCGAGCTCGACGCGGCGCGCCGGGGCTCCGGGGCCCTCTCCCGGCGACGCGTGCTTGCGCCCGGACGCCGGCGCCGGGGACGAGCCACCATCGACGGCGTCGGCTCCGGCCTCGCCTGCAACCGCCAGGGCCAGAGCAAGCCCCCAGCGGCTGAGGCGCCAGCGCCGTTTCAGTGGTCGCCGCAAGGGGTGCCGTTCCGGCGTGGACTACGGATCAACACAAGGGCTGCAGACCGGCTCGCCCAACCTGCCCAGCGGGCGCGATGCCAGGTTCGTCAAGGCCAGCACGCGAGTCCCCTCGCTGGCGATGACGACACCATAGGGCAAAGTGGCACCCTTGGTCAAAGTGGTACCGTTGGTCAAAGTGGTACCGTTGGGCAATATAGTACCATTGGGCAATAGGGTACCATTCGCAACCAGCCGGCTGCTGGAACCGCTTGCGCCGCCGACGGGTACCATCGCGACGTCACCTGCGACGGGCGCGGGATCCATCGGGGCACAGCCACCGAGAATCGAGGCCACCGCCCATAAAATCATTCCGTTGTGGGTCTTCATTTACCATTTCCTTTCCCTGAACTGGGAAACCTCCTGTTCGCCGAGATCTCCTGTCGATGAGCGTGTCACGTCTTCCTCTCAGTGCAGTGAAACCGGCACGACGGTCAACTGATAAGTCACGTCCACGGAGAACGGCTCAAGGTGAAACTGCGTCGGCGGATAGTCGCAGCCAGGACTGGCCCCGGTGAAGCGCAGCGTATGCGTGCCGACCGGCAAGGGATTAAGCATCACATAATAGCCGTCATCGACTGCTGGCGAATAGATGCCGGGGGGAGTCGGCGGTTCTGTCGGCACGCCGTCCGGTGGAAGCACGACAGCAAAGGGAACCGAGCGCACACGCGAGCGCTTCAACAGCTTGGCCGGCATGGCCTGCCCGTCGACCACCAGCGAAAGGTCGGTGGCCGCATCGAGGCAACCAGCGATTTCGGCACGCAGCTCACTGACCGGCTGGCTGGCGACGTTGACATCGACGAGATTCAGCAGAGGAAAGAACAGTGCCTTGCCCTCGGGGATGGAACACTGTCGTACGATGCCCCCGGCGCCGCGAATCGCCCCTTCCAGGAACCAGACCGGCCCGTGCTGGACGATGGTACAGTAGCCACCCGTCGTATCGAACAGCGGGTTGGGATTCTGTGGCGTCGACAGGATGTATTGCCACCATTCGGCGCTCCATTCGCTCATTTTCTTCCCGTAGACCTGCGCATGCGAATTGTCGAACAGATGGTCATTGCGATCGTCAGGCTTTCCCTTGTTGTCTCCGAGAGCAGGCGCAGAAATCAACGCCACCAAGAGACAGAAGACAGTCTTTTTCATTCCAACTTCCTTTCCGAATAGAAGCTTGTTCACGCTGCGATTTGCAGACCCTGTGTGGCTGTGGTTCCGGCGACGCGGCCAATCGTGTCAATCTCTTGTTTGTCGAGTCAACGGCTTTGCCGCCTGCTGTTGCACCACTTCCTTGCGCAGGCGCCATCATCGGCGGCGAGACAACCTCCCCGGCTGGCTCTGCGGTGCGCACACGCGTAATGGAAAATGGCGGCAACAAACGACACCCCGGATGCCTCGGTGCAGTCCTCCCCAATGTCCGACAAAAAAATCAAGTACCCCTGTTCGCTTTAAGGGTAGGCGGACCTGATACCTTTTTCAAGGTTTTTCCTGGGAATATTTCTTGGCGGTCCGATTGCTTCCTGCCGTTTTCCCAGTGCCTGTTGCGAACAAACTGAAGACCGCGCGGCAGCGCCGATCAGCTGAAATCGGCACAGATCGAGCAGGCTTTGACGCAGAATAGCGGCTGGCAAGACCGCAACCCGTTCAAACGACCCCACGTTCTCCCCATCCGATGATCGACACCATTCTTCTCACCGCAGCGCGCATCTGTACTTTCGAGGAGCGGCGGGCGCTGACCAACGCCAGCGGCTTTTTCTTTGCGCGCGGCGAGCGGCTGTTCCTGGTGACCAGCCGGCACGTGCTGCGCGACAAGCCGAGCCTGCATTTCCCCAACCGCATCGAGATCGAGCTGCACACTGACCCCGAAAACCTGGCCGAATCGACCGGGTTTTCGATTCCGCTCTATGGCGACGGCACGAGCCTCTGGCGCCAGGGTCAGGACAAGTCCGGCGACATCGACGTGGCGGTGATCGAGATCGAGCGCGCGGCGTTACCGCCACGAACGGCTTATCGCGCCTTCACGCCAGCCCATCTGCCAGGCCGCCTGGAACCGGTCGAGGTCGGCAGCTCGCTGCTGGTGGTGGGGTTCCCGCTCGGCTTTCACGACACCCTGCACCACATGCCGGTGGTGCGGCAGGCGGTGCTGGCCTCGTCATTCGGCCTGCGCTTCAAGGGCGAGGGCTATTTCCTCACCGATGCGCGCACGCATCGCGGGACCAGCGGCGCGCCGGTGGTCATGCGGGTTTACAGCCAGGACCAGGCGCGTGGCGATCTGCCGTGGCTACTGCTCGGCGTCCATTCGGCCCGGCTCGACGTCGGCAGCCGCGACCTGAAACTCGATGAAGCCCTCGGCCTGAATTGCGCCTGGTACGGCGACATCCTGATGACCTTGACCGAGTACTGATTTCCGGTCCCCTTTTGCTGTCCTTGACTGCTCACCGCCTACACGAATCGACGCCATGCCAAACTATCCTGGCCCTGCACTGGTCACCCTTGCCACCTCGCTGTTGCTCTTTGTCTGCGCTGCCTACGTCGGCCGCTGCCGGGTCAGGTTCGCCATCAAGGCGCCGGCGACCAGCGGTCATCCGCAGTTTGAGATCGCCTATCGCATCCAGATGAACACGCTTGAAAACGCGGTCCTCTTCCTGCCGGTGTTGTGGGTCTTCGCGGTCAACCTGTCGAGCGACTGGGCGACCGTGCTCGGTGCCCTGTGGCTGGCGGGCAGGATCTGGTACGCCCTGGCCTACGCGCGCGATCCGAAGACGCGGGGCGGCGGCTTCCTGCTCTCGATGCTCGCTTTCGGCGCCCTTGGGCTCGGTGGCGCCTGGGGAGTTCTACGCGGACTGATCGCTTGAACCCCGACACTGCCGGCGAGCAGGCGGCGGGACCAGTTCTGGCCGACGGCGGCAGCGGCCAGCGGCAGGCGCCGGCGCGCAAGCTGCGGCCGCTGCGCGCGCTGCTGCCCTACGTCG
>JAFLDL010000007.1 GCA_017302435.1 Candidatus Accumulibacter necessarius
GCTTTTTTGCGCTCGCTGTGGCTGGCGCTGTGGGCGGTGATTTCAGGGAACGAACCTCGTCGGGCGGTGCGTCACGCGCCGGGCCTCGCGTTCCTGGGCTGGTAGGCGAATTTTGCAGGGCCGACTAGCTGTAGTCGCCGAGGCCCGCCTCGACAGGACTCGAAACCTCGGGCATGGTGAACGAAGCCGAACCTTCATGGTGGTCGGTGTGGTTGTAGCTGACACCCGTCGTGCCGACGCAGGTATAGTCGCTCACGATCTCGAGCTTCCATGTCGGCCCGTTAGCAGGTGCTGGGTTTTCTGCCCGGGCACACCGAATAAATGCAGCGAGCGCCATTAGGACGGCGAGGCCGAGCACGACCAAAGGAAGCCGTGCTCGGACAGGAGCGGCAGAGGAGGCGACGTCTCGCATAAGGATAGGAAATCCAACGCGACATTCGGGAGTATCTTCGACTCTGGCGGACTGAGTCAATCGCCGATCTCGCATCAGGAAGGCCTCCGCGCCGCCATAAAGCTCCTGCAGCGCACCCCAGCGCTGCCTGTAGCCCGGATCGGATAGGAGCCGCTGGCGGCGACTTTTCGGGCTACAGGCATGAGTCATCCCTGACGAGCGGGGGTTCATCGTGTCTCATCTCGTTTTGGCACCTGCCCGGACCTACCAGGCGATGCGCTGATCGAACTCGGCCTCCGGTCCGGGCTGGGCGGCTTGATCCCACTGAGGATCGTTCTCCGCCTGTCCCGCCTCCGCTATCGCTTCCCACTGCGGAGGCTCGCGATTCAGATGATCGACTTCCAGCCGCGGTGATCACATGGCCGCAGCGCACAAAGAAGGTGCCTTTTGGAAGACTGTTTTCGGAGAGTCTCTTTGCACGAACCAAGTTCTTAAGTCATCCAAACTCACCGGCCGGTTACGCTGTACACCGGTCATTCAGCTGGCGGCTTTGTGGAGAGAGTGAATGTCGGCAGTTGGCCGGTAGTGTGAGGTCGCCAACGGCCGCTTCGTAGAGTCCCGTTTCACAAAAGCAAAGTCTAGCGGAACGGCGGGTTTGGAGAAAGCCGAATGGCGGTTCAGGGTCGCGAGCAGTCCTGCAGCGAACTTGAAAGCGGTCATTCGTCGGCTCGGAACTTCGACAAGCCCGTCAATGGCAGCACCGGCCACCGAGCAGACGCTCGGACCGGCGACACTGAAGGTCGGGATCTAGGCGGACGCTGCTCGCCAGCCAGGGATCCAGCATTTCCCGCTCGCCGGCATGGCGTCGCTGTTTCCACCGCCTACCAATGCCACGAATCAACCGCTTGATTGGACTACGTGTAAGCTGTTGATTCATAATGTGTCAGATCGAGACACTCGTGGACGTCCGGCACATCTCCGGCGGAGAGCAAGGAAAACCTGACCACGCTCGCGCCCGACATCGTCGCGGCCATTCTGGATGAGGCCCTGCCTCAGCACGTGACCGTGCATGAACTGGCGATCAGTCCGCCGGTGTTGTGGGAGAAGCAGCGGGAGCGGATCAATGCTGTAGGCAACCGCCCATCGCCGAACTGATCGGCCGTACGCAGGTCCATGCGAATGTGGCCGACGTAGGCAACGCAGAGCGGAAACTCCGGGTTTTCTGCGGTGCCCCCTTTGATCGACGGCACGTGTCACCTCATTCCGCCTACCGAAATCAAGGAGAAAGCACCATGACTGCCTTCAATGTCGTGCGCTTCCGGGTGAAGCCGGGGCGCGAGCAAGAATTCCTGGATGCGCACAAGACGGTCTCGCGCGATTGGCCCGGACTCAGGCGGGTCAACATGCTGCAGACCGGCGACAGACGCTACTGCATTATTGCTGAATGGGACGACATGGACTCGCTTGCCAACGCGCGGCCGAACATGATCGCCACCCTCGATTCGTTCCGCGACACACTTGAAGATCTGGGTGGCGGTCTCGGCGTCACCGATCCGGTTTCAGGCCCGGCAGTGTTGGAGTTGAAATAGTACGTAGTGTTAGACGCAAAGCCCGTCTCTGGCCGGGAACCGCCCCTCAGCCAAGGGGCGAAACTCGAACGTTTGCCGAGACATAGGGACAAGTGGAAGTCGGGCGACCGCTGGCGACGCGTTGTAGCCTTTCGCACGCGGAGCAACCGGACGTTGGCACGCACCCTCCATCGGCGGCAACGCGTTCTCCGCCTTTTCCCACCGGATTACTCACCTCTTGGGAGTCGCGGAGATCGGTGCACGCAAGTCGTCACGCTCTTCTCTACTCGCTGCGGCGGGTTGCTGAAAGAACATTCGAATCATGCGTCTTTCGCCCAGCACTCCGCCCAGTTCCCGGATCACGCAGTAGTTGAGAATGACGACAAGCAGGATGATCTGGAGCGCCCAGAAATGCGGCCATACGATTTCGGACAGTAGCTTCTCGTTGCCGGCGAGGATTCCTCCAGCCTCCTTGGTAAAGTCATAAAGTCGCTCCAGATAATGGATGAAGCTTGCGACGACATAGTAGATGACCGTCTTCCAGGCGATGTTGTAGATCAACGGCTTCTCAGGAAATCGATTGATTGGCGGCCAATGGTCAGCCAGCAAGACCGCCTTGCCAATGATCAGCGCGGCGAGCGCGATTTGGGCCGACGAAGTGACCGGCAGCCCTGTGCCCTTTGCCATAAGGACTCTGACCAAACCGACGATGTGAAGAGCGATCAAGAAGAAGATGGTTGGTGGCAATACGGCCAGAAGTTCTTCCTTCAGCTTTTCGACAGCTTTGTTCACCGCAGTTACTCCTATGTCTTACCGGCGGTGCTGTATTCATTAACACAGTGATGGCCGGTTTTCGGCCGATACGCGCGGCATGTTGGCAGGTCGATTCGACCCGCTACAAGGCCTAATCTACGAGGATGCGGCCGTTACGCGCCAAGCGCGAAATCTGTACCGCCACCCAACTTGCGCTTGCTGCTCCGTGAACATGAGGTGCACCTGCGCGGGCTTGCCAGGACGGGCAGCCCGAGGCGAATACCGCGGGCCCACCTCTCGTACCAACGCTGAGGCTCGCGTTGGCCCGCGCCACCCGACAGTTCCGCCAGCATGAACTTCCGGAACAGGGGTGGGCCGCTGGCACTCCTATGTTCCCACCCGCTTCACCTCGGGCGGGTTCCACGTGCCCGCACCAGGCGGCAGGATCGACGGCGGCTCGGTCTTCGGCCAATACAGGCGCATCACCAGGTAGATGGGGCCGTCCGGCGCGGGCAGCCAGTTCGACTCCTTGTCCTTGCCGGGCGAATCCTTCTGGACATAGAGCGTGAGCGAGCCGTCCGCGTTCTTCTTCATCGCCGGCAGCATCGGCGAGTTGATCAGGTAGCGGTCGATCGGGTTCTTGATCAGGAACTGGGTCTTGCCGTCGTACATCGTCACCGACCAGAAGGCGTTGACCGGCGGGAACTGGTCCTTGGCGAAGGTCAGCGTGTACTTGTGCTTGCTGCCGTCGAGCACTTCGCCGTTCGCCAGCGTCTTGGTGAGGGGATACATGGCTTCGACGGCATCGTTGCCATAGATGCCGCCCTTGGCGGCCGCAGCGCGCTTCAGCCAGTCGCCGTTGTAGAACGCGCGGTCGCCGAACAGCGAGCCGACCTTCCAGCCGTTGATGTCCTTCTGCCCGGCTTCCAGGTACTTGTCGACCTTGCTGTCGCCTTCCTTCATCGCCAGCAGGATGGCGGCCTTGTGCTCGACCGACAGATCCTTGAAGTTGAACTTCTTGCCCGGGCCGATACCGATGCTGGCGAGCTTGGCGCGGATCGCTTCTTCCTCGGGCCCGGCCGGCGCGAATTGCAGCGCAAAGTCCAGGTAATCGAAGAAGTTGGTCTTCACCATCTCCTTGTCGATCTTCGGGAAATCGATCGCCGGCGCCGCTGGAGGAGCCGGTTGCTTGAGATACGCCGACAGCGGCTGAACCTTGTAGCCCGCCTGCACCTTCTGGACGTTCGGCATGTCCTTGGCGTCGATGAGTTGCGTGCGGTACGCGGCGAGCGAGAAATCGGTGGTCGAACGGAACACCTTCTTGATGCCCGCCGGTGTTTCGCCCTTCCAGTTCGGGCCGACGACCAGGTAGTCGCCGGCGTCATTGCCGGTGGCGCGGCTGCCGATGTAGCCGTAGTTGAAGGTGTTGCCGTCGTTCAGCATCACCGAGTAGTAGCGGTTCTTTTCCACCGCCGGCACCGAGAGCACCAGCGGCTCGGCGCGCAGGTCCATCCACAGCAACGAGTAGGGCGTGTCGCTGTTGGGCGTGACGATTGCCGTGTCCTGGTAGGTGAACACGCGGGCCTCGTTGTGGATCTGGTTGAAGGGTGCCTTGAACTGGCCCGAGTTCTTGTCGATCACGTACTCGTACATGACCGCGTAGTTCATCACGATTGGCAGGCCGTAAATGAAACTTTCCTCGGCGATGGCCTTGACTTCCGCGATGCCGGGCGCCGGCACGCCGGCGGCCGCGTCCTTCTTCGCCGCTTGCGTGACGGGGTCGGCCGGCTTGTTGCAGCCGGCCAGCAGCGCGGCGGCCATGGCGACGCCCATGGCGCCACTGAGCAGTGTGCGTTTCAACATTGCGATTGCCCCCTGGGATGCCGAAAATTCGGGGAGTATGGCCATTTCTTGTGTCCTCCATTAAGAGTCGATGAAGTAGGTCGCCCATTGCGCGAGGGTTGGATCATATTCTAAGCTATACATATCAACGCGCAACTTGTGAAAACCAGTCAACAGGGAGGCCCAATGCAAGCGATTCCGAGCTATCGATCTTTCTCCGTCCTCGCGATCGTGGCGAGCTTTCTGGCAAGAGCCCGTGGGCGAACTTCGCTTGCGGTCGTTCGGGCGTGGACTTGCGCATTCGCCGGAGCGCTGGGGATCGCGGTTGCCTCCGCACCGGCCGCGGCGCAGGGCCATCCCGAACTGGAAGCCAACGCGCGCGCGGCCCTGAGCAGCCTCGAGGCGCAAGATCCCCTCGCTGTCACGCTCGCAAAGCGCGCGGTCGCAGTCTTGGTGTTTCCGGAGGTAACGAAGGCGGGGTTCCTGATCGGCGGTGAATACGGCAACGGCATCATGTTCCGGGGCGGACACTTCGCCGGGCACTACAACACCGCCGGCGTATCGTACGGACTGCAGGCGGGCGCACAGACGTTCGGCTACGCGTTGTTCTTCATGAACGAGCGGGCGCTGCAGGCTTTGAATGCCGCGGGCGGTTTGCAGGTCGGCGTCGGCCCGAGTGTCGTCGTCCTGGATCAGGGCAAGGCCAAGTCACTCACATCGGAGACGCTGACCAGCGACGCCTATGCCTTCGTTTTCGGCCAGCAAGGACTGATGGCGGGCGTGGGTCTCGAGGGCACCAAGATCACCAAGCTTAATCAGTAATCAGCAACAGCCGAAGGGCGCTGGCTCCCCGCCAGCCTTCACTCTCCGCTCTGAACACGTCCAGCCACACCCTCCGGCAAGCAACGTTGATGAAAACGATGTACGTTGGTTTCCAGCCACTCGATCGATTGGAGAACGAAAATGAAGAGTCTTGTCGTATCCCTGACTGCTGCTGTGCTCATAACGGCCGCTGCCACCAGTGCCGTTGCTGTGGAATGCGCCGAAGGGGTCCGGCACGCCGGATGCGTCGGTCGCGAGGGCGCAGTGGAAGTGCGTAAGCCCGTCGCGGAGCCGGCGAAGGAAGTCGTGGTCGCACCGACGAAGGAAGTTGTTGTCGCGCCAGAGAAAGAGGTGATCGCTGGTCCTTGCCGCATCGTTGACGGAAGGCGAGTCTGCCGCTGAAATCGTCCTGGCGGCGCAGTGATGCAGCGCGCCACGACCGTCTTGCCCTTGGGCGCGCCTTCACTGAACGCGGATAGCAGCTTCGGCAAAACCGCTGTCCGCTGGGGTTTGAACTTCTTGGTCAGCAATTGGAGTAGCAAACGGCCCGCCAGCTGGCAGCCTGACGGTATCTCGCGCTCGCCGGCACGGCACCGCTGTTCCCACCGCCTACCAATGCCACGAATCAACCGCTTGAACGGACCACGTATAAGCTGTTGATTCGTAACGCGGCCATTCGGGGCACTCGTGGACTTCGGGCCTTCGAGGGGAGCGAGGCCGGAGAGAAGAATGGCCAGGAGAGAGTGCAAACGGCCAAATCCGGGCGCCCGCGGGAAACCTCGAAGTCCACAGGAACCCGCACGAACCCGCGCAAACACGCGCGAGTACGCAAAAAAAGACCAACCCGATGAGGGGTTGGTCTTCTGGTTTGGTGGGCCCGCAGGGACTTGAACCCTGGACCAAAGGATTATGCTTACCACTACGGCTTTCGCCGCCCCTTTCAGGTTTGTGGTCTGGACTATACCTTCCCGTTACAGGCTGGCCGTCTAGTCTCTACACCTTTCCCCGCACTGATCGGGGACTTGGCTCGGTATTGGCGTATCCGGAGGGAGTTAGCTTCCACCGAGTTTGACCAGTTCTACCCGCGACCAGCTCAAAGCTGGCAACGGGCAACCCATGAGGACACCCAGACATCTTACGATGCACACGCTGCCCTCGCTAAGTCCTCTGCTCTAACCAACTGAGCTACAGGCCCGAGGCGTATTTTACAGGCTTCCAGCCCGATGACCACAGGCCCTGGCCGCATTGGCGCTATCGCTTGCCGGTGGCGGGCATGCTGGCGCTGTACAGCCGACCTTCAGGCGTGCGCACTCCCCGTCCGACTGACTTCGGCTTCGACAAGGCAATGTTGGATTCGCGTCATGGTCTCGGCAATATCTTCGTCGAGACCGACCGAAAAGCGGATCAATCCTTCATGCAAGCCTGCTGCCTCGCGTTGTTCGGCGGAGATCTCGGAAGAGGTACTGGGGCCGGTGTAGTAAACACGGTCTTGAAATAGGCGAGGCTGACGGCCAGGTAGCCGACCTTGTGGCGCGGCATCAGCGTCATGAGGCGATTGGCGGCGGCATCGTCGCCGGTGTCGAGGGTCATCATTCCCCCCCAGCCAGCCATAGCCCGGGTCCATCAGGCGGGCGAGCAGCGCGTGCGGTGGATGACTGGCCAGCCCCGGATAGTGAACCGTGTAACCGAGTGCGTCGAGCCCACTCGCCAGGTACAGTGCGTTGCGACCGAGCTGGCGCAGGCGGATGTGCAGACTGTGCAGGTTTTTCAGGATGGTCGCTACGCGCGTACGGTCGAGTACCGGGCCCAGCAGCATGCTCGGACCGGCGTTGATGTGGTTGAGTTGGCCGATGAACTCGCGTGACGAGGCGACGCAGCCGGCAACGCAGTCGCTGGTGCCGTTGACGAACTTGGTCACGCGATGCACGACGACATCTGCGCCGTGACGCAGCGGTGACATGATCATCGAGGTGAAGGTGCTATCCACCACCAGCCGGGCACCACTTTCGTGCGCGATGGCAACCAGCGCTGGCAGGCCGCTGACTCCGAGCAAAGGATTCCTGAGCGACTCGCAGTCGAGCACACGGGTGCGCGACGTCATCGTGCTCGCACAGGTCTACGAAGCGGGTGGTGCCGCCGTAGATGCTGCGACCGCCAACGACAAAGGAAGAGCGCCCGGCACTACGCGTGGCAACCGCAGGATGAGCTGCTGCCGGCGCGTGACTCAAGTTGGCAAACACCCGGATAGCCGTGAAAGCACTTGACCGTTGAGCAGGTTTTCTTTAACAGTGCACGGATGGAGCCATGCAAGGGTGCTTGCACCCGATCCGTACCCCCGCGTGTCCGGTTAGCGCAGTGCAGCCCCCTCAGACGACCCGGTCGGCGTCGCCCGGGGAAATGCGTTGTCCGCGCGGCTCGCGGCGCCGGCGTTGCCCATCCGCAACCCATTGAAACTGGAGAAAGCTCCGCGCTCGCTGCGTCAACGACTGGTCTCTGCGCTATCAGAACAAAGGAATGACAAGCATGAAAAGAGATTCACGCTTCCATATCGCGGTAGTTCCCGGCGATGGTATCGGTCCTGAAATCGTGGGCGCCTGCCTGCAGGTTCTCGACGTGCTCCACGAGCGTCTGGGTGGGATCGGCTTCGACTTTCGACACCTCGAAGGCGGCGCCGCACACTTCCAGAAAACCGGCGTTGCCTTCTCGGACGAAAGTATGGCCGAGTGCAAGAAAGCCGATGCCGTGCTGTTTGGTGCGATCGGTCTGCCTGAAGTCCGTTACCCCGATGGCACGGAAATATCGACCCAGTTTGATCTGAGGGCTGAAATGGACCTCTACGCCGGTCTGCGTCCGATCCGCAGCTACCCCGGCCTGCCGCTGGTGCTGGCCGATAAGCGCGCCGCCCGGATTGACCTGGTTCTGGTTCGCGAGCAGACGGAAGGACTGCTGTACTCGCGCGGACGAGGTACTGTTGAAGAGGACAGGGTTGCCTGGGAAACAATGATGATCTCGCGTAACGGTAGCCGTCGCGTTTCCGAGTTCGCCTTCAGGGTTGCCGAGCGACGCGCCAGAAACCGGCGGCGTCCAGGCAGGGTCACCTGCGTCGACAAGGCCAACGCCCTCGCTGCGATGGCCTTCTTTCGGAAGGTATTCGGCGAAGTGGCGGCAAGTCACCCGGAGGTCAAGGCCGATTATGCCTACGTCGATGCCACGGCGATGAACCTGGTCAAGTCACCTTGGGATTTCGACGTTCTGGTCACCGAGAATGTGTTCGGCGGCATCCTTTCGGATCTGGCGGCTGGACTCGTTGGCAGCCTTGGTCTGGTGCCGTCGGCAGACATCGGTGAAAAGCACGCTGTTTTCCAGCCGGCGCACGGTAGCGCACCGGATATTGCGGGCCAGGGCATCGCCAACCCGGCGGCGCAGGTCCTCTCGGCCGCACTGATGCTCGACTGGCTGGCCGACCAGCATGCCGAACCGCGACTGGCGCATGGTGCGCGCATTCTGGAGCATGCGGTTGAAAAGGCCCTGACCGTGGTATGCCCAATCGAATTCGGTGGCCATGACGGCACGGCAGCGATCACCAGGGCGATCATGACGCAGATCCGCAAGGTCTGACGCACGCTGACCACCTGCGCGGCAACTGGCCTTGGCCTCCAGGCTCGATCCATGGCCGCCGCAACACGGTCGATGAGGGCTGGGGGCTAGCTGATAGAATGGCGGCCTTCGACCCGAGCAAGGACCTGTTCCATGAGTGCCAATCAGCCACCTGTAACAGCCGATGGCCCGCTACTTCCAACCGTCGAACGGCAAACCGGCGAGTCCCCCAAGTGTGCGATCATCTGGCTTCACGGCCTGGGTGCCGACGGACACGATTTCGAGCCAATCGTGGACGAATTCGATTTTGACCAGTTGCCGGCGCTCCGTTTCGTCTTCCCGCATGCACCCATGCGGGCGGTAACCATCAATGGCGGCTACGTGATGCGCGCGTGGTATGACATCGTTTCTCCCGACTTCGCGCCTGGACGTGAAGAAGCAGAAGGCGTGCGGGAATCGGCGCGACAGATCGAGGCGCTGCTTGCCCGCGAGAATGCACGCGGAATCCCCGACGCACGCATCGTGCTCGCCGGCTTCTCCCAGGGCGGAGTCATCGCCTTGCACACCGGGCTGCGTCATCCGCGGCGGCTGGCCGGTATCCTGGCGCTATCCTGTTATCTGCCGCTGACCGAGACACTGAGCACTGAGGCGCACAGGGCCAACCGCGACGTGCCCATCTTCATGGCGCATGGGCACGCCGACCCGGTGATCCCCTACGACCTTGGCAAACGCTCAAGCAAGCTGCTGAAAGCGCAGGACTATCCGGTACAGTGGCACGCCTATGCCGCCGAGCATACCGTGTGCATGGAGGAACTGACCGATATCGAAAACTGGCTGAATCGGGTGCTGGCAGACGTCTGCTGACGGTGCCGCCGCTCAAGTACCTGGCGGGTTATCCCGAAGACCTTCAGAGGGAGATCCGGGAGGCGATCAGACAGGGACACCTGGCCATCATGCTGCGCAAGAAATATCCGGGAACGCACGAGGTACGCAGTGGTGAAGCGCTCTACGAATACACCCTGGCGCTGAAAAGCCGCTTCCTGCGCAGTGCGGAGTCGCCGGCCAAGGTAGCTTTTGACAACCGCTTGCACGTCACGGCAAACGCTTTGGGGCTCAACGGCCAGATTCTTCGGGTCCAGGGCAACCGGGTCAAGGCCAAACGCGAGATCCGGATCGCCAGCCTGTTCAAGGAGGTACCGCCCGAGTTTCTGCGCATGATCGTCGTCCATGAGCTGGCCCATCTCAGGGAACGGGAGCACGACCGGGCCTTTTACCAGCTCTGCTGCCACATGGAGCCGGACTACCTCCAGCTTGAATTCGATTTGCGGCTTTACCTGACTCTGCGCGACCTGGATGACTGGCCAGGCTTGCAAGAAGGATAGCAAGACCGCCGGCAGCAGCCACACACTCCCCCGCTGGCGCGCGCCGCTCGACGCCATCGCCGGAGTTGGCTACACTCGCATGGAATCCTTACAACTCAAGGGGAAATGCCATGCGCCGAGTCGTTTTCAATCAAAAGGGGGGCGTCGGCAAGTCTACGATCGCCTGCAACCTTGCCGCCATCGCCGCCACGCGGGGTCGGCGGACACTGCTGATCGATCTTGATCCGCAGGGCAATGCTTCCCGCTACCTGCTCGGCAAAGCGCTGGACGAACAGAAGAAGACACTAGCCCATTTTTTTGAAGATATTCTCGGCTACAAGCTGTTTCCCGAAACCCTTGCCTCGTACGTCGTTGTCACCCCGTTCGCCGATCTCGCCGTGTTGCCGTCCGACCCCAGGCTGGAGGAGGTGCAGTTCAAGCTCGAATCGCGCTACAAGATGTACAAGCTGCGCGAAGCGCTGGACAAGCTTCAGGGTTATGATGAAATCTTCATCGATACCCCGCCCGCACTAAACTTTTTCACCCGCTCGGCGCTGATCGCCGCCGATACCTGCCTGATTCCCTTCGATTGCGACGATTTCTCGCGTCGCGCCCTCTACTCGCTGATGGACAGCGTGCGCGAGATCCAGAGTGACCACAACCCAGCTCTGCGCGTCGAGGGCATCGTGGTCAACCAGTATCAGGCGCGCGCCAACCTGCCGCTGCGTCTGGTCGATGAATTACGCGCTGAAGGGCTGCCGATCCTTGACGCTTTCCTGTCGGCGTCGATCAAGATTCGAGAGTCTCACCATCTCGCACAGCCGATGATCCACCTCGACCCACGGCACAAGCTGAGCAAAGAGTTTTCGGCGCTTTACGACCTGCTGTCTCAGTAAGCGCAGGCGCCCGCGACCCACTCCCTGATCTGGCGATACACCCGTCGGTCGTTCAGCAGCCCCATGTGGCCGAGCTTGCCCAGCCTGGCGCTCTGCACGTCGCCTTCGATTTCCTGCGCGATCGCACTGCCGAGCGGGACCAGACCATCGCCAAGGAATTCACTGAGCGGATGGTCGACGTCTTCGGCCAGGCTGGCGCCGAGAAAACGGAAAGCGATCGCGTTCCGCCGGGCTGAAGCCCGCGGCGCACCTGGGCCGCGGCGCAGGTCCTTGATCCCCTGGCTGCGCGCTGCGGCAATGCGGCCGAGCGGGCGAGTGACTGGCGAGAGATTCAGCGCCGTGTTCGCGAAGTGGCCCAGTCTTTCAAGGGGTGAGCCGAGAGAAGGGGAACCGAGACAGACCAACAACCGGGTTGACACCGGCCAGCGCATCGCTGCGGCGATCGCCTGGTCGCAGGCACCCAGGGCGATCAGGCCACCCATGCTGTGGCCGACGATGACCAGCTCGCTGTCCGGTTGCGGCCAGGCTGTCAGCAGCGCCTCAAGCAGAACCGCCAGTTGCGCGCAGTTTTCGGCAATCGACAGGCCCGTGTTATAGCGCAGATAGAGCGGTGTACAGGCAAACTCGGCCTGCAGCTGGCGGCCGAAATGAGTTTCTGACCCGCTGACCTCTTCACCGGCTTCCCAGCTGTGCTCATCACAACCCAGCCCATGCACGAAAAGGCAGAGGCGCTGGCCGGCCCCGGGGAAGGCGCTGCGCAGGGAATCGGCGGTCAGCGGCACTGCAGCGCCATTCACGTGGATCGCCATGTCGATCGCGAGCACGTTGTTGCGGGCCGCAAGATGATCGCCAAAAGCCCCGTTCAATGCGCTGCGAAGACCACTGGCGAGGCGTCCGGGTGGCTTGCTCGTGGAGAAGCCGGTGTGCTGCTTCTCGACCAGCTCCGCGGCGGCGAGGAGGCCCCCACTGCCGTGGTGGATCGCTGCGTAGACCCCTGCAACAATCGCATCATGAGCGGTTTGCACCAGCCATGCTGGCCCGGAGACCAGCGGAATTCGCCGGAGGACGGCAAAAGACTTGCCGGCAATTGCGCCATGCATTTCCCTGACCCGCTGCGTGGTTTCCTGCACCGCGGTTCTGGCCACATGACTGTAACCTGTTTTCACCGGCCGGGCGCCGGGCTCGTGCTTGCCATGCGGCATGGGTGGTCCTCTGAAAGTGACGACAAACAAGGCGGTCCGCGAGGCTTGCAAGCACTTGGCGCGTGCCTGGAGCCAGGACGGAGGGAAACTGCCGCGCAAGCCACCGGCAAGGTGCGGCGGCGAATCCAGCATCGACGCTCAGCCTATTCTAACGGACACTCAGGGTTTCCGGACTATCTGGCAAAGGGGTTGACTCAAGTGGCATAGTGCCTGCCAAGCGTCTGTCCTTGCCCATCCGATTTCAGCTATCATCCGCTTCGCGTCGAGTCGTCAAACGGCCGTGCACGAGGTGATGACGGGAGCACAGGATGTTGAGATTACGCGTTGTTTCGTCAGATGGAAAGGATTTCCAGACGCCCCACGAAGTGGAGTTCGATGAGGCTGGCGGCAGCATTGGGCGTCGGCCGGAAAATCGGTTGGCATTGCCATATGATCCCTCAGTTTCGACCGTCCACGCGACCATCGGTTTTCGCGACGGCCGCTACACCCTGACCACCCGAGGCCGAAATCCGAGTCGATTGAATGGTCGCGGGCTGAAGAATGGCGTCGAGGAGGCCATTGCGGATGGCGACCAGTTGGAGCTGGGTGGATCCGTGGTCAAGGTAATCATCAAGTCACCAGACGGCGTTGTGCGCAAGCTGAGCTTCACTATGCTGGAGGACATCGCCCGCGACCTCTCGGCCGAGACGATCTGCTTTCCGACTTTCCTTGATATCACACTCAAGATTCGCAACGCGCTCAAGAGTCCCACCCTGACGATCGACGAGCTGAGCACCTTGGTCAGCGCCGAACCTCTGCTGAGCACCAAGGTGATTCGTCTGGCCAATGCGGTCGCCGTGAATCCGTCAGGGCGCGCGATCATTGCCATCAATGCTGGGATTTCGCAAGTCGGCATGGAGGCTGTGCGAGCGCTTTCCTTTGCCGTCGCCATGGAGCAGTTGCTTTCTTCGAAGAGAATGGCCCCGTTCCAGTTACTGTCCGGGCGTCTGTGGGAACACTCGATGCACGTCGCTGCCCTGTGCCGCGTACTGGCGCGCCGACTGACCCGGATCAGTCCCGACGAAGCGATGTTTGTCGGTCTGATCCATGATATTGGAGTGTTCTATCTCCTGTCGCGGGCAGCGAATTTCCCACAGTTGATCGGCGAACCTGCCGAGCTCCATCAGTTGCTGGTGCAGTGGCATGAGCACATCGGACACGCCTTGCTCGCGGCCATGGGCCTGCCAGAAGAGGTGGTGACCGTAGTCCAGGAGCACGAGTTGCCGCGCACGGTGACAACGGTCAAGACGCTGCCGGACGTGCTCTTCGTTGCCAACAAGTTGGCCAATATTCAGCATGGGTGGCGAGATCCGAAGTTCTGTGAACCAGTTGACACAGCTCCCTTGTCCGAGTTGTTCGATGCGGCGGCGCTGAGCGCCTTGCTTGCCGATTCGGCAGAAGACGTCGCCTCGCTGAAAAGTGCGCTGCATGTCTGAGGCGGCGTCGCGAACCCTTTTGCTGGCCCTTACAATAGCCTTGCATTTCCAACACACTTGATATAGATTCCAGATGACTTACTTGACTGAAAAAGGCAAACCCGTCGAAAGACGGGGACGCAAAGTCACCGGTCTAAAGGAAGCGGAATTCGTGCCGTTTCCAAGGATGGCGGGGCCGCCAGGCTAACCAAGGCACTGTCCGGACAACCGAAACTCCCTTGCGAGTTCTCGGTCCGCGGCAGGTCCGTCGGTTCCCTCAAGCGGTTTTTTGGCCGCTCCGCGAGTGATATTGCGCCAGCCTGGCAGTTTTTGCGGTGTGGCAGGGCGCTTTGGCGCTAGCGGCAAGGAGAATCGGCGATGGCTGTTCCAGGCGACAACGTGATCAGGTTCCCTGAAGGGGTGCGTGGTTTGACGGCCGACTTCGATCGTCCGCAGACCCTGGTCAGGGCTAGAGACCTGATGACCCAACGGCTCCGCGCTGCCTTTGGCTCCCTGCTACCCCAACTCGAGGAGGAGCTTCTGACCCAAGGCGATGTCGCAACAGGACGTGCGCAGCGCGAGCTTTTCTACGGCACGCGGGAGCTCATCCATGACAAGGCGCTGCCGCTTGAGAGCTTTCTTGCGGGCGAATGGCTGGACCTCTTTGAACAAAGGCTCAGGCCTGGCGACAAGGCCAAAGCACCCAGGGCCATCGGCGATGCGGATGAACTGCAATTGCTCGATTTTGGCGCAATGGACCAGGAGCTCGCCGTCAAGGCGATCGCGAGCCGCCTGCGCAGCGGTTGCGACGATGGCTTGTTCGGCGCCGGGTACCGTCTGGCCTTTTTGTCCGGACAGACAGGAAATAGCTGGCTTGTCGAGGACCTCATAGCCCAGTCATTGGACAAGGCTTTCGTGGCTGCAGGAGTGGCTGGAATGGCACAGGTTGAACTGCTTCATGCCATAGAACGCCACGTAGTCGAAGCGTTTGGCCCAACGATTCAAGATCTGAATACCTTTCTGATTGACCGCGGCGTGCTGCCCAAGCTACGCCGAAGTTACTCCGCGTCGGCAGCGGACAAGAAGCAATCGATCGAGGCAGAAAGAGTTGGCGACGCTGCCGACCTATTTGCTCTGCTGCAAAAGCTCGTCGCGGCGCAGCCGGCCGATGGGCGCGCGGCTGCCGTTGGCCCGCCAATGGTTGACGGCCATGGCGACCCCGCGGCAGGCATGTATCGTCAGGGAGGTTTGCCTGGCAGCATGGCCGTGCCAATGGAACAGGTCATGAGCTCTCTTTATTCCCTGCAAACGGCGGTGCCTGTCCACGCCACCGGTCCAGTGGCGGGCAACGTGTTGCGGGAGTTTCGGGCCAGTGACACCGGCCAGGGTCTAGGCCATCTGCATGCGGTGACGGTGGATATCGTCGCCACCTTGTTCGACTTCATTTTCGACGATGCTTCTGTCGCGGACCCGATCAAGGCGCTGGTCGCACGCTTGCAGATTCCGGTGCTGAAGGTTGCGATGCTGGACAACAGCTTTTTTTCCAGCAAGGCGCATCCGGCGCGGCGCCTGCTCGACGGAATTTCGCGAGCAGCGGTGCGCTGCGGCCCGCGAGCAGGTCATGATGACCCTCTTTACGCCCGCATCTCTGAAGTCGTCGACCGCCTGCAGAATGAGTTCAAGCAGGATACCAGTCTGTTCGATGTACTTTGCGTCGAACTGGACGCCTTCCTTGATGGACAGGAGGCGGCGGCTGATGCCTGTGCGGTCGAGGCTGCCCCCCTGGTCGCCGAACAGGAACGGCGCGACCTGGCAACCCTGGCCGCCGACCAGGTCCTCACTGGCTGGTTGTCCATGCCGCTGCCCCCTGCCGTCAGCGATCTGCTGCATCACGAGTGGCGCACGCTGCTCATTCGACATCATCTGACCGGCGACGACAGCGCCTGGGGAGTGGCGATGAGCACGATCGGCGACCTCGTCGCCAGCGTTCAGCCTCAACCAGATGCGAAGAGCCGGAAGCGTCTCGCGACCTCTCTCCCGACCCTGGTTCGGCGGATTTACGAGGGCCTGGACAACCTGAACGTGGCTGAAGATCGCCGTCTTGCGCTGGTCGACCAGCTGTTCGCTCTACATGCGGCAGTGCTGCGCGGCGCGGCGCCGCTCATGACGAACGCTGAACCGACGACGTTGGCAGCCGAACCCGTGTCGACCGAGCTGACCAGCGAGCGTATCGAGTACGGCGATAGCTGTCTGGAGCGGATTTTCCTCTCACCCGGGGCGTTGCTGCCCCCCTCGGCGGGCAGTGACCACGCCCAGTCCCTGGTAGCGAAGCTTCGGCGCGGTGACTGGCTTGAGTTTGCCAATGCCGAAACCGGCCCGTTGCGTTATCGGCTTTCCTGGATCAGTCCGCAGCGCGGCATCCTGCTATTGACCAATCCCCAGTCGCCAAAGGCGATCTCGGTGTCGCCGGAGGCTCTCGCGCTTCAGATCGAACGCGGCGAAGCAAGCGTCGTGACCGTCGAACCGATGTTCGATCGCGCCGTCCACCGCGCGCTGGAAAACCTCAAGGCGGCTTAGATCGCAGAGTTCATGGCCTTCATCGTCGGCTGATCTGGCTTCAGAATCTCGCGCAGGGCCGCGACCAGTAGCTTGCATTGTGTGTCGGTGCCAATCGTTATCCGCAGGTATTGATCGATGCGCGGCAGCTTGAAATGGCGAACGATTATGCCGCGCTGGCGCAGCGCTGCGGCAAGCTGGCCGGCATCACGCCGCGGGTGGCGGGCAAAGATGAAGTTGGCTGCCGATGGCAGGACGGAAAAACCGAGCGCCTGGAGGGCGTCGCGTAGCACTTCGCGACTGCTGATCACCGCTTGCCGCGTCTTCTCGAAATGCTCCTGGTCACCAATCGCGGCGACCGCGCCGGCAATCGCCAGTCGATCGAGCGGGTAGGAATTGAAGCTGTTCTTGACTCTGTCCAGCGCCTCGATCAGGTCGCTCTGGCCGACCGCATAACCGACACGCAGACCTGCCAGCGAACGCGACTTGGAGAGGGTATGCACAACCAGCAGGTTGGGGTGGCGATTGACAAGCGCAACGGCCGACTCGCCGCCGAAATCTACATAAGCTTCGTCGACAACGAGCACCGACGCACGGTGCGCGGCAAGCAGTTGCTCGATCGCCGCAAGCGGTAGCAGACAGCCAGTGGGTGCATTGGGATTGGGAAAGATGATGCCGCCGTTCGCTGCCGTGTAATCTTCGACGCGAATGCCGAAATCGTCCGCCAGAGGCACGGTCCGGTACGCAATGTCGTACAAACCGCAATAGACCGGGTAGAAGCTGTAAGTGATGTCCGGGAACAGAATCGGCAGCTCGTGCCTGAGCAAGGCGACAAAAACGTGCGCCAGCACTTCGTCGGACCCGTTGCCGACGAAGACCTGCTGCCGCGAAATGCCAAACTCGGCGTAGCGAGCCGCAATTGCCTGCTTCAGGAGGTCAGCGTTAGGGTCCGGGTAGAGGCGTAGCGACTGCCCTCCGTTGGCCAGTTCTGCAGCAATTGCAGCCTGTACCTGCGGTGACGGGGGATAGGGATTCTCGTTGGTGTTCAGCTTGACGAGGTTCGGCAGCTTCGGCTGCTCACCGGGAACATAGGGCGTCAGGCGATGAACGAGGGAACTCCAGTAGCGGCTCATGAAAGGCTGCTCAGGTCGAATGCACGGGAAGCGCGAGATGGTATCATGCACGTCTATTGTCCAGTCCGGTTTGCTGATGATCACCAGAGGTACGGAGCAGCAGGCTGAACTTTTCTCCAGACCCGAAATGCCACCCTGCAATGGTATCCCGATGCGGCAAGCAGAAGTTTCCAGGAATACCCTCGAAACCCGGATCACCGTACGGCTGAATCTCGACGGCAGCGGCAAGGGTAGATTTGCCACCGGCGTCCCCTTTCTCGATCACATGCTTGAGCAGATTGCCCGCCACGGCCTGATCGACCTCGAGATTGAAGCCAGCGGCGACCTGCACATCGACGCGCATCACACGGTCGAGGATATCGGTATCACGCTCGGCCAGGCACTGGCCAGGGCTCTCGGTGAGAAGAAGGGACTGCGCCGCTATGGGCACGCGTACGTGCCACTTGACGAGGCGCTGTCGCGAGTCGTGGTCGATCTCTCCGGGCGACCGGGTCTCGAGTTTCATGTCGAATTCAGCCGCGCAATGATTGGCGAATTCGATGTCGATCTCGTACACGAGTTCTTCCAGGGCCTGGCAAACCACGCGCTGCTGACTCTGCACGTCGACAATCTGCGCGGCGTTAACGCCCACCATCAGGCTGAGACGGTGTTCAAGGCCTTTGGTCGGGCGTTGCGCATGGCCGTCGAAGAGGACCCCCGCGCCGGTGGCAGCATCCCATCGACCAAGGGTTCACTTTGATGCCCGAGACCAGCACGCCGCGAGGCAAGATCGTCGTGATCGATTACGGCATGGGTAATCTGCGGTCGGTCTGGCAGGCACTGGTACGCGTCGCGGATGGCCGTGAAGTCGTCGTCTCGGCCGACCCGGCAGTGGTCAACGCCGCCGAGCGCGTGGTCTTTCCCGGACAGGGAGCAATGCCCGACTGCATGCGCGAAATCGAGGCGCGCGGCTTGCGGACAGCAGTACTTGACGCCGGCCGCAACAAACCCTTTCTCGGCATTTGTATCGGCCAGCAGATGCTCCTGGAGCACAGCGAGGAAGGTGACGTGCCGGGGCTCGGCGTCATCGGGGGTACTGTCCGCCGATTTCCCGCCGCGCGGATGTTGGACGCCACCGGCAAGCGGCTCAAGGTACCCCACATGGGCTGGAACCAGGTGCAGCAGACCAGGGCGCACCCCCTGTGGAAGAACATTACCAATGGCGCGCGCTTCTACTTCGTGCACAGCTATTTCGTCGACCCGACTGATCAGGAATATGTTGTCGGAACGACTGATTACGGCCTGCTCTTTACCAGTGCAGTGGCACGGGATAATATCTTCGCCATTCAGTGTCACCCGGAAAAGAGTGCCACGGCGGGACTCGTCATGCTGGCCAACTTCGTCGCCTGGAAGCCCTGACCAACCGGCGGTGTTCTACTTGTCTCAACCCATTATCTTCTGCCTTCAACATGCTGATCATTCCCGCGATTGACCTGAAAGACGGACAGTGTGTCCGCCTCAAACAGGGGCTGATGGACCAGGTAACCGTCTTCTCAAATTCGCCCGGCGAGCAGGCTCGCCACTGGCTGGCAGAAGGGGCGCGGCGCCTGCATGTGGTCGATCTCGACGGCGCTTTTGCCGGCAAGCCGAAAAACGAGCGGGCCATCAAGCAGATCGTGCAGGCGGTGGGCGACGATATTCCCGTGCAACTCGGCGGTGGTATCCGTGATCTGGACACCATCGAACGCTGCCTTGACGACGGCGTTAGTTATGTGATCATCGGTACTGCCGCGGTCAAGAATCCTGGTTTCCTGCACGACGCCTGCGGCGCCTTTCCTGGCCACATCATCGTCGGTCTCGACGCCAGGGAGGGCAGGGTTGCCGTTGATGGCTGGTCGAAAATGACCGGCCACGATGTCATCGATCTGGCCAGAAAATACGAGGACTACGGCGTCGAGGCCATCATCTATACCGATATCGGCCGTGACGGCATGCTCTCGGGGATCAATGTCGAGGCCACGGTGAAACTTGCCCAGGCGCTCCTGATTCCGGTGATCGCCAGTGGCGGCCTGTCGAGCTTTGACGACATCCAGCGGCTTTGCGCTGTCGAACAGGAAGGCATCAGCGCTGCCATCGCTGGTCGCGCGATCTACGATGGTTCACTCGACTTTGCTGCGGCACAGGCAGAGGCCGACCGCGGGACAAATCCGTGATCCGCCCGGCCCGCGGGCAGATACAGCGCGGTCGCTGACCTTGGGCCTCGCCAAGCGTGTCATCCCCTGCCTTGACGTGACTGCTGGTCGCGTCGTCAAGGGCACCAATTTCGTTGACTTGCGTGACGCCGGCGACCCGGTCGAAATTGCTCGCCGCTACGACGAGCAAGGTGCCGACGAGGTCACTTTTCTCGACATCACAGCCTCATCGGACGAGCGTGATATCATTTTGCACATCGTCGAGGCCTGCGCGGCGCAGGTGTTCATCCCGCTGACCGTTGGCGGCGGCGTGCGCTCGGTGGCCGATGTGCGCCGCCTGCTGAATGCCGGCGCCGACAAAGTCAGCATGAACACCGCGGCCGTCGAGAATCCAGATCTCGTCGCTGAGGCGTCGTCCAGGGTGGGCAACCAGTGCATTGTGGTCGCCATCGACGCGAAGCAAGCGGCACCAGGCGTGTGGCAGGTATTCACCCACGGCGGGCGCAGGAACACCGGCATCGACGCCGTCGCCTGGGCACGCCGCGTACAGGCGCTCGGTGCGGGTGAAATCCTGCTTACCAGCATGGATCGCGACGGCACCCGGAACGGCTTCGATCTGTCGCTGACGCGTGCAGTTTCCGACGCCGTCGACATCCCGGTGATTGCCAGCGGTGGCGTCGGCAACCTCCAACATCTGGCAGATGGTGTTTCGGAAGGCCATGCCGACGCCGTGCTGGCGGCAAGCATTTTCCACTTTGGCGAGTATACGGTGCGTCAAGCCAAGGAGTACCTGCGAGAGCGGGGCATCGAGGTGCGCCTGTGAGCGATCTCAACCCCGACCAGCAGTGGCTCGACGCCCTGAAATGGGACGCACAGGGTATGATTCCGGTCGTTGCCCAGGACGCAACCAGCGGGCGCGTCCTGATGTTTGCCTTCATGAACCGGCAATCATTGCAGGCGACGGTTGACGGTGGTACCGCGGTATACTGGTCGCGTTCACGTCAGCGCCTGTGGCGCAAGGGTGAAGAGTCCGGTCACGCGCAACGGGTGCATTCGATTCGCGCCGACTGTGACGGCGATGTGCTGCTGCTGTCGATCGACCAGGACGGCGGCATCGCCTGCCATACCGGCCGCGAGAGCTGCTTCTTTTATCAACTGCAGGGGGAGGTCTGGGTTGCGGTGGACCCGGTGCTCAAGGACCCCAGGGATATCTACGGCAAATGAACATGGACATGCTGCACCGGATCTCGGACACTCTGCTTGAGCGCCGCAAGGCCGACCCGGAAACTTCCTACACGGCGCAGTTGATGGCCAAGGGGCCGGACGCGATCCTGAAGAAGATTGGCGAGGAAACTGCCGAGCTGATCATGGCCGGAAAGGAAGGCAACCGCCTGCATGTGGTCTGGGAATCCGCCGATGTCCTCTATCACACGATGGTGCTGCTCGCCTTCTACGGTCTGTCGATCGAGGACGTACTGCAGGAAATGCGGCGGCGCGAAGGCATCTCGGGAATCGACGAGAAGAAGTCACGGAAGACTTGAAACATGGAGAACTGTCTGTTCTGCAAGATCGTGGCTGGCCTGATTCCGGCGCGCAAGGTCTATGAAGACGACGAGATACTGGCGTTCCACGACATCCACCCGGCTCGTCCGGTACACTTGCTGGTCATCCCGAAGCGTCACATCACCTCCCTGGCAACGGCCACCGAGGCCGATGCGCCGGTTCTCGGCAGGATTCTTGCCATTGCCAACCGCCTCGCCACGGAGCAAGGTAGCCCGGACGGTTTCCGACTGATCATCAATACCGGACCTATCGGCCATCAGGAAGTGCAGCACCTGCACGCGCACATCGTCGGCGGACCTGAACCGGTCGGGCCAATGCTCAAGCGAGTCTGAAGGCTGCTACCGGCCGATGGTCTGCGCAGGGCCGACCTTGCGCCGGGCATGGCATCGCATTTCATCTTAATGGAGGCCTGACATGGGTTCTTTCAGCATCTGGCACTGGTTGATCGTTCTGATCATCGTCCTGTTGATTTTTGGCACGAAGAAGCTGCGCAACCTCGGTTCGGATCTTGGTGGCGCGGTCAAGGGCTTCAAGGACGGCATCAAGGATGCGGCGACCGACGACAAACCGGTTGAGACGACTCATCCTTCGCAACCGCCACCACAGGTCACTACTGGTCAGACCATCGAGGGCGAGATCAGGGAGAAAACCAGGAGCTAGGCAAAGCGCAGGTGGCATTTCAGCGATCGCCAAAGCCATGACAAGCAGTGGGCACCTCATGGCTTTCCAGCCAGCGGCCGCTCACCGTTTGTCCACCGCTTTCGCCAGACAGGTGACCGTCAATGTTTGATATCGGCTTTTCCGAAATGATGCTTATCGCCATCGTCGCCCTGGTGGTAATCGGCCCCGAACGCCTGCCGAAGGTGGCGCGCACCGCCGGGCATTTGCTTGGGCGTCTGCAGCGTTACGTCAGCGACGTGAAGTCCGATATCAACCGCGAAATGCAGCTCGAAGAGTTGAAGAAATTGCAGAGCGAGATCCAGGAGTCTGCGCGCAGCGTCGAGCAGAGCCTGACGACGGATCTTCAGGCTGCGCGGCGCGCCCTCGACCAGACGGCGGAAGCGGTCAACGGCGATCTGACGACGCCGGCGGCGCTCGCGCAAACACCGATGGCCACGGCACAACCGGCTGCCTCTGTAGATACTCTGACAGCCGCAGCGAGCAATCGGGTCACGTCGACCGACGCCGGCAAGCCGGGATGAACTTCCTGATTTCGCGATGAGCCCGCCAGAAGATTCCTTCCTCTCGCACCTGGTGGAGTTGCGTGACCGCCTGATCAGGGCGCTGGTTGCGACGGGCCTCGTCTTCGTCTGTCTGTTCCCCTGGGCAAAGGAACTTTACGCGCTATTGGCGCAGCCCTTGCTGGCCACGTTGCCGCAAGGCGGGCAAATGATCGCGACCGATGTGGTCGGAGTCTTTCTGGTGCCAATGAAGGTGGCGCTGATGGTGGCCTTCCTCATTGCCCTGCCCTATGTGCTCTATCAGGTCTGGGCTTTTGTCGCGCCTGGCCTTTATGCCCATGAAAAGCGTCTGGCACTGCCGCTGGTGGCGGCGAGCGTGCTGCTGTTCTTCATCGGCATGGCTTTCGCGTATTTTCTGGTCTTTCCGACTGTCTTCGGTTTCATGGCCACCGTGGCTCCCGCGGGCGTGGCCTGGATGACCGACATCGAGAAATACCTCTCCTTCGTGCTCACGACTTTCATCGCCTTCGGGGTAACCTTCGAGGTGCCAGTAGTGGTGCTCGTTCTGGTCTACGCTGGAATCGTTGACCTAGCGAGGCTGAGGGAATGGCGGCCGTATGTGATCGTCGGCGCTTTCGTCGTCGCCGCGGTGTTTACGCCGCCCGACGTGATTTCGCAGTTGATGATGGCCATTCCGCTGTGCCTGCTTTTCGAGCTGGGGCTGTTTCTCGCGCGTTTCGTCGGCCGGCGCTCAGCGCGCCCTGCCCCGAGTGATCAGCCGCTTGCGGAAACGTCGCTCAACGCGACCACCGAGTGGACGCCCCTGTCGACCGAGGAGATGGATACGGCAATCAAGGGGCTTGGCGGCGAGCAGGAGTCTGACCGCAAGCCGGATGCCTGATCGGCCGGACAAGCTCAGGAAGGCGATATCTCGGGCGCGGCAATGGTGATCTGATGCCTGACCGGCGCACCTTCTTCGAATAGCCACAGACTCCCGTTCGGCATCGTCGTCCAGCACTCGTTGTCGGTCAGTGGCACGGTGGCAATGACTGCGACGCGATCTTCCGGTGTCGTCACCGTACTGAAATCAATGCTCAGATCCTGGTCGCGCAGGTGCGCAACGGCAAAGGGCGCCTGGCGAATGATGTAGCTGAGTTGGGTGGAACAGTGGGCAAACAGGCAGTCACCGTTCGACAGCAGGTAGTTGCATGCGCCGCGAACGGCGAGATCGAGGGTCAGTTGATGCAGTGCGTCGAACAGGTTCGTCTGACTCGGGGCCCGACTGCCAAAGCGCTGACGCAGGTTCTGCAACAGCCAGCAAAATGCGCGCTCGCTGTCAGTCTGGCCAACCGGGGTGAAACTGCCGTCAAGTGGCGGCAGAAAATCAGTCAGGTTGCCGTTGTGGGCGAAGATCCAGTAGCGTCCCCACAGTTCACGCTGAAAAGGGTGGGTGTTCTCGAGAGCAACCGCCCCCTGGGTCGCCTTGCGGATGTGGGCAATCACGTTTCTTGAATGGATTGGATAGCTGCGTACCAGTTCGGCGACCGGAGAAACGCAGGACGGTTGCGGGTCGAGGAATACCCGTGTGCCGCGACCTTCGAAGAACGCGATCCCCCAGCCGTCTGCATGGACGTCGGTTGCACCACCGCGCGCCTGAAACCCGGCAAAGGAAAAGCAGATGTCGGTCGGGACATTACAGTTCATGGCCAGCAACTGGCACATCTCTTTACTCCGACGACTAGCGCTCGCGGCGCTGCGGCGCCCGCTTGCCGATCTTGACGTTGGTGTCTAGCGCGCTGTTCTGGCGACGCAACCTGAAGGCAACGGTGTCACCGGGCTTCTGACTGGCGATCAGGTCGAGCATGTCCTGGGGATTCTTCACCGGCCGGCCAGCGACCGCCAGCAGGATGTCGCCCGGTTTGATCCCGCCCGCATCCGCCGGGCTGCCGCGCAGTACGCCGGCAATCAAGGCGCCGCTGGTGTCCGGCAGGCCAAAGGATTCGGCCAGGTCGATGGTGATTTCCTGCGCCTCGACGCCTATCCAGCCCCGCGTCACGCTGCCGGTCTGAATGATCTGCTCCATGACATCGCGAGCGATCGAGATCGGAATCGCAAAGCCAATCCCGAGCGAGCCGCCCGAGCGCGAGTAAATGGCCGTATTGATGCCGATCAGGTTGCCTTGACCGTCGATCAGCGCGCCACCAGAATTGCCCGGATTGATTGCCGCATCAGTTTGGATGAAGTTCTCGAAAGTATTGATCCCCAGGTGCGACCGCCCCAGCGCGGAGACGATTCCCATGGTCACCGTCTGGCCAACGCCGAAGGGGTTGCCGATCGCCAGAGTCACGTCACCAACGGCGACATTGTCCATTCTTCCGAGGGTAATCGCGGGCAACAGCAGTTCCTTGCCTTTCGACTCGGTGATCTGCAGGACGGCGAGATCTGACTCGGGGTCACTGCCAACCACGCGGGCGTCGAGGTTGCGACCGTCGCTGAGGGCGATTTCGATCTGGTCGGCGGCTTCGACAACATGGAAGTTCGTGAGAACATAGCCGTTCGGACTGACAATGACTCCCGAACCAAGGCCCGACGTCTTCGGACCCTCACCTTCCGGGCTGTCGCCAAAGAAGTGGCGGAATACCGGGTCGTCGAACAAGGGATTACGCCGCGCCTTGACCTTCTGCGAGGTGAAAATATGCACCACCGAGGGCAGCGCCTTCCTCGCCGCATCGCGATATGAGTTGGCGGTGGCAGCTGCCGCGGTTGCCGGGGACGACTCCTGCAGGGCGACGACACCGGCGCCAGCGGGTGCGTGCTTGCCCAGCCACTCCGGCTTGAGCGTGGTCACCACGAAGAGAACGGCAAGACTAACCGTCACCGTTTGTGCAAAAATCAGCCAGAGCCTGCGCATGGGCAAAGAAAACGGGGCCAGTGAATGAAACGCGAAGAGTTGACACGCTACCTGGACGAGCTACTCGGAGCAGGGCGCTTCCGGGATTATTGCCCAAACGGCCTGCAAGTGGAAGGACGCCCGGAGGTGCAACGCCTGGTCGCCGGCGTCACGGCCACCCAGGCCCTGCTCGATGCGGCGCTTGCGCGCTCGGCCGACGCCGTCCTGGTCCATCACGGCTGGTTCTGGCGCGGCGAGGATGGCCGCGTCACCGGCATCCGCAAAGCGCGCCTGCAAACTCTGCTCAAGCACGACCTCAACCTCATTGCCTACCATCTGCCACTCGATAGCCATCCGGAGTTCGGCAACAACGCGCAGCTTGCCAGGCGATTCGGCTGGGTGGCCGACGAGCGATTCGGCGAGCAGGATGTCGGCTGGCTCGGCTACCTGGAAAGCCCATCCAGCGCTTCGGCCATCGCCGAGCACGTCGGCAACGCGTTGCAGCGCACGCCGCTACTGGTCGGTAACGGCGAACGCCGGGTGCGCCGCGTCGGATGGTGTTCGGGGGCCGCACAGGGATTGTTCGAACAGGCCATCGCGCTCGGCGTCGATCTCTATCTCAGTGGCGAGATTTCCGAGCAGACGGTGCATCTCGCACGCGAGTCCGGTGTCGCCTACATTGCCGCCGGGCACCACGCCAGCGAGCGCTACGGCGTGCTGGCGCTGGCCGAACATCTGGCCGAACGTTTTGGCCTTGACTGTCAATTTGTCGATATCGACAACCCTGTCTGAAGCACACCAAGGAGCCGCAATGGACTACGTCTTTCCACCACCACCGCAGGTCAGTGTCCCCGTTGTCGGCGGCAGTGCCTTCTTCCCGGTACGCCGCATCTACTGCGTCGGCCGCAATTACGCCGATCATGCCGCCGAAATGGGTGCGGACACCCGCGAACCACCTTTCTTTTTTGGCAAGCCGGCCGATGCGCTGGTCCCCGGTGGGGGCGACGTCCTCTATCCTCTCGCGACCAGCAATCTGCAGCACGAAGTCGAACTGGTGGTCGCACTGATCGGTGGCGGCGCCGGCGTACCGCCGGCCAAGGCACTCGACTGGGTCTATGGCTACGCCGTTGGCCTTGACCTGACGAGACGCGACCTCCAGCAACGCGCCAAAGACAAGGGCCACCCCTGGGACATGGGCAAGGGCTTCGATCAGAGCGCGCCAATCGGCGCGATCCATCCGCTGGCGGCGGTGGGTCATCCGGAGCGCGGCGCGATCTGGCTCAAGGTGAATGGCCAGTTGCGCCAGAATGGCGATCTCGGGCAGATGTCGTGGAAGGTCGCTGAAGTCATTGCAAACCTGTCGAACTATGTCGCGCTTGCGCCTGGCGACCTGATCTTCACCGGCACCCCCGCTGGCGTCTCGACGGTGGTGCGTGGCGATATGCTCGAAGCCGCTGTGGAAGGGATCGGTGAGTTGACGGTCAGGCTGGTCTGAAATTGTGGAACCTGTCTCCACCCTCGGCGCGCTGATTGCGCCCGCGGACAAGCGCTCACCGTTGCGCATGAGCATCGATTCCCGGGTCGCTGACGCGACTCTCACTCTGAAGGAGCCGGCAATGAACGCCACCCGCAATTCACCACAGTCTTCCCGCCTGGTCACCAGTTGTCGGAGCTGTCGGTCAGCCATAGCGTTGACCCTAGCTTGCCTTGTGCCATCAGCGCTTGCCGAGGGAATCGAACCGGCATCGAAGGGGCAAACGGTGTATGTCCCGATCTACTCCGAGATTCGGCATGCCAACGTCGCATCCTCGGGGCGAATCGACAGCACGCTAATGTCGGTCCTGGTCAGCGTCCGCAACACCGACCCGAAGAACGCGATCCGCATCGTCGCCGCCCCCTACTACAACACCGATGGCGGCCTGGTGCGCAATTCGGTGCCGAAACCCAGGGTAATTCCACCATTCGGCACCTTTGAGCTCTTCGTCGAACTGCGCGAGAACGCCGGGGGTTCCGGTGCCAACTATGCGATCAAGTGGGAAGCCGAGAAGCCGGACACACTGGTTTCGCCGCCGACAATCGAGGCCCTCCATTCGAGGTTCCAGGCGGGCTATTCGGTCGCCTTCATTTCGCGCGGCAGGGCGATATCGGAACCTTGACGCGGCCGCTCCGGCTGCGCCGGCCACGCCGCTTCCCGCAATCACGCTAATGCCCGACGCGAAGCAGCTGGTCAAGCTGACCACGACGCCTGAGGACCACCGGATCGCCCAGCTCGCGGCAGCAGCGATCGGTCTCTCACTGATCGACGCGGCCATCCCGCTGCCATTGCCGGGTATCAAGCCCGGCCTGGCCAACATCGTAACCCTGATCGTCCTGGCGCGCTACGGCTGGATAGCTGCCGCCTGGGTCAGTGGCCTGCGTATCTTCGCCGGTAGCCTGCTGCTGGGCTACTTTCTTTCGCCCGGATTCTTCATGAGCCTCACCGGCGCGCTGTTCAGCCTGCTGACGCTGGCTCTGGCAATTCGATTGCCGCGCCGCTACTTCGGGCCAGTCAGTTGGAGCGTGTTGGCGGCCTTTGCCCACATTGGTGGCCAGCTGCTGCTGGCCCGATGGTGGCTCATTCCACATGATGGCCTGTTCCTTCTGCTCCCTTTTTTCGCGGTGGCTGCACTCGTTTTCGGTATCATCAATGGCCTGATTGCCGCGCGCCTGCTTGAGGAACTGCCGGCCACAGAGAGCGAGATCGAAAATGCCTGAACCCATCTGCCTGGCTTTCACCGGCGCCTCCGGCATGCCCTACGGTGTACGCTTGCTCGAATGTCTGCTGGCCGCCGGTTGCCGGGTGCAGCTCCTCTACTCACAGGTCGCACAGATTGTCGCCAGACAGGAAATGGGGCTCGACCTCCCCGCGCGCGCCAGTGATGCGCGTCGATGCTTTGAGGAGCGCTTCCCGGGCTTGCCGGGCCGGCTTGAAGTCTACGGCCGAGAAGAATGGTTTGCACCGCTCGCCAGCGGGTCCAACCCGCCGGGCGCGATGGTCATCTGCCCGTGCTCAATGGGTACGCTGGCGGCGATTGCCCAAGGACTGGCCAGCAAGCTGATCGAACGGGCGGCCGATGTGGTCCTCAAGGAAGGGCGCAAGCTGATCCTGGTCCCGCGCGAGACGCCGCTGTCGGCGATCCATCTCGAAAACATGTTGCGTCTGTCGCGAGCCGGCGCCGTGATCCTGCCCCCCTGTCCGGGCTTCTATCACCATCCGCAACGCGTCGAGGACCTGGTCGACTTCGTCGTTGCCCGCATCCTCGACCAGCTGCAGGTGCCGCACACGCTCATGCAGCGATGGGGAGAAAATGAGGCCTCGCGATGAGGCTGTGCGGGTGGCATGTCGTTCACGCTACCGCCGTGATTGACTACCGGCTGCTTGACATCCGGCTGCTGCAGAATCTGGCGAAGCCGAGGCGCCTGGAACTGGAGGACCCCGTCGTGCGCCTGCCGGCCCTCTCGGTCTGGCTGTCGCAACGCCGGCAGCCGTGAGGGTCGCTGCACGCTCGTGGCCGGCGCTGGTGCTCGTCTTCTGTAGTGCGGAGACGTTTTCGATGGCTGGCTTTGCGCTGGTACCGTCGCTGCTGCCGCAGCTGTCACGACAATGGTCGATGTCGGCGACAGAAGGCGGCTGGCTTGGCGGCATTTTCTTCCTCGGCTACATCCTGGCCGTACCAGTCCTGGTCAGCCTGACCGATCGTATCGACGCACGCCGCATCTACCTCGCCAGTGCTGCCCTGAGCGGGCTCGCACTGGCGGGCTTTGCCGGTCTTGCCGACAGTTTCGCAACCGCCCTTGGCTGGTGGTGGCTTGCCGGCCTCGGCCTGGCGGGCACTTACATGCCGGGTCTGAAGGCGCTGACCGATCGGCTACCGGTCGCCGCCCAGTCGCGGGGTACCGCTTTCTATACGGCCACATTTGGTGTCGGAGCGGGTCTGTCCTATCTCTGGATTGGACTATCACAGATCCTGCTGCCATGGCGTTGGCTATTCGCCCTGGCGGCAGCTTGTGCGGCAGTGTCGGTGCTGCTGATCTGGCATGGGGTATCGCCGGGCACTTCACCGACTCCTGTCAAGGCCCATCGGGGCCATTGGCGGGAGGTTCTCCACGACCGACGTACCCTGGCCTTCTGTGGGGCCTACTTCGGTCACAACTGGGAGCTCTTCGGTTTCCGCGCGTGGCTGGTGGCTTACCTGACCTGGACCCACGCCATGTCCCCGGATCCATGGACAACGATGCCGGGATTGATTGCCGCGCTGGCGACTTTCCTCGCTGTACCCGCAAGCATCCTCGGCAACGAAGGGGCGCATCGCTGGGGACGCCAGCGTTGGCTTCAGGGCGTCATGCCCCTTTCCTGCGCCCTGGCTCTCGTCGTCGGCTTCTCGGGGAACCTCCCGAGCCACTGGCTGATACCCCTGATTCTCGTCTACGCGGCAAGCATGAATCTCGATTCGGCAGCGCTGACCGCCGGTGTGCTCGCCGAAACACCGCCCGAAAGACGCGGCACGACGCTCGCGCTGTACTCTTCGATAGGCTTCGCCGGCGGTTTCATTGGACCGGTGGCCTTTGGCGTGGCGCTCGATGCCTGGGGTCGTTCCAGTCCCAGCGGCTGGACGGCCGGCTTCGTAACGCTGGCCGCTGGCGTTGGCGTCGGGCGCTGGGCGATCGGCAGGATCGAGAGGCCAGCGACCGGCAAGGGCGCGTCATGAGCGATCATGGGAACCGCGTCGGTCGGTTGGCGCCCGCGGCGTCGCCGGCGGCTTGGGCGTCCTTGCCTTCGCCGGCAAAGTCTTGCAGTATTGTGCAATGCTTCCAGTAGTCCTCACTCGACGGTCAAAGCCTGCGGACCCTGTATATCCGGGTCGTCGTCCGCCGGGCGACTGGTGAAATGCCGACCACTGGCAACCGTTTCGTCGACAGCAATGAGCGCCAGCAAATGGAGGAACGCAACCACCAGCTGCTGGCAGAAATGCAGACACTGCTCAGCAACGCGCTCGTCGGAATTGTGCACCTCAGGCAGCGGCGAGTCGTGTCATGCAACCGACGCCTGGAAGAGATCTTCGGTTATGCGCCAGACGAGTTGATCGGCGAGTCATCGGCAAGGTTCTATCCTTCGCGCGAGACCTTCGAGAAGGTCGGCACCCGCGCCTACGCCGTGGCCGCAGAAGGAAGAAACTTCAGTACCGAACTGATGCTCAGACGCAAGGATGGCAGCCTGTTCTGGGGCGCACTGACCGGCCGGGCAATCGATCCCGATCAGCCTCAGGAAGGCAGCATCTGGGTTTTCGCCGATATCTCCGAGCGCCGGGAAGCCGAGGAGGAATCCCGGAACCTCCTGCAGGCCGTCGAACAGAGCCCGGTCACCATCATCATTACCAGCCGCAGTGGCGAGATCGAATACGTTAACCCGAGCTTCACCCGGGTAACCGGCTATTCGCGACTCGAAGCAATTGGCCAGAACCCCCGCATTCTCAAGTCCGGTGAGGCCCCGCCCGAAACCTACCATGCCCTGTGGCAAACCCTGCTCGAGGGCAGGGTTTGGAGCGGTGTTTTTCACAACCGACGCAAGAACGGTACCTTGTTCTGGGAAAAGGCCTCCATTTCACCGATCTTCGGTGATCACGGCGAGGTGACGCACTATCTGGCGGTCAAGGAAGACGTGACCGAGCGCTTGCTTGCCGAGAAGGCGCTGCGCGAGAGCGAGGAGGCCTTCCGCCGGCTTTTCGAGGACGCCAAGGACCCCTTGCTGCTCCTCAAGGGTGGCGCTTTCATCGACTGCAACACCGCTACCCTGGAACTGCTCGGTTACCGGTCAAAGGCCGACTTTCTCGGCCATAGCCCGGACGATATCTCGCCGGCCTGCCAGCCAGACGGCCAGTCGTCGAGGGAAAAGGCGGCGACGATGATCACCACGGCGCTCAAAGTCGGCTTCCACCGATTCGAGTGGACGCACCTGCAGAGCGATGGCACCCCTGTTCAGGCGGAGGTGACCCTGACGCCGATCACGCTGCGTGGCGAAGTGATCTTGCACACCCTCTGGCGCGATATCCGTGAGCGTCGGGTAACCGAGAACCGCTTGCGTCTGCTGGCTGGCGTTTTCGAAAACAGCGCCGAGGCGATCATGGTTAGCGACCGCGACAATCGGATCCTTGAAGTCAACAATGCCTTCTCCCGCCTCACCGGATACGCCGCCGACGAGGTCCGTGGCAGCGATCCCCGGCTGCTGTCATCGGGGCGTTCAGCGCCGGAGGCGTATCGCGCCATGTGGCAGTCGATCAGGAGCACCGGCCAGTGGCAGGGTGAAATCTGGGACCGACGCAAGGACGGCAGCGTCTACCCGAAATGGCTTTCGATCTCCACCATCCGCGGCACAGACGGCAACATTGAGCACTACATCGGCAGCTTCGTCGACATCTCGGAGCGCAAGGCGGCAGAAGAGAAGATCAACCATCTGGCGCATTTCGACACCCTGACCGACCTGCCCAACCGCGCCAACCTTCAGGGCCGGCTTGAGCAGGCGCTGGCCTCGGCACGACGCGACGGCCATCGCCGTCACGTCGCGGTGATGTTCCTGGATCTCGATCGGTTCAAGAATATCAACGATACCCTGGGTCACCACATCGGCGATGCGCTACTGCTGGAAGTCTCGCGGCGATTGCGATCGAGCGTGCGGGAAAGCGATGTCGTGGCTCGCCTGGGTGGCGACGAGTTCGTCGTTGTTCTGACCGGAGCTGACGCTGTCGCCGCCGAACGCATCGCCGGCAAGATGCTCCAGTCCCTGACGCAACCCTATCACATCGATGGACAGTGTCTGCACACGACTTCAAGCATCGGCATTGCCGTCTTCCCCGGCGACGGTGAGACCGTCGACCTCCTGATGCGCAATGCAGACGCCGCGATGTATCAAGCGAAGGCGGCCGGGCGCAACAACGTCAAGTTCTTTGCTGCGAGCATGAACCAGGCCGCCCGAGACAGGCGTCAACTGGAAGAGGATCTCCATCTCGCGCTGCAGAAAAAGCAGTTCGTGCTGCATTACCAGCCACAGGTCGATACCCAGCGCCGCATTTTTGCTACCGAGGTTCTTCTGCGCTGGCAACATCCGGAACATGGCCTGGTCCCCCCGGGCAGATTCATCCCGCTGGCCGAGGATACCGGGCTGATCGTTCCGATCGGGAAATGGGTACTGGAAACCGCCTGCGACCAGCTCAAGGCATGGTCCGTAGATGCCCGAACCCGCGACCTCCAGGTGGCCGTCAATGTCAGCGCACGCCAGTTCCGTCAGGCCGATTTCATCGAACAACTTCACGAACTGCTGGAACATAGCGGTGCCGATCCGACCCGCCTGAAACTCGAACTGACCGAAAGCCTGGTACTCGACAATGTGACCGACACGATTGCGAAAATGAATGCCATCAAGCTGCTGGGTGTCACCTTCTCGATGGACGATTTCGGGACCGGCTATTCCTCGCTCTCGTACCTGACCCGCCTGCCGCTTGACCAGCTCAAGATCGACCGCGCCTTTGTCAGTAGACTGCCAGACAATCAGAGTGATGCGGTCATCGCGCAAACCATCGTCACCATGGGGCGCAGCCTTGGCTTGACGGTGATTGCCGAGGGAGTGGAGAGCGAGGCGCAGCGCCAGTTTCTTGACGGTCATGGCTGCCACGGCTACCAGGGGTTTCTCTTTGGTCGCCCCTTGCCGGTCGAAGCCTTTGAGCAATTGCTGCCGTCAGGAAGACAGTGAGCTGCCAGAGGATCAGCCTGACAAACCAGGCGACAGCAGAAGCTTCCTGATTGGCGTCGGCAGCGCTGCAGCAGAGACATCCGCCAGCGGCAACCATTCCCACCGTGTTTCGCCTGCCGCAAGACCGAAGACTTCGACGTCGCAGCGCAAAACCGTGATGGTCAGACGAAAATGGGTAAACACATGCCGAATCGGCGGTAGCGTCGACCTGCTCAGGATCCGGCAGCCCTGGCGCCCGGCAAAGGCGTCGGCAGACTCACCGATTCCTGCCGGCAAGCTCAGCAGACCACCCCAGATGCCGCTCAGCGGCAGGCGTTCGAGTAGCACTCGTCGGCCATCGGTGAGCAATAGAACGCTGCTTGCACGTTCCGGAAGGGCTTTTCTCACGACCCGCTGTGGCAATTCGGCCTGCCGACCGTTCCGACAGGCGACGCAGATCAGCTGCAGCGGACAGGCATCACAGGCCGGCCTGTGCCGTGAGCAAACCGTCGCACCCAGATCCATCATGCCTTGCGCGTAGGCCTCGATGCGGTCTTCCGGGAGCAATGCTTCGGCGAGCGACCACATCTCGCGTTCATGCTGGGCGGCGGAGTCGCCACGCTCGACCCCGAAGCAGCGCGCCAGCACACGCCTGACATTGCCATCGAGGATGGCCGCCCGACGACCGAAGGCGAAGACGCTGATCGCGGCGGCGGTAGAACGGCCGATCCCCGGCAATTCGGCGTTTTCGTCCGGATCAGAGGAGAACTTGCCGGCACGGTCGGCGAGAACGGTTTGCGCGCAGCGGTGCAGATTGCGTGCCCGCGCGTAATAGCCGAGTCCGGCCCAGATTTCGAGAACGCTTTCGACGGGCGCTTCAGCGAGTGCTTGCAGCGTGGGAAAACGCGCCAAGAAGCGATCGTAGTAGGGAATGACGGTCTGTACCTGCGTTTGCTGCAGCATGATTTCGGACAACCAGATGCGGTAGGCGTCACGAGTCTGCTGCCAGGGAAGCTGATGGCGGCCCTTCGCCTGCTGCCAAGCGATCACCCGACTGGCGAAGTCCAGCCCAACCGTCAGCCGGAGTTCAGCAGCCATGTGCAGCACAATCGTGTCGACAGGCGAAAGCTGCGCGGTGATAATTGCGCTCTCAATCTACTTGCCCGCCCCGGACAGTCTGTGGTGTGAAGCGACCTGAATGAACGGCGCAAAAAGCTTGCGATGCGTTTTTTGCTGGCACCATGGCTATGAGTGGCATCGTGGAACTTTCGGATTGCGTTACCAATGGTGAATCCTAGCACGCCCGAACAGCGCATCCGGTTCGCCTGATGCGCCCACCTCTCGACTCTCCCGAAAGCTCGGAAACCGCAGCGACGATTGCCGATCTGCCCTGCCTCGACACCAGGACTGACCCAGCGACAGCGGCGAGCGACCAGATCTGCCGCGACTTCCGTGATGCCCTCGGAAGCTTTGCCACCGGCGTCACCGTGCTTACCACGCTGACATCAGACGGCAGACCGATCGGCGTCACCATCAGTTCCTTCAACTCGGTTTCGCTACAACCGCCGCTGATCCTCTGGAGCCTTGCCTGCGATTCGCCGCGGCTTGAAGCCTTCCGCAATGCCAGCCATTACGCCGTCAACGTACTGGCGGCTGATCAGGAGTGGGTCTCGGACTCTTTCGCCAACCGTGAGGACAACCGCTTCAGCGGCGTGAGAGTAAGCAAAGGACTCGCCGATGTGCCGCTGATCAAGGGCTGCGTGGCCTGGTTCGAGTGCAGCAACGAAGCACGCTATCCAGGTGGAGACCACCTCATCTTCCTGGGTCGCGTCCAGCGCTTTGCCCGCGGCGAGGTCACAGAGCCGCTGATTTTCCATGCCGGTCGCTATCGGCGATTACGCGGCGACTCTGGCCAATAGAATCACAACGTCGGCAATCGACTTTCCGGATACCACCGTCGAACACGCTCGCTGGGGTGTTAAAGCGCAGCCTTTGTTTTCGACTGGGTATGCTCGCCATTATCTCTCGCCCACAATCACCAATGCCCCTGGGCCACCGCTTCCGAAGCGCGTGAATGTATTTCCGTTTTAGTGTATAAGAGCGATTTTGTTCAAGGAGGAATCGTCAATGGCAAGCTACAGGGAACTACTCGCACAGCGCGCGGTTTTGGAAAAAGAAATAGAACAAGCTCGGCAAGCGGAATTGGCGGATGCCATTGGTCAGGCAAAGCAGTTGATTGCCGAGCATGGTTTAACGGCAGCGGATCTCGGCTTCAAAATGGCCGGCTCGACAGCAGGAACGGCGATTGAGAAAAAGCGGACCACGGTTGCCGTCAAATACCGAGGTCCCAATGGCGAAACCTGGTCGGGCCGCGGCAAGGCGCCGAACTGGCTGACAAGCCAGGAAGGACAGGGGCGGCATCGGAACGAGTTTCTCGTTTCCCCGTGACAATGTTCTGTACAAGACATCCAGGGGCCGAAAGCTGAAACGACTCAGCTTTCCCGGTGATACGGCTCTGTTCCCGGCCTGCCGAAAGACACCACGAAATAATAATCAGCGGACCACGGCTGAAAGATGAATATCCTGGTTACCGGCGGTAGCGGCTACATTGGCTCGCATGCCTGTGTCGCCTTGCTTGCGGCAGGCTACGCCGTGACCGTCGTCGATGATCTCTCGAACAGCCGGATCGAGGTTATCGATCGTGTGGCACAGATTGCTGGCCAACGGCCGTGCTTTTTCGAGGGAGATGTCCGGGATCGCGAGTTGCTGCGACGGGTATTCTCGGCATCGCGAATTGATGCGGTCATGCATTTTGCCGGCTTGAAGGCGGTCGGTGAATCAGTAGCGCAACCTTTGCGTTATTACGACTGCAACGTCGGTGGCGCCATTTCGCTTTGCGAGGTAATGGCCGAAGCGGCAGTCAAGACCCTGATTTTCAGTTCCTCGGCAACCGTCTATGGCGACCCGGCTTCGGTCCCGATCCGCGAGAGTTTCCCGCGCTCGGCGACCAATCCCTATGGCGCCAGCAAACTGATGATTGAAGACATCCTGGCCGACGTGTCGCAGGCTGATCCCGAATGGCGGATTGCCCGTCTGCGCTATTTCAATCCTGTGGGTGCACATGAGAGCGGCCTGATCGGCGAAGAGCCGACTGGCATCCCCAATAATCTGTTGCCCTATGTCGCGCAAGTGGCTGCAGGACGGCGCCCACAGTTGCATGTTTTCGGCAATGATTATCCGACGCCTGACGGTACCGGCGTGCGCGATTACATTCACGTCATGGATCTGGTTGAAGGCCACCTCGCTGCGCTGAATTACCTATTCGACCAGGGCGGTCTGCTGACGGTCAATCTGGGTACGGGTTGCGGCTACTCGGTACTCGACATGGTGCGTGCTTTCGAGGCTGCCAGCGGCCGGCCGGTCCCGTACGCGCTGGCGCCACGCCGGCCGGGTGACGTGGCGGCATGCTATGCTGATCCGCAGCTCGCCGCCGACCTTCTCGGATGGAAGGCCCGGCGTGGCTTAGACCAGATGTGCAGTGATGCCTGGCGCTGGCAGCAGCAGCGCGCAGCGACCTGATTGCCGACCATGGCGACCTACGCGATTGGCGACATCCAGGGCTGCTTCGACTCGTTCCAGCACCTCCTGGAAAAATGCCGGTTCGACCCGGCAAGAGATCGACTGTGGCTGGTTGGCGATCTGGTCAACCGGGGACCCCGGTCGCTCGACACCCTGCGCTTCGTGCGTGATCTCGGCTCAGCAGCGATCACGGTCCTCGGCAACCACGATCTCTACCTGCTCATGGTTGCCGCCGGATCCGGCCGGCGCAGCAAGGGCGATACACTGGACGAGATCCTCAAGGCAGCGGACTGTGAGGAGTTGCTGGACTGGCTACGGCAACGACCGCTCTGCCACCGCGAAGGCGGGTTCTGCATGGTGCACGCCGGGCTATTGCCGCAGTGGACCACCGCCCGGGCACGCGCGCTGGCTGGAGAAGTCGAGGCTGTCCTCAGTGGCCCGACCTACCGCGATTTCCTCGCCAACATGTGGGGTAGCGAACCGGCAGCGTGGCGCGATGACCTCGAGGGCTGGCCCCGTTTGCGCGTGATCGTCAATGCGATGACCAGGATGCGCTTCTGTTCCCCCGACGGTGTGATGGAATTCAAGACCAAGGGCGAGTTGTCCGACGCACCGGCTGATCACCTGCCGTGGTTCGAAATCCCCGCCCGGCGAAGCGCCGCTGACGTCATGGTGATTGGTCATTGGTCAGCACTCGGACTGAGGGTTGAGCCCAGACTGCTGGCACTCGATTCGGGTTGTTTCTGGGGCCGTCACCTGACTGCCGTGCGCCTCGATGACCGCGCGGTCTTCCAGGTTGACTGCTCGACCCGGGAGGCTCAGGACCAGACCCAGCGTGACCCCGGCGAGGACGCCTCGGCTCGCCTCTGACAGCGCTCGTCGCTTGCCGGCTTGCACCCTCTCTGCCAACCCGGATAAAGATCGCGGGTGGCCACTTGACCATAGCCTGCTAGAATCCCTCCAGCATTTCCCCCGGAGGGTCGCATGCGCATCGGAAGACCAATCAGACAACGCGGACTGACACCGATGGTCGCCCTGGCGGCGGCGGTCGTGCTGGCAATTGCCGGCTTTCTCGCCATCGGCCATTTGCCAGGCGATGGCAACAAGGAGCCAGGCAGCGATGGCGTCCGCTTCGAGGTCGTCGATGGCGCGCACCGGGACCTCGATGGTTCCCCGGCGCTGGCCCTCTCGTTCAGCCTGCCGCTCGACGCCAGGGCCGATTACGACCGCTTCGTCCAGGTTCTGGAAATGCCGGTCGACGCAGTGAAGACGCCGGCGGCGCACGACGGCGAGGACGAGGCCGCGGACGACCAGGGCGAGGTCTCGGCCTCCGAGATGGTCGGCACCAGCAGCCGGACGCCGGCGGACACCGCACTAGAAGGCGGCAAGCCAGTGGCCGGCGCGTGGGTGGTCGGCGAAAACCCACGCCTGCTGTTCTTCCCGCACATCAAGCCGCAGACTCGCTACGTGGTGCGCGTCCAGCCCGGGTTGCCGGCCAAAGACGGCAGCAAGCTGGACGCGGAATCACGCGTTTCGATCAGGACCGCAGCCGTTGCCCCGGCGTTCTACTTCGCCAGCCGAGGCATGGTCCTGCCGGCAGGGCAGAACGGTGGCCTGCCTGTGACGACGGTCAATGTGCCGGAAGTGGACATCCAGTTCCTCAAGGTCAAACCCGATCAACTCGTGAGGTTTCTCGAAAAGGTCGTCGCCCGACCCGTGCGAGGATCGTCGGTGGAGGCCGAGCGGAGCGAAGAAGGCGACGGCGAGGACAGCGATGCCGACGGCTATTTCCACAATCCGGGCAGCCGTCTGAAAGGCGCGGTCAACAGCTGGGAGCTTGATCAACTGCACAGCCTGACCAGCAGTGTCTTTGTCGGTCGCTTCCTCACCGAAGAGAAGGCGAATCGGCGCAGTGTAACCTTCATCCCGGTCGAGACCATCCCGGCGCTACGCGAACCCGGGGTCTACGTGGCAGTGATGTCGCAGCCCAACCGCTTCCGTGGCGACTACCAGACGACCTACTTCTACGTCAGCGATCTTGGCCTGCATCTGCGGCAGTATCCCAGCCGCGGCGCCGACACCTACGTCAGTTCGCTGACCGACGGCAAGGCCCGGCCTGGCGTCGAGGTGAGCTGGGTCGATGGCCAGGGCAAGACGCTGGCCCGCGGCGAGAGTGACCGTGATGGCCGGGTGGCGCTCGCCGAGCGGCCAACAGGCGCGCATGTGGTAATCGCCAGGAAGGACGGGCAGATGTCGCTGATCGCCCTCAGGGAGCCGGCGCTCGACCTGGCGGAGTACGACATCGCGGGTATGCCCTACGTCGCGGTACGCCTGTTTGCCTACAGCGGCCGCAACCTCTACCGGCCAGGGGAGCGCTTCGAGGTCTCCGTCATCGCGCGTGATGCCGATGGCCACCCGGTCCCGCCGCAGCCGATTCAGGCGATTCTCCGACGCCCCGATGGCAAGGCGCAGTGGACAGCAAGCTGGCAGCCCGACACCGCCATCGCCGGCTACTACCGGCACACGATCGAACTCCCGGCCGATGCTGCCACCGGTTCGTGGAACCTCGAACTGCGTGCCGACCCGGCGACGAAGCTTGCCGGCACCAGCATGCAGTTTGCCGTCGAGGAGTTCCTGCCGGAGAGAATGCAGCTCGACCTGACCACCACCAGCGAACGCCTGAGCGGTGAAGCACCCTGGCCATTCGATGTCAGTGGCCGTTACCTCTACGGTGCACCGGCCGCTGGCAACCGCTTGCTCGGCGTGGTTACCAGCGAGCGCAACCGCAATCCGCTGGCGCCCAAGCTGCCTGGCTTCGTCTTCGGTGACAGCGACGAGGATGCCGTCAGGACGCGGAGCGAGCTGCCGGAAAGACAGCTCGACGAGCAAGGCAGGGCCAAGGTCGAGGTCGACGTGGATGCAGTCGCCAGGCGCCACTCACCATTCACCGTGCGGGCGACGCTGAGCCTGCTTGAGAGCGGTGGCCGGCCGGTGGTGCGCAGCATCGAGCGGGTCTACTGGCCAGCGCCGGTTCTCGTTGGCCTGCGGCCATTGTTCGTCGGCGCCTACGCGCGCGAGGCTGCGCCGGCCGATTTCGAAGTCGTGCGCGCGGCTGCAGACGCGACGCTGAAGGCAGGAACAGCGCTGCCGGTCCGACTTTTCCGCGAGAACCGCAATTACTACTGGCGCTTCGACGATCAGCGCGGCTGGAATTCGGGGTTCACCGAAACCGACGAGCTGGTGACAACGACACTGGTTTCGGTACCCGCCGGCGGGCGCGGCAAGCTCAGCCTGCCGGTCAAGTACGGACGTTACCGAGTCGAGATTCTCGACCCCGAGACCCGGCAGACGATGCGCTACCGCTTCTATGCCGGGTGGTCGGCAAAGGACGACGAAACCCAGGGTGTACGCCCCGACCGGGTGGCGCTCAAGCTCGACAAGGCGGCCTATGCCGTCGGCGACACGGCCCGCCTGACGATCGCCCCGCCGCATGCCGGCGAGGCACTGGTGACGGTCGAGGGAGACCGGGCGCTATGGGTCCGCCGGCTGGCGGTCGGCGCCGACGGCACGACCATCGACATCCCCCTCGACAAGGCCTGGACGCGTCATGATCTCTATGTCTCGGTAATGGTGCTGCGTCCGGGCAACAGTGGCGAGAAGGTGACGCCGGCGCGTGCCCTGGGACTGCTCCACATACGACTGGATCGCGGCGCCCGAAAGCTCGCGGTCAGTCTTGAAGCCGTGCAAAAAATGGAGCCCGAGCAACCGCTGAGGGTCAAGGTCAAGGTCCCCGAAGCCAGGGGGCAACAAGCAATCGTGACGCTATCGGCAGTCGACGTCGGCATCCTCAACATCACCCGTTATGCCACTCCTGATCCGTTTGGCTTCTTCTTCGCCAAACTGCGTTACGGCGCCGACGCCTATGACGTCTATGGCCGCCTGATCGAAAAGATGGCTGGCCAGAGAGGCAAACTCAAGTTCGGCGGCGACGCTGCGCCAAAACCCACTCGCAGCATGCCGAAGAAGGTTCGCCTGGTCGACCTGTTCAGCGGCCCGGTGGTGCTGGATGGCCAGGGTGAGGCCGAGATCTCCCTGGCAGTGCCCGATTTCAATGGCAGCCTGCGGCTGATGGCGGTCGCCGCGACCAGTGACCGCTTCGGAATGCAGGAGGCGGAAGTCACCGTCGCGGCACCGCTGGTCGTCGAACTGGCAACGCCACGCTTTCTCTCGGTCGGCGACAGCGCCGTGCTGGCACTGGATGTGCAGAACCTCGCCGGCAGCGCGCAGGAAGTAAGGATCGCGCTCAGCAACCGTGACGGCCTGTTGATCAAGGGCGGCGAACAACAACTCACCCTCAAGGATCAGGAAAAACGGATCCTGCGTTTTCCGATCGAAGCGGGTCGCGCCATCGGCCTCACCGAGGTGCAGGTCCTCGTCGACAGCCCGCGGGCGAAAATCCGGCGCAGCTTCCCGCTGCAGGTGCAGGCGCCAACGCCGCGGCAGTCGGTGGTCAAGCGCCTGGTCGTCGCCGCCGGTGAAACGGTCGAGCTGCGCGATGCCGAGCTCGGCGGCTTCCTGCGCGAGAGCGTGTCGGCAACACTGGCAGTTTCGGACCGGGCGCCGATCGACGTACGCAGCGCCGTCCAGGGGCTGCTGGCGTATCCTTACGGTTGTGCCGAGCAGACAACGAGCAGTGCCTACCCGCATGTCTTCATCGATGAGGCGGCGGCCAGGCAGTTCGCTCTCAAACCCTTCTCGCGGGCGCAACGTGCCGAGATGCTAGACAAGGCAATCGCTCGACTGGCCGGCATGCAGGCGCCCAGTGGTGGCTTCAGCCTGTGGGGCAATCCGGGGGAATACCAGTACTGGCTCTCCGCCTACATCAGCAACTTCCTGCTCGACGCGCGCGAACAGGGCTTCGACGTCCCGCCTGCAGTCGAGAAGCGGGCGCTCGAGTTCCTGCTCAAGGGGCTTCAGGAGGGGATTGCCGGCGTGTCGACGACAGCCGTCACGTACAACCAGAACTCGGTCTGGAATGATCCCCGTTACGCCGGTTCCGGTCGCTTCGCGGTACTCGCCTATGGTGCCTACGTGCTGGCGCGCCAGGGCAAGGCGCCACTGGCGACGTTACGCCAGTTGCACGAGTCCCAAGCGGCGGCCTACTCCGGCCTGTCGCTGGTGCACCTCGGTCTGGCGCTCAGGCTGATGGGCGACGAGACACGCGCGAGGAGTGCGATCGAAGCAGGCATCAGGAAGCCCCGCGCGGGCCCCGAGAATGCCTGGTGGGGTGACTACGGCAGCAATCTGCGCGACTGGGCAATGATCTACACCCTCCTTGAGAACCACCAGGTTCGACCCGAGGGGCGCGAGAATCTCGTCGCCCAGGTGGCTGGCGCGATGGCGGGCCGACGCCACTACAGCACGCAGGAGCAACTTGCCCTGTTCCTGCTCGGACGCGGTTTCGTCACCGACGCGGCCAAGGAATGGACGGCCGAGCTGCTGGTCAATGGCCAGACCCAGGCGATTGCCGGCAAGGGAACGCAGTTCAAGGCCCTGTCGGGCGGCGAACTGGCAGCCGGGGTCCGGATCCGAAATCCCGGCAAGGAGCGCCTGTTCATCGAACTTACCTTCGCTGGCAACCCACTCAAGATGCCGGCCGCGCGGCGTGATGCCTTCGATCTCAGGCGCGACTGGTTCACTGCCGACGGTCAGCCACTCGGCAATCGCACGCTGCGCGTCGGCGAAACGGCGATCGTTCGCCTGCAGGTGAAGACCGCCGGACGCCATGCCAACGGCCTGGTGGTGGACTATGTTCCGGCCGGGCTTGAAATCGAGAACGCCCATATCGTTCAGGGCGAGCAGTCGGTGGTCACCGTCGGCGGCATCGACCCGCGGCAAGCGATGCAGAACGGCAACATCCGGCATGTCGAATTCCGCGACGACCGCTTCGTTGTCGCCGCCAGACTCGCCGATCAGATGTCCTTCTTCTACCGCGTGCGGGTGGTCACCCCCGGTCGCTTTGTTGTGCCGCCAAGCTACGCTGAAGACATGTATCAGCCGCAGATCTACGGTCTCGCGGGTGGTGACGAAGTTCTCATGATCAACGACGGCAGGGAAGCAGACGCGGGCGCAAAGAGGTGATGACCGGGCTTCGGCTGACGCTGGCCGCAGTGCTGGCGGTATTGCTGATCGCCGACCAGCTGTGGCCACCACCACTGCCGGGGCGGTCGGCACCGCAGGCGCAGGTAGTTGTCGCGCGCGACGGCACGCCATTGCGCGCGTTTCCCGACCAGGCGCACGTCTGGCGTCACCCGGTGCGGCTCGAGGAGGTCTCGCCGCGCTATATCGAAGCGCTGCTGACCTTCGAAGACCGCAGCTTCTGGTGGCATCCCGGCGTCAATCCCTGGGCACTGCTGCGTGCCGGCGCGCAATGGCTGGAACAGGGGCGCGTCGTCTCCGGCGGTTCGACGCTGACCATGCAGGTCGCCCGTCTGCTCGAACCAACGCCGCGAACCCTCGCGGGCAAGCTGCGTCAGATCACGCGCGCCCTGCAGCTTGAGCTGCGCTGCTCGAAACGCGAAATTCTCCAGACATACCTCAACTTTGCGCCAATGGGCGGCGTTCTCGAAGGCGTCGAGGCCGCCAGCCGCGCCTACCTCGGCAAGCCGGCGCAGCGCCTGACCGCAGCCGAGGCAGCCCTGCTCTCGGTACTGCCGCAGGCGCCCTCGCGATTGCGGCCGGACCGCTACCCTCAGCGCGCGCGGAACGCGCGCGACAAGGTGCTGGAACGGATGGAATCACGCTGGGGAGCGGCAACCGTTGCCGACGCCAGGCTCGAACCGGTGATCGCCCAGACCGTTCGCGAGCCACTGCTGGCGCCGTTGTTTGGCGAACGCCTGCGGCGGCTGCAACCAGGCGTGGCAAGGATCGAAAGCACCCTTGATGCCGGCATGCAGCAGACCGTCGAACAACTGCTTGCCACCCGCCTGGCAGTGCTGCCACCGCGCGTGTCGATGGCCGCGCTGGTGGTGGACAACAAGACACTGGAGGTTCGCGCCTACGCCGGCTCGGCCGATTTTGCCGACGATGCGCGCTTCGCGCACGTGGACATGGTACAGGCGGCGCGCTCTCCGGGTTCGACACTGAAGCCCTTGCTCTACGGACTGGCGCTCGACGAGGGGCTGATCCATTCCGAGTCGCTGCTGGCCGACGTGCCGCAATCGTTTGCGGGTTACCAGCCGGGCAATTTCCAGGCCAACTTCAGTGGTCCGGTCAGCGCCTCGGAAGCCTTGCAGAAATCGCTGAACGTGCCGGCGGTCGAGGTCCTCGATCGGCTCGGGGCGCAACGCTTCGTCTCCCTGCTGCGTCGTGGCGGACTGAAACTGGAACTGCCGCGCGGCGCGGCACCTAATCTCAGCGTCATCCTCGGGGGGACAGCAGTCAGGCTCGAGGGCCTGGTCGGCGCGTACACGGCGCTGGCGCGTGGCGGCATCAGCGGCCAACCGCGTTATCTGCCGGACGCGCCGCATGAAGAGGCGCGGATGATGAGCGAAGGTGCAGCGTTCATCATCCGCGATGTGCTCGAGTCAGGTGGCCCAGTCGCGCGCCTGGTCGACGGCGGCGTCGGCACGCGCCGCGGCATCGCGTGGAAAACCGGCACCAGCTTCGGCTTCCGCGACGCCTGGGCGGTTGGTGTCAGCGACGGATTCACCGTCGGCATCTGGGTCGGACGCCCCGACGGCACGCCGAACCCGGGATTCTTTGGTGCCAATGTCGCCGCGCCGCTGCTGGTCGACATCTTTTCGGTGATCGACGATTCGCCGCCACCGGCAAGAGTTCCGCCGAACAGCGTCTCGTCGGCGAAAATCTGCTGGCCGCTGGGCGCCCGCAGCGAGACCACACCGCCCGGACTGTGCCATCAGGAAAGAACCGCATGGCTTCTCAACGGCACGGCACCACCAACCTTCCCCGACAGATTGCGTGGCAGCGCCGCGCGCTACACCGACTACCTGGACGCTGTGAGCACAATGCGTGTACGCGCCAGTTGCGCCACCGGCGAGATGCAGGCGGTGGAAATGGCGCGTTGGCCAGCAGCCCTCGAACCCTGGCTCGATACTGCGACGCGCAGAAAGGCTCTGCCACCCGACTGGGCGCCAGCCTGCAGCGGTGCGCGCGCTCCTGAAGGCGAACTGAAGATCGTTGGCATCAGTGACGGCGAAACGATCCGCCGCGCCGGTGACGGCCCGCCCCCGCAACTGCGTCTGGAAGCACGGGGGGGCCAGAACGACCTGATCTGGTTGCTCAACGGCCGCCAGCTCGGCCGTCTCCCGGCAGATCGTGCACTGCAACAGGAATTCGGCGAGGTGGGACGCTACCGAATCACGGTCATGGACGACGCTGGCCGCTATGACCGGGTCGAGATCAGTGTACGCTGAGCGGCATGGTCGCCACCAGTAGCCCAACCGTATCTCCCGGCCAATGGCGCAGGAAGGCTACGGCCGCTTCACTGGTGGCACGCCATCCGCCAGCACCAGGACGGAGGTGACCTGCAGGCTGATCAGGAATTTACCAGCGACAATGATCGCAGCCTATTCGAGCAGAGCGCGTAAGGGTCGCCGCCATTCTCCACCGTCAGGCGGGGTGTGCTTTTTTGTGCCGTAACGGCCGCAGGGGACCAAGGGTTTCCCCGTACACGGCGGCCCCCATACATGAACTCCGCGTAAGCGATTGCTTTTCACTTGGCAGGCTCTGCAATTTCACACTGAGGACCCAAGACGCCAATAAGAACAAGGATGCCATCCTTCGGCTACACGAAGGTCAAACTGAGAAGAGAGAGGAAACGCGCCCGTGGGGCGGTGAGGAGCCCGAGCATCCCCGCGGAAAAGCCGCCAGGACGGGCGTTTCGGGCGACCAAAACCCTCAACCGAGAACGCAAGGGGCTTCGTGTCTGGTGGTGCGCCGTTTCCTGCGAAAAGACTCGCTCATGGGACTGGGTAGTACTGGTGAGAGTAGCTGCGGTCACGTGAGGCTCGCTTGCAGCGGCCATCGGTGGCCGCGCGGAAACGCCGGCTTCACGCTGGGCAAAGCGATTTTCCAGACGCCGAAATCGCTGGCGGATGGTTGACCGCCTGCCAACTCTCTAGCGCCCATCTACCACCGATTCACTTCGACCATTCGTTCGACAGCAACTCTGCCTGCTTCAGCACCAGCTCAACAGCATCGGCCTGCTGGTCGGGTGGGTACTTCCACTTCTGCAAGCAGCGCCGCACCAGTATTCGCAGCCGCGCCCGGACGCTCTCGCGCACCTGCCAGTCCACCGTCGTGCTGGCCCGAAGTTTATCTGTGATCTCGATGGCAATCTTCTTCAGGATGTCATCACCCAACTCACGGACAGCGCTTTCGTTGTTGGCCAACGCGTCATAGAAGGCAATCTCGTCCTGCCCCAAACCTAGCGCGGCTTCGCGTTCCAGCACCGCCCGGAACTCCTTGGCCATCTGGATCAACTCTTCGATCACCTGTGCTGTCTCTATGGCGCGGTTGTGGTACTTGTGCAGGGTCTCCAGCAGACGGTCGCCGTACTTCTTCTCCTGCACCACGTTGTTGCGCGCCCGGGCCTTGATCTCGTCGCGCAGCAGTTTTTCCAGCAACTCGACGGCCAGATTACGGCTTTCCATTTGGCGCACGTCTTCAAGGAACTCATCCGACAAAAGACCAATGTTCGGCTTGTCGAGCCCCGCCAGCGCAAAAATATCGGCTACACCGTCGGCAACGATGGCGTTGTCCAGGATCTGCTTCAGTGCGCTGTTCTTCTCTTCGGTGGAGCGTTTTTTGTCTACCGTTGTGAACTTGGTGATGGCCGCCTTGATGGCTGAAAAGAATGCGATTTCCTTGCGCAGCGCGGCGGCTTCATCCAGCGTGCCGCACAGCGAATAAGCCTTGGCCACCGCCACCATGGTGTCGAGGAAACGCTGCTTGCCGTCCTTCAGGCCCAGCAGATGGTTGGCACAGGGCACCAGCAGTGCCGCCGCCTTGGTCTCGAACCCGCTGTAGTCGCAGCCGTGCATCATGCCGCGCACGATGTCCATCTTCTCCAGCAACACGGCCAAGGCCTCGGCGGCGTTGTGCGTGGGGTCGCCTTTGCCCTTGGCTTCGGTGTAGGTCTTGAGTGCTGCCTTCAGTTCATTGGCAATGCCGATGTAATCCACCACCAGGCCGCCGGGCTTGTTCTTGAACACCCGGTTCACCCGTGCAATGGCCTGCATCAGGTTGTGGCCCTTCATGGGCTTGTCCGCGTACATGGTGTGACAGCACGGGGCATCAAATCCAGTCAGCCACATGTCGCGCACGATCACCAACTTCAGCGGGTCTTTAGCATCTTTGAATCGCTTTTCCAGCCGTTTTTTGACTTGCTTGCTGTACAGGTGGCGCTGCAACAACTCTTTATCTGCAGCAGAACCAGTCATCACTACCTTGATCACGCCTTGCTCGGGGTCATCGCTGTGCCATTCTGGGCGCAAGGGCGGATTCTCGTCATCACCGATACAAATGATCTTGTAAAGCTGGGCGCAGATGTCGCGGCTCATGCAGACAATCATCGCTTTGCCATCCAGCGTTGCGCTACGGGTTTCAAAATGCTCAACCAGGTCCTTGGCCACTTGCGCCAGACGCGGCTCGGCGCCCACCAGCTTTTCCAGCGCGGCCCATTCGCTTTTGGTCTTCTCGCGGCTGGCGATGTCTTCTTCGTCTTCCACCACCTCATCGACCTGCACGTTGAGCGCGTCGATCTCGGCCTGCTTCACATCCAGCTTGGCCAGACGGCTTTCGTAGTAGATGGGTACCGTGGCGCCGTCGTCCACCGCATCCTGAATGTCGTAGATGCTGACGTAGTCGCCAAACACCGCTCGGGTGTCCTTGTCCTCCAAGGCTATAGGCGTGCCGGTGAAGCCGATGAACGTGGCATTCTTCAATGCGTCGCGCAAGTGCTTGGCATAGCCGAAAACATACTTGCCCGCCCTTTCATCGAAGCGCCCCTTCGTGCCGTACTGGCTGCGGTGCGCTTCGTCCGAGATAACCACGATATTGGATCGGGCTGACAGCAGCGGGTGTTCGTCCTCCTTATCCAGCAGCGCGAATTTCTGCACCGTGGTGAAGATGATGCCGCCCGCCTGACGCGAGGCCAGCATCTCTCGCAGTTCGTCACGACTGCCCGCCTGCAATGGCGTGGTCTTGAGCAAGTCACCGGCCGCGCAGAAGGTGGCAAACAGCTGACCATCCAGATCGTTGCGGTCTGTCACCACGACCAGCGTAGGGTTCTTCATCTCCGGCTGTTGCAGCAGCTTGCCCGCATAGCAAGCCATGGTGATGCTCTTGCCCGAGCCTTGCGTATGCCAGACCACGCCGGCCTTGCGGCACCCTGGCTTCACCTCCTTGCCGTACGTGGCTCGCTCTTCCCTGACCTCTACCAGCCCCTTGGCCGGGGTACTGGCGGCGATCACGGTCGCCCGCACGGCCTCACGCACGGCGTGGAACTGGTGGTAGCCCGCAATCTTCTTGATGACCGCGTCGCCATCCTGCTCGAACAGCACAAAGTGGCGGATGTAGTCGAGGAACAACTCCGGTGCAAAAAAACCGCGCACCACGGTTTCCAGCTCCAGTTGCAGACGGGGCCGGTCGTCTTGATTGGCAATGGTGCGCCAGGGCAGCATGCGCTCTGCGTTGGCCGTGAGCGAGCCGACCCGGGCTGTCCAGCCATCGCTGACAACCAGCGCCTCGTTGCTATTGAACAGATCGGAGATTTCGTCCTTGTAGGTCTGCAACTGATTGAAGGCATCCCACACGTCCGTCTGCACGTTGGCGGGATTCTTCAACTCGATCACCGCCAGAGGCAGGCCGTTGATGAAGGCCACCAGGTCAGGCCGCCTCGGCTGCTTGGTGCCGGCGACGGTGAATTGATTGACGATCAGGAATTCGTTATTTCGCGGGCTGGCAAAGTCGATCAGATGCACCAGGTCGGTCTTCTTGGCGTCACCTTCGGAAAACTCAACCGCCACGCCCGAAAGCAACAAGCGGTGAAAGCTACGGTTACGAACAACCATCTGCGGCTCGCTGATGGTCTGCAGAGTGTGCGCAGCCTGATCCAGCGCTGCCGATGGAATGTGTGGGTTGATGCGGGCAAGGGCGGACAACAGCCGGTCGCGCAAGAACACCTGCCGGTAATCCGCGCGCTCCGGGTTCACGCCCTCGGGGGCGATGTCCGGTCCGGGCACAAACCGCCAGCCGGCCTCCTGAAACCAGCCGATGCACAGACTTTCGAGTTGTTGTTCGTTCAGCATGGCCGTGCCAAGCCCCGCAAACGGTTCATCCAGCCCTGAAAATGGGCGCACTCCTGCTCCAGGACTTCGAGCGAAATGCGGGCTGCTGCCCGTGGACCGTGTGTCGTCTTCTTGTATCTGGGGTGCAGCAGGTTTTCGAGCCGCTTCGATGGCTTGGTTTCATAGCCGTCATTGATGTGTTCCGGGGTTTCGAACGAATCCCGCACTTTCCGCAGTGCGCCCAAGGCCTTGTCCCATGTGGGTTCTGTGGCAGCAAGGGCATCCACATCGGAGAACAGCAAGCCTTCGTATTCGTAAGGTTGAATGTGCGGCAGAAACTGGTCCGCACGGCAGCCAACATGCGCAACCACCGCTCGGTGCAAGGCCTGCTCAAGGAAGACGACGCGCTGATAAACATCCGTCAGGTCTCGGCTTTCCTCAAAGCCAGGAAAATCGGTATCCAATCCGTACAAGTCGATGAAGGAGGAAAGCACCGCATCCGGTTTCTGCCGCAGGGTATTGCGAGCGTTGAGCAGAAACCGATCGATACTCAACGCCCCGCCCTTGCCCGACTGTGAGGTCTTCAGCAACTGCGGCTTGAGGAAAATCTCCAGCCCATGCAGTGCGGGCGCCACCACCTGCTTGATGAAGCGCTCTTCGGTCGGGCCTTCCGCGAAAACGATGACTTCTTTCATGTCACGGCCTCCCGCCCAGGATATTGCGCTTCCACAGCTCACCCAGCGCATAGTCCTTTAGCCAGTCCGCCAACCCGTTTTGGTCAAGGCGCTGGAATGTGGATGCGCCTTGTACCTGGTCGACCACCACCACATCCTCCGGGGACAAGGCATTGATCAGTTCCACGGATTGGGTGGAAACAATCAGTTGCTTATCCTCCGCCACCTGCTTGAACAAGTCCGCCAACACATCAACCGCGTAAGGATGCAAGCCGAGTTCAGGCTCATCAATCAGGATCGTGTCGGGCAGCAACGCGACGGGCTGCAATAACAGCGTGGTCAAGCAAATGAAGCGCAAACTGCCGTCGGACAGCATATGGGCCTTGAAGGGCGTATCCGGGTGCCCCACTTGCTTCCATTCCACCTGAACATGCTCAACGTTGTCACGATGCACAAAATCATCAAAAAACGGCAGAACAAGTCGAATGGTTTCGACGATCCGCTGATATTCCTGGGGATAGCGCTGGTGCAGCATCCGCAAATACGGCGCCAGATTGGCCGCGTCGGGTTTCAGGCGCAGATTGTCGTTGACCGGATGAATGCGCTTGACGGTGGCCGTGTCGCTGGTGTCGTGAAAATGATAGACCCGCCAATTGCTGACTTCGGGGCGGGCGAGCCTTGAATAATCATCCTTGGCTTCCTTCAGCTTCGATTCCGCGTGCCCCTGCCCCAGCGAAAGGCGTGGGTTCACCACCGTCAGGCCGGCGCCGCCCAGTTGAAACGACGTCTCTTCAAATTCAAACAAGAAACGGTTATCCACCGAAGGTATCAGGCCGAAGCGATAACCGAGGCCGACGCCTGGTTGATCGGGCATGGCAAATTGAAACTCCACCTCAAGTTCAGGAGTCCGCCCCCGGCCAAAATACAGAAACGCATCAATGCCGCCCTGCTTCTGAACATAAAGCTGCAATTGCTGCTCGTACATTTCATGCAGGAAGCGGAACAGGCCGATGAAATTACTCTTGCCTGCACCATTGGCGCCGATCAGCACATTCAGCGGGCGCAACTCGAAATCCTCCAGGGACTGGATGGATTTGTAGCCCTTGACGGTGAGTTTCTGGAGTTGGCTCATGCTGGTACCTCGTCAATCATCGCGGCCATATTGGCAACCGATAGCTCGCCGGAGAGGAGTTTGGGGAGGAGGGTGTCACGGAGCGACGCAAGCGTTCTCGCCTCCTCGTCCAATGCTTTAATCTGATTCAGTATTGTGTCCACGAGTCGGCCAAACTCGATTGCAACCTTGTCCGAGGGCCGTACCAGCTTGTACCCTCCAAAGCAATCGTTTGGAACCCGCTGTCGGCCAGATGTACCCGCCATCTGCGCGATAGCGAATGCTCTGAATTCGGGATCGCGGCAAAGGAAATAGGCAAAAGGAGCAGGTATTCCAGCCTTGGGGCGCAGAACGATGAACTCTGTAGAGCCCCAAGCCACCTCGTCATCCTTCAAGAAATCCACAAATGCGGTCTTGCCGTTTTCAAGGCATGGGGTGATGCGGGCAAGCAGCGTGTCACCGTTCTTGAATTTGGAACCAGACGTGAACTCGCGCGGAACGACGTTTTGAACACGTGCAGAATTCGTGGGCACGTTCGCCATATCCAGATACTGCGCAAGAGATCCTTTCTTGAGTGTCCTAGATGGATTCACGTCGATGCATTCTGGCATCGACTGTACATTCCAGCCCTTCGGAATCTCCCCCAACTCCGATTCTTCCATCTCGTCCGGGAATAGTGCGGCGGTGGCGGCGAGGGTGTCGTAGGCGCTGCGGGAATTTCCCTCACCCCCGGCCCCTCTCCCGGCGGGAGAGGGGAGGTGTTTCAGGGCATCCAGTTCCGCGTCGGCCTTGCCGCTGATGGCGCTCATGGCGGCGCGCAGCACCATTTCCTCCCTCTCCCCCCGGGAGAGGGCCGGGGTGAGGGACTGCCTGGCGGCGATCTTGGCCTTGACCGGCTCGAAATCGACAAACCACGACTTGAAGATGGTTTGCGCCACGGCTTCGAGCGTCTGGTTGATGCGGCGGTTTAGGTTGATTTTGTCGTCAACAGTCTTCAACTGCCGAACAATCTGTCTCTGTATCTCAATGTCGGCGGGCAGAGGTACTGGAATTTTTTCAACAATATTCCTGGGCGCAATGTTTAGCTGTACCGCACCATGAGATGCATTAACCAGTTCTTGCGCGCCAGCCTTTGATATCAAGAAGTAGTAGAGATAATAAGGAAGAATCTTTTCAACATCTGGCCTCAGGATCAAGAGTGCTTGGCTAATAATGCCCCTAGGATCATTGGCTTGAATCACAGAAATCCGACCGACAGTGCCAGAGCAACTAATGATTAGGTCATTAGGCGCAACTGTAAATCGCCGAAGCTCCGCATACTTATCATCGTCAATAAAGTACCTAAAAGTCCGAACCCCATCAATTGCGTGCTGCTGCTCATATACGGGTATTCCGCTCTCCTTTAGTTCGGGACGTTTAAGCGCTGAGCCGAAGGGACCTCGGATATATCCTTTGTCCCCCATCAATTCTCCAAGAGGGATTGTCTCAAAAGCCATACCCCAACCCCGCCAAATTCTTCTTGATCTCACCCTCCAGCTTGGCACTCTCGCCAAACTGCGCCACCAGTTGCGTCGTCAGCCGCGCCATCTTGTCAGCAAAGGCTTCGCCGTCGTCTTCCTGCTCTTCGGCGCCTACATAGCGCCCTGGCGTGAGCACGTGCTCGTGCTTGCGGATGTCGTCCAGCGAAGCGGAATAGCAGAAACCCGGCACGTCCTCATAGCCTTCGCCCAGTTGCCAGGTATGGAAGGTGTCGGCCACCTTTTTGATGTCATCTGCCGTGAAGTCGCGCAGCACGCGGTCTTTCATGTAGCCGAGCTGGCGGGCATCAATGAACAGGAACTGGCCACGTCGGTCGCGCTTGGTTTTGTTCAGCGCCAAGCCGTTACGTTTGTCGCGGGTCAGGAACCAGATGCAGGCGGGGATCTGTGTGTTGGTGAAGAGCTGGCCGGGCAGCGCGACCATGCATTCCACGTAGTCGTCCTCGATCAGCTTTTTGCGGATTTCACCTTCGTTGTTGGTGTTGCTGCTCATCGAACCATTGGCCAGTAGCAGTGCCATGCTGCCCGCCGGGGCGAGGTGGTAGAGCATGTGCTGCAGCCAGGCGAAGTTGGCGTTGCCCTGCGGCGGCGTGCCCGCGATCCAGCGCGGGTCGCTGGCCAGCTTTTCGTTCCACCACTCCTTCATGTTGAAGGGCGGATTGGCCATGACGAAGTCGGCGCGCAGGTCGGGGTGCAGGTCGTTCAATAGCGTGTCACCCGGTGCGCCGCCGAAGTTGAAGTCGATGCCGCGAATCGCCATGTTCATGGCGGCCAGTCGCCAGGTGGTGGGGTTGCTCTCCTGGCCGTAGACGCTGATCTGCCCGGTTTTACCGTTGGCGACTTTGCCACCATGCAGCTCAATGAACTCTTCGCTTTGCACAAAAAAACCGCCAGAACCCATGGCCGGGTCGTAAACCCGGCCCTTGAAGGGCTGGAGCATCTCCACGATCAGCGTGACGATGCTCTTGGGCGTGTAGTACTGGCCGCCTTTCTTGCCTTCAGCCAGCGCGAACTGACCGAGGAAGTATTCGTACACGTGGCCGAGAATGTCTTTGCTCTTGAGGCCCAGCGGCTGGCCGTTGTAGTCCTTGCGGTTGAAGTCGGTGTCTGAAAAGTGGGCGATCAGGTCGGCCAGCTTGTGGCTGTCGATCTGCGTGCGGGCGAATTCCTTGTTGAGCACGTTCTTCAGCTTCTTTTCGTTCTCGCGCTCGATGGCATCCATCGCGTTATCGATCAGCCAGCCGACGCTGCGCATTTCTTCCGGCTCATCCTTGCCAGGCTTGTTCCAAGGCAGCGGCGCCTTGGGCGGCAACTGGGCGCAGTCGCTCAGGGTTTGCCAACGCGCCTCCAGCGGCACCCAGAACACATTCTTCTCGGTGTAGTAGTCGCGGACCTCCAGCTCGGCGGCGAGGTGACCTGCGTAATCGTCGGCGTAGTCCTCCGGGGCCATGTAGTAATCATGCTCGGGGTTCTGAAACTGCTCGCGCAGTTCTCTCTGCCGTTCCTCGAAGGCGTCGGAGACGTACTTCAGAAAGATCAGCCCGAGCACCACGTGCTTGTACACGGCGGCATCCAGGTTGGAGCGCAGCTTGTCGGCAGCGGTCCAGAGCTTTTTTTCGAGGTCGTTGAAGAATTTTTGTTCGATGGGGTTCATGGATTTTTCCCTGATGAATTCGGCTGGGCATGGGCGGCTTGCCCGATGGATGGCTGTATCTTTTCCCACTTGGCGCTTCGGCCTTTGCCGGTAGGGCTAATCAGCCCTTCGGCTTTCATGGCACGCAAGACGACGCGCACCATGTCGCGGCTGATGCCGGGGCAGGCTTCTTCGATTTCAGAAATCGAGAACGGCAGGTTTCTCTTGAGGATTTCGGCGCGCACACGGTCGCCCTTGGCACCGCGCCCGCGTTCGATGGTGCCAACACGTTCCTCGAATTCCTTGTAGGCCCGCAACAGTGCACCCCAAAAGTAGTCCAGCCACGGGGCAATATCGTGGGCGCCGTCATGCCAGCCCTGCGAGCTGGCCTCCAGCGTTTCGTAGTAGCTCTCTTTCGATTCTTCAAAGATACGCTCCAAGCTTATGAAGCGGCCCACGGCATAGTCAAAGTGGTAGAGCAGTTGCAGGGTCAGCAGGCGGGCCATACGGCCGTTGCCATCCGGGAAGGGATGAATGCAGAGGAAATCGAGAATCGTCAGCGGCACCAGCACCAGCGGGTCGGCGAGATGTTGATCCAGTGCCGTGCGGTAACGCGCAATCAAGTCGGTCATCGCCATGGACGTAAGATGCGCCACTACCGGGCGGAAGCGGATGCGCGAGCTGCCATCGGGGTGGCGCTCGACAATGTCGTTGTTGGTCGCCTTCCAATGACCGCCTGGCTGCGGCATGTAGCGGTACAGGATGCCGTGCAACTGCAGAACGGTGCCCTCAGAAAATGGCATCCGCTCGCCGCTTTCGTGGATCAGACCCAGCGCATCGCGGTAGCCGGCTACTTCTTGCTCAGATCTACTCTTGGGCGTGGCGTTCTTGAGTACCAGCGACTTGAGTCGGTTGGCAGGGACCACCACGCCTTCAAGGCGATTGGAGGATTCGGTCGACTCGACAACTGCCACTTGGCGAAGATCGCTCAACACCTCGGGAGACTGTGCGACATAGAGTTGCTGCTTGCCCCGATACTCACCTAGGGCACGTAACGTCGCCAGTTGCTGGGCATCAAAACGCAGCTTGGCAAGGTAGTCAGGCAGGAGTGAGTGCATGAGTCATCTGATAGAGCGGCAATGGGGTAATGCTACCCATAATTGGGGCAAAAGGCTGCGCTATTGCCCTAATAAATCATTCATTACCCTATTTTCGAGAGGCAATTCGCTCGGCTTCCTGATCGATCAGCGCCTGACTGGTAGCGTCATCCATCAACCAAGGAGCCCCGCGATGAACACCCAAGACCAAAACCATCGACGCCTCCCTCGTCCGCACCGTCGCCATTCAAGCCAAGTTGGCACGCGCTGCAGCAATTGGCCGACGACCACGTTGGTGACCTCGGGCGGATGGAATCGGCCCTCGACGACCCTCTCGCCATCTTCGATGGCCAGCGCGAATGACTGAGGCCGCGATGGACATCTCCCCAAACTCACCCCAACACAGACCCTGCTGCTGCGCGCTGCCGCCCGACGCGACGCCGGATTGGTGATCGAGCCCGACATCCTGCACGGCGGCGGCAGGGCCAAGACCCCGACCGGCCTGCTGCGGCGTGGTTGGATCGAGCCTGCGGGTGATGGGCATGCACTAAAGGACGCTGGCTACGCGGTGATCGGAGTCGGCCGCTTCCAGGCCTCCGGCGCAAGTGCGCTGATCGAGGATGCGGCCAGACCGCTGCGGGAAGCGAACACCCTCCTGTCGTGGGTTCTTCAGGCAAGGGGAGGTCGCATTCGCAATACTCGATGCGGCTGAAGAACCGGATTGCCATGAGATCGCCGTGCCAGCTCCCATGACTGCCTGGTGGCGTTTCTTCTCCTCGGACGTCTCGCTGACGGTCATCAAACGACAGCGCGGCATCCCGGTCGTCGCCGTAGATTGCGACCGCATGCCCGTGAAATACCCCGGCCACTGAGCGGAGCGCGATCTCTCCTGCATCTGCGGACAGCGATAACCGGATTGGCATTACACACCCCTGCCTTGCATTTTTCGCCGGACCACCTGCCGATGCCTGCTGCTCTCTGACCCGTGACACATGGTTTCCGGGATAATGCACTCGAGCGGGCGCCCTTGCCTTTGTTCTCGGTCAGGACATCAGCCCACTGTCGTATCCGCCGGCGCCGCCCCATGCGGCTGAGCAATCGCCAGGGCGGGCAAACCGTATTCACCATCACCTTCTACAGGCTGACACGTGTTCGAGGTCGTACTGGTACACCCGGAAATACCGCCCAATACCGGCAATGTCATCCGGCTGTGTGCCAATACCGGGGCGCGGTTGCACCTGGTGCAGCCACTCGGCTTCGAACTGACGGAACAGCGGCTTCGGCGCGCCGGCATGGACTATGCCGAACTGGCAGCGGTGCACGTTCATGCTGACTGGGCATCCTGCTGCGCACTGCTGGCTGAGCTTTCACCGCTGGGGCGACGCTTTGCTCTGACCACCAAGGGCACCCGCCATCCCGCCAACGCGAACTTTCGGGCGGGCGACGTGCTGGTCTTTGGCTGCGAGACGCGCGGGCTGCCGACGGAAATTCTCGCCGAGTTCGCCGCCGATCATTGCCTGCGCCTGCCGATGCTGCCGGACAATCGCAGCATCAACCTGTCGAATGCGGTCGCCGTCACGGTATACGAAGCCTGGCGCCAGATCGGCTACCCTGGCGCCACATGACCGCAAGAACCAGTCGCCGGATGCTTCTCGCCTACTGGTCCTCGAAGCCGATGTCCCGCGCCATGAGCGCGGCAACCCCTTCGATCGGCGTCATACCGCCGTCGAGAACGGCACACACCCAGTCGGTAATCGGCATCTTGATGCCCAGCGCCGCCGCACGGCGCTGCACTTCGCGTGCGGCGGGCACGCCTTCCGCCACATGGCCCAGTTCGCCGGTGATCTGGTCAAGCGGTTTACCGGTCGCCAACAACAAGCCAACGCGCCGGTTGCGCGAAAGATCGCCGGTACAGGTGAGAATCAGGTCGCCCATCCCGGACAAGCCCATGAAGGTGTCAGCGCGTCCGCCCAGCGCCTTGCCAAAGCGGGTGATCTCGTGCAGTCCGCGAGTCAGCAAGGCGGCACGGGCATTCATGCCCAGCCCGAGGCCATCACAGACGCCGGTGGCGATTGCCATGACGTTCTTTACGGCGCCACCGACTTCAGCGCCGACGACGTCATCGCCGGCGTAGATGCGCAGGCGTGGACAGCGCAGATTTTCGGCACAACGGAGCGCGAAGCCGGGGTCGGCCGACGCGATCGTCACCACCGTCGGCAGGTTCCGTGCCAGTTCATCGGCAAAGCTCGGGCCGGTGAGAACGCCACACCGACGCTCGCCGAGCACTTCGCGCACCACCTGGTGGGGCAACAGTCCGGTACCTCTTTCCAGGCCCTTGCAAAGCCAGAGGAAGGGCGTCCCGATCCGCGCGTCGCGCAGGTGCTGTAACGTCGTACGCAAACCGGCGAGCGGAGCGGCGATCAGAACCAGGTCGGCGCCATCGGTAGCCACGGTGAAATCGGCGGCCAGCGCCAGCGAGGCAGGAAAGCAATGCCCCGGCAGGTAGCGGCTGTTTTCACCGGCAGCTCGCATGCTTGCAACCTGGTCAGGATCGCGTGCCCACAAGACCACGGTATGTCTGTGGGCGAAAGCGATGGCCAGGGCAGTGCCCCAGGCCCCGGCACCTAGAACCGCGATGCGCATTGATTTTCCTTTCCAGCAATGGCGTTGTCTGGTGGCTCGCTGCGGCACGGGTCGGTGGCCCCAGATCGGACCGTGCTGGCGGTACTGGCGGGGTCGGGCTCATCGAACTGAAGCAGGGTCGGCGAGAACACTTCGGTCACCAGAACGGATTGCGCACCGAAGCCGAAATGCGAGCGACGAGCCCAGAGGGTAAACGGAGCCCGATCGGCGAACTGCAGGGCGTTCAGCGCTGGCAAGAACAGCGCATGCCGGCAGTCGAGCCGCCTGAAGTTCATCGGTCCGCGGGTGAAACCGGCATCGGCGAAGAGCAGCGCGCCGAGCGAGCGGTTGCCAAGGCGCGCCAACCAGAGGGTCAACGGGCCACGCGGTCGACAGGGGAGAACCGTGTGGGCGAAGACGACGATCCGACCCTCACAACTCAGCGCCACTTCACGGACCCAGGCCTGTGCGCCACGCTCAAGGCCGAGCGCCAGCGCTTCATCGTCCGTTGCTGCGCCCAGGCCCTGGCGCAGCACCTGCACAGCGAAGCTCCCTCTGGCCTGGATGCGTGCCGTCAACGAACCGCGGTCGCGCAGCCAGGGGATGAAGGGGCTGCTGTCGGCTGTGCGCAGCAGACTGCTGCGCCACTGCCGGTTTTCCGCAACGCTCATCATGACAAGCCGGAGGGCTACCTTTCAACTACTGTGGAGCCGGGGATTTCTCGATCCCGCCAATGCGCGCCCCCGGCTTGATGCCCTTGCTCGAAAACCAGCCAAGGTTCATTTCCAGCGCAAAGCGCGCCGCCTTCGCAGCGCAGTGGTTATCTTCGGTCTCGGGCTGCATGTTCTCGATGTTGATAATGCGCCCTTCCTGGTCAAGAAAGGCCACCGAGAGCGGCAGGTACGTGTTGCGCATCCACATGCAATGACGTCCCGCCTGGGAGAAGACGAACAGCATCCCCTGGTTGGTCGGCATGGTGCGGCGATGCATCAGACCCTGTGCCCGATTCGGCTCGTTCGCGGCCACCTCCGCGTCGATCCGGTAGAAACCGGCACTCAGCTCGATGCGCGGCATTTGCGCCGAAGCGACTGGCGCGGTGAGGAGCAGCCAGAGAGCGATCAACGAAAGAGACGTGTGGGCCATCAGAGACTCCGGAAGAACTGCGATCAGGAACCAGAACAGACGATCCGCCTGACGACGACGGTCACTATTTCTTCCCTGCCTTTCCTTTGGGCTTGGCCTTCTCGGCAGCCTTCGTCGGCTGGGGAGCCTTGGAGGTCGAGGATGAAGCGGCTCTTGCCGGCTTCGCTGATCCGCTCTTCTTCTTTCCAGTCGGCTGCCCGGCTTCCTTGGCCACGGGTTGCCCTGCGGCCTTGTTGCCCTTGTTGGGCGGCTGCGTGGCGAGCTTCGCCGCGGGCTTCGGCGGCGCCCCGACGGCGCCGCCGAAGGTCACCTCGGCATCTTCATGCTCGGCAGCCCTCGGTAAGGCCAGGGTGGCCGCACAGGACAAGGACAAGCCCAAGGCGAGAAGGTATCGCAACAGCCTGTGGGTGGTTTTTCTCATAGCCAGCTTTCTCGACGGTCCCGGTCCTGATTATCGCATTGCCTCAACAGGCGGCGAACTCGCCTGCTGGCGCCCCGATGAAATCCGCCTCGCCGTCGACCGGTGAAGCGTACGGGTGCGAGTGGCACCCGACCGATCCGCCCCGTGCTGCCGACCGGATCAGTGGCTGGTGCCTTCTGAACGCGATATTTTATTCCAGACGTTGTACTTTCCGACTGGTTTCTTCGCCGGTATGCGCTTCACTTCCTTCAGCGTCCGCGCGTCGATCACCACCAGCGCGCCATCCATTTCCCACAGGCTGGCAAGCGCGTAGCGGCCATCCCGGGTGAACTCGACGTGCGCCAGCGTCTGTCCAGGCTCGGCCTTGATCTGGGCCACGACTTCGAGGGTCTGCTTGTCGATTACCTGCAGCGTGTCCTTGTGTTCCTTGCTCATCATCGAGTCGGTAAAGGCATAGCGCGTGTTCTCGTGGCTACGCATGAAGAATCCAGGTCCGAGTGTCCTGATCTGCTTGACGGTCTGGTAGTTGCCCAGGTCGATCACGGTCACCAGGCCTTCATTGAGATTGGGCGAGGCCATCACGGTTCGCTCGCGCCCCGACGGGTCTTTCCACTTCCAGGTAATCCCAGAGCCAAGATGCGGCATGCCGGACAGGTCGAGGTCGGCGATTTTCCGGCGCAAGTCGAGGAGAATCACTTGGCCCTTGGGCGCCGAACGAGACGAACCCAGGACTGCGTCGTAACCCTGGGTGAAGAAAAAATCATCGAGACAGTCATTGAGCATCGTCCGGCGCGGGTGGAACATGGCCGGCTTGAAGTGGCCTTCCTTGTACCGGTAGTCGTGTACCAGCCCATCGGCAATCGGCTCCGCGTCGGGATCATAGCTGATCTCCCAAACCTCCGGCACGTCCTTCAGCGCTGCGACGAAGCTCCTGCGCGGCGCAGCATCATAAACGGCCGACACCCGAGAACTCGTGCTACCGGCGGCGTTCAAGGTCGGGATCACCTTGACCAGCGAGAGATCCCTTGCGTCGAGCAGAACCAGGCTGTGCGGCAGGTAGTTGGCGACCATGACCCACTTGCCGTCGCCCGAAACTGCTGCATTGCGTGTGTTCAGGCCGGCGCGTATCTCGGCGACGACGACCAGGTTGTAGATATCGAACTTGGTGATCCAGCCGTCGCGCGAGGCGAAATAGACGAAGCGGCCGTCAGGCGAAAACTTCGGCCCGCCATGCAGGGCATAGCGGCTGGGAAAGCGGTGCAGGCGCTCGAACTTGTCACCGTCGAGCACGGACACATGATGGTCGCCGGTCTCGACGACAATGAACAGGTTCAGCGGGTCTGCTCCCTTCAGTCCGGCGCCGGGGCGCGCCGGCAGTTTCGCGGCGTCGGCATTGATGACCTGCGAAGCGCGGATCTCTGCTTCACCCCATACCGGCGCCGGACTGACCTTGCTGTAGATCCATTCCGCGAGTTGCTGGGCCTGATCGGCATCCAGCTTGTCGCCAAAGGCCGGCATCTGCGTCGCCACACGCCCCTCCCGGATGACCTTCAGGGCGTCCGGCCGACGCAAGCGCTCGAGGTTCTCCGGCAACAGCGCCGGACCGATACCGCCCAACCGCGATTCGCCATGACAGGCAGCGCAGTGCTCCTGGTACAAGGCCTTGACGTCAGCGGGACCGGCAAACGCCGGAACGCCGACAAGAATGACTGTCAGACAGAAAGCCGAGAAGCCCGCATGCCATTTCATGACGTTCTCCGTATCCGGATGTGGGGTGTGACCGTCAGGCGCTCACGGCCGGGGGCGACACCGATTTCCTCGTCGTCGAGATAACAGCCGGGGTCCTCAGCCCAGGCGTCGCCCGTCAGTTGCTGCGCACGGACGCGGGTGTTGCCGTTGCAGATGTCGAAGTGCTGGCATTCGCCACAGCGCCCCGAGACACTGCGCGGGGACTGCTTCAAACCCGCCAGCAGCGGGTCCGAGAGGTCCATCCAGATTTCCGAGAAGGGACGCTGGCGAACGTTGCCGAGAGTGTAATGCCACCACATGGTGTCGGGATGAACGTTGCCGAGATTGTCGATGTTGGCGACGTTGACACCCGATGAATTACCACCCCACTGGACGAGGCGAGCGCGAATGTTGGCTGCCTTGTCGGGAAAGCGCCGCTGCACCCAATGCAGGAAATACACGCCGTCTGCGTCGTTGTTGCCGCTGGTAAACTCCTTGTGCAGTCCCCGCTGCTGGTACTCCCAACAGGTTGCGAAAAGCAGATCCATTGCCCAGCGGGTCAGTCGGTGCTGGGCGTCATCCTTACGGTTCTTATTGCCACGGCCGGCATAGTTGAGGTGCGAGAAATAGAAGCGGTCGATGCCTTCGTCCTCGACCAGTTCGAGCAGGTGCGGCAGGTCGTGCGCGTTGTCCTGGGTCATCGTGAAGCGGACGCCGATCTTCATGCCGAGGTCACGGCACAGCCGGATGCCTCGCAGCGAGGCGTCGAAAGCGCCTTTCATCTGGCGGAACCTGTCGTGCGTCCTGCCGATGCCATCCAGCGAAACACCCACGTAGTCGAAATCGCAGTCCGCGATGCGATCGATGTTCGAAGCGTCGATCAGGGTGCCGTTGGACGACAGACCAACGTAGAAGCCCATCGATTTGGCCCGGCGGGCGATCGCAAAGATATCCGGGCGCAACAGCGGCTCGCCACCGGAGAGGATCAGCACCGGCACGCGGAAGCGCTGGAGATCGTCCATCACGGCAAAGACTTCGTCGGTCGTCAGCTCACCCGGGAAATCCTTGTCGGTGGAGATGGAATAGCAGTGCTTGCAGGTGAGATTGCAGCGCCGGACAAGATTCCAGATCACCACTGGCGCCGGTGGGTTTCGCTTGGGCCCGGGCTGTGTCGGCGCCGAAAGCTCCTGCATGTATTGCGATATGCGAAACATCGTGCAACCTCCAGCACAAATTGGAGCATTAGAGAGCACGCGCGTCAGTGTGGCTTTGACGTGGATCAAGGGCTCCGACGTCACCTGCAGGGACGCACCACTGAGGATGATTTGCGCCACGAGCGCACAGGCCGGTGACATGCAGACGGCGGAAACGTCGACGCCATGACGCCAGCGGCTGCCCCAGGGCTTGCGCAGTCGACAGGACAATGGGAAACTGGCAGGCCTTCAACGGATAGGAGAAACTCATGAATGCTCAGGACATCTCTCGCTGGCAGGAAATGGCACTGCAATACGGCTCGGAACTCGGCATCAAGGTGCTCGCAGCGATTGCCTTCTGGATCATCGGTCGGTGGCTGATCGGCGCTGTTGGCCGCATCGTGCAAAGCGCACTGGAACGTCAGAAGGTCGATGCGACCTTGATGCGCTACCTCGGTACGGTCATCAATGTCACTCTGAACATCGTTTTGGTGATCGGCATCCTGGGCTATTTCGGAATCCAGACCACCACCTTTGCCGCCCTCTTCGCTGCCGCCGGTGTAGCCATCGGCCTGGCCTGGTCCGGCCTGCTGGCCAACTTTGCCGGTGGCGTCTTTCTGATCATCCTGCGGCCGCTGAAGGTGGGTGATTTCGTAACGGTTGGCGGCATCACCGGCACGATCAAGGAGGTTGGACTGTTCACCACGGCACTCAATACGCCGGATAACGTGCTCACGCTGGTCGGCAACAGCAAGATCTTCTCGGATACCATCCAGAACTTCTCGATTAACCCCTACCGCCGGGTGGATCTGAAGGCGCAGCTGTCCGGGGCGGCTGATCATGCGGCGGCGATGGCACTGCTCAAGGAAAAGATCGCGACCATTCCCAACGTGATGGCGAGCCCGGCCGTTGATGTCGAGATTCTCGAATTCAATCTGGTTGGCCCGGTGCTGGCCGTACGTCCCTACTGCCACACGGACCACTACTGGCAGGTCTATTTCGACACCAACCGGATGATTCGTGAAGCGCTCTCGGCAGCTGGCTTCCCGGCGCCGATGCCGGCGCAGGTGGTGTTCGTCAATCAGCAATAGGCTCGACGGCGACCAGGTCGCGAAACTCCGTGCCGGGATACCGGAGCTGCCGGTAACCGGCCGGGTCTCGCGGCGTCTCCTTTCGCGGAAGCGCGGGTCCACCACGCCAGGACCTCGTCCAGCGAACCGCGCGGCGCAGCTCGATGGCGCCTAAGTTCCTGCCCGGCAACCGGTTGACGCTGTTGAACAGCGGCGCCGAGTACTTTCCGGCACTCATCGCGGCGATCGACGAAGCTCGGCATGACGTCCATCTCGAAAGTTACATCTTCGAGGATGATGCGACCGGGCGCGCCGTTGTCGATGCGATGACGAATGCCGCTCGCCGTGGCGTCACGGTGCGGGTGCTGGTCGATGGCTTCGGTGCCCCCGAGTTTGCTGATCGCCTGCAGCCGGGGCTGGTGTCGGCCGGTGTTCAGGCAATGGTCTACCGGCCGGACATCGCGCGCTTCAACTTGCGTCGCCATCGCCTGCGTCGCCTGCACCGAAAGCTGGCGGTCGTTGATGGAGAAATTGCCTTCGTTGGTGGCATCAATATCATCGACGATCTGAATGGCCCGCATCAGATGCCGCCGCGCCACGATTATGCGGTACGCGTCGAGGGCCCGCTGCTGATGCCGATTCAGCTGGCACTGCACAGGCTTTGGGAGATGGTGCTGTGGGCGAAACTGAATCGCCGCTACCGGCTGACGAAAATGTCGCGCCACGAGCCGATACCGCAAGGGGACCAGACAGCAGCCTTCCTGATACGGGACAACATCCGCCACCGGCGCGACATCGAGGAGGCCTACCTTGAGGGAATCGCCGCGGCAGAGCACGAGATCATCCTCGCCAACGCCTACTTCCTGCCCGGCCGCCGCTTCCGGCGGGCCCTGCGCGATGCGGCAGGGCGTGGCGTACGGGTGATCATCCTGCTGCAGGGACGCGTCGAGTACCGTCTGATGCATTACGCCACACAGGCGCTTTACGGCAAGCTACTCGGCGCTGGCATACGGATATTCGAGTATCGGCACAGCTTCCTGCATGCCAAGGTCGCGGTCATCGACAGCTACTGGGCGACCGTCGGTTCGTCCAATATCGATCCTTTCAGCCTGCTGCTCGCCAGGGAAGCGAACGTCGTCACTCGCGATGCAAAGTTCGCCACGGAGCTGCGGCGCAGTCTCCGCCAGGCGATGCAGAATGGCGCCCGCGAGCTGTCTGTCGATAGCTGGCGGCAACTGGCGTGGCATTCCCGTTTGCTGCGCTGGGCAAGCTACAATCTGGTCCGCATGCTGGTAGGACTCGCCGGTTACGGCGGCAAACACTGATCCGGATGGACGCCTCGCCGTGCCGGCACCCGCCCGATCGACCAGGCGGCGATGGCCCAACGCCAGAGATCGACCAATCGGCCCTTACGGATGTCCTGCGGTACGGCGTGGCCAAGAAAATGCAGGGCAGCCGCAAGCACCGCGCTGCCAGCCGAGGGATCGACAGCTCGTGCCCGGGTCTGTTTGGAGAGTTTCTCTCCGGCAGCGTTAATCACCACCGGCAGGTGTGCATAGCTGGGGCAAGCCAGTGCCAGGCGCTGCTGTAGCCAGATCTGGCGCGGCGTCGAGTCGAGCAGATCTGCTCCGCGGACGACGGCAGTGACCCCCTGGGCAGCGTCGTCGACGACAACCGCCAACTGGTAGGCGAACTGTCCGTCGGCGCGCAGGAGAATGAAATCACCAACCGCGTTCTGCAGATTCTGCCGCACGCACCCCTGTACCCGATCCTGAAACGAGATCTCATGATCCGGCACGCGCATTCGCCAGGCGCGCGCAGCCCGTCCCGCGGCGAGTCCTGGACGACAGGTTCCCGGGTATAACAGCCCGCCATCTACCGCTAGTAGCGGCAAGCAGGCGGCAATCTCACGCCGAGAACAGGCGCACGGATACACCTCGCCGTCGAGTTGAAGCCGGGCCAAGGCCGCGCGATAGGCATCCAGACGCCGGCTCTGAACCATGACCTCACCATCCCATTCAAGACCGAATCCCTCGAGCGTACGCAGGATCCCGTCTGCCGCTCCGGGGACCGTGCGCCGCTGATCGACGTCCTCAATGCGCAGCAGCCACTCGCCGTCGCTGGCCCGCGCATCAAGATAGCTTCCGACCGCTGCAACGAGCGAACCAAAATGCAAAGGACCGGTCGGCGAAGGTGCAAAACGTCCACGGTAAAGGAGACCACGACTACCGTCCCTTGACTTTGCGACGCTCATTCTTGATCACAATCAGAGACCGAGGCGCTGGCGGCGCCGATCAGGACGCGGACTGACGCCAGCCGCCTTTGTAATTGCGCAAGCGCCGGGTAAAATCTCCAGGTCATTAACAGGATTCCCCCCATGAGCGATCGCGCGATCACCCCAGCCGACGAAGCCGCCATTCTCGCCGAGGCACTTCCCTACATCAAACGTTTCCACGGCAAGACCATCGTCGTCAAGTATGGCGGCAATGCCATGACCGACGAGAACCTGAAACAATGCTTCGCGCGCGATGTCGTTCTCCTCAAGCTCGTCGGGATGAACGTCGTGGTGGTTCACGGGGGCGGCCCGCAAATCGAGAATTTGCTCAAGCGCGTCGGCAAGAAGGGGCGTTTCGTCCAGGGCATGCGCGTCACCGATGGAGAGACGATGGAAATCGTCGAGATGGTGCTCGGTGGCCAGGTCAACAAGGACGTTGTCAACCTGATCAATCAGGCGGGCGGCAAGGCGGTAGGCCTGACCGGCAAGGATGGCAGTTTCATTCGCGCCAAAAAGCTACTGCTGGCCAACCAGGACAACAGCGAGGATCTGATCGACGTCGGCCAGGTCGGTGACATCATGCAGATCGACCCCTCGCTGATCGGACATCTGGAGTCGGGAGGCTTCATCCCGGTCGTCGCACCAATCGGTGTCGGCAAGAATGGGGAGACCTACAACATCAACGCCGACGTCGTGGCCGGCAAGATTGCCGAAATACTCAAGGCCGAGAAGCTGGTCCTGCTGACCAACACGCCCGGCGTCCTCGACGATACAGGCACCCTGATCACCGGCATGACACCAAAGCAGATCGACGACATGGTCACCAACGGCTCGCTCTCCGGTGGCATGCTGCCGAAGATCAGCTCGGCTCTTGACGCCGCGCGCAACGGCGTCAAGAGCGTACACATCATCGATGGTCGCGTCGAACACGCGCTGCTACTGGAAATCCTGACCGACCATGGCGTCGGCACAATGATCAAGTCGCATTGATCGGAAGATGGCGCTGAAAACGACCTGCCGGGTCTGGCTTTTCGACCTCGATAACACGCTGCACAACGCTACCCCGCACATCTTCCCGCACATCAACCGCTCGATGGTGAGCTACATCCGCGAGCATCTGAGCGTCGACGAAGGCGAGGCGACCCGCCTCCGGCAGGAATACTGGCAGCGATACGGCGCCACGCTACTCGGGCTGATGCGTCATCACGGCACCGATCCCCACCATTTCCTCCGGCATACCCACCAGTTCCCCGACCTCAAGCACATGCTGGTCCTCGAGCGCGGCCTGAAGGCCATGCTGCTGCGGCTTCCGGGACGCAAGTTCGTCTTCTCCAACGCGCCGCTGAGCTACAGCGAGGCGGTACTCGAACTCGCCGGCATCGAGACCTGCTTCGACGCGGTCTACTCGGTCGAGCGCATTCGCTTTCAACCCAAGCCGGCCGTTGGCGGCTTCCGCTACCTGTTGCGCAGCGAGCGCCTGCATGCCCATCGCTGCATCATGGTTGAAGATTCGCTGGCCAATCTGCAAACCGCTAAGCGGCTGGGAATGACGACCGTCTGGGTAAGTGGAAGCACACGCCAGCCCCCCTGGGTAGACCTGCGGCTGGTTTCCGTGCTCGATCTACCACGACACCTGCAGCGTTTGTAGGCGCACGGTTGGCTGCTTGCAACAGGACGATCAAGGTCGTCCCCGGGGCAGCTACCCCGGCCTGCCTTAGTCATGTAGACTTCGTTGGAAGGGGCTTCTGGGCCGTCGCCATGAAAGAGTCTGATTCACTCGAACAGCAGTTGCTCGAATACAAGGCAATCCTTGATCATTCAGGGATCGCTGTGGTGTGCATGCGAGACCGCCGCGTCTACCGCTGCAACCCGCGTGCCGAAGAACTCTTCGGCTGGGCCGTGGGATCTTTGCTTGGCCAGCCAGACCTCGTTTTTTACCCGAACACCAACGCCTGCGAAACACTGCGCCGGAAAGTGCGCTCGCAGTTGCGGGTTGGACAGATCGTGGACCTCGAGACAGAGATGGCGCATCGCGACGGCGCCACCTTCATCGCGCACCTGATCGCACGGGCAATCGACCCTTCGGCGCCGCGCCAGGGAACCGTCTGGATCGTTCGCGACATTACGCAGGAGGTGCAGGTCCGCGAGGCCAATGCTCGTCTGCTGCGCGAGCAACACCTCATATTCGAGAACGCGGAAACCGGCATCGTGATCCTGCGCGATCGTGTAATCCAGCGCTGCAACCGACGCTTTGCCGAGATTCTTGGTTACGCGCCAGCGGAGTTGATTGGCCGCTCGACGAGCACCTACTACCCGAGCGAAAGTGCCTGGCTTGAAACCGGCCGCCGGGCGTACGCAGCGATTGCCGAAGCTGGCATCTACCGCGGTGACACGGTGTTCCATCGACGCGATGGAACACCGATCTGGACTCACATCACCGGGAGCATGATCAACCCGGATAACCCTGACGATGGTTACGTCTGGCTGTATGAGGACGTGACCGAGAAGCGCCAGGCCAGCCGTGCCATGGACGCCCTGCTGCGAGAGCAGACCCTGATATTCGAACGCGCGCCGATCGGGATTGCCTTTCTCCGCGATCGCGTCATCCACCGCTGCAATCCCAGCCTGGAAGCAATGTTCGGCTATCTGCCAGGGCGACTCATCGGTCAGTCGAGCCGCGTCTGCTTCGCCAGCGAAGCAGAATGGGACGATGCCAGTGAGCGCGCGCACACGGCCATCAACGCGGCCGGGAAATTCGTCGGCGAACTACCATATCGCAGAGCCGATGGCACACCGATCTGGTGCCAGATCACGGCCAGCCTGCTTGACCCGGAAAACCCGGACGAGGGCCATATCTGGCTATTCCAGGACGTAACCGCCAGACGAGCCGCTGAGGAAGCTCTGGTGGAGAGCCTCTGGGAACAACAGCTGATCTTTGACAACGCCATGATAGGCATTTCCTATCAGCGAGAACGCCGGATCCTGCGCTGCAATCGCCGCTGCGAGGAGATTTTCGGCTACCCGGCGGGTAGCCTGAGGGAACACTCGACCCGAGTTCTTTTTTCCAGTGACGAGGCCTGGGAGGAGGTCGGACGCCTGGTCTATGGAAGTGGCGCCACGACGGGTACCTTCGACGGCGAGATCCTTTATTACCGCCGCGACGGCACACCGATCTGGGTGCACGCGATTGGCCGCACCCTTGGCGAGCATCAGCATGACGACACCTGGATCTGGACCTTTGAGGATGTCACCGCCCAACGCGCTGCCGAGCACGCGCTGCGGCAAAGCCACCTTGAACTCGAGCAACGGGTTGCCGAGCGGACCCGCGAACTGTCACACCAGCTCGATTTCATGCGTCAGCTCATCGAGGCCATTCCCGGTCCGGTGTATTACCAGAACCGCGAAGGGCGTTATCTCGGATGCAATCAAGCCTTTCTCGAAATGATCGGCAAACCGCGAAGCGCAGTGATCGGTGCCACCGCCTACGATCTTGCCCCCCGCGACCTCGCCGAGCGCTACAGGAGTGCCGACGACGAGCTTTTCCAACACCCCGGCTCGCAGGTGTACGAGTCCAGGGTCCTGCACGCCGACGGCAGTTACCGCGATGTGGTCTTCCACAAGGCGACCTACGGCAGAAGCGGAGACCCTGGCGGCGGTCTGGTTGGCGTAATGCTTGACATCACCGATCGCAAGCGGATGGAGGCGCGCCTGCAGCAGGCTGCAACGGTATTTGACAGCAGCGCCGAAGGCATTACCATCACCGCGCCAGATGCCTGCATCATCGCGGTCAACCGGGCGTTTACCGATATCACCGGTTACGGCGAAGACGAGGTCATCGGACGAAACCCCCGAATCCTGCAGTCCGGGCGTCAGGATCGAAGTGTGTATATCGAGATGTGGCGGACTCTTGGCAATTGCGGGCGGTGGCAGGGTGAACTCTGGAACCGGCGGAAGGATGGCCAGGCCTTTCTGCAGTCTTTGACGATCAGCGCCGTCAAGGACCGCGGTGGTCACGTGACGCATTACGTCGGCGTCTTCTCTGACATCACCGAACTGCGGGACGCGCACGATCAGCTGGATCACCAGGCGCACCACGACCCCCTGACGGGTCTGCCGAACCGCCTGCTGCTTGGCGACCGATTGCAAAAAGCCATTCAACGTGCGCACCGTGACGAGACAGGACTGGCCGTTCTTTTTATCGATCTCGATCGCTTCAAGAACATCAATGACACCCTTGGCCACCAGGTCGGTGATCGCGTTCTCTGCGAGGTGGCCCGTCGCTTGGACAAACTGATGCGGGAATCCGATACGGTTGGCCGCCTGGGTGGTGACGAGTTCCTGATTGTCATTGAGGACATTGCCGCAGCGACCGCCGTCTCGCATATTGCCGAAAAGATCCTGTATGTCCTGGAGGATGCACCTGTCACCGTCGGACAGGAGTTTTTCGTCGGCGCCAGCATCGGTATCAGTATTTATCCTGAGGATGGCGGTGACGCCGAGGCGTTGATGAAGAATGCCGACGTTGCCATGTACCGTGCGAAGGAACGCGGCCGCAATACCTACGAGTTCTTTACCAAGGAGCTGACCCAGTCTTCGCTGGCGCGTCTGCAGATGGAAACTAACTTGCGACGAGCCATCGATCGCGCGGAATTGAGGGTCTACCTCCAGCCGCAGTTCTGCCTTGCCAGTGGCAGGGTAGTGGGGGCCGAAGCGCTGGTGCGCTGGCTGCGGCCCGAGCAGGGTTTGGTGCTTCCCGGCGAGTTCATCAAGATTGCCGAGGAGTCGGGACTGATCGTCCCGATCGGTGCCTGGGTCCAGCATACCGCCACCTGCCAGTGGGCGGCATGGGTTGCCGCAGGTCTCGATCCCGGCGTATTGTCGGTCAATGTTTCCGGCGTCGAATTCGCCCGCGGCCGAATTCAGGAAACCGCGCGCCAGACACTGGAGGCATCGCGACTGTCGGCGCAGTTCCTCGAATTGGAAATCACCGAAAGTGCGATCATGAGCCATGCCGAGGACAGCACCCAGGTACTGGACAACCTGCGCGCCATGGGCCTAAGCCTGGTGATCGACGACTTTGGGACGGGCTATTCCTCACTCGCCTATCTGAAGCGCCTGCCGCTCAACAAGCTCAAGGTGGATCAGAGCTTCGTGCGCGGGCTGCCCGGCGACACGGAAGACTGTGCCATCGTGCGCGCGGTGATCGCGCTTGCCCACAGCCTGCAACTGACGGTGATTGCCGAGGGCGTCGAGACCGAGGCACAGCGTGAGTTCCTTGCGCGGGAGGGCTGCGACGAAATGCAGGGTTACCTGCGCGGCCGACCGATGCCTTTCGAGGAGTACGCCATGCGCTTCCTCCATGCATGAGGCTCCCCCGACTGGCGCCACTTCACGGCTTGCCTTCATCGACACGCTGAAGGCCCTGGCCTGTCAGTTGATCGTCCTGCATCACCTGGCCTTCTACGGACCCATGTCCGACCACGCCTACTCGCTGGCGCCGACCCTGATCAGTTGGCTGAGTCAGGACGCGCGCATGGCGGTGCAGGCCTTTCTCGTCATCGGCGGCTTCCTCGCCGTACGCGCTATCGCGCCATTCGGCACGCTGCTGTCGAGCAAGCCGCTCATGCTCTTGCTGAAGCGCTATCTGAAACTGGTGGCGCCCTATCTGGTCGCCGTGCTGATCGGCATCGCCTGCGCGGCCCTCGCTCGCACGCTGATGGCGCATGACTCTGTCCCGGACCGGCCCACCCTGCCTCAAGTCCTTGCCCACACGCTGCTGCTGCAAGGCATTCTCGGCTACGAGGGACTATCGGCAGGCGTCTGGTACATTGCCATCGACTTTCAGCTCTTCGCGCTCCTCGTCGGCGCCCTCTGGCTCGCGCGTGGCATCAGTCGCCGGCGCGCAGCGGTCCCGGTCGCTGGCGCCTTGCTGGTTACGACACTGGCGCTGTCATCGCTTTACTACTTCAATCGCGACGGCGACTGGGACAATTGGGGAGTGTACTTTTTCGGTGCCTACGCGCTGGGGATAGCCAGCTACTGGGCGACGAACCAGCGACGGACGTTTTCCTGGCTAGTGCCTGTACTCGCCTTGGTCATCAGCGCGCTGCTGCTCGACTACCGGCCACGTATTGCCGTGGCGCTGCTTGTTGCGCTGATGCTCGCCTTCGCTGGCCGCTGCGGTTTCATCGAACACTGGCCCAAATCGCGCCTGATTGCCTATCTTGGACAGATTTCCTATTCAGTCTTTCTCGTGCATTTCCCGATCTGCTTGATAATCAATGGCCTGTTCGCGCGTTTCGCTTCACGCGACCCTTGGGTCAATCTGGCTGGCATGATCATCGCGTGGCTGGCAAGCATCGCAGCCGGTGCACTTTTCTACCGCCTGGTCGAAAGTCCGGCGCAACACGGGCTTCTCCGAACGCGCTCGGCGTCTGTGGTCAAGCAGACGCTTTGAGCCAGCCTGCCGCGGCGAGCGCAAAGTAACTCAGGATCCCGTCAGCCCCAGCCCGTTTGAAGGCAAGCAGGCTCTCGAGAACACAAGCCCGCTCGTTCAGCCAGCCGTTCAGTCCGGCTGCCTTGAGCATGGCATACTCGCCGCTGACCTGATAGACGTACGTCGGCACATTGAACTCCTCTTTCACGCGCCGAACAACGTCGAGGTAAGGCATGCCGGGTTTGACCATCACCATGTCGGCACCTTCGGCAAGATCAAGCGCCACCTCGCGCAGCGCTTCGTCCGTGTTCGCTGGATCCATCTGATAGCTGTGCTTGTTGCCCCTGCCCAGACTGCCGGCGGATCCGACCGCGTCGCGAAATGGGCCGTAGAAGCTCGATGCGTACTTGGCCGAGTACGCCAGGATACGCGTGTGAATCTGCCGGGCGCGGTCAAGCTCGCTGCGTATACGCCCGACACGGCCGTCCATCATGTCCGAGGGTGCGACAATGTCGGCGCCGGCCTGCGCGTGCACCAGCGCCTGCCTGGCGAGTACCTCCAGCGTCTCATCGTTCAACACGTAGCCGGCGGGATCGTCAGCATCAATGAGCCCGTCCTGACCATGGCTGGTATAGGGATCAAGAGCGACGTCAGTCATTATGCCGAGTTCGGGAAACTCCTTTTTCAGTGCGGCGACCACCCGCGGTACCAGGCCATCAGGGTTGAGTGCCTCTTCGGCTCCCGGCGTTTTGCAGGCGCTGTCGACCACCGGGAACAGCGCCAAGGCGGGAATACCGAGCGCAAGCGCCCTCTCGGCCGTCTTCAGCAGCCGATCCAGGCTCTGCCGTTCCACTCCAGGCATCGAGGGTATCGGCTCCACGCGCTTGACGCCTTCCAGCACGAAAACCGGGTAAATCAGATCATCGGCAGTCAGCCGGGACTCGCGCATCAGGCGCCGCGAAAAATCGTCACGACGCATGCGCCGCATGCGTGTCGCAGGGAAGCGTGCTTGGTCATCCATGGAATTTTCCGGGCTCATAGATACAATTGATAACAAAACCTAAGCTGACGGGGAACTGTGGGCAAGCTATGGCCGTCTCAAAGTGCAGATGGCGACGCCGTCTCCCGCTTCACCTCCCTGAGCGGGTGCCTTATTCCTGTAAGGCATGTCTCGCCCCCGGCCCCCCCTTTGCCGGGGGCTTTTTTTTAGTGCTTGTCGACGTTCCCCCCATGACGGGCACTCCAGCCAATAGCGCTTCGCTTCTTCTGGCGGGCCGTTCTCTCGCTCGGCAGGCCGATCGGCGGCGCCTCATCGCTGATTTCCAGGCCGAGCCAGCGGCTCAGAACTGCCTCTGCCTCGCCAACTCCGGACTTCTTCAAGCTTGAAAACAGTTGACAGGTGCAATTCCCGCCAACGTCCTTCAGTACTGCCTGAACCTGACGCAGTGAGAGCACCTGTTCCTGACGAGTGAGCTTGTCGGCCTTGGACAACAGCACGTGAATCGGCTTACCTGTCGGCGCAAACCAGCCGAGCATCTGAAGATCGAGCTCGGTGAGCGGATGACGGCTATCCATGATCAGGACCAGGCCATGTAGCGCCTCACGGTAGCGCAGGTAAGGTGCCAGCAGACCTTCCCATTGCGCGCGGATCTCCTCGGGCGCCTTGGCAAAACCATAGCCCGGCAGGTCGACGAAGTACTTGCCCGCGGCGAGCCGAAAGTAGTTTAGATGCTGGGTTCGCCCAGGCGTCTTGGAGACAAAAGCCAGACGCGTGTGGTTGGCCAGCGTATTGATCGCCGACGACTTGCCGGAGTTCGAGCGTCCGGCAAACGCGACTTCACATTGCGCGTCGGTCGGCAAATCACGCAAGTGGGCAACCGTCGTATGAAAAGCCGCCTGCTGGAAAAGGGGCATGGGAGAACCTGAGAGTAGGTGGAGAGGACGGGCACGCGGCCGGCAAACTGATATAGAATATCAGCTTTGTTGCTTCACTTCTCCGGCCTGAGATCAGTCATTGTTGTCAATGGGAGTTTGGACATGATTCGTACAACGGCACTCGCGGTTCTCCTGGCCGCCAGTTTCCCCGCCTTCACAGCAGAACAGGCGAAAGCAAAGGTTGACCTGGCAAAGGCCAAGGAAATTGCCGAGGGCGTCTGCGTTGCCTGTCATGCTGCCGACGGCAACAGCCCGACGTCAGCGAATCCCATCATCGCCGGCCAGATCCCCGAATACCTGTACAAGCAGCTCAGCAATTTCAAGGCCGTCGACGGCAAACCGGCGGTACGCAACAACGCGATCATGGGCGGCATGGTGGCGGCGCTGTCAGACGAAGACATGAAGAGCCTGTCGGTTTATTTTTCTCAGCAGAAGATGAAACCGTCGGTCGCCAAGGAGGAAAAACTTCTCGCCGAAGGCAAGACCCTTTGGCGCAAGGGTGACTTCGACAAGGGCGTCCCGGCGTGTGCCGGTTGCCACGGTCCCGCCGGCGCCGGTCTGCCCGTGCAATACCCCCGGCTGGCAGGGCAGTATGCGGAGTACACGGCCAGCCAGTTGAAGACCTTCAGGAGTCACGAACGCGCCAACGATTCGGAAAAAGTGATGCGGCAGATTGCCGGCAAGCTTTCCGATCAACAAATCAACGCTGTTGCCGAGTACGCTGCTGGTCTGCGCTAGACCGCTCTCAGACGGCTGACGACGGTGCCGGTCGTTGATCCTCGTATCGGCCCGGCCCGGTTACCCCTTGGCAAGAAGCGGCAGACGCTCTAGCATGTTGGTGACTTCCTGACCAGAAAGGACGCATCATGAAGACACTCAGGCAAATCCTTGCCAGCAAGAGCGGACCACTCGCCACCGTCTCCCCGGACGACCCCGTTTTTCATGCTCTCCAGGTGATGTCCGATGCCAACGTCGGTGCGGTCCTGGTTCTTGAAGGGGAACGACTCGTGGGCATTTTCTCGGAGCGCGATTACGCGCGGAAGGTGATTCTGCGCGGCAAGGCGTCAAAGGACACCCGGGTTTGCGAAATCATGAGCGACAAGGTGCTCTATGTGACCCCCGAGCAGACGGTTGACGAGTGCATGGCAATCATGACCGAAAAACACTTCCGTCACCTGCCGATACTCGACGAGGGAGGAAAAGTCATCGGTATCGTTTCGATCGGTGACGTGGTCAAGGAGACGATCTGCGCGCAGCAGTTCATCATTGAGCAAATGGAAAAGTACATCACCGGCTGAGATTCACAGAATCGTCTCTGGATGCCCTGCTGCAAGCCACCACGAGCGTCCCGGCCCACTGTAAGTGGCTCTCGTTTGTTCGATGCTCGCGCCAGCCGCCCGCTTTTCCTGGCGGCTGGTCCGGTAGCAGCCCGGCGGGGCGTATGGCTGGGACGCTCCGCCAAAGCGCTTCAGGACTCAAACCCGGTCACGGCCTTGCTCTTCGCCGACGCCGGCAACGAGAGACAGGGCCGCCCTCGTGGCGGGAGGAGAACCCTTCGCTACTCCAGGGCATTTGGCTGCTGCGCCCAGATGTCGCTCAGAGCGCCTTGAGTGATCGCTCCCTTGCGGACCGATACCATGCTGGAAGCAAACATGGCGATGCGAATCGGGATAGACCTTGGCGGTACCAAGATAGAACTTGTCGCTCTCGACGGATCGGGTCGGGTATTGCTTCGCCGCCGTCGGCCGACGCCGCAAGGCGACTACGAAGCGACTGTCAAGGCCGTCGGCGAACTGGTTGGAGCGGCCGAGCGGGAGCTTGGCCAGCGGGGCAGCGTTGGTATTGGCATTCCCGGTGCCGAGTCCTCCCTGAATGGCAGAATCAAGAACGCAAACTCGACCTGGCTGATTGGCAGTGCCTTGCGGCATGACCTCGAGGAGCTGTTGCAACGCCAGATTCGCCTGGCCAACGATGCCAACTGTTTTGCCCTCTCCGAGGCCATTGACGGCGCCGGGCGCGGTGCAGAAGTCGTCTTCGGGGTCATTCTCGGCACCGGCATTGGCGGTGGCATCGTCGTTGGCCGGCGCGTGCTGACGGGCACCAATCGAATTGCCGGCGAATGGGGCCACAATCCACTGCCGTTTCTGGAAGACGAAGACCAGCCACAGCCGAAATGCTACTGTGGGCGCGTGGGTTGTGTCGAAACCTGGCTCTCCGGTCCCGGGCTTTGTGGCGACCACCAGCGTCATGGCGGCGAGTCAATCACCGCGGAGGGAATAGCTGCCCGAGCCGATGCGGGCGATAGTGTCTGCGAGGCGAGCCTCCGGCGCTATGAAGGACGCCTGGCAAGAGCGTTGGCCCTGGTGGTCAATATTCTCGACCCTGACGTGATCGTCCTCGGTGGCGGCCTCTCCAACATCGAGCGGCTGTACCTCACGGTGCCGGAGCTGTTGGCAACACATGTCTTCTCTGATCACGTCGATACTCGACTGCTGCGTAACCAACACGGCGACTCGTCCGGCGTGCGTGGCGCCGCCTGGCTCTGGGATGCGCATTGGGACGGTAGCTTTGCCAGCGGTTGATTGCGCTGACCGGACGGGAATCGACCAAGCGAGTCAATGGCCGGGCAGAACGGGGCGAAGGAGCACCATACAAACCATGCTGTGGATGAAACTCTTCTTGCCCTTCGCCGGCGCCTATTTCCTCTCCTACCTCTATCGAACGGCGAATGCCGTCATTGGACCGGTACTCAGCGCCGAGCTGGCCCTGGGTGCAGCTGGCCTTGGCCTGCTGACCAGTGCCTACTTTCTCTCCTTCGCTGCTGCCCAACTGCCGCTCGGCATGTTGCTCGACCGCTTCGGGGCTCGACGCGTCGAATCCGGGCTGCTGTTGATCGCGGCCGTCGGCGCGGCCGTCTTCGCCCTTGGTCAGGGGATCGCTGAACTGGCGGTCGGCCGTGCGCTTATCGGACTGGGTGTTTCGGCATGCCTGATGGCTGCCTTCAAGGCCTTTTCACTGTGGTTTCCGGCCGAGCGGCAGGCTTCGCTAACCGGCTGGATCATGACCTCGGGTGGCCTCGGAGCGCTGGCTGCCACGGCCCCGCTCGAAGCAGCCCTGCAACTCGCCGGCTGGCGGGAGATCTTCTTCGCCTTGGCCGGACTGACCCTGGCTGTCGCCTTCTGGCTGTTCTTCAGCGTCCCCGAGCACAGGGACGGCGGTCAGCCGGCACCGCTGGCCGCTCAGTTCTCCGGCGTCAGGGCGATCTTCGGCAGTGCGCACTTCTGGCGCTTTGCGCCAGTGGGATTGATGCTCACCGGTGGCTTCATGGCAGTGCAAAGCCTGTGGTCGATATCCTGGCTCATGCAGGTCAATGGCTATACTCGCGCCAGGGCGGCAGAGCACATGGCCGGGATGAGCATCGCGATGCTGGTGGCCTACATGCTCATCGGGCTGCTGGCCACCGGACTGGCCCGCCGCGGTATCAGACCCGGAATGCTGCTCGGTGGTGGGCTAGGCCTTTCCTTGCTGACGCTCGCCTTGATCGCCACCGAGGCCCTACCACAAACCCATCTGCTGTGGGTCGCTTACGGCACCTTTTCAAGCTTTGGAACCCTGGCCTATCCGCAGGCGGCCGCCGGCTTTTCCGTCGCGCTCTCCGGCCGGGTCAACACGGCGCTGAACCTGATGGTTTTTGTTGGTGCCTTTGCCGTGCAATGGGGCATCGGTCTGCTGATCGACGTGCTGCAAACGCTGGGGCACAGTATGGCAACGGCCCACCGCCATACGTTCCTTGCCTTGCTTGCCACACAGATCATTGCCTACGCCTGGTTCTGCCTCGCGAGCCACCGAGCACGTTGACCGGGTAGGGAAATCGGGTGGTGCCCGCTTTGCGAAAGCCGCGCGGGAGCCCGCAACCGACGCTCAGCGGTACAGCGGCAAAGCTGCCAAGCGGCGCTCGATCTCTGTCGTCACCTGCCGATAGGCGGCGTTGTCACCAGCGCCAAAGCGCTGTTCAAAGTCGGCTGCAGCCAAAGGCTCGGGCAGCCCATCCAGGGAGGGCGCCAGGTCGGCGTCGGTCAGTGTTCTGCGGAGAGCGTTCTCGAGGTGCGGCGAGCCGCTGGCAACCAGTTCGCCAAAGCGGGTGCCGGCACGATCTGCCGCCAGATCCGCAAAGGAGAAACCGCTACCGCCTCGGGAGTCCTGGATCTCCTTGAACAGGCCGACTGCATTTGCCGCGGGCTCGCCAGCCCAGGCCGCCAGAGCAGCTGAAACGACAAAGTGCTGAGCACTGTCGTGACGCCCGAACAGGGTCAGCTTCACTCGCCGTGGACGAGGCCACTTGGCTGATTCCGGCAACACGACAGCGAGGTTGCTTCCGGTCAGATAGGTCGCCAGCACCAGCAGCGCCGCGCGGCCCTCCTGTGGGGTGGGGTCACCACAGCATGCCATCAGCGGCGTCAGAACCTTGCTCACCGGAACGTTGGCGCGGTTGGCGTAGGTATCAAGAAGACGCGCCAACGCTCGTTGGGCAGCCTCCATGCGAACGATCTCTTGCGGCGTAAAGGCGAGCCTCCGCGCCTGTTCAAGCAGGCCCGGCTGCCAGGTGTAGCGGACCTCCACGTTGCCCTGATCCGGCTCGAACACCAGGTGACGGATGGCCTGCCTCGCCACTTTCCAGTCGTCGGCAAAGCCGGCGCTTCTGATCGCCGAGGCGATAAGCCATTCGGCGAGCCCGGCCGGAATCGGCAAGGAGGAAATCGAGGCCTTGACAACCCGCGGCTCACCCGCAACCGCCTCGAAAGCCGTGCGCAGATTCAGGTAGCGGGGTCCAGGCACGCCGGGAATGCGGACAGTCATGCGCACTTCAGCGGTATCGTCGGCAAGGAAGAAGGCGCCGCGGGCGCCCAGACTACGGCTTGCCAGATGGTTGATGGCGGCATCAATCAACGCCGCGGGAATGACGGCTGTCCGCTCATCCCCCTTTTGGAGATGACGTGGGTCGTTGCTTGCCAACAGGCGTTTGGCCTCGGCAATCGACGATTGCGAAATGGTCTCGCCACGGCTGACCAGCGGCACCTGATCGAGCGCGGAGAAAAAGAGGGTCGCTGCGAGCAGGAGCGGCAAGAACAACAGCGCCGCCGTCACCGCCCCCCGGAACAGCGTACGGCGCACGGTCACGATTGGGGGTCGCCTCCTGCCGCCGGCGTCGGCTCGACGCCGGCGGCACCACTGCCAAGCCGCAGGTCAAAACCTGCTTTTCGGAGCAGCCGTGCTTCCATCTGGAGGTCTGCGCGAGTCAACGGGTGCGCCGTCAGCCAACCCGAAGGAAAAACCAGGTGCATCCGCTGCCCATCGACACGCAGGCTGATCGCCGGCAGTGGTTCGTTGCTGCGGCCACGATGCAGTACCACCGCCAGGCGGAGGAGTGCGCAGAGACGGCGAGCGGTCCGCACACTGTCCCTTGGCAACTCGGCAAACGCATCATCGGGAAACGACCGCCGATGTCGCCTGACCAGAGCCGCGAGCAGCTGCTGATCATCGCGCGAGTAGCCCGGCAGATCAGAGTGTTGCAGGACATACGCCCCGTGTCGGTGATACTGGTCATGGGTCAGCAGCAGGCCGATCTCGTGCAAGCGGGCAGCTCGTTCGAGGACGTCGCGTGACTCCTTTCCCGTCAATCCCCATTTCGCTCTCACCTGTCGCAGCAGATCAAGCGCCGAAGCACTTACCCGCGCGGCCTGGGCCTCGTCGAGACCGAAGCGGCGCGTGACATCCGCGATGGTCCGATCACGTACATCCTCGTGGCGGATGCGACCGAGAAGATCATAGATCAGCCCTTCGCGCAGGGCCCCTTCTGATACCTCCATTTGCTCAATGCCGAGCGCCTCGCACAAGCCATGCAGGACGACGAAGCCGCCGACGAAGACGCGGGCGCGGGCAGGATCCAGCTGCCAACGGCTGGCCAAGGCCGAGGTATCTCGCACCTCGAGCAAAGCCGCCCGCAACCGCCGCAATCCTTCGAGCGAGATTCCCTCGCGACTCCAGCCCTCGCTGTTGAGGACCCCCTGGATGGCCTTGATCGATCCGGAAGCTCCCGTGGTCACCTCCCAACCGCGCGCCAGATACTCTTCACGGAACGGTTCAAGGTTGAGCTGCACCAGCAACTCCGCCTCGCGCAGGCGCCCCGCCGTCACCCGACCGTCGGCGAAACAGGAACGGCTCAGGCTGACGCAACCCATCCGCAGACTCGCCAAGTGCAAAGGATCAAACTGTTCCCCGACGATCAGTTCGGTACTGCCACCACCAATATCGATCACCAGCCGCTGCCCGGCGACGTCACCGACGCTATGGGCGACACCAAGGTAGATCAGGCGGGCTTCTTCCTGTCCGCTGACGATCTCCACCCGATGGCCAAGGAGCTGCTCGGCTCGGGCGACGAACTCTGCACTGTTTCGTGCCTGGCGCAGAGTATTGGTGCCGACGATACGCAGTCGGGCCGGCGGGATGTGCCGCAACCTCTGGCCAAAACGAGCCAGACAATCAAGCGCCCCCTGTTGCGAAGCGGGCGAAAGCCGGTTTCGGCCATCCAGTCCGGCGGCCAGTTGGACCATCTCGCGCAATCGGTCGAGAATCTGAACATGCCCGTTCGCAATGCGCGCGACAATCATGTGAAAACTGTTCGAACCCAGGTCAATCGCTGCCACAAACTCGGAAGGCACAACAGGACTCCTCAAAATGATAGGGAAAAAACGCGGCCCGCCTCGCGGCTGCGAGCCGGAAACCGGCCTCACGTTCCATGGCCAGACCGCAGCGCGCGACGCGCTTGCCGCCGCGCCAGAAGCCAGGTCCGCGCTTCTTTGCCGGTACCATTCCGCGCCGCATGCCGGCGGTGCCAGGCCCCGTTTCTCCAGGCGACACTACGATAGCTGCTATGGTCGCCAAACGCTGTGCGATGCTTCACGTGGCAAGGGAAAAGCAGCTACGGCGGAAGTATCCTAGCGCTGGGTGCCCCAGTCAATCCTGGCGTCGCCCCGTCCTGAAGCACTCTGTTGTAAACCGCCAGAATGCGAGTACTCGGCGAGGGCAGCGGGTTGGAAGGACAATTCACCCGCGGTTGGGATCAGAACTCGAAGGGGTCGACTTCCAGATGCCAACGCAGTCGCGAGGGCGACTTGATGGCGTCAAGCTGGGTGACCCAGTGGCCAAGAAAGCGCTGCAACGTACGCCGTGACGACGACTCGACAAGTAGCTGGCCACGTTCCAGGCTGGCTCTGCGGGACAGACGCATCGGTACCGGGTCGTAGAAGGTCACCAGAGGTTCCTCCTTGGGCAATGGACAGCCGCGCGCAGCAGCAAGAAAGCACAAAGCATCGGCCATTCGGGGCGCCTCCGCACGCAACATGGCCTGATAGGTGTAGGGCGGGAAACCGGCCTGCTGCCTTTCCCTGAGCTGTGCCGCCGCGAAGGCCTGGTAATCATGTCGAACCACGGCGTCGTAGAGCGGATGGTCGGGAAATTGGGTCTGCAGCAGCATCTCACCTGGCCTCTCGGCTCGCCCAGCGCGGCCGGCAACCTGCATCAGCTGGGCGAAAAGACGCTCGGGCGCGCGCCAGTCGGCAGCGAACAATGCCGCGTCAGGAGCAATCGCACCGACCAAAGTAAGTTTGGGAAAATCATGGCCTTTGGCCAGCATCTGAGTCCCGACGAGAATGTCCGCCTCGCCGCCCTCTATTCTTGCTACCAGTGCTTCCCATTGCCGGCGGCTGCTCGCCGAGTCCCGGTCGACGCGGAGGATGCGCGCCTCTGGGAAGCGCTCCGTTAGCGCTGCCTCGATACGTTGGGTACCGCGACCAAAAGCGCTGATGTCCTGGTTACCACAGGTAGGGCAGTGCCTTGGTACCCGCGCCTCGAAGCCGCAATGGTGGCAGCGCAGGCAGTGGTCAGCGAGGTGGAGAACCAGATTGGCAGCGCAACGATGACAATGTGACGTCCAACCGCAGGCAGGACAGGCCAGTACCGGCGCATAGCCGCGCCGGTTGAGGAAGACGAGACTCTGCTCGGCCCGCGCCAGACGTTCCTCGATGGCCACCAGCAGGGCCCTGGAGAGTCCTTCCTCCGGCTTGTCGACGCGCGTATCTATGGTTCGGACCAGCGGCAGGCGCGCACCTTCTACCGCTCGCTGCTGCAGCGAAAGCAAGCGATAGCGTCCACCTCCATCATTGCCGGTGGCATTGGCCCAACTCTCCAGCGAAGGTGTTGCCGAGCCAAGGACAATCGGGATGTGACTGTCGCGCGCACGGAAGACGGCAAGGTCGCGTGCCGAGTAGCGAATCCCGTCCTTCTGCTTGAACGACGAATCATGTTCTTCATCAACCACGATCAGGCCCAGTTCGGGCAAGGGGACAAAAACTGCCAGGCGAGTGCCAAGAACGATCCGTGCCCCACCGGTCAAAGCAGCCCGCCAGTTGCGGCCACGCGCTGCGTCCCCCAACTCGCTATGCAGGCTGACTAGGCCGGCATTCGGAAAGCGCGCCGTGAGACGGGCTTCAAGTTGCGGCGTCAGGTTGATTTCCGGCACCAGGAGCAACGATTGCTGCCCGGCAGCCAGCGTACGCTCGATCATACGAAGGTAGACTTCGGTCTTGCCGCTACCCGTAACACCGTGCAACAGATAGGCACAGAAGCCGCCGGCGCCTTCGGCCATTGCCCTCAGCGCGGCTTCCTGTTCGAGCGTCAGCGCCGGAGCTTGCTGCGCCAGGGTCTGCGGAACCGCCCGCCGGCGCGCCCGAGCCTTGACCGGTGCAACCGAGCGCAACCCCGTGGGTAACGTCGAAAGCATGACCTGGCCAAGCGGTGCATGATAATAGGCTGCACAGAATTCAGTCAGGTGAAACCACGTGGCCGGCAGGCGAGGCACATCGCGCAGAACCGCAGTAACTGGTTTGAGCTGTGCGAGCGGCAGTTCGCTGGCTGCTGCCAATTCGACGATGATACCGACCTTCTGGCGTTGACCGAAGGGAACACAGACCCGATAGCCAATGTCTGCCGTCGATAACTGCTCGTGGTCAGGAAGGCGGTAATCAAACAGGTGGCGCAACGGCACATCAAGCGCTACGCGGACGATTTGCAGCAGCAAGGAGTGGTCTGGCATCGTTGAATGCGGGGAGTAGTGATATCACTTACCGCCGGAAGCTCGCGCCACTTCTGGTAATAGCGGTTAAGGTGTTCAGTTATCAGCTCTTTTTTTGCATTCACCGCGCCTGTGGAAAACTCTGTGGATGAGCCTATCAACAAGTCGCTGGAAAGCTCATACCGCAAGGGTTTGGAGGCATCTGCCCAAAAAATAAGCGATTTATAATCCTCTATAAATCATCGGGTTATAAATAGTTAGCTGATTCTAGTCAGAGCCTCTGGTCGGCGCAAACGGGTAACCCAATTTCTGTGAACAAGTCAACGGGGCAGGGGTATTCAATGCATTTTTTTTTGCGACTTCCGGCTGTGTTCATGGACGGCATCGACCAGCGCGGTGACGTTCTCCGGTGGCGTAAACTGCGAAATCCCGTGACCTAGATTGAACACATGGCCGGTGTTGTCAAAGCCGTAGCTGTCCACGACCGTCCTGGCCTCGGCGGCCACCCGACCCGGCGAGGCGAAGAGCACCCCTGGATCAAGATTGCCCTGCAAGGCGACCAGGTGACCAACTCGCCGACGTGCCTCGCCGATGTCAATCGTCCAATCCAAACCGATGGCATCGCATCCGGTCTCCGCGATCGATTCCAGCCATAGGCCACCGCCTTTGGTAAACACGATGGACGGTACCCGTTCTCCATCCCTCTCGCGAATCAAACTGGCAACGATACGTCGCAGGTAGGGCAACGAGAACTCATGGTAGGCTGCCGCAGAGAGCGAGCCGCCCCAGGAATCAAAGATCATGACAGCCTGTGCGCCGCAGTCGATCTGGGCATTGAGATAACTGCTCACCGCATCGGCGGTAACTGAAAGAATACGATGCAGCAGATCGGGGCGCTCGTAGAGCATCCGCTTGATGTGGCGGTAATCGCTGCTGGCAGCGCCTTCGACCATGTAGCAAGCCAGGGTATATGGACTGCCGGCAAAACCGATCAGTGGCACCGAGTTGTTCAACGCCCGCCTGATTTCAGACACTGCATCCATCACGTAGCGCAGATGATCCCAGGGATCCGGTGCGCTGAGGTCGCGAATTGCCCATTCCTCGCGCAGCGGACGTTCAAAGCGGGGCCCTTCGCCATCGGTGAAGTAGAGCCCTAGCCCCATGGCATCCGGTACGGTGAGAATATCGGAAAAGAGGATCGCTGCATCCAGGTCGTAACGGGCAAGCGGCTGCAGTGTCACCTCACAGGCCAGAGCTGGGTTCATGCACAACTGCAGAAAACTGCCGGCACGCCGGCGGGTTTCGCAATACTCGGGCAGGTACCTGCCGGCCTGCCGCATCAGCCAGATAGGTGTCTGTTCCGTGGGCTCCCTGAGCAGGGCGCGCAGAAGACTGTCGTTGCAGGGTCGGGTCACGTCAAATTCCGCCAGAAAAAGGAGAGGCGCCGGAAAAGGAAGATTATCCGCCTTTAGCCCCTACTTGCGCCAGAAAGCCGGCGTCAGCACAACCAGCAAGGTAAAGATCTCCAGCCGACCGAGAAGCATGGCGAAGGTGCATACCCAAGTCTGAAAGTCGGTGAGTACACCGAAGTTCGTCGCCGGTCCGACCTGGCCCAAACCCGGTCCGGTATTGTTGATGCTGGCAACCACCGCCGAGAATGCAGTGATGATTTCGAGCCCCGAAAGTGAAAGAGCCAGTGTCATCGAAACGATGCACACCATGTAGATGAAGCCGAAGGCAAGCACTGCGAAGAGAATATTGGAAGGTACCACGGCCCCCCCGATCTTGATCGGATGCACGGCGCTCGGGTGCATGGCGCGCGTCAGCTCCCGATAAACCTGCTTGTAGAGAACGATGGCGCGGATCATCTTGATGCCACCACCCGTCGAACCGGCGCTGGTCGCGAAGCTCGACAGGAACAACATCCACAACGGCGCAAAGACTGGCCACAGGGCGTAGTCGGTATTGGCATAACCCGTCGTCGTCGCGATCGAGACGACGTTGAATGCCGAATAGCGCAGCGCTTCCAAAAACGTCGGATAGAACTCGTGAACATCGAGAAAAATGGCGATGCCGATCACACTGCCGACGGTCACCAGCAGAAACCAGCCGGCTTCGGGATCCGAGGCGTACGGGCGCAGCGATCGGCCGGAAAGGACCAGATAGTGGGTCGCAAAGTTGCAGCCGGCAATCAGCATGAAGACAATACTGACTGCTTCGATCGCAGGCGAATCGAAAAATCCAAAGCTCGCGTCGTGGCTGGAAAAGCCGCCAAGCCCCATGGTACTGAACATGTGCATGATCGCATCGAGCCAGGTCATTCCGGCCCAGCCGTAGCCAAGAACACAGCAGACCGATATCAATGTATAGACCACCCACAGCCCCTTTGCCGTTTCGGCTATGCGCGGGGTCATTTTCGAATCCTTCATCGGCCCCGGCGTTTCCGCCTTGAACATCTGACGGCCACCGATGCCGAGCAAGGGGAGGATCGCCACAGCGAGAACGATCAACCCCATGCCACCCAGCCAGACAAGCTGGCAGCGCCAGAAGTTGATCGAGACCGGATACCCATCAAGCCCCTCGAAGACCGTCGCACCGGTCGTTGTCAGCCCGGAAACGGCTTCAAAATAGGCATCGGTAAAACTGGCGTCGAGTTGTATTATCAGAGGAAGGGCGGCGTACACCGGCAGCACTGTCCACACTAGGGCGACCATGAGGAAACCGTCGCGAATCGTCAGATCGCGCTTCTCCTTGCGCGTCGCATACCACAGCCCCAGGCCGGTGCCAACCGTGAGCAGGAAGGCTTCGTCGAAAGCACTCTCGGCGCCGTCGTGCATGGCCCACGACAGAAGCAACGGCACCAGCATCGTCAGGCCAAAGATGACAATCACCAGCGAGAGAACCCGGATCACCGGGTAGTAGCGTTGCATGGTGGCGCCCTCTCAGAAGAAATGGAAGCCGACGGCGAAAAGTTTCTCCACCTGCTTGACCACCTTCTTGTCGAGACAGAAAACGATTACGTGGTCATCCGTCTCCACCAAGACGTCCTTGTGGGCGATCAACACCTGCCCCTTCTGCTTCTGCTTGGCCAGACCGAGGAAGCCGAGATCCCGGCTCTTGTCGAGATCGCGGACGATCGCAGCGATGAATGCGCCAGCGATCTCCGGCAGTTCGCCGATTCGTCGTCCAACGACTTTCGAGGTCTTCTGATCGCCATGGGCGACGATCTCGAGCGCTTCGGCTGCTCCCCGGCGCAGACTGTGAACCTGCGCCACATCGCCGTGGCGGACGTAAGTCAGCAGGGTGCCGATCGACACCTGCGCCGGCGAAAGCGCGATGTCGATCGGCCCACCCTGGACGAGTTCGGCGTAGGCGCGGCGGTTGATCAGCGCCACCACCCGTTTGCAACCCATGCGTTTGGCCAGCGAGGCGCCCATGATATTGTCTTCGTCATCGTTGGTCAGCGCGAGGAAGAGGTCCATCGCGTCAATCGCTTCCTGCTGCAACAACTCCTCATCGGTGGCATCGCCGCAGAGCACCAGCACCGACTTGACGGTCGTAGCAACGAACTCGGCGCGGCGCCGACTGACCTCAATGAGCTTGACCTCGCACTTGCCCTCAAGCGCCTGCGCGACGCGCAGGCCGATATTGCCCCCGCCGGCGATCATGACCCGCCGGACGGGTTCGACCGAGCGTCGCAACTCGCGCATCACGGCCCGAATGTGTTCCTCGGCTGCCAGCAGGAACACTTCGTCGCCGTCTTCGATGATCGTCTCGCCGTTCGGCGTCATGGCTCCGTCGCGGCGATAGATGGCAGCGATTCGGCCATCGATCTCTGGCGGCAGATGGTTGCGCATTTCCTTGATCGGACTGCCGACCAGCAGCCCTCCGGCGTAGGCGCGAACGGCAACCAGCACCAAGCGGCCTCCCCCAAAATTCAAGACCTGCAGTGCTTCGGGGAAGTCGATCAGACGCGCGATGTACTCGGTGATCACCTGTTCTGGACACAACGCGTAGTCGACGGCGAAGTTCTCTGGGGCGAGCAGAGTCTTGCTGTCAAGAAAGTCGCGCGCGCGCAAGCGGGCGATCCTCGCCGGGACGTTGAAGACGCTGCGCGCAACCTTGCAGGCAACGAGATTCGTCTGATCGCTCTGCGTTACCGCAATCAGCAGGTCAGCGTTCTCCAGCCCGGCACTGGCCAGCACCGAGGGGTAGGCCGCATTACCGACCACCGTCTGCACGTCGAGGCGATCCTGTAAGTGCGCCAGGCGATCCTGGTCGCTATCGACCACCGTGATGTCGTTGTTTTCAGACGCCAGACTTTCGGCGACGCTGGCCCCGACCTGACCAGCGCCGAGAATGACGATGTGCATTTTCCCTGATCTCCCTGACAGGCTGGCGGCACGAGACCCCCCTGCTACTCTCGTTCATCGCCTCGCCTGCCGACGTTCAGACCGAGTTGCTTCAACTTCCGGTAGAGGTGTGTTCGCTCGAGGCCCGTCTTTTCCGCCAAACGCGTCATACTACCCCGTTCTCCGGCCAGATGGTATTCGAAGTACATCCTCTCGAAGGCTTCACGGGCCTCGCGCAGCGGTTGATCAAAGAACATCGGCGGCAGCGGCAGCGGGGCGCCGATCTGGCCACCGTCGCTCTGCAGAATCAGCGCGACGTCGTCGGCGCTGATCTCCTCCTCCAGCGCCGAGAGGGCAAGATTTTTCACCGTTGTTAGCAGCTCCGCCCACTCGCCGTGCCAGCGGTGAAGACGGAGCGCGTTCTGTGCCCCACTGGAAAAATGCCTCAACGGCACTTCGCCACGCTCGGCGAGATGAGCGAGCAGCAAGGAGGCGATTTCCGGAACGTCGTCGCCATGTCCGGAGATCTGCGGCAGCGCCACCCAGACCTCACCAAGCCGGTTAACCAGGACAGGATCCCAGCCGGCCTCGACGAGCCCCGCCATTGGACGAGTCGAGGCAGCCACCAGCTGCAGATTATGTCTATCGAGCCGCTCAAGCGCGAAGACAAGATTCATCTGTTGCAGTTTGCCCAGCTGCGCCAGATCGGAGATGAAAACAATGCCACCACTGGCGTTCTGCAACATTTCCTGTGTCAAGGGCGCGCTCGAGGTCGATAGATCCAGCCACGGTGTCAGATTCGTCTGCAGGGTACGCGCGCAGATTTCTGCGATGCTGCCCGAAGCGCTTTTTAGCAGCAGAACAGAGGTTTTTGCTGCCGCCTGTTCGAGACGTCGCTTGAGATCCTTGAGTAACGGCGAGCGCGCGAAGGCATCAAGCGTCAGCGGCTTCTTGACCAGTACGGTTTCATGCTTAAGCGCCTTCTTCACGGTGAGCAGCAGCTTTTGCAGCGCAATCGGCTTCTCGAGGAAATCGGTGGCACCGATGCGTGTCGCTTCAACCGCTGAGTCGATGGTGCCGTGTCCTGACATCATCACCACCGGCATCGTCAACAGTCCGCTCGCTGCCCACTCCTTGAGCAAGGATATGCCGTCTGTATCAGGCATCCAGATGTCGAGCAGAACCAGATCGGGCCGCTTGTCAGTCCGAATCCTGCGCGCCGCTGTCGCATTCTCGGCCAGCCAGACCGAGTGACCTTCGTCAGCAAGAATCTCGGACAGCAGTTCTCGAATGCCCATCTCGTCGTCAACGATCAGTATTTGCGCCATACTCAGGCCTCGGGAGAAAGTTGGCTTACGCGTCGCTTGGGGGTCGACAGGGAAGCCAGCGGCAGCATGATGCTCACCTCGGCGCCGACCGGCTGACGGTTGTTTATTCTGATGCCGCCGTGATGTTCGTCGACGATCTTCTTGACGATCGCCAGGCCAAGACCGGTCCCACGCACCTTGGTGGTGACATAGGGTTCAAAAACCCGTGCAATGATCTCAGGCGGAAAGCCTGGCCCGAGATCGCTCACCACCAGTTCGGCCATGTCCTCTGAACGGCGCGTACTTATCCGGATTAGCGGAGCGTCGACGGCTTCCTGCGCGTCTTCCGCGTTGCGCAGCAGATTGTGGATGATTTGCCTCAGCTGTGTGCTGTCGCCCCAGACGGGCGGTAGCTTCGCCGCGAGTTTCGGCTCGATCCTGGCCCGGGACGTTTCATAAAGGCCAAGCACCTCACGAACCAGTGCGTTGAGGTCAACGGCGGCCAGTTCGGGTGCGGGCATGCGCGCGTAGTCGCTGAAGTCATTGACCATTCGCTTCATCGCCTGCACCTGGGTAATGATGGTCTGCGTCGAACGAGTCAGCATCTCCGCTTCAGCGCCGCTCAGGCGATCGGCAAGCTTCATCTGCAATCGCTCGGCAGACAGCTGGATCGGCGTCAGGGGATTCTTGATTTCGTGCGCCAAGCGCCGCGCGACTTCACCCCAGGCGGCACTGCGCTGGGCGGCGATCAGCCGCGTCACGTCGTCAAAGACGACCACATAGCCTCCATGGGGTCCGGCAGGCAGCTGCGTGCCGCGCAGGAGGAGCGTCTGCGGCAGGCTGCCGCTACGATCAAGCTCTATCTGTTCCTGCCATTCGATTCTGTCGTCTTCGGCAAAGGCCTCACGAATGGCCTGCCCAAGCACCTGCTGGCGCGGCCAGACATCGGTCTCCTCGCCGAGCAGGCCAGCGAAGTCGTCCGCGAGGATGGCCAGCGCGCCCTCATTGACCGTTCGTAGAACGAAGCGCCGATCGAAAACCAGGACGCCAGCGGAGAGGTTAGCCAGGATCGACTCCAGATAAGCGCGCGCAGCCTCAAGCTCGCCACGGTGACGCTCGTTGTCACGCCGCGCCTCGTCAAGCTGACTGGTCATCTGCTTGAACGATCGGGTCAGGATGCCCAGCTCATCGCGACTGTAGACCGCCTGCTTGGGGGTGTAGTCGCCAGCTGCCACGGCCTGGGTTCCCTCGGCAAGGATCGACAGCGGTGCCGACAAACGACGGGCAAGAACGAAAGCCAGAGCGATTGCGGTAAACAGGGCGAGCAGCACGGTCAGCGTCAGGGTCATCGCGTAAATCCGGGTCAATCCCTCGCGACCCAGCGAGAGCTCCTGGTAATCAGCATACACCGTTTGAACACTGTCCGCGTTAAGTGCGAGGGCGCTCGGTACCGGTTCGACCAGCTGCAGAATGCGAGTCTCGACGCCAAGACCTGGGGGCATCACGGTCACCAGAACGCGCAGGGTCAGGTCCTTTTCGCCGGTGCTTTCAATGACCGCGTATCTGCGTTCGCTGCGCGCTCGGCGTAACTGCTCGGCTGCCGGCTGCGACGGCAGCCGACTTGTAAGGTCGGCGGCGGCCGTTGCCAGCAACTCGCCACTGGTTGAAAATAGCGCCGCAGATTGCACCCCGTTCTGCTCGCGCAAACGGTTGAGCTCAAGTCGGCGCTGTGCCTCGGAACGCTCGCCCAGTTCCAGCGCCATCGCCTGTCCCTTGGCCGCCAGATCCTCAAGCAGTGAATCGAGAGCGCCGCGGCCGAGATTCAGCCCCGCCTCCAGGGCCTTCTCGACGCGAACATCAAACCAGGTTTCAATACTCTTGGTGACAAACTGCACCGAGACGGCATAAATCAGCACTCCCGGCAGTACCGCCATCAGACCGAACATCAACATCAGGCGAAGCTTGAGGCGTGAGCCGAAGACCTGCGCCCGGTGTTCTCGCCATAGAGCATGCAGTTGCCACGCAATCAGCGCCAGCAACGAGAGGGCAACGACCGCATTCAGCCCAAGCAGCCACGGGTAGTGGCTGGCAAACAACGCCGTGTTGGCACTTGCCGAAGCCAGCAGGAACAGGAGGATGCCGCCAAACGACGCGGCGGCAACGATCAGACTCTTCATTTGCCTTCAGCAGTGGCAACCGTCAAGGTCGATATTCCGGCAGCAGCAGAGGAGGCGGATTCGGCTGGGGTAAACAGCCAGCGCGCCCACTCTGAAGAGAGGTTCCAGTCCCGGTTGGCGAGCGCATTGACCTGAAAGGTCTTCGGCATTTGTGTCAGATCAAGGCGCATTCGCACGGCCGCGAGGTAACTCTGATCTGCCTTGACCGCTCCCTTGTCGAGGACCTGCCAGTGCCGCAGTCGCGAAAGAATGCGCTGTGCATCGTCGAGCGAGGTGAAACTCTGATGCAGCGCACCGCTTGACAAACGATACTGGCGCGTCAGCGCGTGGTATGAAAGCTGATAGGTCTGACTGCGACTGACCACCTGTTCGTCCAGCCAGTACCAGCGAGAACGGGTCAGTTCGAAGTCGACCACAAAGTACAGGGTAACGCCCCTGGCGATGGCCTCTTCAAGCCGGGCATTGAGATTGATGTTGAAGTCTGCAGACAGCGTGTAGCCGTCGTCGCCCTGTGAAAGGGTCGGGTTACGGACGGTAATGTCGGCAGCCTGCGCGCCAAGCGAGGCGAGTAACAGCAGCAGACCGACAAAAAAGCAGCTAAACAGATTTCTGCAACAAAGCATAAAAGAATCCGTCATGTTCTTCCTGAGGCAGAAGCCTTTCCTCGACCAACCGACGAGCAGCCGGTCGGCGAACGAGGAAGGCATCAATCTGCGCGCCATTCTCTTCCGGGAAAACCGAGCACGTAGCGTAGAGCAGCTTGCCGCCCGGCTTCAACAGGGGCCAAAGCGCGTCGAGAATTTCCGTCTGCAGACGAGCGAAACGCCGGATGTCACTCTCCCGGCGCAGGTACTTGATATCCGGGTGGCGGCGAACAACACCCGAAGCCGAGCAGGGCACATCCGCAAGAATGGCGTCGAACGGCAGACCATCCCACCACTCATCACTGGCTCGGCAATCCGCCATACTGACCGTAGCCGACAGCCCAAGCCGCCGCACATTCTCCATTATCAGCTGTGTCCGACTGGCATCGCTATCAAGCGCCAGCAAATCGATATCCGCAGCTTCCAGAAGATGGCAAGTCTTTCCGCCGGGTGCTGCACAGGCATCAAGGACACGCTGGCCAGCAGTCGGATCAAGGATTTGCACCGCGCGCTGGGCACCCGCGTCCTGGATCGAGACCAGGCCATCGACGAAGCCCGGCAACGAATCGACAGCAACGGGCGTTTCCAGTATCAGCGCATCGGGCCCAACCTGCCGGGCTGACAAGCCAACGTCCTGCAAGCGTGCCACATAATCAGTCAGCACGATACGGCGCCGATTCACGCGCAGGGTCATCGGGGGCTGGGAATTGCCCACCGCGACAATCTCCTGCCAACGATCCGGATAGGCACGACGAAGGCGACTCAACCACCAGTGCGGGTGTTGGTGCGCAGCCTCGTCGTCATCGGCAATGGCTAGATGCAGAGTCTCGCGCTGACGCAAGTAGTTGCGCAGAACGCCATTCACTAAGCCACGAAACGCGCCGCCAGCCAGTTCACCGGCGGCCGCCACCGCCTGATCTACAACCATGTAGGCCGATTCGGGCCGAGTCTGCAGACGATAGAGGGCGCCAAGCAAGAGAGCCTCCACTTCCGGATGAGGCAACGCTTTTTCCAACAAATGCCGAAGGACAAACTCGCCACAGGCGTAACGGCGTAAAGTGCCGTAGGCCACATCCTGCGCTCCGGCACGGGCAGCGCCGAGCGCCGTGCTCAGGCCGGTGAGCGCCTGCGTCAGGCTTCGTCCCGCCCGCACCTCGGCAATCACGCGTCCCGCCAATAACAGGCTCAGAGCGAGCGAGTCCGGTGGAAGCTGGCAGGGCGTAACGGCAGCCGCCGGGAGCGACGATGCTTTGCCGCTGTGTGCCGGTCTACGCACGCGTAGCGCACGCGACGACGGGAAGGAGGGGGTAGACGACAAGGCCGCGATCCGCTGGGATTGAAGGGATGGGCGAGTTTAGCACGACGCCCGGTGATGGCGAGACCGTCCCTGTCGGATGATAATGCGCACATGGATTCCTCCTCGCTCAAGCCCTGCGCATGGCTTTCGGTCACAGCCGCTTTGGCAACGATTCCGCTCAAGGGGGTTGCCCGGCTTGTCGCAGGCTCTGTCGAACGCCCCGGGGAATGGCATCAGAGAACGATATCGACCTTGACCGCTGATCGACAAGCGATGTTGAGACTTCTTCAGCGATTTTTCCGGCTGACCCTGCTGCTGCTCATCGCATCGCCGGCATTCGCCTGGAATGCGGCCGGGCACCGGATCAGCGCCATGATTGCCTGGGAGCAACTGGACGCCGACACCAGGGCGGCAGTGACCACACTCCTGCACCAGCACCCGGACTTCGATCGCTGGCAGACACGCGGCAAGGGCGTCGACCAAGGCCTGACTGCCTTTCTCGAAGCGTCGACCTGGCCGGACGACATACGCAAGGATCAGCGCTTCTATACCGCCGGGGTCGAGGAACCAACGCCAACCCTTCCTGGCTTCCCGGATATGGAACGGCGACTCGATTGGCACTACGTCGACCATCCGCTGAATCCTGCCGGCAACTTGCAATCCTCGCCCGGCAAGATCGATCGACAACTGGAGGTACTGGCGCAGACGTTATGGAGCCGCAAAGCAACGCCCAGTGAGCAGGCCTATGCCCTCCCCTGGTTGATTCACCTCGTGGCGGATGCCCACCAGCCGCTGCACGCTGCCAGTCGCTATGGCAGGGACGGGCGGAGCGACAACGGAGGCAATGCGCTGGCCATCATCAATCCATACAACACGCGCCACCCGTCGATGAACCTGCACCGCTATTGGGACGATCTGCCGGGTCCGCCCTGGCTGCGCACTAGCCGGCTTGAAAGCGCGGTCAAATGGCTGACGGAACGGCACCCGCCTCCGGCATCAGCGGGAACCCCAACGCTATGGCTCGACGAAAGCTGGCAGATTGCCCGCGAACGCGCCTATCCTCCGGGGGAAGAATCCGTACCAACGATCAGCGCCGCATTCCATGAGCGCGCGCTGGAGATCGCGAACCGTCGTGTTACAGCCGCCGGCTATCGCTTGGCCGGGCTGCTGCAACACCTCCTGCGCGGCGCGAAGAAGCCTCGGGGCACAGGTACGAACGACCCGCCTGCGCCTCGCAATGTTCCACGTGAAACAGAATCATCCCCCTGATCCTGGCTGCGTTCACGAGGGCGACAGGCGACAGTGGGAACCCTCTCTAACCTGCGTCCCGAACAGGAACTGGGCCGCGGAGAGTCGCTTGCCGCCAGCTCGCTGAATCTCCGTCAGCCGCAGCGCCCCTTGGCCACAGGCCACGACCAATCCGCTCTGGTCAGCCGCAAGAATCTCGCCGGGTAGCCCACTGCCGGCGACGAGTTCAGCGCGCCAGACCTTGAGCAAATTGTCGTCAAGAGAGAACGTCGCACCGGGATAGGGGTTGAAAGCACGCACCTGCCGTTCCAATTGTACTGCTGGCAGACGCCAATCCAAGGGCGCCTCCGCCTTGCTGACCTTGGCTGCGTAGCTGATCCCGGATATCGCCTGCGGGCACGCCGCCATTGGCAGCTGCGCCAGCACCTCGACGATGAGGTGGGCGCCCTGCTCAGCCAGCCTGTCATGCAGCGAAGAAGAAGTATCGTCCAGCGTGATCGGCTGCCGCGCCGAAAGCAACACCGGTCCGCTGTCAAGCCCGGCATCCATCTGCATGATGCACACGCCGGTTTCCGTGTCGCCCGCCATAATCGCGCGCTGAACAGGTGCCGCACCGCGCCAGCGGGGGAGCAGCGACGCATGAATGTTGATACAGCCAAAGCGCGGCATGTCGAGCACCGGTTGTGGCAGAATCAGACCGTAGGCTGCGACAACGACCACCTCGGCACCCGCAGCACGAATCCGGTCCTGTGCCGCGGCATCCTTCAGCGTTGGCGGTTGGAAAACCTCGATCTCTGCGGCTGAGGCCAGTTCCTTGACCGCCGAGGCATGGACCGCCATCCCCCGCCCCGAGGCCCGATCAGGCTGTGTCAGTACCAGCACCACCTCATGGCCCGCAGCGACAACCGCCCGCAGGGCAATCGCAGCGAACGCGGGTGTGCCTGCGAATACCAGTCTCATGCGGTGATTCGCGCTTGCTTGGCCAACTTGTTCTTGATCCGCAGCTGCTTCAATTGCGAGAGGTGCTCGACAAAAACTCGCCCCTCCAGATGGTCGATCTCGTGCTGCAGGCATACCGCCAGCAAACCAGTCGCCTCAACGGTCTGCTCTCGTCCTTCCAGATCCAGATAACGGACGACAACATGTTCGGCACGCTCAACCTTGTCGTAAATCCCGGGCACTGACAGACAGCCCTCCTCACAGACCTGCAGGCCATCCTTCTCGATGACTTCCGGGTTAATCAGAGTCAGGAGCTGATCCCTGGTTTCCGAAGCGTCAATCACTATGACCCGTTTGTGCACGTCGACCTGCGTTGCCGCAAGACCAATCCCAGGCGCCTCGTACATCGTCTCGGCCATGTCACGCGCCAAGCGACAAATGCTTCCGTCAACCTCCTCGACGCGTTCGGCAATTTTCTTCAGGCGCGGATCGGGAAAGCGAAGTATCGGTAATAGAGACATAAAAAGCTTGATCGAAGAAGTAACTACGTGCAAAATCTAACGCAGTGTCTTGAGAATGCCGACGTCGTTTGCACGGCGGGTTGGACAAACTGGATAACAGACTTGCGTAACCAACGAAAAGGGACAAACGCCTGCAGCGGGAGTTCCCTGACCGCCTCGCCCCCGCGTCTGCGACTATTCGTACGAGGATAACACGATGATCCGCATTATATCCGCGTTCATTCTGGCCATGGTCAGCTCGCTCTCCAGCGCTGCCGGGCAGGAACTTCGGCTCGTCGACGGCGCCCCCCAGCGTCACGTCGTTGTGCCGGGAGACACGCTCTGGGGAATCTCGGGTAAGTTTCTAAAGGACCCCTGGCTCTGGCCAGACATCTGGCGCATGAATCGCGAGGACATCAGGAATCCACACCGCATCTTCCCGGGAGACGTCATTCTTCTCGACCGCGATGTGCTTGGCAAGCCACGACTGCGGCTTGAGAGGGCCCGGATGGTCCCGCAGATCCATATTGAAACAATGGAGCAGGGAATTCCTGCGATTCCGCCAAACGTCATCAGGCCATTCCTCTCCGACCCTCTGATCGTCGAGGCGCACAGTCTTGACACCGCAGCACGCATCATCGCCACGCCCAATGATCGGGTCTATATTGGCAACGGTGATCTTGCCTATGTAGCCAATGCCGATCCTGCCAAACTCGATTGGCAGGTCTACCGCAATGGCAAACCGTTGCTGGACCCCGAAAGTGGCGAGATTCTCGGCTATGAGGCCTTCTATCTGGGCACCGCCAGGCAAATAGAGGCCGGCAACCCGGCAACCTTCGAAGTCGTGACCATGAAGCAGGAGATCGGCCGTAGCGATCGTCTCGTGCCGGCCATTCGACCCCCGCTGGTCGCCTATGTCCCGCACAGGCCAGATTTTCTGGTTGATGGTCGCGTGATTTCGGTATATGGCGGTGTCGACGCGGCAGGGCGTGGGTCGATTGTCTCGATCAATCGCGGTACCCAAGACGGCATCGAGATCGGGCACGTGCTCGCCCTGGAGCGCAATCGCACGGTGATTGAGCGTGACGAGCAGGATCAGAAGGTGGTCGTGCCGATCCCCCCCGAGCGAATCGGCCTGCTTTTCGTGTTCCGACCGTTCGAACGTATCTCCTACGGCCTGATAGTGCAGTCGGACGGTACCGTCGACGTCAACGACTTCGCCCGCACTCCCTAGCGATGGGTGTGGCCGAGTCGCTGGCTGACTGGCTACGACTGACGCTGATTCCGGGTATTGGCGGTGAAACGCAGCGCAAGCTTCTGACCGCCTTCGGGCTGCCGGAAACGATTTTCTCTGCTGGCCGACAGGCGCTGACCTCAATTGTCGGCGACAAGGCCGCGAGACTCCTGCTCGACACCGACAATCACCCCGCCGTTGAGCAAGCGCTTGTCTGGTCGGACGCACCCGGCCAGCACCTGGTCTGTCTGGCCGACCCCGACTACCCCCAAACGCTGCTTCAGATTCCCGACCCACCGACGCTACTCTACGTCCGCGGGCGGCTCGATCTCCTCAACTCGGCAGCTTTGGCGATGATCGGTAGCCGCAACCCCACGCCCCAGGGTAGCCAAAACGCCGAGCGCTTCGCTGCAGCCCTCGCCCAAGCCGGCCTCACTGTCACCAGTGGGCTGGCCTTGGGCATAGACGCTGCAGCGCACCGCGGTGCCCTGACAGCCTCAGGCAACACCGTGGCGTTCATCGGAACGGGGATTGACCGCATCTACCCCGCCACGAACAGGCAGCTAGCAATCGAGATAGCTGCCAGAGGCTCGATCATATCGGAGTTTCCCCTTGGCACACCGCCTGTCGCCGCCAACTTCCCCCGCCGCAACCGCCTGATTGCGGGCTTATCACTCGGTGCGTTGGTCGTCGAGGCAACCGTAGACAGCGGCTCGCTGATTACCGCCCGCCTGGCCTCCGAGCAAGGGCGGGAAGTCTTTGCCATCCCCGGCTCGATTCACTCGCCGCAATCACGGGGCTGCCACAAGCTGATCAAGCAGGGTGCAAAACTGGTTGAAACGGTTCAGGATGTGCTTGACGAACTGCACTGGAAGAGCGCTCCAGCCGAGTTTCCTTTGCAGTCCGAATCGGCCCAGGATATCCCGGGCCTGCTGCACAGCATGGGTTTCGATCCCTGCAGCTTGGACGAGCTCGCCCACCTCAACGGCTTGACGGCTGGCGTCGTTTCGGTGATGCTGCTTCATCTGGAGCTGGATGGCCAGGTCGCCAGTCTCCCGGGCGGCCGCTATCAACGGATTTCCCAAGCCTGAGAACCTGTACCATGATCGACATCCTTGTTTACCTGTTCGCGAACTATCACGATTTCAACGCCCGACCGAAAACCAAGACGCTCAAGCGCAAATTGAGCGCCGTTGGCTTCAAGGACGAGGCCATCGGTGTTGCCCTGCGTTGGCTGGATGGCCTGAAGGCCACCGCAGTCGTTGATTTGCCAGCCAGCCATCGTGCGCTACGGGTCTACCTGGCGACGGAACAGCAAAAGCTTGGTCTCGACGGCCTGGGGTTCATCGCCTTTCTTGAAGCAGCCAACCTGATCACGCCCGCCTTGAGGGAATTGGTCATTGAACGCGCGATGATTCTCGACGATGACCCCGTGCCACTTGCCAAGTTTAAGATTATCGTCTTGATGGTTCTCTGGAGTCACGAACAAGACCTTGAGCCACTGGTTGTCGAGGAACTGCTCGACGCCGGCGACTCGCGAATGTTGCACTGACCACAGTTCCGGCACCCCTCCCTATGCGTCCACCATGCGCATGCGAACGAGCCGGTCACTGGCAGCCGCGGCGGAAGCGCCTTCGCGACCAGGCTATCCCGGCGAATTGCCGGGTGCTGCTGAGCCGCCACTGATTGGCCGGTATTGGTGACACCAGCGCGTTTGACAACAAGCTTTTGATTACCGCGAGCGACGCCCTTGCTTGCCAAGTACGGTGGAGTGCTCTTATCATGGCCTGCGGGATGCCGGCCATTGATCATCCCCTTACCTTTCCTTTGCCACTCTCCCCGGTTGATGAATGCCCCCCATGAGCAAGAAACTGATCATCACCGAGAAGCCGTCCGTTGCCGCCGACCTTGCTCGTGCCATCGGCGGATTCGTTCGACAAGACGACTATTACGAGAGTGAAGACTACGTTCTTTCCTCCGCAATTGGTCATCTCCTGGAACTGGCCTGCCCGGAGGAATATGAAGTCAAGCGTGGCAAGTGGTCTTTCGCTCATCTTCCAGTGATTCCACCTCACTTCGCGCTACAGCCGATTGCGAAGACTGAATCACGCCTCAAGCTTCTGGTTCGGCTGATCCGGAGGAAGGACGTCGTCGGTCTTATAAACGCCTGCGATGCTGGCCGCGAAGGCGAGCTGATCTTCAACTACATCAACCAGCACGCGGCGAGTGGTAAACCCGTCGAGCGCTTGTGGCTTCAATCGATGACCCCGTTATCCATTCGCGACGGCTTTTCCCGACTGCGCAGCGGTACCGAGATGCTCGGCCTCGCCAATGCCGCTGTCTGCCGATCGGAATCGGACTGGCTGGTCGGCATCAATGGCACGCGGGCGATGACCGCTTTCAACTCGAAGACTGGCGGTTTCCACCTGACGACCGTCGGCCGCGTCCAGACGCCCACGCTGGCGCTGATTGTCGACCGCGAGGACCGGATACGCAAGTTCAAGCCTCGCGACTACTGGGACCTCGAGGGCCGCTTCACCTGTGTTGCGGGGGAATACCGGGGCAAATGGTTCGATGAGAACTTCAAGGGCAGGGATGACGACGAACATGCGCGCGCCGACCGGCTCTGGGATGAAGCCCGAGCAATCATGCTGCAGCAAAAATGCGTCGGCAAGGACGGTGAAGTCAGCGAGGAGTCAAAGGCTTCAACCCAGCTTTCGCCTCTGCTCTACGATTTGACCAGCCTGCAACGCGAGGCCAATGGCCGCTTCGGTTTTTCCGCCAAGGCAACGCTCGGTTTGGCACAGGCGCTTTACGAGAAACACAAGGTACTGACCTATCCTCGTACCGACGCCCGTGCGCTACCGGAAGACTATCGCCAGACCGTCAACAGTACGCTCGCGATGTTCACCGGGGAGGGTATCGGCAAAGGCCACGATGAGGCCACCCTGGCTCGCTACGCACCTTTTGCACAGCAGATACTTGCCCGCAACTGGGTGGTTCCAAACAAACGCATCTTCAACAATGCCAAGATCTCCGATCACTTCGCAATCATCCCGACGCTGCAGGCACCAAAACACCTGTCTGAGCCCGAGTTCAAGCTCTACGACATGGTCGTCAAGCGCTTTCTGGCGGTTTTCTATCCGGCAGCGGAATACCTGATCACGACCCGAATCACCCGCGTCGAGAGTGAGCCGTTCAAGACCGAAGGCAAGGTACTGGTCCAGCCGGGTTGGCTGGCGGTCTATGGCCGCGAAGGGCAGCAAGGGGAAGAGGGTAATCTGGTCGCTGTGGACCCGAACGAGCGGGTGAACGCCGAAGAAGTGGTCCTCTGTGCGCACCAGACCAAGCCGCCGGCCCGCTATTCGGAAGCCAGCCTATTGACGGCTATGGAGGGTGCCGGCAAGGCGATGGACGACGAGGAACTACGGGCAGCCATGGCCGGGCGCGGTCTGGGCACTCCCGCTACCCGTGCCCAGATCATCGAGAACCTCCTTGCCGAACAGTATCTGCTGCGTGAAGGCCGCGAGCTTGTGCCGACCGCCAAAGCCTTCTCGCTGATGACTCTTCTCAACGGACTGGGCATCCCGGAGCTGACTGCCCCAGAGCTCACCGGCGAATGGGAGTGGAAGCTTGCCCGCATGGAACGGGGAGAGATGTCGCGAAGCGAGTTCATGAAGGAAATCGCGGCGATGACACAACACATTGTCGACCGCGCCAAGAGCTACGATAGCGACAGCATCCCGGGCGACTTCGGTGAGCTAACGACGCCCTGTCCAAGGTGCGGTGGTTTGATCAGGGAAACCTACAAGAAATTCCAGTGCCAGGCCTGCGACTTCGCTCTCTGGAAAATCGTTGCCGGTCGACAGTTCGAAGCCAAAGAGATCGAAGAGCTCCTGGCGACGCGACGGGTTGGTCCGCTGACCGGATTCCGCAACAAGATGGGCCGCCCCTTCAGCGCCCTGATCCAGCTCAACGCCGAGAACGCCCCGGAATTCGACTTCGGACAGCCCAGAGATGGCGACGACCGCGTCAGCGAAGAGGTTGATTTCTCTGAAAGCGAGGCGCTAGGGGCTTGCCCAAAGTGCGGCGCTCAGGTCTTCGAGCACGGAATGGCCTATGTTTGCGAGAAGTCCGTAGGCTCGGCCAAGAGTTGTGACTTCCGCTCGGGTACTGTCATCCTGCAGCAGACAGTCGAACCCGAACAGATGCGGAAGCTGCTCAGGACCGGACGTACGGACTTGCTCGGCAATTTTGTCTCCGCCCGCACTCGTCGCAAGTTTTCCGCCTATCTGGTACGCGGTGCGGATGGTAAGGTCGGCTTCGAGTTCGAGAAACGCGAACCCAGAACGGCCAGGAAGACAAGCTCGGCTACGGCCGGGAAGACCAGCCCAAAGGAAGTGCCAGCAGGACCCAACGTGCCGGCACGTCGGCGGAAGGCTGGGTCCTGACCCCACAAAGGGAAGCCTGTTTCACGTGGAACAACGGTGGCTATCACTGCCACCCTGCCGCCACAACCGCCTCGCCGCAAGTATCACCTGTCAAACAGCGATCACGCCAGGTGGGGGCGCATCCAGGATGGCAGCTCGCAAGATATCAACGGCCTGTGGTCTGGGGAAAGTGGCTCGCCAGGCGATCACCACCTCACGTAGGGGCACAGGCTCACTGAAATGGCGAAATGACAGCAGCGAGTCTTCCTGTGGCCACGACGCAGCGGCCGATGCCGGGACGACGGATATGCCAGCGCCACTCGCTACCATATAGCGCACTGTTTCCAGGGAACTTCCTTCCACCGCGCCTTCCGTACCTCCTGGCGCCGCCAGCTTTGGGCATGCTTGCACCACCTGATCGCGAAAGCAGTTGCCAATACCCAGCAGCAACAGGTTCTCCGACGCTACCTGCCCGGGGTCGATCAAGGATTGCTGCGCCAGTTGATGTCCCCGCGGCATCACGACACAGAACGGCTCCCGGTAGACAAGTCGCGATACGATACCGGACTCCGAAAACGGTAAGGCCACAACGATCACATCCAGCTCGGCCCGACGCAGCTGCGCAGCCAGGTTTACGGTGAAGTTCTCGTGCAGGAAGAGTGGCATCCGCGGAGCTCGCGCGTGCAGCGCCGGAATTAGCCTTGGCAACAGGTAGGGCGCTATCGTATAGATGACGCCGAGGCGCAATGGCCCCTGCAGCGGATCCTTACCTTGTGCGACGATCTCCCTGAGCTTTCCTGCTTCCTCGAGTACGCGCTCAGCCTGCGCCGCGACCTGGTCGCCAATCGTTGTCAGGCGGACATCGGCTGATGACCGTTCGAAAAGGATAACGCCGTACCGCTCCTCAACCTTCTTCAGCGCAACCGAAAGGGTCGGTTGGCTAACGTGGCATTTCTCGGCAGCGTGTCCAAAGTGTCTCTCGCGAGCAAGGGACACGATATAACGCAGTTCCGTCAAAGTCATCACGAAGATCCCCTGGCTCAGATGGCGATTGCCTTGTGGGTATGGATAGCCCACTCCGCAACTCCGGTTAGCCGCCCAACACCAGCACCATCGACACCACCGTCACAACACGTCGTGACCGCCCACAGATACCAGACAGACGAAACGGGGTACCTCGTTGCACCAGATCCTCGAATCAACCCCTTAGCCATCGCCATCCTCCCGAAAGAGCACCCGCCCTCAACATCGTTCAGCCCAATCATCGTTAGCCATCGACTCGGCCTCCCCGACGTTCCGCCAGGAGTTCAAGATCCGGCGATTCCAGCCACATCCATTGACCCAAAGGCAATGTGACCGGCAAAGAAAAGCCACCAATGGCAATCCGATGCAATCCCTCCACACGATTGCCGGCTGCCGCGATCATTCGCTTGACCAGATGATACTTGCCCTGCGTCACGGTCAAGCGCAACTTTCGCTCGTCCAATAGCGTGCAGGCGCTGGCTACCACCCGCTTCGGTTCGCCATGCAACTCCACTCCGCCTAGCAGCGCGGCGCATTGCGCATCGTCTACTGGATGCCGGGTGATCACCTCGTAAACCTTCGGCACCAGCTTTCGCGGTGAGGTATAACTGTGAATGAAAGGACCATCGTCCGTCATCAGAAGCAGGCCTGTCGTATCCTGGTCAAGCCGGCCAACAGCCTGGACACCTCGCATTACCAACGGCCGAGGTAACAGCGAATAAACGCTGGGATGGCACACCGGCCGACGTGAACACTCATGGCCCGCAGGCTTGTTCAGCGCCAGATAGGCAACCTTGCGATAGGTCCACAGAACATTGTCGACGGAAAAACTCAAACGCTCGGCCTCAAACTCAGCATCCGCATCATCGCAGACCTCTCCGTCCACCCTGACCCGACCCTGGCCAACCAGCGCGCGGCACTCAGCGCGGCTGCCAAAGCCCTGCGATTTAAGCAATTGCTCAAGGTCCATTCGCATACGATACCTCTTCGGCTATTGTTGCCCAACGCGACAACTGCAACAATAGGAACCCTGCCCCCCAACTTCGCGGAGACCGCCACTCATGTTGGTGAAATTCACTTCCAGCACCTCCGGCCAGATCATGATGTTCGCCCAAACCGCGCGCCAATTGCTCGCTATCCTAGGCAAGGAGTGCAACGCCCGCGGAGTCATCACCACGGAGCAACTACCAGGGGCCATCGAACGACTACGCCTCGCAGTTGCCGATGACAAGGGCATCTCTCCGGCCACGGACGAGCGGCCAAACGATGCTCCCGACAGCGATGACCGGGATCAGGCTGCGAGGGTTGGGCTTCGTCAGCGTGCGTACCCTTTGATCGAACTCCTCGTCTGGACGAGCAAGGAAGACGGATTTATCCTGTGGGAGGCTGCGAAGGACTTCTGACTGTTGTGGTGAAACCGGGACGGCACAACCCGAACCGACCGCGACCCCCTCCGGGGGTTTGGCTTTGTGTCTCACACGACAAGCACCCAGCGCTCTGCGTTAGCCATGGCCGCGAGCCTGCCCCGGACCGGAATTCTGCCAACCCTTCCTTTCACCCAAACAGTGCTTGGCCTAGGTTGATCCACCAAGCAGGAAACAAACAGCCGACACGATCGCCACCTATAGACAGCCGCCCTTTATGCGCCGTGAGGCTTCCTGGTTGGGCGGCGACACGCATGGCGCCGCTTCAAACCTTCCGATAAACCTCTGCACCTGCCTTGACGAACTCTATCGCCTTGCCTTCCATTCCCACCGCCAGCGCTTCAACCTCAGTCACGCCCTGCGCAAGAGCGAAATCCCTCACCTCCTGGGTGATCTTCATCGAACAGAAGTGCGGACCACACATCGAGCAGAAATGCGCCACCTTGGCGGACTCCTTGGGCAGCGTTTCATCGTGAAACTCTCGAGCCTTGTCGGGGTCGAGACCGAGGTTGAACTGATCCTCCCAGCGAAACTCGAAACGCGCCTTTGACAGGGCGTTGTCACGAATCTGTGCGCCCGGATGACCTTTGGCCAGGTCTGCGGCATGCGCGGCAAGCTTGTAGGTGATGATTCCGGTCTTCACATCGTTCTTGTCGGGCAAACCGAGATGTTCCTTGGGTGTGACGTAGCACAACATCGCCGTACCGAACCAGCCGATCATCGCCGCACCGATACCACTGGTGATATGGTCATAACCCGGCGCGATGTCGGTAGTCAGCGGACCAAGGGTGTAAAACGGCGCTTCCTTGCAGTATGCCAGCTGCAGGTCCATGTTCTCCTTGATCATGTGCATTGGCACATGCCCGGGGCCCTCGATCATCACCTGCACGTCGTGCTTCCAGGCGATATCAGTCAGTTCTCCGAGGGTCTTCAGTTCACCAAGCTGGGCTTCGTCATTGGCATCATAGATCGACCCTGGGCGCAGGCCGTCACCCAGGCTGAAGGCGACATCATAGGCCAGCATGATTTCGCAGATCTCCTCGAAGTGCGTGTAGAGGAAACTCTCTCTATGGTGGGCGAGGCACCACTTCGCCATGATCGAACCGCCGCGGGACACGATTCCGGTCAGGCGTCCGGCAGTCAGTGGCACATAACGCAGGAGCACACCGGCGTGAATCGTGAAGTAATCAACCCCTTGCTCGGCCTGCTCGATCAGGGTATCGCGAAAGATCTCCCAGGTCAGATCCTCCGCCTTGCCATCGACCTTCTCCAGGGCCTGGTAGATCGGTACGGTCCCTATCGGCACCGGACTGTTACGAATGATCCATTCGCGCGTCTCATGGATATTCTTGCCAGTCGACAGGTCCATCACCGTGTCGCCGCCCCAGCGAATTGCCCAGGTCATCTTTTCAACCTCTTCCTGAATGCTCGAACCCAAGGCTGAGTTGCCGATGTTGGCGTTGACCTTGGTCAGGAAGTTGCGCCCGATGATCATCGGCTCGCTTTCCGGATGGTTGATGTTGCAGGGAATGATCGCTCGACCTCGCGCGACTTCCGAACGCACGAACTCTGTGCTGATTTCATCGGGAATACTGGCGCCGTGGCTGTTGCCGCGATGCTGGCGTCCGAGAATCTCTGCGAGACGCTCGCCTTGCGCGCCAGAAGCCTTCAGCTGCTCCATGTAGCGGCGGCGGTTATTGTTTTCCCGGATAGCCACATATTCCATTTCCGGCGTAATGATGCCGCGCCGCGCATAGTGCATCTGGCTCACGTTGGCACCCGGCCTGGCACGCAGAGGACGGCGCTGCAGACCTGGAAAGCGCATTTCGTCCAGCGTCACGTCGGCGGCGCGACTACGCCCGAAATCCGAGCTGAGAGCTGGTAGCGGCTCGCTGTCGGATCGCTCGGCGATCCACCGTGCGCGCAGCGCTGGCAGCCCATTGCGAATGTCGATTGTTGCCTGCGGGTCGGAATACGGTCCGGAACAGTCGTAGACATAAATTGGCGGGTTCTTCTCGCCGCCAAAAGCGGTGTCGGTGTCCGCCTGACTGATCTCCCGCATCGGTACGCGGATGTCGGGCCGACTGCCTGCCATATAGACCTTACGCGAATTGGGCAGCGGCTGGACCGCGGCTTTGTCCACATGAGCATCGGCAGCGATGAATTTTTCGTTAGCGTTCATGGTGTTTCCTTGCAAAGGGCTATGGCAGAAGCGCTGCAACAAGAGGCAGCATGCAAGGGGATTGGCGACGCGACGGAGACGGATGAGGCACAAGACCGCGCAAGGCGACCGGCTCCGCTTCCCTACGACGGCATGACCCGTACAGGTTCGAAGGGACTCTCTCAGCCACACCAGGATCGACGTGGCACCCCCAACGTGACTCCACAACTTACTGGAATTGCTGCCCTTTGGCAAGAATCTTGATGTTCACCGTGCATGCGCAGTTGAGCACCGCAAGGAGATTTCTAGGCGACAGCTTCCGGCCAGCGGCAAAGACTGGAAGAATCGCTCGCTGCTTTGGAAAACTGGGGCCGACTGCTGCTTGCGTGCAAGCGCAAGGCTGATCGACAAGGTGATACCGGCTGCAGCCAAGGCTGGCTGGCGTCCCCACGGGGATTCGAACCCCGGTACCTACCGTGAAAGGGTAGTGTCCTGGGCCTCTAGACGATGGGGACCCGGAAAAATCTCCCTCGACGTGCTGGTGGAGGTACGCGGGATCGAACCGCGGACCTCTTGCATGCCATGCAAGCGCTCTCCCAGCTGAGCTATACCCCCCTCGAAAGGAGCGCCGATTATAGGGTTCAGGAGCGCTCCTGTAAAGCTGGTGGAACCCCCTTCGCATTGACCACCGTTCCGAAGTCGACCCAATCGCTCTCGCCAGCAATGCCCTGAAGACGACGGAGATTTCGCGCGCGCTGGCGCTTGCTCAGGCGTCTCAGTCGAATCCGTGCATCGGAGATATCGATCAGACCAAATCGATGTTCAGGCGTGTAGACCACGTTTCCCAGGTGCAGCGAACGGAAATACACCCCGCACTCATGCAAGCAGATGACGAAACGCGTGAAGGCTTCCCGCAAACGATCTTCCGAATCAGGATCCAAACCCTCCCGCCGAATCTCGCGCAGCGTCTTGCCAACTAGCGGATGATAGTGCACGGCGTCGCGCGCGATTGAGGGAATTCGCAAGACCTCGATGACCTTCGGCACGGGAATCCCGCGTTTGTCCAGAGCGACAGCGTTGTCAGCAAAACGTTGTGCGTACGGATACCATGCCGCCGATGAAAACATGCGCTTTCGTCGAAAGAGCTTCAGCATCGTTCCATCGGCCAGGCGCAGCACCTTATCGCCAAATCCATCGGCTTCAAGGACCGTCGCGCCGGCGCGCATGGCCAGATAGTCATCGTGCACCAGTCTCTTCAAGTTGCCACCGCTGCCAAAAGCCCTCAGTTTGCATTCTCCTGGAAGACGCATGCACGATCGACTGCGGAAGCCAAGCCGTCGATACGAATACCTCTTAGAATGATGCCTTTGCAACAACGGCTATAGCCATGAACTTCATCCATGCCTTGAACTCGGCTTGGCGCGAGCGCGACAGCCTGCTTTGCGTTGGTCTCGATCCCGACCCTAACCGCTTCCCTCGCCACCTCAAAGGCAAGCCGGATGCCATTTTCCAGTTCTGCGCAGCGATTGTCGACTCCACGGCAGACCTCGTCTGCTGCTTCAAACCCCAGATAGCGTATTTCGCCGCGCGCCGCGCGGAAGATCAACTCGAAGCACTGATTGAACATATCCACCGCCAGCATCCAGCTACGCCCGTGATCCTTGATGCCAAGCGCGGCGACATCGGCAGCACCGCCGAACAGTATGCGATCGAGGCTTTCGAACGCTTCCAGGCCGATGCGGTCACGATCAACCCCTACATGGGACACGACTCGGTGGCTCCCTACCTGGCCTACAGCGACAAGGGCGTCATCATCCTTTGCCGGACATCGAACCCTGGTGGCAGTGATCTGCAGTTTCTCGAGGTCGGCGGCGAAAGGCTTTACGAGCGAGTTGCCCGTCTGGTAAGCACGCAATGGAATGTCAATGGTCAGTGCGCCCTGGTTGTCGGCGCCACCTTCCCCGGCGAGATCGCCCGCGTCCGAACCTTGACCGGCGACATGCCGCTGCTTGTACCGGGCATCGGAGCACAGGGCGGTGACATCGAAGCGACTGTACGCGCTGGGCGCACGGCGAGCGGCTGCGGCCTGGTCATCAATTCCTCCCGCGCCATCCTCTACGCCGGCAATGGTGAAGATTACGCAGAGGCCGCACGCGCAATGGCCCGGTCTACTCGCGATGCCATCAACCGCCATCGCCTATCGGGCTGAGTCAACTTTGCGTCAAACGTCAATGTTGCGTGCTGCCAGAGCATTCGATTCGATGAAACTTCGACGCGGCTCCACCAGTTCCCCCATCAGTGTGCTGAAAATCTCATCGGCACCGATTGCGTCTTCAATCTGAACCTTGAGCAAACGCCGTACCTTCGGGTCCATTGTCGTTTCCCAGAGTTGCGCCGGGTTCATCTCTCCGAGGCCTTTGTACCGCTGCTTGCTGACACTACGCTCGACCTCGCTGAGCAGCCATTGCATTGTTTCTGCAAAACTGCTGACCGCCTTCTTCTTTTCACCGCGGACGACGAAACCACCCGCACCAAAGAGCCCTGCGAGAATCTCGGCCGTCCTCCGCAGCTGCGCGTAATCACCGCTGACCAACAAGTCTTCGTCAATGACGCCCAGCTTGAGGTTGCCATGCAGAATCTTTTCCAGACGGAGCTGCCAACGCTCCTGAACTGCGTCATAGCGTGCCAGGATATTGATGCCCAGCTTGTTCCCCACGGCTTTCATCAACGCGTCTGCGCTGGCCATGGCGGACGCTTCATCGGCAAGTTCAACCTTCAGATTGCTGTCGATCAGCGCATGCAGCACCTCAGGGTTGATCAGATGCGAAAGACGATTGATCACTGCCTCGGCCAGCAAATACTCTCTTGCCAGGTTTTCCAGCGCAGATCCCGAGATTTCTGGCGAACCGGCCTGTGGGGTCAGCACCGAACCCTCGAGCGCTAGGGTCAGCAGGAACTGCTTCAGCGCCTGATCATCCTTGATGTAGCGCTCGGTCTTGCCATGCTTGACCTTGTACAGCGGCGGCTGCGCGATGTAGATATGGCCACCCTCCACCAGTTCCCGCATCTGCCGGTAAAAGAAGGTGAGCAACAGTGTGCGGATATGGGCCCCGTCGACGTCGGCATCGGTCATGATGATCAACCGATGATAGCGTAGCTTCTCGGGCTTGTACTCGTCCTTGCCGATACCGGTACCAAGTGCGGTAATCAGGGTGACGATCTCCTGTGACGAAATCAGTTTGTCGAAACGAGCCTTCTCCACATTCAGGATTTTTCCCTTGAGCGGTAGGATGGCCTGGAACTTCCGGTCTCTGCCCTGTTTCGCCGAACCTCCGGCAGAATCACCCTCGACCAGATAGAGCTCACAAAGCGCCGGGTCCTTCTCCTGGCAATCGGCAAGCTTGCCCGGCAGACCAACGCCATCGAGCAATCCCTTGCGTCGAGTCATTTCCCTGGCCTTGCGCGCGGCGTCCCGAGCACGTGCGGCTTCCACGATCTTGCCGGTAATGACCTTCGCATCGACCGGCCGCTCCTGAAGGAACTCTGTCAGTTTCGCCGCCACCACTTCTTCGACTGCCGGACGTGCCTCCGAGGAGACCAGCTTCATCTTGGTCTGTGAAGCAAACTTTGGATCTGGCATTTTCACCGACAGAACGCAAGCAAGGCCCTCGCGCATGTCATCGCCACTGATATCGACCTTGGCCTTCTTGGCAATCTCGTTTTCTTCGATATAGCGATTGATCACCCGCGTCATGGCCGCGCGCAGCCCGGTCATGTGGGTTCCACCGTCAGCCTGCGGGATGTTATTGGTGAAACAGAGAACCTGCTCGGCGTAGCTGTCGTTCCACTGCATGGCCACTTCGATGCTGATGGCACCATTGACGCTCAATGACTCACCGCTGGCGTAGAAGATGTTCGGATGCAGAACCGATTTTGTCCGATTGATGTACTCGACGAACCCCTTGACACCCCCGAGAAAGGCAAAATTCTCGTCCTTGCCAGTGCGCTGGTCATTGAGGCGAATCTTCACGCCATTGTTCAGAAATGAAAGCTCTCGCAGGCGCTTGGCGATGATCTCGTAGTGAAACTCGACCAGGCCAAAGATCTCCTCATCAGCCATGAAGTGAAGCTCGGTACCTCGCTTCTCGGTGTGACCCACCACCCTCAGTGGGGAAACCTCGACACCCCTCTGAACTTCGATCAGTCGATCGACGACAGAGCCCCGATTGAACTCCACCAGGTGCTTCTTGCCCTCACGCCGAACAGTCAGACGCAACCACCGGGAAAGCGCATTGACACAGGAAACGCCAACGCCGTGCAAACCGCCCGATACCTTGTAGGAATTCTGATTGAACTTGCCACCCGCGTGCAGCACACACATCACGATCTCGGCCGCCGACCGCTTCGGCTCATGCTTGTCGTCGAACTTTATCCCGGTCGGGATACCACGACCGTTGTCGCTCACCGATATCGAATTGTCGGCATGGATGGTGATCACGATATCATCGCAATGACCGGCCAGAGCCTCGTCAATGGCGTTATCAACCACTTCAAACACCATGTGGTGCAAACCCGTGCCGTCAGAAGTATCCCCGATATACATCCCGGGACGCTTGCGCACTGCCTCCAGGCCCTCAAGCTGCTGGATGCTGGATTCGTCGTAGGCAAACTGCTCGTTCTCTTCAATCATCTGAAACCGGTATTCCTTTCGTGTTGAACCGCTGCAACTTCCGGGCCTTTGCTACCAACTCAGCTAGATCCGCATCGGCATCACGACGTACTTAAATCGGTCGTTGCCCGGGATGGTCAACAGCGCACTTGAATTGGCGTCGTTGAAACCCCACTCGATCATGTCGTCGGCCGTATTGTTCAGTACATCAAGCAGATAGGACACATTGAAACCGACATCCAGGGGCTCGCCGCTGTAATCCACTTCAATCTCTTCCTGCGCTTCCTCCTGTTCAGCATTGGCGGCCATGATCTTCAAACTGCCGTCCGCGAGGACCAGGCGAACGCCACGAAACTTCTCGTTGGTCAGAATTGCCGCTCTGATCATCGACTGCAGCAGTAGACTGCGCTCCACGGCCACGACATTCCGGAGCGCTGTCGGTATGACCCTCTGATAATCCGGGAATCTCCCATCGATCAGCTTCGAAACAAGATTGATCTGTCCAAACTGGAAACGGATTTGCGCCGGCAGAATCTCGATCGACAAAGGCTCATCGCTATCGGCCAGCAAACGATTCAGTTCGATCACCGTCTTGCGCGGCAGAATGACTTCCTGACGCTGGCCGCTATCCGGAGGTGATGCATCCCCTGTATCACCGAGGGCCATGCTCGCATAGGCAAGCCGATGACCATCGGTCGCTACGGCACGCAGTTCACCGCCTTCAACGAGCAAGAGGAGTCCATTGAGGTAATAGCGAACGTCCTGCGTTGCCATCGAATAGTGGGTTTGCGCCAGCAAATGACGAAACTGCTTCTGGCTTACCGCAAACCTCCTGGCTTCCCCCTCGGAAAGCGCCATGCACGGAAAGTCGTCAGCAGGCAAGGTCTGCAGGTTGAAGCGGCTCTTTCCCGCTTTCACCTGCATCCGTCTGTCCTCGAGAATGAGGCTGACTTCCGCGGCTTCCGGCAGTGAGCGCAGGATCTCCTGCAACTTTCGGGCACCAACGGTGACCGCGCCATCGCCCTCACCGTTGGCGCCGGTCGTGGACGTGGTGATCTGGATCTCGATGTCGGTCGCCAGCAGCGTCAGCACCTGTCCCCTCTTTTCGAGCAGAACATTGGAAAGGATCGGCAACGTGTGACGTCTTTCCACTATCCCGGAAACTGCCTGCAAGGGTGCCAAAAGAACGTCTCGCCGTGTTTTAATAAGAAGCATATATATAAATCCTAAAAAGACTATGGTCCGGTCAAGTCTGTTGATACATACAATTTTTATAATTTAATCAATAAGTTATATATCATTTCACGACTGTATAAGGGCGGTATCGTGTTGTGTACTCATTCTTACAACTTATCCACAAGCCCTTCTCGCACGTCTTGTTCACTATTCCTCAACAACTTTTCCACTGATTCGTCCCCAGGGCTGAGTCAGCCCTTGAGCACCTGCTGCAGCACATGCACGTCGTGATTGAGGTCGTTATCCCGGGTACGCAGTTCATCAATCGTTCGTACAGCATGCAGTACCGTCGTATGGTCACGACCACCAAAGGCACTGCCGATAGACGGATAGCTCTGCGAGGTCAGATTCTTTGCTAGCCACATGGCGATCTGCCGCGGTCGGACAATCACCCGAGTTCTCTTCTTCGAAAACAGGTCGGCTACCTTGATCTTGAAATACTCGGCCACGGTCTTCTGGATGTTCTCGACCGTGATCTGCCGGTTGACCGAACCGATCATGTCCTTGAGAGCCTCCTTGGCCAGATCGAGTGCTATGTTCTGACCGTGAAACGCGGAGTAGGCGAGGACCTTTTTCAGCGCTCCCTCCAGTTCGCGAACATTGGAGCGCAGATGTTTGGCGACGTAAAAAGCGACCTCGTCGTCGAGTGCTACTCCCTCCGCCTCCGCTTTCCTTTGCAGGATCGCAACGCGCATTTCCGTTTCCGGCGGCTCTATCTGAACCGTCAGTCCCCAGTCGAAACGGGTTACAAGACGATCCTCCAGACCGGAAATGTTTTTCGGATAGGTGTCACAGCTGATGACAATCTGTTTCTTTGCCTCACTCAGTGCGTTGAAAACGTAGAAAAACTCTTCCTGCGTTCGGTTCTTGCCGTTGAAGAACTGAACGTCGTCGAGCAGCAGCACGTCCAGTGACCGATAGTAGCGCTTGAACACGTCGAATGACTTCTGCTGGTAAGCACGAACGACGTCGGAATAGTAGTCCTCGGCATGGACGTAACGCACCACCTTTTCCAGGCAATGTTCGAGAATCTGGTTGCCGATCGCGTGTACCAGGTGGGTCTTGCCCAGACCGGCGCCGCCATAGATGAACAAGGGGTTGTAAGTCGCTTCGCCAGGACTGAGGGCGACGCGCCTGGCGGCTGCCCGCGCGAGATCGTTTGCCTTTCCCACGACCAGGTTGTCAAAGGTGAAAGTGGGGATCAATCGGGTTTTCTCGTAGCTCGACCGGTCCTTGTCAACCGGAGCCGCCGTTCTCGCCATCGCACCAACGGCAGCCATCTTCCCCGCCGTGGGGTTCGCCGTCCTGCCTGTCGCACCGGAAACCTGATTCGGCGCTACCGCGATACGTTCTCCCAGGGTCAGCGTGATGTTGACGGGAACCGAGAAGTACTCGCTTCCGAGTGCTTCAATTCTTGCCAGATAACGCTCCTTGACCCACTTCAGGATGAAACCGTTCGGCGCCAGCAAGCGCAGGCCACGCGCCAAGTCCTCTTCACCCTCAAGACGCAGGGGCCGGATCCAGGTATTGAATTGCTGGGGCGGGAGTTCCTGTTCGAACTGGCTCAGGCAGGACGACCAGAAGCTACTCATTGGCGATCATGACGGTAAATTCTGACGTGGGGCAAAAGGTCTGGGTGGCTGAAGATGTTGCATTTTTCTTTCTTGAACTCAACAACATCAGTGGGCATCGCTGGCAGCGGCAAGCCGACCAGCAGACGCGTCAGCTTGCCGCTCCGAGTCTGGTGCCATCTCTTGCCGAGAATTCCTAAACGCAAATTTTAACCCGTTGGGGCGAAGTTATCCACAGCTCGAACAAAAATATGGCCTTGACAAAGGTCTCGCGGAGGCTGTCTAATTGCACGTTTTTCTTGCTTTGACTTCAAGGGTTTAACCATGAAACGTACCTATCAACCGTCGGTTGTTCGCCGCAAGCGCACGCACGGCTTCCTCGTTCGCATGTCTACCCGTGGCGGTCGTGCCGTAATCAGGGCCCGTCGCGCCAAAGGTCGTCACCGCCTGGCCGTTTGAGCGGTAGCTCCCTTGCCACGGGCGATCTTGCACTAGCATCTGCCACTTTTCCGAAGCACTACCGCCTGATCAAAACGGATGAGTATTCATCCGTTTTTGGTTTCAGGAGGGCACTGAAAAGTCAGCATTTCCTGCTACATTATCGCCCGCGTGGTGCCGACGAAGTGCCGGGAGCCCGGCTAGGACTGGTTGTTGCCAAGCGCTTCCTGCGTCGCTCCGTTGATCGAAACCTTCTTCGACGTCTGGCCAGGGAGCAGTTCCGCCTGCTGCGGGCGCAGCTTCGCTCAAGCGATTTCGTGCTACGGTTGGCCGTCAAGCCATCAACTCTTGATCGGCAAGCCATGGCGCAGGAAATCAATGCCTTGTTGAGCAAGGCGACCTCACTTCAACGATGAGCCGATGAAACAGTTGCTGCTGGCGTTGATAGCCTTTTACCGATATGCGGTCAGCCCCATGCTCGGCCGCCGCTGCCGGTTTTTCCCCAGTTGTTCCGAGTACGCAGCAGACGCCGTCGAGAAGTATGGCGCCATCAAAGGGGCAGGTCTGTCCCTTCACCGACTGTGCCGCTGTCATCCGTGGAATCCAGGCGGTTTTGACCCAATACCCTGAACAGTAATCAAATCGTATAGGTTTTCATGGATAACCGACGCCTGCTCCTCCTCCTTATTTTTTCGTTCTCGCTGGTGATGCTCTGGGACGCCTGGCAGAAGTACAACCAGCCGAAGGCCGTTGCTTCAACCACGGTCAGCACGGCCGAAACGCCGACACCACAGCCTACCTCAAGCCTGCACGCACCGCTTCCGGTGGCACCCGTGACTGCCGCCGTGCCTGGTGCTGAACGAGCCGAAACAGTCATCGTCAAGACCGATCTGTTGACTGCCGAGATTTCGAAGCAGGGTGGTGACATCGTCCGCCTCGAGTTCAATCACTACAAGGACAGCGTCAACAAGAAAAAGGACTTCGCGCTTTTTGAGGCCAAGCATCAGTACGTCGCGCAGAGCGGTCTGATCGGTGACAACCTGCCCAATCACAAGACCGTCTTTTCTGCGGTAGCGGGCAAGAGAGAGCTCGGCAGTGACGCCGAGACCCTGGAGCTTCGCCTGGAGGCACCGACGACCAACGGCGTCAGCGTGGCCAAAGTCTATACCTTCACCCGCGGCAGCTATCTGATCAACGTCGCCTATGAAATCGACAACAAGGGCGAGAAGGAGATCGCAGCGCACGCCTACTATCAGTTGCAGCGCGACATTAAGGCGCCTGATGGTGAAAGTTCGATGGTCTCGACCTTCACCGGCCCGGCAGTCTATACCGACCAGGAAAAGTTCCAGAAGGTCGCCTTTGCCGACATAGAGAAAGGCAAGGCCAACTTCGCAACCAAGGCAGACAACGGCTGGCTTGCCATGATTCAGCACTACTTTGTCTCTGCCTGGATTCCGGAGCCCGGATTACCGCGCGAGTTCTACATGCGGATGGTGGAAAACAGCGTCAGTCCTGCTGTTGCGGCGGGCGTCATCGTGCCGGCACCGGTTGCTGCGCCCGGCAGCAAGGCCACCCTTTCGGTGCCAATCTATGCCGGCCCACAGATTCAGACAACGCTTGAACAACTGGCCAAGCCCAAGGCAGACGGCGGTATTGGCGCGCAGGGCCTGCCGCTGGTGGTCGACTATGGCTGGTTGACAATCATCGCTGCGCCGATCTTCTGGTGCCTCGAAGCCATCTACAAGGTGGTCGGTAACTGGGGCTGGGCGATCGTCCTGCTCACCGTATGCATCAAACTGCTGTTCTTCCCGCTGTCGGCGGCCAGCTACAAGTCAATGGCCAAGATGAAGACCGTCACGCCGCGGCTGATGGCCCTCAAGGAACGCTATGGCGACGACCGCCAGAAGCTCAACCAGGAGATGATGGCGCTCTACAAGCGTGAAAAGATCAACCCGCTCGGCGGCTGCCTGCCCATAGCCGTGCAGATCCCTGTTTTCATCGCCCTCTACTGGGCCTTGCTGGGTGCCGTTGAGATCCGCGATGCACCGTGGATCCTCTGGATTACCGACCTCTCGGCGCAGGATCCCTATTACGTTCTGCCGGTGATCATGGTCGTCACCATGTTGATCCAGACCAAGCTCAATCCCACCCCGCCCGATCCGATCCAGGCCAAGGTGATGATGATGATGCCGTTCATTTTTGGCGCGATGTTCTTCTTCTTCCCGGCCGGCCTGGTGCTCTACTGGGTGGTGAACAACATCCTTTCGATAGCCCAGCAATGGCAGATCACAAGGATGATCGAAAGTGGCGGAAAAGCCGCCAACGACAGCAAGGCCTGAGGCAACCATAGCCGCCATCGCGACCGCTGCGGGTCGCGGTGGTATCGGCGTCATTCGCGTCTCGGGAGAAGGCCTCCTGGCGTTTGCCGAAGCCATCAGCGGCAAACGGCCGGCAGCCCGAGTGGCAACGCTCACCGATTTCACGGCGGCTGACCGGAGCGTGATCGACACCGGGCTGCTGCTGTACTTTCCGGCGCCAAGCTCCTTTACCGGCGAGGATGTCCTCGAACTGCACGGCCACGGTGGGCCCGTGGTCATGCAAATGCTGCTGGCGCGCTGCCTGGAACTTGGGGCAAGAATCGCTGAACCCGGCGAGTTCACGCGCCGGGCCTACCTCAACGGCAAACTCGACCTGGCGCAGGCCGAGGCGGTCATCGATCTGATCGACGCCGCGACGACAGCCGCCGCCCGTAGCGCCGTGCGCTCGCTGCAGGGCGAATTCTCCAGGGAAGTGAACGCCCTGCTGGCGCAACTGACCGAACTCCGCGCCCTGGTCGAAGCCACCCTCGACTTTCCCGACGAGGAAGTCGACTTCCTCGAGGCGGCTGATGCCTTTGGTCGCCTTGAGCGCCTGAAGCAGCGTTTGACTCAGGTCTTCGACCGCGCCCAGCAGGGCCGGCTGCTGCAGGGCGGCCTGCACGTCGTACTCGCCGGCCAGCCCAATGTCGGCAAATCCAGCCTGCTCAACCGGCTGGCCGGCGACGAGCTGGCAATCGTTACCCCGCTCCCCGGCACGACCCGGGACCTGGTGCGCAGCACCTTGCAGATTCAGGGTATCCCGCTGCACGTGATCGACACCGCAGGCTTGCGCGAGACCGACGACGAGATCGAGAAGATCGGTATTGAACGCACCTGGCGAGAGATCGAACGCGCCGACGTAGTCGTCCTGCTGGTTGATGCGCGCACCGGTGTCGGCCCCGCCGACCGGGCCATCATGGCTCAGTTTCCTGCTCAGCTTGCCCGGCTGACGGTCTACAACAAGATCGATCTGGTCTCCCTGGCAGCTGAACGCCGCGAAGAAGCCGATGCCGTGGCGATTGCCCTGTCTGCCAGGACCGGCGCCGGCATCGAACTGCTGCGTCAGGAGTTGTTGCGCATCGCTGGTTGGCATCCCTCCGAAGATGTCTTCATTGCCCGCGAACGTCACCTGCGCGCCCTCACCGAAACCTGCCGACATATCGACGGCGCACGCGAGCAATTGCCGCGGCTGGAACTCTTTGCCGAGGAGCTTCGCCTGGCGCAGTTGTCGCTGAGCGCCATCACCGGCGAATTCAGTGCCGATGACCTTCTGGGCGAGATCTTCGGGCGCTTTTGTATTGGCAAGTAAGTATTACGAGTATTTAAGGGACAGGTATTTAAGGGACACAGGTATTTAAGGGACAGTATATTAATTTGAGGGGAAATAGAGAAAAGAAGCAGAAGAATGGGAGCAGGATCGGGCTCCCTTGGGCAGCTGAACGCAAAAAAGCGGCTGACCTCTTGCAATTCCCTTGCAAATAAGTTGAAATTCCCCTCGTCGCCTTGGGGATTCGACCCTTCTGGGGGTCGGCTGGTGGATTGGGGGGTTTTTCCGTTCTGAAGATTGGCCGCTGACAACAGCGAACCGGAGACCGGATACCCTCGGGCTGCTCGACAGCGCCTCAGGGAAAACGCCGCAAACTGCTCACTCACGGTCAGTCACCGCCAGACGTCAGGACCCCAGGATGAAGAGACCCCGCGCTCCGTCTCCGACTGTACCCCGTTGCCCGCGCTGGCCCCGCTGGACCCCCCGCGCCCTCCTCGCCATCGCCGTCCTGCTCAGCGCCCCGGCCGCCTGGAGCGCCGCCTGCAGCTACCCCAACTTCGCGATCGGCTTCGAGATTTCCGCTC
>JAFLDL010000070.1 GCA_017302435.1 Candidatus Accumulibacter necessarius
GTGCATCCAGAGGGGATCCGAAAATGGCAGCGACGCGGCCTCGGTCTCGTTCAGGATGCCGAGAATCTGGGCAGAGGCGATCGCCCCCGAGCTGGGCGGGGGAAAGCCGCAGATCAGGTACGCCCGTCGGGGTACCACTTTATCCGGGAGATAGGTGCTGCACAGGGGAGTGCGCCGCTGCGGCCGGTAGGCTGCCATGTCGGCCATGCTCAGCTGGCCGGGGTTGCCCGGATGCCGCTGCACCTTGTCGACGATAGCCTGCGCGATCTCGCCGGTGTACAAGGCCTGTGATCCTTCCCGGGCAATCCGGCGCAGGACGCTGGCCAGCTCGGGATTGCGCAGGATGTGACCGACAGCCAGCGGCTGACCGTCCTGGTCGTAGAAATAGAGTTATGTAGAGTTATGGGGACAGTATGGTCATTTCCGCAGTTGCTTGCCGAGCCCTGTCAACTCCTCCACCTTGACACCTTTGGCTCTAGTCTGAAAAGGTGAGTTTGGTATGCTGTCCCCGAAACTCCAATCGCTGGCGACCCTCTTGCTGCGTGACCATCGCTGGCGCTGCTGTCGGCCCTGCTGCGCAGCGAGGTACCGCTGGTGCCGCACCATGGCAGCGGCACGTCGTCGACCGCCGAGTTCATTGCCGCTGTCGGCGCCCGGGAAGCGATCATACCCGTCGGTTATCGTAACCGCTTCCAGCATCCACGGCCTGATGTCGTCGAACGCTACGCCGGCAGCCGGGTGTGGCAAACGGATCGGGACGGTGCTGTGCAACTGAAGCTGGCCAGCGGGTTGCCGCTTTCCTCGTATCGAACGGCGTATCGCCGCTATTAGCATGGGCAGTAACGGACGCGGCGGGGGCGCTGGCTGTCGGTTTGCATTGTTTTCGTCGCTCTTGCCCCCGGATCCGCCAAACACCTTCTGTAGACAGCGGTTTCACACAGGCTTGAGCTTCGCCACGTAATCCTGATGGAATTCGCTGATTGATGCCTCACCGGTCGGACACGCTTGAAGCGCGAGACTGCGATCAGGTGGAATCGACCACGGTCTTTACCTGCCTTGCCATCACGTCATGATCGCACGAGCAATCGGTGGGGGTTACTCCTCTACAACTACAAAAGGCGGTGGTGCTGCTGCAATATCGCAGGGTTGTCCATAGGCGCTCGCGAGCGCGCCCCATACGCTGGCGAGCGAGCGCCTGTGGGCAACCCGCGTTCATGCCGCCGACGGGTCATGGCCGGGCTGATAGTCCCGCGCGTGGGCCAGTAGCGCCCAGACGATGCGGGCGTTCTTGCTCGCCAAGGCCACGGCTGCCACGTTTTTGTTGCGCCGGCCGATCAGCTGCGCCAGTCAGTTTTGCGCATACCCGCCTTGCGTTCGGCTGCCCGGATCACCGCCGGAGCGCCGTGGATCAGCAGCGTGCGCAGATACGTGTCGCCGTCTTTCTGATGCCCAGAAGCCACTGCTTGCCGCCACTGGCGAGCTGCTTGGGGACCAATCCCAGCCAGGCCGCCAGCTGCTGTCCATTCGACAGCGTCGATCAACCGATAGTGGGACCTCGAAGGTGTGACTCTGCCGGGGATCAGAAGCCGGACACTACGAAGCGCCGTTCTGACACCTAACGCTTCTCTTGTTACCGAATGTGGGAAAATAGAACGGCAACGGCCAGATCAAGGCACGTCCTTGATCGGCAGAGTCGCCAGCGGATTCGGCGATAGTCGATCACGGATACGCACAGGTTGCCAACAGCTGCCGCATGGCTACTGCTTTTCGACGCTGTTGTGGATAATTGTTGGATGCTGCGTTGAGCCGATGCGGGTCCCTGACACCAACGAAGTGCAAGAGCAGGTGCTGCCGAGGGCGTCTTAAGGATCCTGGTCTTTTCTGGTCTTGTCACCAATAATGCCTCTCACAAGCCGTTTCCTGCCAGGCTGGCTCAGGAACTACCAACGGGAAAAACTCGGCGCAGATCTCTTGGCGGGCTTGGTCGTGACGGTGCTGGTCATACCGCAAAGCCTGGCCTACGCCTTGCTGGCAGGTTTGCCACCACAGGTCGGGCTTTATGTCAGCATCTTGCCGGTGATCGCCTATGCCTTGTTGGGCAGCAGCATGGTGCAGTCGGTCGGGCCGGTGGCCATTACCGCCATCATGACCTATGCTGTCCTGAGTCCGCTCGCTGCGCCGGGGTCGCCCGAGTACATCGGACTGGCCGCCGCCTTGTCGCTGGTTTCCGGCGCGATGCTGCTGGCCTGCGGGGCAATGCGTCTGGGCTTTCTTTCGCAGTTGCTGAGCCGGCCGGTGATCAGCGGTTTCATTTCCGGTTCGGCCGTATTGATCATCGTCAGCCAGATGAAGCACCTCCTGGGGCTATCGCTGCACGGGGCCAATGCCTGGCAACTGCTTGCCGATCTGCTTCGCCTGTTCCCCGGCAGCCACTGGCCGACGCTGGCGATCGGCACGGCGGCACTGGTGACGCTGGCCTTCGTCCGCAGCGGGCTGACCGGGACGCTTGTCCGGCTGGGGGTCAGTATCGGCAAGGCGACGTTGATCATTCGCCTGATGCCGTTGCTGGTTGTCCTGCTGGCTACCGTGGTGGTGATTGCTCTTGACCTCGATCGCCGTCAGGGCGTGGCAGTGGTTGGCACGGTGGTCGAAGGGCTGCCGGGTTTCGAGTTCGTCTTCCCCGCTTTCGATACGTTGAAGATGCTCACCGTCCCCGCCGCGGTGATGGCACTGATCGGTATGGTGCAGGGGATTACCCTGGCGCAGACCATGGCGATCAAACGCCGCGAGCGGATCGATGCAAACGCCGAGCTGCTGGGGCTTGGCGGCGCCAACGTCGTCGCGGCTTTCTCTGGCGGCATGCCGGTCGGAGGGGGTCTCTCCCGCTCGGCCATCAACGTGGCTGCCGGTGCTCAGACGCCTTTGGCGAGCATCGTATCGGCCGTGTCAATGATCGCCGTGGTGGCGGGGGCAGCCCATTGCTTCGCCCGCTTGCCGCTGGCGGTTCTCGCCGCGACCATCGTGATGGCAGCTTACACGATGATCGATATCCGGGGCTTTCGCCAGGCCTGGGCTTACGATCGCGCCGATGGCCTGGCCTGGCTGGGCACGGCCGGTGGCGTGCTTGTCTTCGGGCTGGAAGCCGGCATCGGGCTGGGCGTCTTGCTTTCCATGGGGACCTTGCTGCTGCGGGCCAGCACGCCGCATATAGCGGTGATCGGCAGGATTCCCGGCAGCGAACACTTCCGCAACGTCGAACGGTACCAGGTGCAGACGATTCCCGGCGTGCTCTTCCTGCGTATCGATGAAAGCCTCTTCTTCGGCAATCTCGGGGCCGTCGAGCTGCGCTTGAATCAGGTATTGGAGCAGTCGTTCGGGATCCAGCACCTGGTGTTGGTGATGAGTGCGGTCAACTGGATGGATGCGACGGCGGTTGAGGTGCTGGCGGAAGTCAACCGTGACCTCGCCGAACGGAACACCCGGCTCCACCTGGCCGAGGTCAAAGGGCCGGTGCAGGATCGGTTGGTGCGCTCCGAGCTGTGGGCGTCGCTTTCCGGCGAGGTCTTCCTGTCAGCCAATGAGGCCTTTGAGAAACTCGGCGGGCAGCTTGAGTGATCTTCTTCCCGAACGCTGTCATGGCGAAAGGTGACCGGCAGATGACCTGGAACCCCGAGCAATACCTGAAATTCGCTGCCGCCCGCCAGCGGCCGGCGCTCGACCTGTTGGCGAGACTGGCAGGTGAGCCGGCACGGATCGTTGATCTCGGCTGCGGCGCCGGAAACATCACCCGGCTGCTCGCCGAACGCTGGCCCCACGCGCAGATCACGGGGGTCGACAGTGATCCGGCGATGCTCGCGAAAGCCGCTGCTTCGGTCTCGGCGATCTGTTGGCAACGCGCCGAAATTGCCGGTTGGCGGGCGGAGCAGCCGCCCGACCTGATTTTTTCGAACGCGGCCTTGCACTGGTTAAGCGATCACCAGCGCCTGTTGCCCGAGCTCATTGGGCTGCTCGCCGCCGCTGGCGTCCTGGCGGTGCAGATGCCGTCCAATTTCTCCGCGCCGTCGCACCGAATCCTGCTCGCGCTGGCTGCCGAGCCTCGCTGGCGCGAGCTGCTAGGCGACGTCCGCATGGGCAGCGTCCTGTCGGCCGTTGAATACCAGCAGTTGCTGATGCCGCATTGTCGCCACCTGGAACTGTGGGAGACCACCTATTGGCAGGTGCTCAGCGGGGACGATGCCGTCATCGAGTGGATGAAGGGTACGACACTGGTCCCCTATCTGGCGCGGCTTGCGCCGGCGACAGCTGACGATTTTCTCGCCGCCTATCGGGAAAGGCTGCGCGCTGCCTATCCGCCAGCGGCGGATGGACAAACGCTTTTTCCTTTCAAGCGAATCTTCTTCGTGGCGCAGCGCTGAGCAGGGATGGCGGGCCTCGATCACTCGCTGCTGCTCGGCCTGGCGTTGGCCGCGCTGTTTGCCGGCTTCATCGATGCGGTGGTTGGCGGAGGGGGGCTGATCCAGATTCCGGCCCTGTTCAATGCCCTGCCGCAGGAACTCCCGGCGACCCTTTTCGGCACCAACAAGTTTTCCAGCGTTTTCGGCACCAGCAACGCTGCCTGGCGCTACGCTCGTCGTGTCGAGATGCCCTGGCGCACGACGTTGCCGGCAGCCCTGGCTGCCTTCGCCTGTTCCTATCTCGGCGCCATGGCAGTCGCCTGGCTGCCACCGGCGATGCTGCGCCCGCTGATCCTGCTGCTGCTCATCGGGGCTGCCGCCTACACTTTCGGGCGCCGCGATTTCGGGGCGCTTCATCAGCCCCAGCACAAGGGCCGGCGGGAGTTTGCCTATGCCCTGTTGCTGGGCGGTGCGATCGGTTTCTACGATGGTTTCTTCGGGCCGGGAACAGGCAGCTTCCTGATTTTTCTTTTCGTTCGCTTTTTCGGCTTTGACTTCCTGCACGCCTCGGCCGCTTCGAAAGTGGTGAATGTCTCGACCAACCTCGCTGCGCTCGCTTTTTTTATCCCGCATGGCCACTTCCTGCCCCTGCTGGCCGTTCTGATGGCGGTCTGCAACATCCTTGGTTCCTTTCTCGGCACGCATCTCGCATTGCGCCACGGCAGCGGTTTCGTCAGGAAGGTTTTCCTGTGCGTCGTGAGCCTCTTTATCATCAAGTTTGCCCACGATACCTTTGTTTAGTCTTGTCTCGCGGTCGCTGCGGCCGCACAATGATTGCTTGCCGAACGCCATGTCGGGCTGACGGCTTTACACCGAGAATAGTGTTGGGGGGGACGATGAAAATCAAACTATCGATCAGTAAGCTCTTTGTTCTTGTGGCGGCCGCCTTTGCCGCTGGTGTCCAAGCGGATATCAACGTCGGCGTGACGCTTTCCGCAACCGGGCCAGCTGCCTCCCTGGGTATCCCCGAGAAGAACACCGTGGCGCTGTTGCCAGCGACCATTGCCGGTCAGAAGGTGAATTACATCGTTTTCGATGATGCTTCCGATACCACCACGGCGGTCAAGAACACCCGCAAGCTGATCGCCGAGAACAAGGTCGACGTGGTCATTGGCTCGACGACCTCGCCCAATTCGCTGGCGATGATCGATGTGGTCGCGGAAGCCGAGACGCCGATGATTGCCATGGCGGCTTCGTCGCGAATCATCGAGCCGATGGATGGCAAACGTTACTGGGTCTTCAAGACGCCCCAGAACGATGCCCAGATGGCAACGGCGATCGTGCAGCACATGATCGACAACAACGTCAAGACGGTGGCCTACATCGGTTTTGCCGACGCCTACGGTGAAGGCTGGTGGAACGAGTTCTCGAAGATTGCCGAGGCGCGCAAGATCCAGATCGTCGCCAACGAGCGCTTCAATCGCGCCGATACCTCGGTGACCGGCCAGGTACTGAAGACCATCGCCGCCAAGCCCGATGCGGTGCTCATCGGCGGCGCCGGTACGCCGGCCGCCTTGCCGCAGAAGTCGCTCAAGGAAAGGGGTTACAAGGGCATCATTTACCAGACGCATGGGGTGGCCAATGCCGACTTCCTGCGGGTCTGTGGCAAGGACTGCGAGGGCACCTTCCTCCCGGCGGGTCCGGTGCTGGTGGCCGCACAATTGCCTGACAGCAATCCGATCAAGAAAGCGGCGCTGGAGTATGTCGTCAAGTACGAGGCGGCAAACGGCAAGGGCACGGCATCGACCTTCGGCGCTCACGCCTGGGACGCCAGCAAGCTGCTCGTCAATGCCGTACCGGTAGCGCTGAAGAAGGGACAGCCGGGGACGCCGGAGTTTCGCAAGGCGCTGCGTGACGCGCTCGAAAACACCCGCAACCTCACGGCAGCGCACGGGGTTTTCAACATGAGCCCGCAGGATCATCTCGGCTTTGACCAGCGGTCGCGGGTAATGGTCAAGATCGAAGGCGGAAACTGGAAGCTCGTGCAGTAAGGTTTCGGCTTCCGCGCGCCGCCGGCTGTTGTCTCCGCGGTTGACCGAGGTCAGCTGCGGGGCCGGCAAGCTTGTCCCGATCCCCGTTGGCGACGACGTCTGGCGGCCCGGCAGCCGGCAGCCGGACTTGCGGTGGCTGGGGTATCGACTGGAACAGTTCTGATGGATTTGCAGATTGCATTGCTGCTGGGGCAGGACGGCCTGTCCAACGGCGCCATTTACGCGCTGCTCGCGCTGGCCCTGGTCCTGGTTTTTGCCGTGACGCGAGTGATTTTCATCCCGCAAGGCGAGTTCGTTGCTTTCGGCGCCCTGACGCTGGCCAGCCTGCAGGCTGGCAGGTTGCCGGGAACGATCTGGTTGGTGCTGGCCCTGGGCACGGTGATTGCGTTGGTCGACGGTTCCCGGGCGCTGCGTGGTCGGCAGTTCAGGCGGATTCCCTGGATTGTCCTGGTCAATTGCGGGATACCGTTGCTGCTCGCCGGCGTCCTCTTCGCCGTTTCCGCGGCCAGCTTGCCATTGCCGGTGCAGGTGTTGCTGGCGCTGATGCTGGTCGTTCCACTCGGGCCGATGATCTATCGCCTTGCCTACCAGCCGGTTGCCGAAGCCTCGGTGCTCGTCCTGCTGATCGTCTCGGTCGCGGTGCACGTGACCCTGATCGGTATCGGGCTGCTGTTCTTCGGAGCCGAGGGCTCGCGCACGCCGGCGTTTACCGACGTCAGCTTCGAACTCGGCGATACGCTCCTGCAAGGACAAACGATCCTGGTCGTGGTTGCCAGCGTGGTGCTGATCGTCGCGCTCTATTTCTTCTTTGAACGGACCATTTACGGCAAGGCGCTGCGCGCCACGGCGATGAACCGCACTGGCGCGCGTCTGATGGGCATTTCGGGGACACTGGCCGGGATGCTGTCGTTTACGCTGGCGGCATCGATCGGGGCGTTCTCCGGCATCCTGATTTCGCCGATCACGACGATCTACTATGACTCGGGTTTCCTGATCGGTCTCAAGGGCTTTGTCGGTGCGATCATTGGCGGCCTGGCGAGCTATCCGGTGGCCGCCGCAGGCGCCATCCTGGTCGGCCTGCTCGAATCCTATTCGTCCTTCTGGGCGAGCGCCTTCAAGGAGGTGATCGTCTTCACGCTGATCATCCCGGTATTGCTCTGGCGCTCGCTGAAGACACGGCACGTGGAGGAGGAATGAGGCATCCGTCGCACGACACGGCTTTCCTGTTGCTGTTCATCGCCGCCCTGGCGGTAGCACCGCTGTTCCTGCCCGAATTCTACGTGACACTGCTCAACTACATCGGCCTTTACGCAATCGTTGCGCTCGGACTGGTCATGCTGACCGGTGTCGGTGGTCTGACGTCATTCGGGCAGGCCGCTTTCGTCGGCCTTGGCGCGTACACTTCCGCGTACCTGACGACCGTTCATGGCGTTTCGCCATGGCTGACGCTGCCGGCCGGCCTGCTGGTCACGGCCGTCGTCGCGGGCTCGCTCGGCCTCGTGACGCTGCGCCTTTCCGGGCACTTCCTGCCCTTGGGGACGATCGCCTGGGGGATCAGCCTGTACTATCTCTTCGGTAACCTCAATGCGCTCGGTGGCCATACCGGCATTACCGGCATTCCGCCGTTGCAGCTCTTCGACCTGGAGATCAGGTCCGGGCGCGAGTTCTTCTATCTGATCTGGGTTGTCCTGCTGGTCGTCGTTCTCGCCACGCGGAACCTGCTCGACTCGCGCGAGGGGCGCGCCATTCGCGCCCTGCGCGGTGGCTCGCTGATGGCCGAAGCAATGGGCGTCAACACACCGCGCGCGAAGATCGTCATCTTTACCGTCGCGGCGCTCTACGCCAGTGTTTCGGGCTGGCTCTACGCCCACCTGCAGCGCTTCGTCAATCCGACACCGTTCTCGCTGACGCAAGGCATCGAATACCTGTTCATGGCGGTGGTCGGGGGTGTCGCGCATGTCTGGGGGGCGATCGTTGGCGCCGGCCTGATCACCATTCTCAAGCAATGGCTGCAGGACTGGTTGCCGACACTGCTTGGACAGAGCGGCAACTTCGAAGTGATCGTCTTTGGCTTGCTGATGATCTTCGTCCTGCATCGCGCGCGTGACGGTGTCTGGCCGATCGTCATGCGCCTCTTTCCGCAGTCCGTGTCGCGCGTGCGCGTGCCCGCGGCCGAGTTGCTGGCGCGTCGTCCGCTGCCGGCATCGGGTTCGCTGCTGCTCGAGGTGACCGATGCGAGCAAGCGTTTTGGCGGCCTGGTGGCCAACGACAAGGTCAGCTTCAAGGTTCGGGCTGGCGAGGTGATGGCGCTGATCGGACCCAATGGGGCCGGCAAGACGACGATGTTCAACGGCATCTCCGGCGTCGATCCGCTGAGTTCCGGCATGGTCGCTTTTCGCGGCGAACGCATTGAGTCGTTGCCGGCGCGCCACATCGCCCGCCTGGGCATGAGCCGCACGTTTCAGCACGTCCGCTTGCTGGCGGGAATGAGCGTCATCGAGAACGTCGCCATCGGTGCCCACCTGCGCGGCCACAAGGGCTTCGTCGCCGCCGCCTGCCGTGCTGATCGAGCGGAAGAGGCGCGCCTGCTGCACGAAGCGGCCTTGCAGATCGAGCGTTGCGGTCTGGCCGATCAGATGTATGAAGCCGCCGGCAGCCTGCCGCTCGGCAAGCAGCGCATCGTCGAGATCGCCCGGGCGCTTGCTGCCGACCCCTGCCTGTTGCTCCTCGACGAGCCGGCTGCCGGTTTGCGCTACCTGGAAAAACAGGCGCTCGCCGACCTGCTGCGCCGCCTGCGCGCGGAAGGCATCGGCATCCTGTTGGTCGAGCACGACATGGACTTCGTGATGGGTCTGGCCGACCGGGTGGTGGTCATGGAGTTCGGCCGTAAGCTCGCTGCCGGTCTGCCGGAAGAGATCCAGCGGAATCCGGCGGTGGTCGATGCCTATCTCGGGGGGGTCGAATGAGCGAACTGGACGGTGAAGGCGAAAAAACCGTCGTTCTCGAGGTGCGTGACCTGTCGGTCAGCTACGGCAAGGTCGACGCGCTGCACGGGATTGGCCTCAAGGTGCACCGCGGCGAGATCGTCACCGTCATCGGCCCGAACGGCGCCGGCAAGACCACTCTGCTCTGCGCGCTGATCGGTCTGCTGCCCGTGCGCGGCGAGATCGTCTATCTCGGCGAGCGGCAGGACGCTGGGCGCAGCGTCGAGAAACTGGTACGTCAGGGAATGACCCTGGTCCCCGAGAAGCGCGAGCTGTTTGCCGAAATGAGCGTCGAGGACAACCTCCTGCTGGGCGCTTTTGACCGTTATCGGGCCGGCCATCGAGACCAGCTGGAGACGATGGACGATGTATTCGACATCTTTCCACGCCTGATGGAACGTCGTGAGCAGATGGCCGCGACGCTTTCCGGTGGCGAGCGACAGATGCTGGCCATGGGCCGGGCATTGATGGCCAAACCCCGCTTGTTGCTGCTCGACGAACCCAGTCTGGGACTCGCGCCTCTGGTCATCCGGGAGATCTTCCGCACCATCACCCAGCTCAAGAAGCTCGGGGTGGCCATTCTGCTCGTTGAGCAGAACGCGCGTGCCGCGCTGCAGGTGGCCGATTACGGCTATGTTCTGGAGACCGGAGAGCTGTCGCTCGAAGGCCCTACCCGGGACTTGCTGACAGATCCCCGGGTCGTTGAAAGCTATCTGGGACTGGGCGGCCGGCACTAGTCCCGCCCCCGGCCACGAAGCCTTTGCCCGGCTGCCTTGCGCTCACCAGCGCTTCACGAAAGCCCGTCGTGCAGCATCTCGATTACCCGGGAAGGGCGTTGCGCTTGGCGGACTTCGGTGCGGGAAACCTGTTTCAGTTCGAGTCCCCAAAGGTTCATCGCCTCCGAGATCAGAATGGCTTCACCACCGTTGAGGCAGCCATCGGCATTGACGATGTCTACTATCGCGCCGAGCGCATCCTTCTGCATTTCAGGGGATCTGATGTCGTCGAGAAGTTGATCGATCAATTCTCGATCGAGTTCTATCTGTCCGATGTTTGGCGCTCGCGCGCATTGCAGCAGGTCGTTGCAGAACTCGTGCATCACCCGATCGAGCGTTTCGGGGGCGATGCGCAGTCTGTCGTGCATCTGGCGACTTTTCAGTGACTCGAGTTCGCTGTGGTCAAGGGCACCATCGGCGAGCAGGGCGAGGGCTACGACGCGTGACATGGCTTCAGCGCTGTCGGTGGTGTAATGACGCATGTCTATCTCCTAGGTTGTTGTTCCGGTCTTGTCCGTACAACTTGGCGGACGGAATAAGTGTGCGGGCACAGTGAGATAAAGTCCAATTAGATATAATGGCGACAACTATTTGCTAGGACTTATACATGCCGCGCCGTCGCATCACTTTTCGTCAGATCGAGACCTTCACGGCGGTCGCGCAGCACCGCAGTTTTTCGAAGGCTGCCGAAGCCCTCCATCTGAGCCAGCCGGCGGTTTCGCTGCAGATCCGGCAGATCGTCGATACCTTGGGTCTGCCCCTTTTCGAGCAGGAAGGCCGCGAGGCCATTCTGACGGCTGCCGGGGAGGAGATGCTGCAGACGGCGCGAGCGCTGGATGATGTCTGGGGGCGCTTTGAAGCGGCCATCGACGATCTGAAGGGACTCAAGCGCGGTCGCCTGCGGGTTGCGCTGGTGACCACCGCGAAGTACTTTTTGCCGCGCATGCTGGGTGACTTCTGCCGACGCTATCCCGAGATCAACATCGAGTTGGCGATTGCTGACCGCGAGCGCATCGTTGCGCGCATGCGTGGCAATCAGGATGACCTCTACGTGATGCTTTATCCGCCGGAAGATCTGGAAGTCAGCAGCTTTCCGTTTCTCGACAACGAACAGGTGGTCATCGCGCCCGCGGGTCACTGGGCAGCGGCACGACAGATCGAACTCGGCGAACTGGAGAGCGAGCGCTTCATTCTCCGCGAAGCGGGCTCCGGCTCCCGCCGGACGATCGACGAGCATCTCGCTCAGCTCGGGATCAGGCTTGAGGTCAAGCTGACGGTCAGCAGCAATGAAGCGATCCGCGATCTGGTTGCCAGTGGCATGGGGCTGGCAGTGCTTTCACGACACGCGCTGCCTGCCGACCCTGCGACCGAAGGCCTATGCATTCTCGATGTCCAGGGATTCCCGCTACGCAGGCCATGGCGGGTGGCCCATCTGCGATCGAAGATTCTGTCCTTGCCGGCCAGGGCCTTTCTTGACGAGCTGCTGCAGGCCAACCACTGCCGTCTGGAAAGACAGGCGAGCCAGTAAGCTGCCGTGCGCTCATGGTCTGTGGAGGGCAGGGGATTCGCTGCCCTCCCGCGATCGCCACCACCGGCCGCCGGCTAGGTTTCTGTCTTTTCGCCCAGCCGCTTTGCCGTAGCCAACGGGATGATCGCGATGCCGTATTTGCGCGCGACCCGCTGGTAGAGTTCGCGGGCTGAAATCACCCGCGCGTTGCGCATGTCCCTGGCCTGTGCCAGCTGCAGGAAACGAAGGCCGCGCTTGGCCAGGACCGGATCCCAGCCCTTGATTTCGAGCAGGGTGAAAATCGCCTTGGTGGCATTGACGAGAAACTGCAGGTTGGGTACCCGTTCGGCGGCTTCCATCAGCAACTTTACCGAGCCTTCGACATCCCCGCTGCGCGCGGCGAGCACGCCCCGGTTATTGAGTTCGACGATTTCCTTGCCGACTTCCGCGAGCATTGCCTGTCCGTCTGTTTCCTTGCCTGCCCTGGCGTAGATGCTCTGGATGTTGGCAATCATCGTGCGGTCTTCATGGTTCTCGGCCGCCAGTTTGCGGAGAATCTCGCGCGCGCTCGCCTCGTTGTCGGTTGTCAGACAAGCCTGAGCGAGGTCAAGCGTGAGCTTCTGCGATACTCGCCCCATTCTTCCTTCAGACTGCAGCGCCTCGTGCAGGACAAGCGCTTTTCCCACCGCTTCCCGGGCCTTGGCTGGTTCGTCTTCCTTGCCCGCGCGCAAGCTTTCCATGACCAGTACGGCGAATTCCCCTTCCCGCTTCCCTCGCCAGTCACGGCGCAGGGCGTCGGTGACCTGTTTGGCGCCCGCGATGTGGCCGCGGTCGAGCATGACCCGCGAGAGATTGGTGTAGTCCTCGATATTCCTCAGCGACGAGCCGCGGCGACGTTCCAGCACCTTGCCGTAGGCCCTTTCGGCGGTTTGCAGATCGTTATTGCGGGCGGCCACGTCGCCAACCATCCGTTGTCTCGACGCGTTGTTGGGAGAGATCGCCGCGGCACGCAGCAACACTTCCTGAGCCTCCTCCAGCTTGCCCATCTCTTCACGGACCTCGGCAAGGAAATCATAGGCGGCGGTGAATTCGGGGAACTCGTCAACGAGCGATCGCCCAAGCGCTTCAGCTTCCGCCAGGTTCTGCTGACCACGCCAGGCCGTTGCCAGGCCCATGCGGGCCCATGGTACGACGCGTTGTGCCAGCACCTGTTGGTAGACGACCTGCGCTTCGGCGTGGCGTCCAAGAGTGTTGAGGATCTCGCCCTTTAGCCGTAGGGCATCAAAAAGAAAACCGCTATCCTGCCCGAGCAGCCGTTCGCAGTTGGCGAGCGCCAGGGCGAAAGCGCCGTTATCGAGATGCTCGTAGGCTTGCGAGAAGAAGCGCTTCCGGTAGATGGCGCGGACTAGCCGGGCGTGCAATTCTTCGGTCGAAAAAGGCTTGATCAGGTAGTCGTCAGGCGCCAGTTCGGCTATCGAGACAACGTTGTGGTATCCGCGTTCGCCGGTGATGATGAAGACGACGGTGTTTCGACGCAACAGATGTTGCTGGCGCAGTTCTTCCAGCAGTTGCTGGCCATCACGCCCGTCTTCCAGCAGGTAAGCGGACAGGATGATATCGAAGCTGTGCGCCCTGACCTGCCGCAGCACCTCCGCTGAATTGCCAGCGTTATGTACCGCCGTGACCCCCATCGACGCAAGCATGATGCGCAAGGAACTGCGCGCATTCGGATAACGATCGATCAGCAGTGCGCGCTTGCTGGGCAGTTCCTTGCTGAGCTTGTGGAGCAGCTCGGCGGTGGTTTCGGGTGGTGTCATGGCTTGTGGACCTTACCCGACAGTCCACCGGCAATCAAGCTGTCGCCAGCAGCCGCTTCGAGCCGCGGCATGAACGATGGCCGGCACGGCTGAAGGTGGCCGCTGGTCGAGAACCTGGCTACGGCTGTCGCGCGTTCAGGAAACTGGCCTACGATGGACTATGCTGGACTACGAATCAGGTGATCGAATGCGCTGAGTGCAGCTTTGGATCCTTCGCCCATGGCAATGATGATCTGCTTGTAGGGTACCGTGGTCACGTCGCCCGCCGCAAATACACCCGGTAAGGACGTTTCCGTCCGCGCATCGATCTCGATCTCGCCTCGCGGCGAGAGGGCGATCGTGCCCTTGAGCCACTCGCTGTTCGGTAGCAGGCCGATCTGCACAAACACCCCTTCGAGGTCGACACGATGGCCCTCGCCGCTGGACCGATCCGTGTACATCAGGCCGTTGACCTTCTTGCCGTCTCCGGTCACCTCGGTGCTCAATGCGTGGGTGATCACCTTGACGTTGGGGAGGCTGAAGAGCTTCTTCTGCAACACAGCGTCAGCACGCAGGACGTTTTCGAACTCAAGCAGCGTCACATGACCGACGACGCCGGCGAGGTCGATTGCCGCCTCGACGCCCGAGTTGCCGCCACCGATCACCGCTACCCGCTTGCCCTTGAACAGCGGTCCATCGCAATGCGGGCAGTAAGCTACGCCATGCCCGCGATACTGTCTTTCGCCGGGAACGTTCATCTCGCGCCAGCGCGCGCCGGTGGCGATGATCACTGTCTTGCTCCTGAGGGTCGCACCGCTGGCCAGCCGGACCTCGGTCATGCCGCCGTCGGTTCCCGGCAGCAGCGCCTCGGCGCGCTGCAGGTTCATGATGTCCACATCGTACTCCCTGACATGCTGCTCAAGCCCGGCTGCGAGTCTTGGGCCATCGGTTTCCTTGACCGAGATGAAGTTCTCGATCGCCAGGGTGTCAAGCACCTGTCCGCCAAAACGTTCGCTGACGACGCCCGTGCGAATGCCTTTGCGCGCGGCGTAGATGGCTGCCGCGGCGCCGGCGGGGCCACCGCCAACGATGAGCACGTCGAAGGGTTCGCGCGCCGAGACCTTGTCCGCCTCACGCTGCAAGGCGCCGGTATCGATCTTGCCGATGATCTCCTCGAGCGTCATGCGGCCCTGCCCGAACTGTTCACCGTTGAGAAAGACCGTGGGCACCCCCATGATCTGGCGCTCGGTCACTTCGTCCTGGAACAGCGCACCATCGACCATCTGGTGGCTGATGCCGGGGTTGAGCACCGCCATCAGGTTCAGCGCCTGAACGACATCGGGACAGTTGTGGCAGGACAGCGAGATGAAGGTCTCGAAACGGAACTGGCCCGATATGGCGCGAATATTGTCGATCACGCTGGACTCCGCCTTCGGGGGATGGCCGCCGGTCTGCAGCAGGGCAAGGATCAGCGAGGTGAATTCGTGCCCCATCGGGATGCCGGCAAAGCTGATGCGTGCCGCTTCTCCAGGGCGGCCGACGGTAAACGACGGCTTGCGGGGAGAATCGCCATCCTGCCTGACGCTGACCTTGCCGGAAAGCTCCGCAATGTCCTGAACCAGAGCGAGCATCTCCTGCGCCTTGCTGCTGGCATCGAGCGTGGTGACCAACTCGATCGGGTGCTGGATTTTTTCGAGGTAGGCCCGCAGTTGTGTCTTGATGTTGGTGTCCAGCATGTGAGTTCTCCCTTGTCGAGTGGCATTGAAAAGGGGCCGCCAAGCAGCCAGCTTTGCGGCCCCTTTGCACTGAGACCCGGCTCGTCGCTGCAGGCGAGGTGACCTGCAGCGCGCTGACCAGCAGTGCTAGATCTTGCCAACCAGGTCAAGCGACGGAGCCAGCGTAGCATCACCCGGCGTCCACTTGGCCGGGCAGACTTCACCCGGGTGGCTGGCAACGTACTGGGCAGCCTGCACCTTGCGCAGCAGTTCCTTGGCGTCGCGACCGATACCGAGGTCATGGATCTCGCAGACCTTGATGACGCCCTCGGGGTTGATCACGAAGGTGCCGCGCAGCGCCAGGCCCTCTTCCTCGATCATCACGTCGAAGTTACGGGTGATGCTGCCAGTGGGGTCGCCGATCATCGGATAACGGATTTTCTTGATGGTGTCGGAGGCGTCATGCCATGCTTTGTGCGTGAAGTGGGTGTCGGTCGAGACCGAATACACCTCGACGCCAATTTTCTGGAAGGAGTCGTATTCGTCGGCCAGGTCACCGAGTTCGGTTGGGCAGACAAAGGTGAAATCGGCAGGGTAGAAGACGACCACCGACCACTTGCCCTTCAGGTCGGCATCGGACACGGGACCAAACTTGCCATTGTGAAAAGCGGTGGCTTTGAACGGCTTAATTTCGGTGTTGATCAAGGACATGGTGAGCTCTCCTTTGAGTTCGGTGAATGAAAACAAGCGACGGGCGAATGTTAGTAGAGTCGCCAGAATTGTTCCAATTGATTCTGATAATTCAAACCATAGCTATACGCTATTGACCAGGGCCCGCTTGGCCGACCCGGCCCGTGACCGGAGCAGGACTGATCTGCTCGGCGGGTCTTGCCCACGGGCAGTCGCGACCCAGGACGAATTCTACCGGCTCTTGCTCGGGGAAGGGTGTTCTCCAAGCGCTCTGGCAGGGCAATCGCATGAATGCCAACGTCGTTGACCCTCCGAAATAATCGTTTACGCTCAATGAGTTACCAAGGGTCTGTTCACAGCCCCCTGATTTGCGGCATTATGGAGCAACCACCCCGAATCTCTGACGAGCCCCACGGCGGCGGCGAACTTTTTTCTGACGGGCTCACTCTGTGAGCCCGT
>JAFLDL010000071.1 GCA_017302435.1 Candidatus Accumulibacter necessarius
CATCCGCTCAATCGCCTCGGCGTTGCGGAACAGAATGCCGGCGCGCGCGCCTTGCCCCATGGCGACGGTCATCGAGATCGGTGTGGCGAGGCCGACAGCACACGGGCAGGCGATGATCAACACGGCCACGGCGTTTACAAAGGCGTAGGCAAGTCTCGGCTCCGGACCAAAAAACCACCACGTGAGCGCCGTCACGATGGCAATCGCCACGACTATCTGGACGAACCAGGCAGCGATGATATCGGCCAGCCGCTGGATCGGCGCACGCGTGCGTTGCGCTTCACCGACCAGGTGAACGATACGTGCCAGCAGCGTGTCCGCGCCGACGCGTTCGGCGAGGATCAGCAAGGCGCCATTGCCGTTCACCGTGGCGCCGGTGACTTTGTCGCCGGCCGCTTTGGCCACTGGCACGGGCTCGCCGGTGATCATCGATTCGTCTATACGACTCGTGCCCTCGAGTACCGTGCCATCCACGGGTACCTTCTCGCCCGGCTTCACTCGCAGCCTGTTGCCGACAGCAACCGTCTCCAGCGCCACCTGTTCCTCGGTACCGTCGTCGCGTAGACGCCAGGCGAGGTTGGGCGCGAGCTTCAGCAATTGCTGAATCGCCTGGCTGGTCTGGCCCATCGCTCGCAACTGCAGGAAATCGCCAAGCATCACCAGGGTCACGATTACTGCCGCTGCCTCGAAATAGGTCCCTATTGCACCGTCATGCTCGCGGAATTCCGCTGGAAACACGCCGGGGAAGAACACGGCGGCGAGGCTGAACCCATAGGCAAGCCCGACCCCGAGCCCGATCAGCGTGTACATGTTGAGCTCACGGTGGACAAGCGATAAGCAGAACTCGCGCAGGATCGGCCAGCCGACCCACAGAACGACCGGTGTGCCCAGCACAAACTCCACCCAGCCGCGCTGCCGTGGCTGCAGACCGAACAAGTCGTGAAGGCCGACCATCGGCGACATCGCCAGGACGGCGAGCGGGATTGACAAGGCGACACCGAGCCATAGCCGCCGGGTGAGGTCACGCAATTCGGAATCATCAGTGTCCACAGAGCCCGCGATCGGTACCAGCGCCATCCCGCATTTGGGACAACTGCCGGGCTGCGGGCTGCGAATCTCCGGATGCATGGGGCAGGTATATTCGAGGGCACGTGGAATGGCCGCGACTATCGGTATCAGGGCCATGCCGCACTTCGGACAACTGCCCGGTGCGTCATGCACAATCTCCGGGTGCATCGGGCAGGTGTAAGGGCGGCTGCTCGCGGCCGCTACAGCGCCGGGAGGTGTGGATTCCGTGTGCGGATGATCGTGAGCGTGTGCCTGATGCGAATGATTCACCTCTGCGGTCATGGCTGGATCCTCGTGACGTCGTGGGTTGGGATCGCGCTTTGCGTGCTGTACCGGCCGAACAGCATAGAACCCAGCGTTCGATAGGCAACGACCATCACGGGCGGCAGGATCAGCCACTGCAATAGCAGGGAAAGACCAATGCCAAAAACAGTCGGCATGCTCGCCGTATAGCCCCAGTTGCCGACACGATAGACGTTGTACCATTCGCTCCACGCGGTAAAGGCCATCGTGCCGATCACCACAATTGCGCCGCCTGTCCATGGGCGCGACGCCGGCCAGTCCGCGCACCAGAGCACCGCGCCGGCCAACGCGAACATCACGAGTGCAATAATGACATCGCCCAAAGTGCAATGAAGCAGTGCCCATGCGACACTCATGCCGTCCGCTGCGGCCCAGATCGTATAGAGGCTGACCTGCGCGATTTCCCACACCAGATTCAAAACGAAGGCGAGCACCGACCACAGGCCTGCACGTGCCACAGCGTTAACGACGCTCTCCCTGAGTTACTTGGCAGGCATCGGCGCCATGGCCTGATCGTGCTGCAACACTTGCTCCATCTGCACCTGCATGGTTTTCATGTTCTGCTGCATCTGGGACATGTGTTTGTCCATGTCCATGCTCGCCGCCGGCTTCGCCGCCACCGATGCCACCCAACAGTCCGCACGCCTGCACCTTACTGTGTGCTGCCCACCGTGGTCTGTGCGGCGGCACACAGATGGCATGAATGTTCGACTCTTGATCGCCAGGACTTTCGTCGACGAGGAAGAAGGTATCTCCCCACTACGTCCAGAACGCAAGCGTCAGCGTTGGCTATGGTCGCGACGTAATGCGCCGATACTGTGATGCCATCCGCCCGTCGGCGTCGGCGTCGGCGTCAGCAGCAGCATCGAGCCGCTCGAGATTACGGCTGAAGCGAGCTCCGCGAGCGTTCAGACCCGGAATGAGTTGAGACGAAAAGTCCGGAAAAGGGCGAAATGTAACGGCTGATTGTCAAGATCGGCGGCGTCCGTGCGCGCAAAGACGACTGTCAGCCCTAGGTCGAGACTGACTGCATCGGTCTGTACCGCGTGCATGGATTTCGCCGTCGGCGACAAGTTCCTGCGAGAAGGCGAGGCGAAAAACTGTGCAAGGGCATGCTCTATGCGTGCCAGCGTACAGAGATTTCGGGCCAACAAGGATACAAGAGAGACTCGTGTGTGGTGGATTGCTTCCGACACGCGCTTAGCCCGTTTAACTCCTTCAACCCTCGCGAAAGGGAAGTCTCATGAACAGCATCGTTTACCTCGTCGGCGCAGTCGTCATCGTTGTCGCTATCCTGTCTTTTTTCGGCTTGCGCTAAGCGTCTGACTGGTCGCCGAGTGGCGACCATGAAGGCGGATTGTCTCTGAGGACCGACGATCCGGGGAGCGGCCGTTCGCCACGAAAGACTGCCATGCCGGATTTGCCGAAACCCAGCGACGCGGCGCCAGCCACAACGGGACTGTGGCGCACCATCAAGAAAGCCGTCAGGCGCCTGCAGGACTGGTTCGTGATCCAGTCGCTGGTCGTCAAGCTGATGGTGCTGGCCATCACCATCCTCATTCCGGCCACCGGCATCTATTCGTTCGCGCTCTTCGAGAAGCAGGCCGTCGTGGCAGAGCAGGTCAAGCGCATGGCGGTTGCCGGAAATGCGGGCGATGGCGTGTGGATGCTCAACGACAAGCTGCCCGTGGTGTTCGGCACCGGCTCGCTGTTGAGCTTCCTGGAGGCGAACCCGGTCGCGCGTATCAGCGTGATCTACAAGCCCCTGCTGTGGGACGTATCGGAGCGCACCTTCCTGATCGAATCACAGGGCACGCAGTACGCGTATTACCCGAGCGACCTGGAGACCCGGATCTTCGCCGACAAGGCCGTCACCGCACTGTGGGGCGGCAAGCTGGTCTTCATTCCGCGCGACGAACTCGACGGCAAGGGGCTGGAATTGATCGAGCGCCTGGACCAGCGTTTTTCCGGCGCCCGTCCGCAGTCCGCCAAGGACGGCTGGAAGGCCGGCGTCAGCGGTGTGCTATCGGTTGCGCTGACGCTCGGCCTGCTGGCCTTCCTGTACTTCCAGTTCAAAGGCCAGTTCAAGTCACTCAAGTTCATCGAGCCGGCGCAGGTGCATGGCTCGATCGAAGAACTGGTGGGAATGGACGATATCAAGGCCGAGGTGGCGCAGATCAAGGATCAGTATCAGCGCCGCGCGGCGTATGCCGAGTACGGGATCAGCAAACCTTTCAATGTGATGTTCAGCGGCCCGGCGGGTACCGGCAAGACCAGGCTGGCCAGCTATCTGGCCAAGGAACTGCGGCTGCCGATCCTATTCCACTCTGCAGCCAACCTGGAGACGGGCTACGTCGCTGGCGGGTCGAACACCCTCAGTCGCATCATGGCCATGGCCAAGCGGCGCAAGCACTGCATCGTTTTCCTGGACGAGGCGCAGGACCTTTTCATGAAGCGCGGCGGTCGCCGCAAGTTCGATGACGACACTGCGAACACGCTGCTGTCTGTGCTCGATGGCGTGCGCAGCAGGAACGATGCCGAGATCATATGGATTGTGGCCAGCAACTTCAACAGCGAAAGCATGCGCATGGACGAGGCCATGCTGCGCCGCTTCCAGATGAAGGTGGATTTTCGCCTGCCCAACCGGGACGAGCGGCTGGCGATCCTTGGCCACTATCTGGCGCAGCGCGCCAACAAGGTTCTACCCGACATGGACCTGCGCCACCTGGTGGAAGTGACCGAGGGCCGCAGCCCGGCCGACCTGGAGACCATCGTCAACCAGGCCGGAATCACGGCCGTGCAGGCGGGTGAAATGATCGGCGCCGACACTCTGATGAAGGCCGCCGAGCGTATGCTGGTGGGCAACGTCAACAGTCACACCACCCAGGAACGCGAGCGCGACCGCCGCATCATTGCCGTGCACGAATGGGGCCACTTCCTGGTAGACCTTGAACTTGAGCGCAATCTGGCCAACGGTGAGTGGGACCAGATATTGGCCGAAATGAAGACCATCAAGATTTCGCTCAAGGCAAACCCGCGCAACAACGCATTGGGCTTCGTCTTCCACAAGCAGGGGGCCAACCTGCTCAAGACCAAAGGTGACATCGAACACGACGTGCGCGTGCTGCTCGGCGGTATGGCCAACGAGGAGGTCTTCTTTGGCGAGGAAGGCACCACCAACGGGGCACACAACGACATCACCCGCGTGACGCAGTTGTTGCACTACGCCGTGGGCGAGATGGGCATGTACCGCAATACCCGCCTGAACTTCAGTGCGCTCGCCACTGATAGCCAGGGAGGCGGTCGGGAAGTGGACGACGAAACGCGCCGCATCATGCAAGCACAGAGCGCGCGCCTGTACGGCGAATGCAAGGCCCAGCTGGCTCGGCTCAAGCCGCTGACCGAGCACCTGGTCGGCAAGCTCCTGGAGGCCGGCGAGATGAACCTGAGTGAGGCGCTGTTCGAGATCCGGTGCTTTGAGGCGGCCTGATACGGCAAAGGGATGAAAAACAGGGAATCCAACGGCAGCATCGAGAGTCCATGAGCCCACCTGCGGCGGCCTCAATCCCGCATTTTCCCTGAGAGTTCCTGAAGAGTAACCGGAACTTTCGCTCGATTTGTCGACCGTGGTCTGTGGGTCAGCACACCCAGGGCATGAATGTTTGGCTCTTGATCGCCAGGATTTGCCTTGTCGGTGACGGAGATATCCTCCCGCGTTCAGACGGCAAGCCTCAGCGTTGGCCATGGTTCCGACGTAATGCGCCAATACCGGCGATGACCATGCCGACGATCCCGTTGATAATCATTCCTTCGCCGAGAATAGGATGCCAGCCGCCCGTCGGCGTCAGCAGCAGCATCGACCCTCCGATGACGAGCGCGGCGAAAGCGATGGAGCTCGCGAGCCGCTCGAGATTGCGGCTGAAGCGAGCTCCGAGAGCCTCCAGACCCGGCAGGCGGCCGAGATCGCCGTCGGCCAGACGCCGCAGGACGCGTCGCGTGTCGTTGGGCGCATCGCTTATCAAGCGCTCCGTTTCGCGCGCCAGCTTGGTCGTCTTTTCCTTTATCCTCGCCGGTGAGAAGTGCTGCGCAATCAGGCGTGAGATCTCTTCGCGAAACGATCCCATGAAGTCATGGTCCGGTGCGAGTTGGCCTATCATCGACTCCAGGATGACGAAAGCTCGCGTCAGCAGGACAAACTCGCCTGGATTGTGGACCCCGTTCCGGCTTCCGGCCCGCAACAGTGAATCGAATGCGTTCCCGATTGACACATTCGCGAGATTGGTCCGGCGGATTTCATAAAGTGCTGCCTTGATGTCTACCAACAGGGTTGCACGATTGACGTTTTCGCTCGCCGGAGCCATTTCGAGATAGGCCTCGGTGGCTGCCCGCGCATCGCCTTTGACGACCGCGTCGAGCAGGAGGATCAGCGATTCGCGCATCGGCTCGTCAAGCTCGCCCGTGTTCCCGAAATCGAGCAGAGAGAGCCGTCCGTCAGGGAGAATGAAAACATTGCCGGGATGCGGGTCGGCGTGAAACAAGCCTTCTTCAAAGATCGTTTGCAGCATCAGCGTGACCAGGGTGTTCATCGATCGCGGCATCGCTTCGGGGTGCACCCTGGCGTAGAAATCCACCCGTTCGCCCGCCGAGAACTCCAGCGTGAGCACGCTTCCCCGCGAGTACTCGGCGACGACATTCGGAATCCAGAGGTCAGGGAAGTCTGCCATCGCCGTGCGAAAGAGCACGATCGAACGTGCTTCGCGATTGAAATCGGTCTCCCGGTCAAGGCTTTTGGCAAACTCACGCACCACTACCGGGAGGTCGAGTCTACGTAGACGCGGAAAGAGCGTTTCGCCCAGTGCTACCAGGTAGCTCAATGCCGCGATATCTGTAGAGATCATGGCGCCAAGGCCGGGTCGCTGTACCTTCACCGCCACGCGCCGCCCGTCCGGTAAGGTCGCCTCGTGCACCTGGGCGATTGTCGCGGCGCCTAATGGGGTTTCGTCGAACGATGAGAACAACTCCGCTAACGGAGCGCCCAGTTCGGCTTCGACCGTCGCGTGCACCACGCCAATGCCCATCGCCGGCAATTGGTCGTGCAGCAGCGCCAGCTCATCAATGTAGGCGGCCGGCAGCAGGTCGCGCCGCATGGCGAGCACTTGCCCAAATTTGAGGAAGACGAGCCCCAGTTCCTCGGCGGTTTCTCTTACCTCTTTCGGCGGCGGCCAGTGTCTCGTGCCGAAGAGCGCCCAGAGAAGCTTGTTTCGGGCAAAGACGCGCAGAACCTGCAGGAGTCGCAGCGCCGCTCGCAGTATGCTGATCCTCTCCGTATCGATCGTTATCGCCACGTGATTCTCCGGACCGTGATGGGACTGCCGCTCACCGGGTGGCTACCACTTTCGCGGTGAGCGGCAAGCTCGTCCTTCACATCATCCTCTCCTTGCGCTGAGACACCCCCGCCGATTGCCCGCTTCCCCGCCTCAGGGACCATTGCTTGACCAGCGCGTAGATCGCCGGAATCACCGCCAGCGTGAGCACCGTTGACGAAATCATCCCGCCAACCATCGGTGCGGCGATGCGGCTCATCACTTCCGAACCGGTGCCGGTCCCCCACATGATCGGCAGCAGGCCGGCCATGATCGCCACGACGGTCATCATCTTCGGTCGTACGCGCTCGACGGCGCCTTCCATGATCGCCGCGTAGAGGTCGTCGACGTTTGGCGCGCGCCCCGCTGCGCGGCATTTCGCCTGGACCGCTTCCCAGGCGTGGTCGAGATAGATCAGCATGATCACTCCCGTCTCGGCCGCCACCCCGGCGAGCGCGATGAAGCCGATGACCACGGCCACTGACAGGTTGTAGTCGAGCAGCCACAGCAGCCAGATGCCGCCGACCAGGGCGAAAGGTACCGAGAGCATGACGATCAGCGTTTCGGTGAGGCGCTTGAAGTTGAGGTAGAGCAGCAGGAAGATCGACAGCAGCGTCACCGGAATGACGATCTTCATCTTCTCGGTCGCTCGCTCCATGTATTCGAACTGGCCGCTCCAGGTCACGTAGTAGCCGGGCGGGAAGCTGACCTGCTCGGCGACCGCCTTCTTCGCGTCGGCGACGTAGCCGCCGATGTCGCGGTCGCGAATGTCGACGTAGATGTAGGCCGAGAGCAGCGCGTTCTCGGTGCGGATGCTCGGCGCGCCCTTGGCGACGACCACCCGGGCCAGTTGCCCGAGGGGGATCATCGCCCCGTCCATCGTCGGGATCAGCACCTCGCGGGCGATCTGCTGCGGGTCGGAGCGCAGCTCGCGCGGATAGCGGACGCTGACGCCGAAGCGCTCGCGACCCTCCACCGTGGTGGTCACCATCTCACCGCCGAGGGCGGTGCCAATGACGTCCAGCAGTTCGCCGACAGCCAGCCCGTAGCGCGCCAGTTGCTCGCGGTCGGGTTCGATGTTGAGGTAGAAACCACCGGTGATGCGCTCGGCGAAGGCGCTGGTCGTGCCGGGAACGGCCTTCACCACCGCTTCGATCTCCTTGGCCAGCTTCTCCATCTCGTCGAGATCCTTGCCGAAGACCTTGATGCCGATTGGCGTGCGGATACCGGTGGACAGCATGTCGATGCGCGCCTTTATCGGCATCGTCCAGGCGTTGGCGATACCGGGGAACTGCAGGGCCTGGTCGAGTTCGGCGATCAGCTTGTCGGTGGTCAGGCCGGCGCGCCATTCGGATTCCGGCTTGAGGTTGATCACCGTCTCGAACATCTCGGTCGGTGCCGGGTCGGTCGCGGTGTTGGCGCGCCCGGCCTTGCCATAGACCGAGGCAACCTCGGGGAAGCTCTTGATGATCCTGTTCTGGGTCTGCATCAGCTCGGCCGCCTTGGTGATCGACATCCCCGGCAGCGAGGTCGGCATGTAGAGCAGCGTTCCCTCATTGAGCGTCGGCATGAACTCGGAGCCCAGCCGGGAGGCGGGATAGATCGAGAGGGCCAGGGCAAGGACGGCGAGAACGATGGTCAGTTTCTTCCAGCGCATGACGCTGGCGATGATCGGTCGATAGACCCGGATCAGGAAGCGGTTCACCGGATTCTTCGCTTCCGGCAGGATCCTGCCGCGGATGAACAACAGCATCAGCACCGGCACCAGGGTGATCGACAGCAGCGCTGCGCCGGCCATCGCGAAGGTCTTGGTATAGGCGAGCGGCGAGAACAGCCGGCCTTCCTGGCCTTCCAGGCTGAAGACCGGCAGGAAGGAAACGGTGATGATCAGCAGCGAGAAGAACAGCGCCGGTCCGACCTCCTTGCACGCGACGAGCATGGCTTCGGCACGATCACTGTTGGAATGCTCTGCGGGCAGACGTTCCAGGTGTTTGTGGGCGTTTTCGATCATCACGATCGCCGCGTCGATCATGGCGCCGATGGCGATGGCTATCCCACCCAGGCTCATCAGGTTGGAATTCATGCCAAGCAGACGCATGGCGATGAAGGCGATGAGGATGCCGACCGGCAACATCAGGATGGCGACCAGCGCGCTGCGCACGTGCAGCAGGAAAACGATGCACACCACGGCGACGATGATCGATTCCTCGAGCAGGGTTCGCTTCAGGGTTTCGATGGCGCGGTGAATCAGTTCGGAACGGTCGTAGACGGTTTCCACCGTCACCCCCGCGGGCAGGCCGGGGCCGATTTCGGCGATCCTGGCCTTCAGGTTATGGATGACTTCAAGAGCGTTCTGGCCATAGCGCGCCATGGCGATCCCCGAAACCACCTCGCCTTCGCCGTTGAGTTCGGTGAGGCCTCGTCGTTCGTCGGGCACGAGCTCGACGCGGGCGATGTCGCGGATCAGGACGGGGGTTCCCTTCTCGCTCTTGACGACCAGCATTTCGAGATCGCTCTTGCCCCGCAAATAGCCCTTGCCGCGCACCATGTACTCGGTTTCGGCCATTTCCACCACGCGGCCGCCGACGTCGCGGTTGGAATCGCGGATCACCTGCGCGACCTTCATCAGCGGGATGCCATAGGCGCGCAGCTTCACCGGGTCGACGGTGACCTGATAGGTCTGCACGAAGCCGCCGATCGAAGCCACTTCGGCGACGCCGTGCGCCTTGCTGAGTTGATAGCGAACGTACCAGTCCTGGATGGTCCGCAGTTCGGCCAGCGTCTTGTCCTTGGCGAGCAGCGCGTACTGGTAAACCCAGCCGACGCCGGTGGCATCCGGCCCGAGCGAGGGCGTGACGCCCCTGGGCATGCGGCTGGAAGCGAAATTCAGGTATTCGAGCACACGCGAGCGTGCCCAGTAGATGTCGGTACCGTCCTCAAAGATGATGTAGACAAAGGACGCGCCGAAGAAGGAGAAGCCGCGCACCACCCTGGACCTCGGCACTGACAGCATGGCCGTGGTCAGCGGGTAGGTCACCTGATCCTCGACCACCTGCGGCGCCTGGCCGGGGTACTCGGTATAGACGATGACCTGCACGTCCGAGAGGTCGGGCAAGGCGTCGATCGGTGTCCGCAGGACGGCGTAGATGCCGGCGATGGTGACGAACAGGGTGGCGAGCAGGACCAGGAAGCGGTTCCTGCCCGACCAGTCGATGATTGTCGCGAGCATCGCGCCGAACCTCCGTTGATGGCCGCCGCGGTCGGTCAGTGACCGGCGTGCGGGTTGGCCGGCGCAGCCCCTGCGCCCTTGTCCGCTGGCCTGGGCGCCGGCTTGACCGAAGTGATCACCCACTCGCCCGGTCCGCGCTCGACGAACTCGAAGGATATCGCCGTACCGGGCTTGAGATCCTTCCGCAGCGACTCGTTGGCGACCTTGAACGCCATGGTCATCGGCGGCCATTTGAGGCTGGCCACCGGGCCATGGCTGATGCTTGCGACACCGCTGCCCGCGTCGATCGTCTCCACCTTGCCTTCGGCCTGGTGTACCGTGCTTGCTGGCCCGGCCTTGGTGGCAGCATCGTCCTGAGCGGATGGCTGGCTGACGGTAGGCGCCGCCTGACCGAAGCCGGCGACCGCGGCCTTGAGGTTACTCTCGGCGTCGATCAGGAAATTGGCGGCGACCACCACTTCCTCACCCTCGCGAACGCCGGCGCGCACTTCGACCTGGTTTTCGCCGCGAGCCCCGAGCTTCACTTCGCGCGGCTCGAAACGTCCTTCCTTGACCTGCACCAGGACGATCTGGCGGGTACCGCTGTCGATGACGGCCGAAACGGGCACGGCCAACACCTTGCCCGTGGTTGCCGCCGCCAGCTCCACCTGTGCAAACATGCCGGGTTTGAGCAAGGTTCCGGGATTGGCCAGTTCGACTCTCACCGGAATGGTGCGGGTTTCAGCCGACAACATCGGATAAACGTAGGTGATGGCTCCATCGAAAGTCTTGTCGGGATAGGCGTTGACCTTGATCCGTGCCCGTGCACCGGACTTCACCAATCCGATGTCCTGCTCGAAGACGTCGGCGATCACCCACACCGTAGACAGGTCGGCGACCTGGTAGAGCGTTTCACCGGGCATGAAGCGCATGCCCTGAACGGCCTTCTTCTCGGTCACGATGCCGCTGACGGGCGAGCGGAAGGTCAGCGCGCGGCGGGCATCCCCGGAACTCGCCAGGTCGCGGATCTGCTCGTCGGAGATGTCCCAGTTCCTGAGGCGCGTGAGGCTCGCTTCGGCCAACTGCTGCATGCCGCTTCGCGTGCCACTGCCGGCGTTGTTCAGCGACTCGACACCCTGGATGGCAATCGCGTATTCGCGCTGGGCGGAGACCAGTTCCGGGCTGTACACTTCAAACAGCGCCTGGCCCTTGGTGACCGACTGGCCGGTCACGTTCACCAGCAGTCGTTCGACGTAGCCCTCGAACTTCGGCGCGATCGCATACTGGCGGCGTTCATCCGGCTCTATGCGTCCAGCGGCGCGAACGATCCGCTCGAGCGAACGCAGGCTGGCGGCCTCGGTCCTGACGCCAAGCTTCTGAACCTTGTCCGGGCTGATCCTGACAAGGTTGGTGGCGGCGTCCGCCGCGTCCGCTTCGCCCTCGTAGACCGGGATGTAATCCATGCCCATGGGGTCCTTCTTTGGCGTTGGCGAAGTGTCAGGCAAGCCCATGGGGTTGCGGTAGTAGAGGATCTTGCGCTCATTCGCTGCCGGCCCGGCGGACACGGCGGCAGCCTGCAGCGTCGCGTCGGCATGGCCTGGAGCATTTCGCTTGCCGGCCCAATAGCCACCGACGGCGGCCAGCACAGCGACAGTCAAGGCGCCGACTGCAATGCGTGCACCCAGCTTCATAGGTCTTCTCCCAGGAGACGTTCAATTTCTGCCAGGCGCGCCTGTCCTTCGGCCTGCGCCTTGATCTGCTCCTGTCTGGCCTGGCGAATCTGCCGCTGGGCATCGAGTAGCGTCGCAAAGTCCAGCTTGCCGTTTTCATAGCCGGCGAGGGCGGCCTTGTAAGTCAGGTCGGCCTCGGGTAGCAGATCGTCAGTGGCCAGGGCTTCGATACGACGCGCCGCGTCGATGCCGACAAGGTTCTCTGCCAGTTCGGCGAGCACCTGGTTGCTGCTTGCCTCCCGACGCGAGCGGGCGGCGGCCAGCATGGCTTCCGACTCGCGCTCCTGCGAACGACGCGAGGACTGCTGCAGGGGGATGTTCATTTCGACCATCACTTCCCATTCCCTGACCGCACTCTGGTACTGGATCGGCCCGGCGCCGATGGTGAAATCGGGGTAGCGGTTCCGGTAGGCGAGTTCCCGGCTTTTTTCTGCCGCCTTGAGTTTGCTGCCCTCAGATGCCAGCAGCGGGTTACGGGCGCGCACACGCTCCGCCAGCGTGGCGTAGTCGAGCCGCGCGGGCGCCGGCAGCGGACGAAGCCTTTCCGGTTCGGCCAGGGGTGCCTCGGGGGGGCGTGCCAGCAAGGCGTTCAGGCGGGTGTGCAGGTGATGTCGCTCGGTTTCAAGGGTCACCAGTTCGCTGCGCAGCCGGGTCTGCTCGACCTGGGCACGAATGACGTCCTGCAGGGCTGCGAGGCCGCCGCTGTAGCGTGCCTGTGCGATCCTTTCGAGGCGCCGCATCAGGTCGAGTATTTCGCGCGTCAGGCGCTCGTTCCGATGGACGTAATACCACTGCGCGTAGGTTGTCTTGATCCTGGCCGCGATGTCCGACCAGGTGCCCAGGGCGCGGCCCCTGGCGCTTTCCCCTTCGAGTTCGGCCACTTCGCGCTTGAGGTCGCGCTTGCCAAACCATGGGATGTCCTGCGACAACAGGTAACGCGTGCTACCAACGCGGCTAGGCGAGAGCGTCGCGTTCTGGTCTCCGGACTTGGTGATGTCCCGCAGTTCCATCCTGAACTTGGGATCGGGCAGGGCGCCCGCCGGCGTCACGCGTTCGGCCGCCGCGTCCGCTTCCGCCTGCATGGCGGCGTATTCCGGATTGCGGTCCCGGGCGAATTCGAGCAGGCTCTCAACCGTACGGCCGATGGCAAGCTCCTGCGACAGAGCGGGTGCCGCCAGACCCAGCATCAACCACAAGGCAAATGTCCCCGTGGGTGTGACTCCTCGCATGCAGCCTCCTTGAACAATGCAGATTACGTATTCTGGCAGCGTAGCCTACTACGTTTGGCGCCGCGCGATACCGGCGACGGAGATCATCGAGCAGGGGATCGCAGATGGTATTGCTGATGTCGCGCAAGCGCATAGGCGGCCAGCCCCGGTCCGTATCACCTATCTCTTCTCCGGGCAGACTGGTGTTGGGCGAATACTTTGCTCGTACCGTCGGGCAGGAGAGCATGAAGGCGGAGTGTCATGGCTGCTTTTCCTGGGGAATCGGATGGGTACAGTTTGAATGGCATAGCCCAACAGAAAGCTGACTGAAAAATTACATTTCTGTAATCCTTTGCTCTGCCTGCGCAGAACTCTGACTCGTGCATGGCCGGACTCGTCCTCTTCGCAGTTTGTATGCTCTCGCCAGACCCCTGGGAAGCTGACTTGCGCATTACATTCTCGTAATCTTCAAGGAAAGGCCATCGGGCCGGCGCAGAATTGCACGAATCCACAAGCCCGACGAAGGAGCACATTGATGAAAATCCTGATCGTTGAGGATGAACTGAAAACCGGGAGTTATCTGAAGCAGGGTTTGGCTGAAGCGGGTTTCGGCGTTGATCTGGTCCAGGATGGCGACGATGGCCTCCACTACGCGCTGACCGATGCCTACGACCTGGTGATTCTGGACGTGATGCTGCCCGGGATCGACGGCTGGGCGGTGCTTCAGGGCATCCGTAAATCCGGCAGGGACATGCCGGTGCTGTTCCTGACCGCCCGCGATCAGGTCGAAGACCGGGTGCGCGGCCTGGAATCGGGCGCCGACGACTATCTGGTGAAGCCGTTCGCCTTTTCTGAACTGCTGGCGCGGGTGCGGACCCTGCTGCGACGGGGCGGCAAGAGCACGGAATCGGAATTCCTGCGGGCAGCCAACCTTGAACTCGACCTGATGCGGCGACGGGTCAGCCGTTCCGGCAAGCGCATCGACCTCACGGCCAAGGAGTTCGCCCTGCTGGAACTGCTGCTTCGCCGGCAGGGCGAGGTACTGCCCCGGTCGCTGATCGCCTCGCAGATCTGGGACATGAATTTCGATAGTGACACCAACGTGATCGAGGTCGCGGTCCGGCGTCTTCGAGCAAAAATGGACGATGGTTTCGAGCCGAAACTGATCCGTACCGTACGCGGCATGGGTTATGTGCTGGAGGCGACCGGGTGCGACTGAGCGGGCACAAGTCAATGACCTTCCGGCTGACGATGCTCTTTGCGTTGTCGTCGACGGTGGTTTTGCTGCTGTTGGGCTATTTGATTGCCGGTTCGCTGGAGCGACATTTCGAAGAGCAGGACATGGAAGTGCTCACGGGCAAACTGAAACTCGCTCAACACGCCCTCGAGAAGGTTCGTTCGGCAGTGGATCTGGAGGTTCTTACACAGCAACTGGATGATTCCCTCGTCGGTCACCATGGCCTGGAATTGGTCGTCTTGGCGCCGGAAGGACAGATCCTGTTTACCACGAGTGGCGCCGAATTCCCCCAGTCGCTGCTCGACAGTCGCGTTTGGGTGGCTTCGGCACGCCCCACAGTCTGGACGACCAGGGATAAGCAGCCGTTGCGTGGGATTTCCGCCTTGGCCAGAACGGGGATCAAGGACGCTCAACCGGTCATCGTGGCCGTCGCCACCGACATTTCACACCACGAGCATTTCATGAACTCGTTCAGGATGACGCTATGGTCGTTTGTGGCCCTGGCCGCCCTCCTGACGGGCTTCCTTGGCTGGCTTGCCGTTCGCCGTGGACTTGCACCGTTGCAGGCGATCAGACGTGAAGCGGCGGGTATTACAGCGCACCGACTACACTCCCGGCTTTCTGCCGACTCTGTTCCTGCCGAATTGGCGGAGTTGGCCGAGACCCTGAACGAGATGTTGGCTCGACTGGAGGATTCGTTCCGACGGCTGTCGGATTTTTCCTCGGACATTGCCCATGAATTGCGAACCCCGGTCACCAACTTGCTGACGCAGACCCAGGTCACGTTGTCAAAGGCGAGGGCGTCCGACGAGTACTGCGACGTGCTGGCTTCCAATGCGGAGGAACTCGAGCGCCTGTCGCGAATGATTGCCGATATGCTGTTTCTTGCGAGGTCCGACAACGATCTGGTGATTCCCGATCGCAAACCGCTCGACCTGATTGACGAAGTAAAGGGCTTGTTCGAGTTTTACGAGGCCCTTGCCGAAGAAAGATCCATCGTCCTCACCTGCTCCGGCAGGGGCGTCGTTTCGGGAGACCGGCTGATGTTGCGCCGGGCGATCAGCAATCTGCTTTCGAATGCTCTGCGCCACACGCCTGCGGGGGGTCGCATAGTCGTCCGTGTCGATGATACGGGCGATTCAGCTGTGACGTTGTCGGTAGAGAATTCCGGTGACACCGTTGCGCGCGAACACCTGCCTCGACTGTTCGACCGCTTCTATCGGGTGGACTCTTCCCGGCAGAGGTCGAGCGAGGGAGCCGGGCTTGGCCTGGCCATCACGCGCTCCATCTTGCGCGCTCACGGAGGGGATGCCGTCATTCGTTCCGAGCGTGGCGTGACCGTGTGTGAGCTGGTCTTCCCCGTCCGATCGTTGAGCTTCCTGCAGAGGAATCCTGGAGGCTCTCAAGGCTTGTGAGCGTTGTGCCCATCGGCGACGGCGTTGGTCAGCGGTGTAAACCGCGCCTGTTCTGTTCTCCTGTCGGCGAAGGTGATTGACACGACGACCTTCATCTGCGGATCCGACGCGTACTTCCCGACTCCCGTGAGCCGGTTGTCGCCGGCCGGCACCAGCGGCACCGATATCTTCGCTTTTTCAGCCAGGATCGTTGCCGTACCGCTGGCGCCCGCCGCGGCAACCTTTTTCCCGTCATGGTCAGTGAGATAGACGCTGACCGGGTGGTCTCTGGCCTGCTTGCTGTCTCTGGCGACGACCAGTTCGAAGTGGTAAGCACCGGCCATGCGCATTTGGCCGCCATTGGGTCCGGCGAGTTTGTCGAGCGTGGCATCGTCATGGGCGAAAGCGCCGTTACCGACGGACACTAGAGCCGCCACCAGGGTCAGGGGGGAAATCAGGGTGCGTTGCATGGGTTTTTCCTCACGGGACAGGGTCAAAAGGACTCTTTTGCTTTTTCGGCCAACAAGCGCTGCAGCGGTTTTTCGCCGAACAGCCAGAACATGACCGGCGTCAGCAGTGTGTCGAGCAGGGTGGAACTGATCAGTCCGCCAAAAATCACCACCGCCACCGGGTGCAGGATCTCCTTGCCAGG
>JAFLDL010000072.1 GCA_017302435.1 Candidatus Accumulibacter necessarius
CGGCAAACCGGAAAACCAGCATATTCATGCTTGGCTGAAAGTCAAAAACCAAAACAAAACGGACCGGCCTTTCCACCACGTCAGGCCGTGGACGCCAGATTTCGGCGGAAAAGCGACACCGTTAACAGCGGGACGATCCGCTGGAGATCTTCCGCGCCGCGGCCGACGCCGAGAAGATCCACGGCTATGTGCTGGCCCTCGAACAACAGCAGGTCCAAGAGCAGACCAGCCAGCAGGTACAGACCCAGGACAGCGCACAGAATCAGGGTAATGAGGACCACACAGAGAACCAGGAGGTGACCATGACGACCTTCACGCAGCCCCCCGTGCTCGCGAGCACGGCGATCGACTCAGGCGACGGCGAAACGGCGGTTGCCGACCCCCGCCTCGACCCGATCAACCCATACGAGCAAGCAGCCAGACTGGCGCGACTCGAGGAAGAACGGGTGCGCCGCGACCCCAACAGCACCGACGAGGACATTGCCGCCGCCCGAGAAGCGCGCAAGTCGGCCGACGTCGCCGCGCTCCTCAACGACAAGGATCTGCAACGGCAGATCGCCGAACACGAACGCGAGCAGCAGACTGCACAGGCCGGTCAATCCGGCCAGGTAGACCCGTCCAGCCAGTCCAGCCAGTCCAGCAAGATCTGGATCGACGTGCCCTACCCGCAGAAGGACGAGGCGAAAGCGCTGGGTGCGCGCTGGGATCGTCAGGAACAGTCCTGGTACATCCCGGCCGGTGTGGACCCCGCCCCCTTCGCCCGATGGACCCCGGCGACCGCTCCCCAGGCCCGGCTCAAGCAGCCACCAGCCGTCCCGCCGCGGCAGTATCTCGCCGTTCCCTACGGCGAACGCGTCGCCGCCAAGGCGGCCGGCGCCGTGTGGGACAAAGCCGCGAAGTCCTGGTACGCCGGGCCGAAAGCCGACCTGGCGAAGCTCAAGCGCTGGAAGCCCGAGAACGTGCCCACTCAGCAAGGCCCGGCGATGACGCCGAAGGACGAGTTCGCCGAGGCGCTGCGCTCGATCGGCTGCGTGGTGAGCGGTGAGCACCCGATCATGGACAGCCAGAAGCACCGCATCAGCGTCGAAGGCGAGAAGCACAGCGAGAAATCCGGATCGGGATTTTATGTCGGCCACCTGGATGGCCACCCGGCTGGCTACATGAAAAACAACAAGACCGGCATCGACCTGAAGTGGAAGTCGAAGGGCTACGCCTTCGACCCCGAGCAGAAAGCCCGGATGCTCGCCGAGGCGGCCGAGAAGCTGCAGGCCCGAACCGCCGAGCAGGAGCGGCTGCACGAGCAGACCGCACAGCGTGTCGCCCGCCAGATGACGAAGCTGCTGCCGGTCATCGAGCCGACCGCGTACATGAAGGCCAAGGGCATCGAGCTACAGCTTGGCGTCTTCACCGACCGCGAAGGCCAGAAGACCTACATCCCGGCCACCGACGTCGACGGCAAGCAATGGACGATGCAGTACATCCGGGAGGACGGCAGCAAGCGCTTCGCCAAGAACAGTCGCAAGGAAGTCTGCTTCCATGTGATCGGCGGCCTGGACGCGCTGGCCAAGGCGCCGGTCCTGGTCATCGGCGAAGGCTACGCCACCGCCGGCAGCCTGTCACAAACGCTTGGCTTCGCGACCGTGGCCGCCTTCGACTCGGGGAATTTGGTGCCCGTCGCCAAGGCTTTGCACGAGAAGTACCCGGACAAACCGATCGTGATCGCCGGCGACGACGACAAGCACCTGGAGGTCACCCAAGGCGTGAACCCCGGTCGCAGCAAGGCCGAAGAAGCTGCCCGGGCGGTTGGCGGCAAGCTGCTGCTACCGATCTTCGCGCCCGGCGAGCAGGCCGCGAATCCCAAGGGCTTCACCGACTTCAATGATCTGGCTACCAGGAGCGTGCTCGGGCAGGAAGGTATTGTGCGGCAGGTTCGGTCGGTGGTTGAGGATGTGCTCAACCGGCAGCAGGGGCGCGGTGTCGAGGAACTGCAGCGCGGGCAAAGGCAGGAGCAGGCGGCGCGTCGGGTGGCGAAGGTTGGATAGGCATCTCGGCTGCAGCAAGATAGTGGTTGATCGGCACAGACGTCTTGCAACTAACGCCTCTTGCTCCTTCCAGGCCAAGGTAGTTGGCCCGTCAGTTCCGCCAAGTCACCGTCATCTTCGACGCGATTTCCGAATCGGTTCACCTCGATTTCAGGAAGGTCTTCGTCATCGAACCAGAGAATGGCAATCGTGGTGTCCGAACGGCGGTAGTGCCTAGCTAGTTCCCACAGGTCGAGTCCCTTCTCCCAGTTTTCAAACCAGATGTCTTGGGCAACTTCCTCGGTATCGATGGCGCTCACCTCTGCTGCACGAAGCCGGTGAGAAACAGACCCTTGGGGAATGGGGGATTTGGGAGGTATCCATGCACTTGCTCGCCGCAGCGACATCGAGCGTGCAGCGTACCGAACAGTCCCTCTGTCCATAGTGACGAAAGCACAGGGTAGGTCGGTGAGGCATGCAAATCTGGAAGCAGCAGCGTGGAAGGATGTGCGAAACATGGCAGCCATGTGCTCGATGACTCTGGTTGACGGCTCGCCGCGTGGAACTGCAGCAAGCCACTGCCGATATGGCATGAGCAACTCGGCTGCGAACATATCGCAGGTTACTTCGTTCGGATGCCGCTTGGCGTAGGACCACGACGGGACTTCGTCGTGACTCGACGGTAGATTCAACGCGATGTGCGCCACTTCATGGCAGATCGTGAATCGCTGGCGCTCCTCCGGCTCCAAGGAATTCACGGTGATTATGTGCTTTCCGTTTGGTTTGGTAATGGTGTATCCCGACTCGCCATCACCAAGTTCTTCCTTGACAACCTTTGCGTTTGCTGCGGCGATGTATGGAGACAAGTCGTCACGGATGTTTGATGCATCGACACCCGCTACAAAGGCACATGCTCTTTGCCGAACATCGCCCTCGTCCACGGTCACTCGTCCTCGTCGTCGAAAGCGCGCTTGACACGTGCTATCAGAGTAGCGGGGTCAGGCCTTGCCGACCCTCGATGTCGAATGCCAGCGGCGGCCGCAAACACATCGGCACTGATGCTCGGGTCCAACAGCGCAAACCCCACCAGTTCAGGATCGGCATCGACGTGGTCAACGAGCCATCTCACCATCGCGGCGTCGCGCTCATCGGGCTTGAGGACCCTGAGCAGCTTGCTGATCAACTCCTGCGACGGGCTTGCCTTTTCCCCTGTCTCGAGTCGATGCACGTATGCGTGGTCGACAGTCGATAGTTGACTGACTTCCCGGAGCGAAAGCGTTCGTCGTTCGCGTAGCGTCTTGAGGGCGACGCCGAGGCCTGTTTGTGGCATGAGTTCGTTCCTTGAGGTTCGGTGGTTGGCGGAAGCACGGCGCACGCATTGCACATCCACTCGCTGGTTGCCGCAAGCAATTCGTCCGTCCAGCCAGGCCAATGGGGTGCCGCACTTGCAACGGCTCGTGCCGCTAGGTTACAATGTTGTCTAGCCAGACAACAGAAGCACACGAACGCTTAGCAGACAAGGTGTTATTTGTGGTGTTTGTCGGTCATGTGGTTGTTTGTTTGAGCAACGAACTCTGCCACATCGTTCGACCGTTGGCAACCCGGATATCCAACCGAGGAAGACTAAAAACGTAAGTCCAATTGGAGCACACTTATGACCCGCAAGAATCAACATGTCGTCCCCCACCAGGACGGATGGGCTGTCAAGGGCGAAGGCAATCACCGCGCGACTTCCGTCCACAGCACCCAGCAGCAGGCGATCGACGCTGGGCGCGAAATCGCATGCAACCAGCAGACCGAACTCATTATCCATCGTCCCGACGGTCGCATCAGGGACAAAGACAGCTACGGGCACGACGGCTTTCCGCCCAAGGGCTGAGATTTCATGACTGACACCCCTACCTACCACGTGCTAGCCCTTTCGGGCGGCGGTTACCGTGGCCTCTACACGGCCACGGTGCTTAGCGAACTCGAAGCCGTGCTTGGACGGCCGATTGCATCGCACTTCGACCTGATTTGCGGCACGTCGGCGGGCGGGTTGTTGGCGCTCGGGTTGGCGGCCGACATTCCTGCAGTCGAGTTGAAGGCGCTCTTCGAGGAGAAGGGCAGCCGAATCTTTGGATGTCGCAGCATCTTGCGGCGTTTGTTCGGGTTCTGGCTGAGCGCCAAGCACGCTTCCAGCGGCCTCAAGGAAGTCCTGACTGAACGCTTCCAGGCGATGACTGTGGGCGATCTGAAGCATCGCGTGCTCGTGCCCGCAGTGAACTATTCGACCGGCCGCGGGCAGTTCTTCAAGACGCCGCATCACCCATCGTTTGAGCTCGACCACCGCATGAAGCTCGTCGATGTCGCGCTGGCCACAGCGGCCGCGCCGATCTACTTCCCATTGTCGCGTAATGAGCGCGGCGTCTTCGCAGATGGCGGTCTGGTTGGTAATGCGCCGGGTCTGTTTGGCCTTCACGAGGTTCGGACTTTCCTGGCGCCGAACCAGTCAGCCCGGGTTCGCGTGCTTGCCATCGGCACCATGACGATCGGTGCGACAGTTCGCGGCGGAGCAAGCCTTGACCGCGGCTTCGGCAAGTGGCGAGGTGGCCTGTTTGACTTGGTCATTTCCGCCCAGGAGTCGTCTGTCGACTACATGCTTCGTCAGTCTCTCGGTGCGGACTATTACCAGATCGACGACAAGGCCACCCCGGACCAAAGCCGTGATGTGAAGGCGCTCGATCGTGTGTCGGTCGGCTCCACGAACACGCTCAAGGACCGTGGCGCCCATGCTGCGCAACGCGCACTCGGCGACCCGCTGTTCAAACCCTTCCGCGCACATCAGGCTGGCGTTGCCACCTTCTTCCACGGCACGAACAAAAACTCGACTGACTCCAAGGAGGCTTGATGCTGAACCTGAGCCCGCTCTTTTATACGACTGACGAAAACGAAGCCTGCTTGTACACGGCGCTTGACCTCGGGATGCGTCCGCGGAACTATATTGCTGAGGCCAAGACCGACGTGCGCAATTGCTTGCGAGTGGGTATCCCCCGCGTGCTCAAGAGCAATGGCTACGCTAGTGGTGTCCCCCAGCCGCGCTTCTTCACGCAGGGTTCGTGGGCATACAAGACGCTGAATGCGCCAGCGCAAGACCCCCAGCAGGCGGATGTTGACGATGGTTGCTATCTGCCGCTGAGCTTTGTATCGCAAACAATACGCCCGAGCGTGGCCGCGACCGTGTTCTTCGCAGCCGCCGAGGAAGCTCTCTCGCCGCTCGTCAAAGACCGGCGGTGGAAGCTCATCACCGACAAGCTGACTTGCATCCGCATCGAGATTGCCCCGTATGCGCACATCGATGTCCCGCTCTACGCCATCCCCGACCACGAGTTCACAACTCTGGCGAAAGCAGCCGTACAAGATTACGGCTACCTCAATCTTCAGGAGGCTGTGCGGAAGGCCGAGCGCGATGCATGGACCGCTCTGCCGCGCAAGAGTGTCTTGCTCGCGCATCGCGCGTGTAACTGGATGGAATCGGACCCGCGGGCCGTGAAAGATTGGTTTTTGGCCGAGGTCGCGGCTCGGGGCGAACAACTGCGCCGAGTGGTACGCTACCTGAAGGCGTTCCGTGACTGGAAGTGGGCGAGCGGCGGCCCTACGTCTATCCTCTTGATGGCAGCTGCCGCTCCACTCTTCGAGAAGCGCGATCGGCGCGACGATGTGGCTTTGCTCGACGTGGTTAAGGTGCTGCCGGCTAGGCTTCGCGGCGGTGTGAACAATCCCGTCGACGACACTGAGTCTTTGACAAAGCGCTTCGGCAATGAGCGGGTTGAAGAAGCAGCCAAGCAGTTCGAAGCGTTTGAGAAGGTGCTTCGCGGCGCGCTTGATTCGGGGAATGAAGCACAGGCCTGCAGCTGGATGATTGGTGAGTTCGGGCCTCGCTTTCCGAACATACCCAACCGCGTGAAGTGGGTTTCGGTTGCGGCAACGATTGCATCGGCGCCAGCAGCGGCAGGACCAAGCGAACTGGTGGGCCGCACCAAAGCAGGATGAAGGACGCCGACGCCAAGGTCACGGAAGTAGTTGATGCCTTCAGGCAGCGCGGCTTCGAGTTCATCGGCCGGGCCGATGACGGGTGGCTGAAGCTTCGCGGCCTGCTGCGGGCGTCCGCAAGGAGTCATGCTTGCGAAATCCAGCTCGACCCGAAGTTCTTCGAGCTGCCGCGTGTGAGGCTGCTAGAACTCCCTGCGAGCTTGCCGCGCGTGACGCCGCACTTGGGTAGTGGCGGACACCTTTGCTACATCGCCAAGGGCACGGTCGTTCTCGACATTTTCGACCCGGTCGGCCAAGCGCTGGCCTGTTTGCAGCGCGCCGAAGAGGTCCTTGACAAGGTCTTGAAAGGCGAATTCGTCGAGGACCTGGAGGAAGAGTTTTACTTCTACTGGAACGGCCCGTTATGCCTGGTCGACATGCAAGACCAACGACTGGGCCGGCAAGAGACGCTGGTGATAAATCCAGGTGGCAACTTCACGGCCGTTGTTACTGACGACGAGGCGCGGACGACAAGGAAACTCAAGTCGCTTGGCTGGGAGGCCACGGACTACACGATGCTGACCTACCGCGTTCGTACGAGCGCGAAGCCGAGGCCCCACACCACCGTTTGGCCGCCGACGACGGTGAAGGACATTTTGGCGTGGCAGGGCTTGCTCGACCCGCGATGCCGCAAGAAGATTGAGGCGCGAATCGAGGAAGCGCTTGCAACCACTACAAAGGGGGCTCTTGTGCTGCTGGAGTCGCCTTTGATGACCTATGGTTTCGTGGTCTTCTTCGGCCGCAAGCCCTACCAGAGGGGCATGTGCCGCCAACCACGAGCGTCGATGTACGCGCTGGGCGTAACGCCAGTGTCTGTGGTTCGAATCGACGACAGGTACATGGCCCAGCGCAACGTTCCAGGTATGCAGACGCTTGCTGGCAAGCACCTCGTCGTCGTCGGCTGCGGCACGATTGGGGGTTACCTGGCGGACATGCTCATCAAAGGAGGCACAGGAACCTCTGGCGGTCAGCTGACGCTTGTCGATGTCGACAGCCTGTATCCGCAGAACATAGGGCGACATCGGCTCGGCTTTCCAAACCTTTTCTTGAACAAGGCGACCGGTTTGGCCGAGGAGTTGAAGCGCTTAGCACCTGGTGCCGATATTCGAGCGCTTCCGGTGGACGTGCGGAGAGCGCAGCTCGGCGAGGTGGATCTGCTCATTGACGCAACAGGCGAGGAGTCGCTGGGTCATTGGTTGTGTGAGCGATACCTCCCGACTACGGCAATACTTTCAGTATGGGTGGAAGGGCCCGGGACTGCTGTCCGCGCACTGCTTCGCACCAAGAAAACTGGTGCCTGCTATCGCTGCTTATGCGACGCTAACCGCAGAGGACTGCTCAAGAGCGTTGTCGGTGCAATGCCGACCCTGCTCGCTGGGCAGGGCTGTGAAGGACTGTACGTGCCGTTTCCGGCTTCGGTGTCTGTGCAGGCAGCAAGTCTCGGCGCGGAGATGGCGTTTGCCTGGGCCAATGACACCCTCAGTCCATCGCTACGAACCAAGCTCGTCGATACCAACTACAAACTTGCGACCCCAGACTGCGACCCACCAAGAATGGAGGACTGCCCTGCGTGCCCTTCATAAACTCTTGGGCGACGCCGGATCGGCGCGTCCTCCTGAGCTTGGCTGAGCCTGTGATTGCGACACTCGATAGTCACATACAGGTGCGGCCATCGGATTGCGAGGCCGGTGGCATTTTGTTAGGCACCGTTCACGGATCGAACATCGCGGTGGTCGAGGCGACGGTCCCGACAACGTGGGATAAGCGTCTTCGCTTCTTTTTCGAGCGGATGCCTTCCGGTCACAGCTCTATCGCACGCGCACGGTGGAATGCCAGCCGCAGTACGGTTCGCTATGTTGGCGAGTGGCACACCCATCCTCAGGACTATCCGTGGCCATCTACACTAGACCGAATTGAATGGAACAAGCTCTCGCGAACCCGTGCGGATGGCCGGCCGATGCTTGCAGTCATTGTCGGTCGCAAGGGCCTGTATGTCGAGCTGGTTCCTCATGCCGGAACTGGTCCGGTGATGACCCCTATGGAATGAAGAAAGAGGTGGCGCCGGCAGAAAACTTGAACTTGTCGCCGTGATTGTGCGACTTGGAGGTCATACTCAGGTAGCAAAGAGCGGTGCTTCGAGCGCGCGCGCACCACGAGCCTTGCCAATGGCGAACATCTGCTTCCTCTGTACGCGCGCGACGGCAACGGATCGTTAGCCGTCATTTAGTTGAGTCCAAAGCGGTTATGGATGGGTTTTGCCTTTCGACACATGCCACTGGCGGCCTCGATGAACGGACGCAGGGCGCGTCTTTCTCAACGCGGCCCGCGTCATGGGGTTAGGATCAGAAGCTGAACGGCGCCGTTCCTGCGCTCCTCGACCGTCATTTGTTGGCCGCACAGGTCATTCAGCCTTGGCGTACGCTTTTCCATTGCGTGAGCAGATCCCATCGTCGCCAACACATGGTACACCGCATTCCAGAAGGTAAAATCATCGCCATGACACGCTCTGACCTCATCACCGTTCTCGCTTCGCGCTTCCCAAGTCTTGTGGCGAAGGATGCCGAAATCGCGGTTAAAGAGATCCTCGACGCCATCGGGATTGCTCTGGCACAAGGTGATCGCGTCGAAATCCGTGGTTTCGGAAGCTTCCGTTTGAACTACCGGCCGGCACGAACAGGGCGTAATCCGAAAAGCGGAGAGCCCGTTGCGGTTGCCGAGAAATATGTGCCGCACTTCCAGGCCGGCAAGGAAATGCGCGAACGCGTTGAACAGTCGGTCAAGCCCGCGCCACTCCAGCGGGCTGCCTGATGCGCGTCTAGCGGGTGTTTGCGCTGATCGTGTTGAGCGGCCTGGTTTTCCAGTGATGGCCAAGCGCCGATCGCCATGCCGCCGGCGCGGCCTGTTTTCGCAAGACGTGTCCATCGCTGTCGCCGCCGACTTTGGGCGTGTTGCTCATGGCTGTCCGCCGATGGTGACTTTTCGCGGGACATACCCGGAGGTATTCCACGCAACCGTTGCCGCCTTCGTCGTCTGCGCCGATCCAGGCTGCATCGTTGCCAGAGCCCCAGGCATCGACGAGGGCAGGGCGCCCACTTTCGTCACGTCCACCGTGACAAAGCGGGCCTCCAGCCAATCCGCCCACCTTCCGGCCTTGACGAGCAGATCGGCCCGGTACACCGCGTTGTACTGCGACGTCCGGGAGTGGTAGTTGGCGGCTCGCGTCCAGAGATCGCCCCTGTCCTTCTTGATGTGCTGCCGCAGCCGCCAGGCGGCGAGGTCGAATGCATAGCAGCCGGCCGCTGATACGTCATCCGGCGTGATGCCGTAGCGGGCTAGGTCGCGCAGGTACGCCGTGTTGAACTGCATCGGCCCCACGTCATGCGTGCCGTTGGCGTTGCGCACCCACTGACCCGGCTTTCCCGCTTCCTTCTCCGCCACCGCAAGCACGATATTCGCGGGGATCTGGTACTTCACAGCGGCCGCGATCGAGCAGACGACGCGCTCCTGAAGCTGGGGCGGAAGATCGACGAAAGGCATGACCGTTTCCTCTTTCGTCCTACCGGTACCACTCGCCATTCCTGCGCCGGCTATCTTCGGCAGCAATCCGATCGTTGTACCGAGCCAGGGCAGCGTCATGGTCCTGCGCGTCGACCCAGTAGCCGCCTCGTTCCGGCGTACCGACATACCTAGGCGAAAGGTCGGCCAGACTGGTGTATTGGTGCTCGGTGTAGGCCGCGCAATAGCCCGGCATCTGGTTGTTGATGAACACCCTGCCACCGTCAGCGTCCCAGTGGTTCCACACGCGCAGCGTCACGTTCAGTGAAGCCGCGTCGCAGCGGCCGGCGCCGTTCGCCATGGCATTGACCAGCGCACGCATTTCCGGTGTCTGGTCCGACACCGGGCACAGGTTCAGGAAGCTGGCGCGTGCTCGCACGGTGTCCGACCACTTCCGCTTGTTGATACCGAAATAGCGCGAGAGCGACGGCGCGCACTCGCCTGGTCGGGTGCCTGTCGCCAGGCATAGGGTTGCCTCGCACGCCAGGCGGGTATCGCCGGTCAGCACCTCCTGGGCGCCGGCCGGGGCCGCAGCTATGGCGGCGATCGCGAGGGCGAATGGCGCGAGAACGCAGTGGTTTTTCATCGGGGAGACTCCTTTCAAGAAGATCGGGCGGCACGGTCACGGAATGCGGCGATTTCCGATTCGGCGTCTACCGATTGGTCGTCTGCCTTTGCCAGGCTGTCGCTGCCGAATACGGGTTTCTGATCGCCCCTGGCCTGGATGGCCGCAGCGATCTTGCCGCCCGTCGTCTCGCCGATGCGATCCATCGCGGCATCCCCCATTTCGCCGGCTTTGGCCTTTGCCACGTCCCAGGTGCCTTGCGCCAGATTCGCCGCAGTGCCTGCCGCGACCTTCCCGGCCTTGGCCACTACCGAAGCTCTATCGCCCGACTGCGCTTGGCCCGACGTTCCACCCCGCTTGGCGCTCGCCTGCCTGGTGTCGGATCTGCCGGAATGTGAACTGCCGTCGCCAGACGACCTGCCGCCGGCTGAACTGCTATCCATCGCCGCCGCAAGCGGGCTTGCGCCGCTACCGCCCGACGATCGGCCCCCATCCGACGAACTGCCGCCGGCCAGGCTCGCAAGCATGTCGCTACCGCCGGCCACGTCCTGCGACGCTTTCGAGCATGCCGCCATCAGGGCTTGCGCGCCGCCGGCGATGTTCTGCACCCCTCCCATTACCGCCGCGCCGGCCATACTGGTTGCCGCTGCCGCCATGCCGGCGGCACCCATTGCCGCCCCAGCAATAGCGCTTGCGCCAAAGTTGCCGGCTCCGCCAGAACCACTGCCAGTGATGACGCCAGCCAACAAGGACGGCACCCGATTGATCAACATCAGCAGGGCGAAGCAGAAAACCAGCATCACGCCAAGTTCCTCAAAGTTGAGCGCGCCCTTGTTCATCTTGGCGTAGAAGGTCGCCAGTAGGTCATTGCCAATGCCGATCAGGAGCACCATCGCCATGAGCTGGACTGCAACGCCGAGAACGGCTTTGTAGTAGTTGATCGCCAGGTCCGAAGTCCATCGCGAGCCGCCGAATCCGAGGAAGAAGATCCCTGCGTACATCAGGATCCATCCCGCAACCAAGAGCAGGAGCATGTTCACTGCGACGGCCGCGAGCAAGAGCATGATCCCCGCGCTCAGGGCGATGCCGACAAAACTATCGATCGGCGTCCATAGCGACAGGCTGATGATGGCCTGCTTCCAGATCATGAACCCGATATCGATGATGCTCGACGGCGTGACCGAGGAGACACCAGAGGCTTGTTCCCCTAGCTTCTGCAAGGATCGGATGATCGAGGACGCAAAGGCCGGTCCGTTCCTGAGCAACCACAGGAAGAAACCGAAGAACAGGATGAACCGGACAAACTCCGCGAAGAATTCACCAATGTCAGCCTTGCGGAGAATGAGCATGCCGCCAGTCCACACCAGCGAGATTGTGCCGAGCGTCCAGAACAGCCACAAGGCCGCGTTCATGACGACTGATTGCCAGCTCGATGCACGTGTGGCGAATTCCGTTACGACCTGGTCGAGCATGCCCTGATTGGTGAGCTGAGCGGCAGCGCCGACCGAATACAGCATCAGGACAGCACCGATTAGCGCTGCAGTTTTGATTCCCTTCATGGCTTCACTTCTTCGGGTCAGTCAATTCGAGCCAGTTCTTCGGCTTCTCGGTCGGCGCGATGCGGCTTTCAGTCGATGACTTATGGGCGTCGCATTGCTGCTGTTCTTCCTGGCTGCGCGGATTCTTGCAGTCAAGCTCGCGCTGACTGCACCCGGGAACCAGAAGCGCCACGATCATGGCAACAGCCACAGGTATGATGTGCTTGACGTGCATGGTGTTGTCCTCCTGTCAGCGGTTCAGTTCGAGCCAGTTCTTGGGGCTGCTGGTCGTGTTGATTCGGCTCTCTGTCGAAGTGGCATGCGCAGCCGCCTGCTGGGCCTCCCTGTCGGCTTCCACCTGCATGCGCGTTGCCAACGCGTTTTGCTGGGCGATCAACAGCCCGCGAATCTGCAGGAGCTGGTTGGCCTGCTGGCTGGCGAGCTGGTTTGCGTAGCTGATCGCCTGCATCTGGCCAGTCGCGCTTTGCGCACTCCCCTGCAGGCGCTGCAAGGTCCTGGCATCCGCTTCCAGGGCGGCCTGTTGCTTGTCCAGACCCCGGAACAGTGCATCGTTGGCTCTTTTCTGTGCTTCGGAGCCGAAGCGCTGGTTCTCCTTGATCGCGGCCCACTCCGCGTCGGTGCAACCGCCCTGCCTGAAGCAGGGCGAGCCACGGTAATAGGACGCGTCCTGGAACTTGCCGAGGTACGCGTCGATGCTCCCCAGGTTGGTCTTGTAGTAATTCAGCGTATCGATCGCACTGCGCAGCTGATTCATCGTACCGGTGGCCGAGTCCCAGATGTAGGCTGCCGGCGCCAGCGTGTTCTGCAGCATGTTTTCGTACTGCTGCAGTTGCGTCTGGTGCTGCTGAATCTGCTTCAGCGTCTGGGCGACGGCTTCGATCGAGCTGATCACGGTCTGCGAGAGGTTCGCGGTGTCGATGACCGGGATCCCTGCTGCATGCGTCGGCGTCGTCATTGCCGGGCCGGCGAACAGTGCCAGAAGCAGCGCCCGAAGCAGGGTGCCTGTGGCAGTTACCTTCATGGCGGTGGGTTTGCGGGTCAAGAGTTTCATGCTCACTGCTCCTTGGCGTCAGTAGTCAAACGATTGGTACGGCTTGGAGAACGTCATGTCCCTGGCGACAATGACGTTGAAGCGATACCCCGGCCGGATCTCAAGCGTCGGTGCGATGTTCATGTTCTTGGCGATCAACTGCGCGGTGACCTGGCCGAGCTGCTGGCCCAGGGCTTCGCTCATCGCGCTGCCGGCGGTCGGTGCGCCATAGACGCTGTTGCCCTGGTTCTGGCCCTGGCTGTAGGTGATCCCGGCGGTCACGGCAGACATCAGCAGGGCCGATCCGAACAGGCGCAGGTAATGATTGTTCACCTGGTCCGTAAGGCCGGCGTAGCCGACACCATCGGCGCCCGGCATGGCGCCGATGTCGATCGCCTTCCCATCGGGGAAGACAATGCGCTGCCAGGCGACGAGGACGCGCGCCTGTCCGTAGGCAACATCGCTCGAGTATCGGCCGACCAGGCGCGAGCCTTGCGGGATCAACAGATGTTTGCCGGTCGGCGTGTCGTATACGTTCTGCGCGACCTGGGCCATGATCTGGCCCGGGAGTTCGGAGTTGATCCCGGAAATCAACGTCCCCGGGATGACGAACCCGGCCCGCAGCTCAAACGGCGAGCGCGGCGCTTCCAGCCTGGAATCGAGCTTCCAGCGCTCGCCTTGCTCGCTGCTGCTGCCTCCGCTGCTGCCATTTCCGAATTGCGCAAGGTTGTTCCTGCCGCCCGCGGCCGCGGTGGGCAGCAACTGGGGAGATGACGGTGCACCACCGCTGCCGGCGCCCCCGATGCCGGCTCCCTGTAGTGTCGCCAACCGGGCCTTGTAGGCTGCCGTCGGGTCGTCGTGCACCGCGGCCTCGCTTTGCTGTCGTATCGCCGCCAGCCGCGCCAGTGTTTCTTCCCGGCTACCCGGTGCGCCGGCATGACCCGCAGCGCCGGGCGCCGAGCCCGCGCTACGCGGGGCAACCATCTGCACCGTGGTTCTGGCCTTCACCGCCTCTTCGAGCTGCTGCATCTTCGCCATACGGATGCGATTCAGTTCCTCGTCGCGGGAGCCGCTTTGGGGCGCGCCGCCACCAGCCAGGGTCGGTGGCTTCGGCGGTGTATCCAGGTTGTCCGGGCGTGCAATCAGTACGGCGCCGTCGGCGGTCGCGGGCGGGGAGAGTTCGGGGACTTGCAGCGGCTTCGCGGCTGCCGGTGGAATGATTCCATCCTTCTGTGTGCCGGCGATCTCGCTGGCGAACAGGCTGGTATTGCCACCCTTCTCCTTCGGCCCGGCGTTGGGCTTGTTCTGCTGCGCAGCGCGATCGGCAGCCACCAGCACCATGATGCCCAGGAACACGGTCATGACGCCGCCGATGAGGTACATCGGCAGGTTATTCACCCGACGCACGCCGGATCGTCTGGAGAGCGTGCCGGGCGAAGCGTCGGGGGACATCTGTTCGTTGGTCAACGGGTCAACCATCGCCGGTCACTCCTTGCGAACCCAGGCGCCGGCCGGTGCCACGCGGTCGTTCTGCGCCAGGTAGGCGCGGCTGAGCGATTTCTGCCCCACCGTCACCGTGATGCGGTAAAGGTTCGGGCTGGCCGCTGCGTCGAGCACGTAGTGCAGGCTCAGCGCTGGCGCAGTCGCTGGGGCGGCTTCCTTGAACTCCATGAGAGCATAGCCACTGGCCCGCAGCGCCTCGACCAAGGCGCTGCCATAGGCATCCGGCGTTGGCTGGCCGAGATGGAAGCGCGTTCTTGCCGGCGGGTACAGGGCGACCAGCTGCTTCACCGTATCGGCGGCGATCCTTTCCTCGAGGCCGGCCGGCGGATGGATCGCGAAGTTGCCGTACGGCGCAGTCGACGCGCAACCGGCCAGAGCCATCGCCAGGAGCGCTGCAAGGGTGAACTGGCGCATGGCTATTTCCCCCTTTGAATCGTCACGCGATCCTGCGACGAGCCGACGCCGGCGATCAGGATTGCCTTGTCGAATACGCTATCGACGATGTAACGGTCGCCCTGAACGCGGTAATTGACCATCACGGTTTCATCGTCGGTGAACACGCCGCCGTCCTTGCGCACCACCAGCAGCGCCGGCGCTTCGGTCTGGGCCATCGTCG
>JAFLDL010000073.1 GCA_017302435.1 Candidatus Accumulibacter necessarius
CGTTTGGTGATCAGGGCCGCAACCACGTGGCTCTCTGCCATGGAAAAGGCTCCCGTTCGTTGAAAACAGGGCCATTTTCGTCGAGCAGGGGGTCAGGCGCTCGGGGTGGTTGCTCCATAATGCCGGACATTTCAGGGAGTCGCAGCCTGCAGCTCGGAACGCTTCACATACCTCATGGTCCCCCATATTGACTTCGGTATGGCAGGTTTCAGAAGGTGGAGGGAGCACTTGTTGCCGTCGCGAATAGGCCCCTTTGAGGGGCCAGCGACGGAAAGCCCCCGGCTCTGCCGGGGGATGGTTACTTTCGGCAGATTGCTCAGTGCCTGCCGTGCGCCGGGTGCGCCGGGTGCGCCGGGTGCGCCGGGTGCGCCAGGTGTGAGGGGTGCGCCGCCTGGGCGTGTAGGGCCTGGGCGATCGAGTGCCCGCGGTTGGCGACCAGCTGCGGCGCCAGGCTGCCGAGCAGCATGCCGATGATCGAGGCGAAGAAGCCCACCAGGTTCGGCGGCACCATCACCTCCGGAGCCACGGTGTTGGCGGTGAACCAGCTGCCGATGCCCAGAACGATGGAGAACAACGCGCCCTGCGTCGTGGCGCGTTTCCAGTAGGCGCCGGCGACCAGCGGCACGAAGGCGCCGGCCAGCGTCACGTTGTAGGCGTTCTGCACCATCTCGTACATGGTGCTGGTGCTGTTCAGCGCGAACAGCAGCGCACCGGCGGTGAAGATGATCAGGATCAGCCGCGTGTTGAGCAGCAGCTGGCGGTCGCTCATGTGCGACACGAAAGGGCGCAGCACGTTCTCGCTGAACAGCACGGCTGGCGCCAGTAGCGCGCCGCTGGCGGTGGACAGGACGGCCGACAGGAGCGCGCCGAAGAACATGATCTGCGCCCACAGCGGCATCTTGCTCAGCACCAGGTCGGGCAGGATGCGCTGGATGTCGCGTGCGTCCTCGGCGGCGAACAGGCCACCCAGCGACGGGTCGGCGACCAGCGCGGCGTAGGCGATATAGATCGGCACGAAGGCAAAGCAGAAGTAGACGAGCGCGCCGATGAGTGTGCCGCGCACCGCAGTCTTCTCGTCCCTGGCGCTGGTCATGCGCTGGAACACGTCCTGCTGCGGTACGGAGCCAAAGGCAAAGGCGAAGAAGGCGCCGGCCATGGCCCACCAGGCGGCGACGTCCATGTCGACCGGGAACATCACCAGCTTGCCGTCGGCCGCGGCCTGCGTGACGACCTTGCCGAAGCCGCCCGCCAGGTCGCCGGCCAGCAGCGCCACCAGCGTCAACCCGACCAGGATGACCACCGTCTGGAAGAGGTCGGTGAAGGCCACCGACCACATGCCGCCGAAGATGGTGTAGACCACTACCACCGCGGCGCCGATCATGATGCCGGTGCTCAGGTCCAGCGCGCCGCCGGACAGCGTGGCGATGATCAGGCCGAGCGCGGTCATCTGCGCCGAGGTCCAGCCCAGGTAGGACAGCACGATGGCCAGGCTGGTCAGCACCTCCACACCCTTGCCGTAACGCTGCTTGTAGAAGTCGCCGATGGTCAGCAGGTTCATGCGGTAGAACAGCCGCGCGAACAGCAGCGCGGCGATCACCAGGCACACCGACGCACCGAAGGGGTCGCCGGGGATGCCGCTCAGGCCATCCTTGGCGAAGGTGGCCGATACCGACAGCACCGTTTCGGCGCCGAACCAGGTGGCGAACACGGTGGCCACGTTCATGTACAGTGGCAGCGAGCGGCCGGCGACCAGGAAGTCCTTGGCAACGTGGACGCGGCGGGCGGCCAGCAGCCCAATGGTGATGGTCAGGGCCAGGTAAAGGGCGACGAAAGTGATGAGCACGACAGGCCTCCGAAAAAATCGCGACGCGGAGTGTAAGGCGGCGGCGGAGCCTTGTTCAGGCCCGCCACCGGTTCAGCCAGGCGCCCCCCCGGGCACCACGCCGGCCAGCAGCCCCTGCAGCAGGCGGGGTTGGTCCGCCGCTGCTCGGCCATCAGCGCGACCAAGGCCGCCGAGTGCTACTCTGCCATAAAACGGCATCTCTGCACCAGAAAAAACCGCTGTCGTTTGGTGGCGTAGTGATCTCGAACGGCCCGCCACAGGAAGTGTGGACCGATCGCCTCGACGACGCTTCGTCGCGTCGCACATCGCCTGTCGTTCCCTTTCATCAGAGGCGAGCTTGAACCATTGTCTGAAATCCGGGTTCCACTATACTGACCGGCGGCCTCGTCAGTGGCCACACGCTCAAGCACGTCGTCGCCGCGCTGGCGGTGCTCTGGGTAGTGCAGAATCTGCAGCGGCGGAGGTTCTTGTGAAGGGCGCATTGCAACCCGGTGTCAGACCCCACGAGCTGTGGGCCTGGGCGATGTTCGACTTCGCCAATTCCGGCTTCACCACCGTGGTCATCACGGCGCTGTTCAACGCCTATTTCGTGACGGTGGTCGCAGGCAACAAGCCCTGGGCCACCTTCGCCTGGACCGCCGCGCTGTCGGTCTCGTATCTCTTGATTATCGTCTCCGGCCCGCTGCTCGGGGCTTACGCCGATCGCCACGCAGCCAAAAAGAAGCTGCTGGCCATCACCACCGCGGGCTGCGTCTTGTTTACCGCCCTGCTCTGGTTTGCTCGGCCGGAGCTGCTGTGGTACGCCGTCGCCTGCGTCATCGCCGCCAACTTCTTTTTCGGCAGCGGCGAAAACCTGATCGCGGCCTTCCTGCCGGAACTCGCCCGACCGTGCGCCCTGGGCCGAGTGTCGGGCTGGGGCTGGAGCCTCGGCTACCTCGGTGGACTGCTGACCCTCGGCCTGTGCCTGACCTATGTCACCTGGGCCGAAGCACAGGGGCAGGTCGCATCGGAATTCGTGCCGGTGACGATGCTCATCACCGCGGGGGTTTTCGCGCTGGCCAGCCTGCCGACGTTTCTGCTGCTGAAGGAGCGCGCCGTGCCGCGCCCGACCGATGCTATCCCGTGTGCAGCGCCACTCGCCGAAGCCTGGCGCGAAGTCTGGCACACCCTGCGTCAGACCCGGCAATTCGCCGATCTCGCCCGTTTCCTGCTGTGCAGCCTGTTCTACCAGGCCGGCATTCAGACCGTCATCACCCTGGCCGCCGTCTATGCCGGACAGGCGATGGGCTTCGGCACGCGCGAGACCTTGCTGCTGGTGTTCGCGGTGAACATCACGGCCGCCATCGGTGCCTTCGGTTTCGGTCCGGTGCAGGATCGCATCGGTCATGTGCGCGCCATCGCGCTGACCCTCGGCGGCTGGATCGTCACCGTGCTGATCGCCTGGGCCGCGCCGGTCGCTGCGTCCGGCGAAACGCTGTTCTGGATCGCGGCGAATCTCGCCGGCCTGTGCATGGGCGCCGCGCAATCGGCCGGCCGCGCGTTGGTGGGACTGTTGGCCCCGTCGTCCCGGTTGGCCGAGTTTTACGGCTTCTGGGGACTGTCGGTCAAGCTGGCGTCCATCGCTGGACCGCTTTCCTATGGCATCGTCACCTGGGCCTCCGGCGGCGACCATCGCAGCGCCCTCTTGCTGACCGGCGGCTATTTCGTCATCGGACTGTTGCTGCTCTCCAGAGTGAAGGTGGCGCGCGGTCGGTCCGCCGCACTGCGCGCCGAACGGCTTGACAAGCTGGCCGCGTCGTCATGAACCATCAGAACGGTCGCGCGTAGCGCATCCTCCATCAACTGGTCGTCAATCACGACAACAAAAACGAAACAAGCTATGCTCGCCAGATGGCTGGACCACTAAGGCTGCAATTCTCTGGAACCGTTTCTCGCTGGCGTGCGCTCGCGCTCGTTCCGTTTCGTCGTCATCGACGAAGCCTTCGGGCGCGGCGCGGACGAATCGGCGCAATACGGCCTGCGGCTGTTCGCCCAGCTCAACCTGCAACTCCTGATCGTCACGTCATTGCAGAAAATCCACATCACCGAACCCTTCGTCTCCAGCGTCGGCTTCGTGCATGACGAGGAAGGCCGGACCTCGAAGCGGCGCAAGCTGACGATCGAGGAGTACCGCGCCGAGCAGGCGAGGGCGGCCGGGTGAGCTGGACGCGGCCGGCGGCGCTGCGTGCCCAGGTGCAGAAGCTGTGGGAGCGCGGCGACCTGCTGGCCAGCGTCGTCACCGGCGAGCCGCTTTTCCCGCGGCGGCTGACCCTGCGCGGGCCAAGCTCGCAGGAGATGACCGACTCCTTCGCCGAGGTGCGCACCTGGATTGGCGAGCTACGCGCGCTGCCGCACTGCCGGGTCGAGATGCGCGAGTTCCGGCACCGCCTGTTTGGCGCCAACGCCGTCCCCGGCGAGGTCTGGATCGACAGCCTGGACGACGCCCTGGCTCTGATCGGCAAGCGCCGCGACGCCAGCCGCTTCGGCACCCTGTTTGAACTGACGCGCGTGCGCCAGCCGCCACTGCTCGCCTGGCTGGCGAAAAGGCCGCTACGCGCGCTCGAGCTGTCCGCAGAATGGAACCGCCTGCTTGACATCGTCGCCTGGCTGCAGGCGCATCCGCTCCCCGGCGTGTATCTCAGGGAGGTGGATATCCCCGGCGTGCACAGCAAGTTCATCGAAGCCCAGCGCAGCGTCCTCGGCGAACTGCTCGATCTTGCCCTGGTGCCCGCGGCGATCGATTCATCGGTTGCCGGGGTGAGCCAGTTCGCCCGCCGTTACGGCTTTCGCGACAAGCCGCAGCGCATCCGTTTCCGGATTCTCGATCGCCGGCACGCCCTGCTCGCTGGCGATCCCGAGCAGGACATCACCCTCGACGCCCGGAGCTTTGCCCGGATCGACCCGAAAATCGAACGCGCATTCATCACCGAGAACGAGATCAATTTCCTCGCCTTCCCGGCGGTGGCCGACAGCCTGATCATCTTTGGCGGCGGTTATGGCTTCGAGACGCTCGCCGAGGCGGCATGGCTGGCGCGTTGCCGCATCCACTACTGGGGCGACATCGACACCCACGGCTTCGCCATCCTTGACCAGTTACGCGCGCATTTCGGGCACGTCGAATCCTTCCTGATGGATCGCGCGACCTTGCTGGCTTGCGAAGCGCAATGGGGCGAGGAGGACAGGCAGACGCTGCGCGACCTGCCACGACTGAACGCGGAGGAGGGCGCCCTGTACGACGACCTGCGCGACAACCGCCTGCGCAGGAACCTGCGTCTGGAACAGGAGCGGATCGGTTTTGGCCGGGTGGAGGCGGCGCTCGCGGCTTTGGCGTGACTGGTTGCTGCCAGCCCACCCAATCGATCTTCGCATTCGTTCAGACCAGCGCCAGCTCGACACGCCGTCCGGCCCGAGTAGCGAGCATCACCAGCATGTCGAGTCCGAATTTGTCGTACTTGTTGCGCATCAGGTCAGAAAGCCGCGATTGCACTGTGCCAAGCCGCTCCGCCCCAGCACTCACCACACCGTCTGCACGCGAAAGGCCGCAAACGCGGTGTCGCAGCTAATCAGCGGCACACCTTCCAGTTCGCTCTGCGCGGCCAGCATCCGGTCGAATGGGTCGCGGTGCTCGGCGGCCTGTCCACCTGCCCGCAAGGCATGCAGGTAGGTCACCGGCAAATGCTGAAACGCGTCGAGTTCGACCAATTCGTTGAACCGCGCCACCGCCTCGCCCGCCAGCGACAATTTGCCCAGCCGATGCTTGGTGGCAATTTCCCAGGCGCTTGCGGCGCTGACCAGAATGGTATTGGCTTCGTTCTGAATGCACGCGCGAGCAACCAGCGACAACTGCGGATCGTCGGTCCACCACCAGAGCAGCGCGTGCGTGTCGAGCAAGTACGTCATTTGCCCTGCCAGCTCTTCAGCTCGTCGTCTGGCAAGGGTTCGAAAAACGTCGCGTCGATTCGCCCAGCCAACCGCCCCGGCGACCGCGCACCGGCTCCCGGCGCCAATGGCACCAGCCGCGCATAGGGTTTGCCCGCCTTCGCCAGCACTATCTCCTGCCCGGCGTGGGCCTGTTCCAGCAAGCGGGAAAAATTCGTCTTGGCATCGTGCACGTTGACAATCAGAGCCATGGGACCTCTCCTGGTTGGTCAAGTCAATGGACTAAGTCTAGCAGATGCAGGTGCGATGGTGTTGGCGATGGAGAACGTATCACCTCACCGCAGGAAAGTCCCTACACCTCGAACCCTGCCACCCCCGAGGTGCTGGCGACGGCGCCGACACTCGTATACTCACCATGGTGCGGTTGGATTTCCTATCCTTGGCAAATCAGCAGGAAAGTGTGTCAATATTGAATCGGCATTGACAATTGTCTGGTCAAGCAGAAGATGGCCCAACGCGAAGCCTGGCCCATGCTCTCGCTCAACGACCTGTTCACTGCCATTGCCCATATGCTGCCAAGACGACAGATGAGCGCCTCTGAACTGGCCGACCTCCTCTCCCGAAGGCATCGGGCGCGACGCGCCGCCAAGGATTGCCATGCCAGAAAGCAACGGCGACTACATCTCCACCCAACACTTGCCGTGGGGCTGGGTGGGAATCTGACAACGTAGAACCAAGGAGAAGCCATGATGCGCACGCCCCCGCTCGACGGGCACACCGGTAACGCCCTCGTCCGCCGTTGGCTTTCCGGGAGACTGGCCGTTGGGTTGATTCCCCTGGCGCTCATCCTGGTGCTGATCAGCAATGTGCCGCACGCGCAGGGCAGCGGCGATGCCCTGTTCATTGACCAGGATGGCAATGTCGGAATCGGCACGAGCCGGCCGGCCGCCAAGCTGGAGATCGAGGGGACGGTCAAGGCAAAGGAGTTTCAAGGTGATGGCACCGCTTTGACGGTCGAAGGCAAGGGGAGCGTCAGGGAGGCGCTGGACAGGAAGCTCGAAAAGGCCGGCGACACGATGACTGGCGACCTGACCATCAACAGCACGGGCGCCGTCACCATGCCTTCCGGCACCAGCGAGCAACGTCCAGCGTCTCCGCGAAACGGAGCGCTGCGATACAACACCACGACGAAGGCGGTCGAGGTGTTCCTTGAAGGGATGTGGTTCTCCTACGACACCACGTTGAGCTTCGGAAACAATGTAAAGGTATTTCAAGCGACAGGCGCCGACCAAACATTCACCGTGCCAGCAGGCGTGACCAGGATCTTTGTCAAAACCTGGGGTGCGGCTGGAGCAGGTGGAACGCAAGGAGGCTGGACTCATGGCTCGTATGGTGGGGGTGGCGGTTTTTCACGTGGCGTTTTGACCGTAACCCCTGGCGAGACATTGACCGTTATGGTCGGTCGCGGTGGACGGGTGAACCAGAAAAAGGATGACGTCAGTTATGGCGGTGGTGCCCCGGCAACCAATAATGACGTCGATAATCGCTATTGCGGCGGAGGGGGCGGCAGATCTGCCGTCGTAAGGCCGGCGGACAGGGTGCAATTGATCGTTGCGGGCGGTGGCGGCGGTGGCGGCTCCACACGATCGGCCGCGCTCGGTGGCAAGGGCAACTCCGGCGGTGCAGGTGGCGGTCTTCCTGGCGAGAATGGATACTCGGCATACGATGGCAAATTCAGATTCGGGGGCAGAGGCGGGGGGCAGGACCTTGAGGGAGCCGGCGGCGAGACTAATGGTGGCTTTGGTAGTGGGCTTGACGGGGGCAGACCACAAACCAATTCATACGGCGGCGGTGGCGGGGGCGGTTGGAAGGGCGGCGGCTCCGGGGCTTATTCTGAGCCGAACACCATGGGAGGCGGTGGTGGTGGCTCGGGATATGTAAGGAATGCTTCATACGCCCTCACGATCACCGGGACGCAACGACAATGCCCCATGCAGGACGACCGGGATTATGTCCCAGGGGTTGGTATCGGAGGCGATGTGGCCAAGCCAGGTGGTGATGGCCTGGTCGTAATCAGGTGGTGAGTCCGTGATGTCTCCGCCATAGGCCATGATGGTGCCGGCAGGCACCAATCGGTTGACGGGCTTCTGAACGCCATCCAGTGACGCAATGCGGCGCTGCGACACGCCGATTTCCTTGGCCAGCCGATATTGGGTGATCCCCAGGGGCAGCAGGAAATCTTCCCGCAAAATCTTGCCGGGGTAAATTGGCGCCAGTTTGCCGGCGGCCACATCGGCCACGTCCGAGAAATCCATGCCGGCCATGTCTTCAGTGCGAATGCTCATGCTCTGTCCTTTTGGTGGTAATTGGCCTTTTTCGCTTCAGGTAGACCAGCACGCAATGGGGCACGCTTTCCGTGCGGTAGAGATCGAATCGGACAACTTCATCTCGGCGGGTGGTCTTGGGCTCGATGACTTCGACAATCAGAGCCGCCGTTACGGCTTCCGCGACAAGCCGCAGCGCATCCGTTTCCGGATTCTCGATCGCCGGCATGCCCTTTCGCCCGGGGATCACGCGCAGGACATCACTCTTGATGCCCGGGGCTTTGCCCGGATCGACCGACGACTGAACGCGGAGGAGGGCGCCCTGTACGACGACCTGCGCGACAACCGCCTGTGCAGGAATCTTCGTCGTGAACAGGAGCAGATCGGTTTTGGCCGGGTCAAGGCGGCGCTGGCGGCTTTGGCGTGACTGCTTGCTGCAGGTACGCCCGATCGATTTTCGGATTCGTTCAGACCAGCGCCAGCTCGACACGCCGTCCCGCCGGAGTAGCCAGCGTCATCAGCATGTCGAGAATGAAATGATGGTCGAGCCGCAAGCTCTGATTACCGCTTTCCGGCACGTGGTGCAATATCGCTCGACTTCACGCGCGCATCGGACTTGGCCTGGTTAATGAGCAAGGCGCAGTCGCTGTCCTTGTCGTCGCCAAAGTCGAGCAGCGGTAGCAGTACTCCCACACCTGAGGTCAACGCACCCAAAGCCACGGCGAGAGCGCCGCGCGCAATCACGCCGCCCATTTCAGGTCGTACCGTCGGGCTTTTGAAGGTGCCCGTGATAGCGATGGGCCCGCGCAGCGATGCCAGACTGAAGCCCTTCGACTGGGGCACCAATCTGAGGTGGAGCGATTCGTCGGTGAAGTCGACGTTGCCACTACCGGTAATGTTCACCTTGGGTGTATCGAGCACCAGGTCCTGCACGCTGAAAACACCATCAATCGCATTGAAATTGCCCACCATGCAGCGAATCGGAACCTGCCTGTCGCCACCCAGCATGACAAGGAGCGAATTGGCCATGTCAAGGTTCGACAGCCTGAGAACCAACTCCCCGACCGATCCACCATCCATGATCAGAGCGGCTTCGCCGGTCGCCGAGGCGAGCATTTGTGCGACCGAGTTGCCGTGGCCAGCCAGTCTGGCACGTCCCCCCATCGTGCCGGTATTGGCGTCAGCCAGCCTCACCGTCGGGAACAACTGATCCAGGTGCAGACCTTTCGCGGTGGTGTCGACACGTATGGCGATGGGCTGGTGACGCCCGTCCATTTCGATGAGCGACACCAGATTGCCGCCAGCGATACCGAAATCCAGCGGTGCGAGCTTCAGCACACCGTTGTTTACGGTGAGATGCGCATTCATCTTGTTGAGCAGCATGTTCTCGGCAAGGAGCTTCTCGCCACGGAAATGCACCTCCGCGTTCGCCGCGTTCAGCTTTTCCAGAGTGAACGGCTCGGCCGGCAGCACCTTGTCGCGGAGTCGCGGGGTCCCGCTCGGCTGCGTACCGCGCTCCACTCCGATGAAGCCGCCGAGGTCTTTCATCAGCAATTGTTTTGAGACCAGGTCGGCGCTTATCATTTGGGGTTGCTGGCCCCGATCAACCGTGAAGGTTCCGGCCAGATCGCTTTGCCCCACCGTCCCCTTGAAGCGGCGAAAAGTCCACACGTCGTCATCACGATCCAGAAATCCCTCCAGCTTGTACGCTGGTGTCGGTGGAAATGGCAGCCCGATGATCGGAAACAGTAACGCCAGGTCGCTACCTTCAAGCTTGAAGTTCAGCTCCTCGCCCTTGAGATGCAGAGGATCGAGCAAGCTGCCCTCAATGCTGGCCCTGGTGGTTCCCAACATCGCATTTGCCCGGATCGGGTAGGGCTTATCGGCGCGGCGTAGGCTCAGCAGCCCGCCAGCGCGCGCGTGCAGCGTCGTCGGCAGGCCCTTGAAGCGGCCTTTGCCCGTAACTTCCAGCTTGCGTTGTGGATCATCCTTGGCGTCTTCCAGCGTTCTGATGTCAAGCGCCAGTTCAGTGTTGTTGTTGCGATCCCGATAGGTCACGCTGCCGTGATCGATGGTCAGCACGCCGATGGTCGGAAAATCGACGGACTTGTCTTCGTCCTGCTCGCCGAAGACCCAGTTGGGCACGCCATCCCGACTCACCTCAAGTAGCACGTGAGGCTCGAACAAAGCGACTTCAGGAAATTCCACCCTGCCGATCAGAAGCTTGAAGAGGTCGATCGTGAACTCCAGGCGCTTGATCTCGGCCATCGCGGGGTCTGGGCTCCACGCTGCATTCCCGAAGACCACCTTGTTGGCAACGATGCGCGGCGGCCACGAAAGACGCACGCTCAGATCGCCGTTGACGGCGACGCTTCTGCCAGTGGCGCTACTGATCCGGCGCGCAATCGGCTCATGCAAGCCGGTCCAGTCGACAAGCATGACGAGCAGCACCAACAGAGCGAGGAAAACGCCAGCCGTCCACTTGAGCGAGTGCGTCAGGGTCATCGCGGTGCAGGAGGAAATGTGGGTGATGTTTCCAGGAGAAGCCAGTTCAAAAGCGGGCCCGGCGCGACACGTGCGCGCCCGATGCAGCCAACAAAACTACCCGGGATGGCTTGCCGTCCGAGTGGCGGGATCTGCCGGCTCCTCGCCGCGCCAAGGATCAGGCCATCTGCAAGCGATGCCTTGCCGCCAGGTCGGTCGAGGCCCTCGGCGCCGAGGAGACGGCCATAGCGGGCGAGATGCTCGGGAACGACGCGCGCAAGTGCCCGACTGCCGACTGCCAGTATTCGGGCGACTCAATCACTACACCTTCGGCGGTGGCGTCGCGCAGCGCCTTTCTCCAAAGGCGATGGGCGGTATGATCGGGGGTTCCGGTCTTGCCAGCCAACCAGGACAATATCTGGGGGTACATTGGTTTCATGGCATGCTCCTTCGTTAGGCATGCTGAAGCGCCTTGCGGTCGCCATCTCGATCGAGTTCGCGAATCGTGTGCCTCAACAACCAGGGCCAACGATACGCTCGCGAGCCGAAGCCGTCGGTGCGGCAGCGCACAACGCCATCTCGTTGCCGCCGGGATTGTGGAAGCGGGCCCCGGTGAAGCACCACGACTTTTCGGCCGTCGCAGCGGACTGCTCTGGCGCCTATCCTCGTGCTGCCGGGACCGTCACTTGCATGCACAACTGACTTGCGGCGCTTACAGATAGCGAAACATCACCCCGTCGGCTCGCGTATCCGTGCATTGGCCCCTCGGGACGACGACGATGCCCGAGTCGGTGACGCTGAATCGGCGACGGTCGGAGTCCTCATCGTAGCCAATGTGGTCACCGGCCTCGATCGTGTTGTAGCGGTCGACGATGACTCGCTTGAGCCGCACTCCCTTTCGCAGCACGGCGTAATCCATGACGATGCATTCATCAAGTTCCACATCCTCCTCCAGGAGCACTTCGCTGCGTACGATCGAGTTACGCAGCCGAGCGCCCTTTATCAGCCCGCCAGAACTGACGATGCTATTGTCCACCTCGGCCCGGAAGAATTTCGGCGAGGGCCCTTGGTAGTTGCTGGACCCGATTCGCCACTTGGGGTTGAACATGTCGAACTTCGGCTCGGCACCCAGCAGATCCTGGTGGGCCTGAAAATAGGCATCGATGGTCCCCACGTCGCGCCAATAGCCCGGCTCCTCATAGTCGCGTACGCCCGGGACTCGGTTCTCAGAGAAATCGTAGGCAAACACCCGCTGTGTCTGAATGAGGCGCGGCAGCAGGTCCTTGCCGAAATCCTTTTCTCCCCGCAGGTGACCCTCCCGCAGAGCTTTGGCCAGGACGTCGGTGTTGAAGATGTAATTTCCCATCGAGGCGAAGGCGTGGGTTGGATCGGTCGGCATGGGCGCCGGGTCGCTTGGCTTCTCGTGGAAGTGGCGGATGGCTCCATCGCCAGCGGCGTCAATGATCCCGAATGCGGAGGCCAAGCCAATCGGCACCGGTAGCGCCGCGACAGTCACTTCTGCATGGCTGCGCAAGTGGAAGGCGACCATCTGGCGAACGTCCATTCGGTAAATATGGTCGGCGCCAAACACAACCACCAGGTCCGGCGCATGCCTCTCGATCAGTCGCAGGTTCTGATAAACGGCGTCCGCAGTCCCCTGAAACCACTCCGGGCCCTCGCGCATCTGCGGCGGGACCACGGCGATGAACTGCTCGGGGAATATGGGTGCCAGGACCCAGGAGCGGCGGATGTGCTCGATCAGCGACTGCGACTTGTACTGGACCAGGAGGTAAATGGCAAAGATCTTCGAATTGACCAGGTTGGAAAGGACAAAATCGACGATGCGGTACCGACCGCCGAAGGGAACCGAGGGCTTGGACCGATGTTCGGTAAGCGGATGCAGACGAGAGCCTTCGCCGCCTGCGAGGACGACGGCAACAATATTGGGCGAATTAACCATTTCCTTTGCTCTCGATGACAACTCGCAGGAAAAGCGCCCACACGCTGCGGTTTGGCCAGCCTACCTCGGCCGCACCACCTTCGCCCGACCCGCATCGTTCCTGACAAGCCTCGCGGGGAACAGATTACAGTTGGTGCGACTGTCAAATCGTCAGTAAGTTCTTGATCGTCGACTGGCAACAAGTAACAGCGCTTCATCCCTGTCGGCATGCGTGAGGCTTGTATCGCCGCCATGCGGGCCAGAGATCCAGCGCCGTGGGAAGGTCAGCGCGCGCTAATTGCCGCGCTTCGGCTCTGACTACGCCCAGTATTCGGAAGCCAAGTTCCTGCAGGTGCGGCAGATCATTTCTACCAGTTCGGTCTCGAGCGCGGCTCGGACGAGTCGGCGCAATACGGCCTGCGACTGTTCGCCCAGCTCAACCTGCAACTCCTGATCGTCACGCCGCTGCAGAAGATCCACATCATCGAACCCTTCGTTGCCAGCGTCGGCTTCGTGCATAACGAGGAAGGCCGCAGCTCGAAGCGGCGCCGGCCAGCTCCTTTTCGTGTGTGTGGTCCTTGCTTCGCTCTCTGGCTTGGACTACGTTATCGAATCATCACGGCATCAGCGGGCGAGGCTTCCCATGTTCGATAAATTGATTTTCCGGCAATTGTTCGATGCGGCGTCGTCGACCTACACCTACCTCCTGGGTGACGTTCAAAGCCGGCAGGCTGTGATCATTGACCCGGTATTCGAGCAGCACTTGCGTGACCGCGCGCTGATCGAAGAGCTGGGACTGGTTCTGGCCGTTGCCCTGGATACCCATTGCCATGCCGATCACGTTAGCGGCGCCTGGCTGATGCAACAGGCAACCGGATGCCGGATCGGCGTCTCCAGACGCTACGATACCTTGCAGGGCGCCGATCTGCGCCTGGATCATGGTGACCGGGTGGTTTTCGGAGACTCGTGTCTGGAAGTTCGTGCCACGCCCGGACACACCGACGGCTGCCTCACCTACGTGACCGCTGACCATGCCATGGCATTCACCGGCGATGCTTTGCTGATCCGCGCCGCTGGCCGCTGCGATTTCCAGCAGGGCAGTGCGGCCACGCTGTACCACTCCATCACCGAACAGATATTCAGCCTGCCCGACGAGTGTCTGGTCTTCCCGGCCCACGACTATAACGGCCGAACGATGTCGTCAGTCCGTGAAGAAAAAGAGTACAACCCGCGTATCGGCGGCCGTGCCAACGAGCGCGACTTCGTCGGCTTCATGGAAAACCTGCAGCTTCCACATCCCAAGCAGATTGCGGTTGCCGTACCGGCCAACCTGCGTTCGGGCAGCCCCGAGGACGGCAAGGTGCCGTGCCCGGCGGACTGGGGGCCGGTTCGCCAGAGTTATGCCGGGCTGCTGGAAATCGAACCCGAGTGGGTCGCCGAACACTTGGGCGAAGTGCTCGTGCTCGACGTGCGACAAAGCGATGAGTTGGCGGACCGCCTGGGTTGCATTGCCGGAGCGCAATTCATTCCACTGAGTGAACTCCAGCAGCGCCTGGGCGAGATCGCCCCGGAGCGGCCGATCATCCCCGTTTGTCACTCCGGGATGCGATCGGGTCAAGCTACGGTAATCTTGCGCCAGGCCGGCTTCCCACGGGTGGCAAATCTGCGTGGTGGAATGCTGATGTGGTCACAGTTGGGGCTACCGCTCGTGCGCGCGGATTGATGTCAACAGCCAGTCGCCTGGAGGATGAAACCAAGGCGAATTCCAGGCATTGCCATCCCAAGCCGTCCAGGAGTTCCGTCATTCCCGCGCAAGCGGGAATCAATATTTCAGTGGTCTGGAGTACTACACCCCGAAGCTCCCGTGCGATGCCACCCAGATCGGTCGCTTTCGTACCGCCATCGGCGAAGCCGGCGTCGAAGAACTGCTCAAGGCGACCATGTACACCGCCGTCCAGAGCAAGGCCGTGCGCCCAGCCGAGTTCGAGC
>JAFLDL010000074.1 GCA_017302435.1 Candidatus Accumulibacter necessarius
TCATGGGGGTGGGTCATGAGGATCAGTGTAAGACTCTACGGGCTCACAGAGTGAGCCCGTCAGAAAAAAGTTCGCCGCCGCCGTGGGGCTCGTCAGAGATTCGGGGTGGTTGCTCCATAATGCCGCTCATTTCAACGTCGAAGTGCCGAAAAGGATAGAACCGGGTGGGGTATGAAGGCGGTGCGAATTAGGTATTCTGTCCCCAGAACTCAGAAATCGCGACATCACTTGTCGTGCTCTCCACATCACTGGCTGCTGATTGAACAGTTGAAACAGCTAGTGTCCTTTCTTCAATTCATCAACCTTTTTCTGTTCCTCAAGGGCTTTACGTTGCAGAAACAAAGATAGCCAATCTTGAGCTGTTCCGTGACGAATCACCCAGAGTGACGCTAGGGGCGCAAGGACCATCAGAGTGAAGATCCAAGCGTTGCCTGCGTGCGGTGGCCCAAATTTGACCATCAGGTAGGCGACCGTGATCAGGAGAGAGATATTCAGTAGAGTGGCAATATTACGCATTGGAACTCGGACTTGTGGAGTTGAGATAGTACTCTTTGGGGGAGACATTTCCGTAGGGTCAGATGCCTCGCCGTCCGTCTTATCCCTGAGCAGGATAAGAATGATGACTCCAACGATACTAAGGACGGCGGGCAATGCCGCGCCGACCCACCCACTGTAACCTTTTGCTTTTGCGGTCCCCCAGCAGGCATACCAGAATGAACAAGAAACCGACAGCCCAACAGGCAACCACAAAAGAGGATGGATGCTCCATACATCCGGAGCTATAGTTGCCAGAGATATCAAAAGCGCGACAGTTAGTGCGCTAGCGACACACACTCTACCAGCAATAGTGACTCGTTTTTCGTACTCGGTCAGCACGGCTAATGCTTCTTGCTGGGACTACCAGCGCGCAAGGCAGCCGGCTTCACCGGCTTCTTTGGCACGGATGAGCCGAGAAGCGCCACGACGAGCGAGTATCATGAGATGCTCAATGACGGCGAGTTTGACATTCCCATTCAGCCGCTTCTCCAGAGCGTTTCCTTGAGGGCATCGCATGGAGGCAAACCGAGATGTCGTCCTGGCAATGACAAAAGGATAGGAGACCCAGCAGCACCATCGTGAATATATCAGCCTTGATTAAGGGGCGTCAATCGCGAAATCCGCCCCGGTGGCGCTTGCAAAGTCATGCGAATCCCGCCCCGCTCCGCGCGGGGCCCGGGCCCGACCGAATGATCGAAAACCGCCCCCCACCTGGCCGAACACGTTTTGCCGCGACTGCTGATCCGTCAGTGGGTGCTATCGGTTCCCAAGCGGCTGCGTTATCACCTCGAACAGGATCAGGCGGTCGAGAGGCTGGCGCTGCGCATTTTCCTGAGCGTCGTGGAACAAGCCTTTCGTCGCGTCTGCCAAGCGGCGGGTTTCGATTCGCGGATCGGCTCGGTGGCGTTCGTCCACCGCTTTGGCGCGCGGCTCAATCCGCATGAGCACTTCCACTGCCTCGTCATCGAGGGCCCTTTCCAGCCGGGCGCCTCGGGAACTGCGACGTTTCATGGAACCTGTGCGCCCAACCAGAAGTTGCTCGACGAAGTGCAGGCCAAGGTCCGCCGCGCTGGCGCCGCCATCGTTACTACGGGGCGCTGGCACCCAACGCGCCACTGCGGGTACAGGTCCGGTTTTGGCGGAACACCAGTCGCCCAAACAATGGAATTCTCGATCACCTCGCCGGCCGCTTGTGGCCGGCTGTTGCCAATATCCTTCCATGTCTGCGTACCATCTCGGTGTCGGCGCCACACCAGATCAATCGCCCATCATGGTGTCAGCAGACAACGCCAGCGTCTGAACAGCATCACGAAACGCGGTTTCCCGTCATGTCGTCACCTCAAACCTGCGGGTTTATCGATGACGAAAAAAGGATAGCCGAAAACAAGCCGCGCCAGAGCGCGGCTTTCCGGGATTGCCTAATCGCTCAGTGGAACTGCTCTTCTTCGGTAGAACCGGTCAGCGCGGTCACCGACGAGTGGCCGCCCTGGATGACGGTGGTGACTTCGTCGAAGTAGCCGGTACCGACTTCCTGCTGGTGCGAGACGAAGGTGTAGCCACGATCGCGGGCCGCGAATTCCGGTTCCTGGACTTTCTCGACGTAGGCGGTCATGCCGCGGGCGACGTAGTCCTGCGCCAGGTCGAACATGTGGTACCACATGTTGTGGATGCCGGCGAGGGTGATGAACTGGTACTTGTAGCCCATCGCGCCGAGTTCCTTCTGGAACCTGGCGATCGTCGCATCGTCGAGGTTCTTCTTCCAGTTGAACGACGGCGAGCAGTTGTAGGCCAGCATCTTGCCGGGGTGCTTGGCGCGTACGGCCTCGGCGAACTGGCGCGCGAATTCGAGATCCGGCGTGCCGGTTTCACACCAGACGAGGTCGGCGTATTCGGCGTAGGCGACGGCGCGCGAGATTGCCTGCTGCAGACCCTTGCGCGTCTTGTAGAAGCCTTCCGAGGTGCGCTCGCCGGTGACGAAAGGCGTGTCATTGGCGTCGCAGTCGGAGGTCAGCAGGTCAGCGGCTTCGGCGTCGGTACGAGCGATGACCAGCGTCGGTACGCCGCAGACATCGGCGGCGAAGCGGGCGGCGATCAGCTTCTGGACGGCTTCCTGCGTCGGCACCAGGACCTTGCCACCCATGTGGCCGCACTTCTTGACCGATGCCAACTGGTCTTCCCAGTGCACCCCGGCGGCGCCAGCGCGGATCATCGCCTTCATCAGTTCGAAGGCGTTCAGCACGCCACCGAAACCGGCTTCGGCGTCAGCCACAATCGGCGCGAAGTAGTCGATGTAGCCCTTGTCGCCCGGATTGATGTCCTTCGAGTACTGGATTTCGTCGGCGCGGCGGAAGGAGTTGTTGATACGCTCGACCACCTTGGGTACCGAGTCGACCGGATACAGCGACTGGTCGGGGTACATCGCGGCGTAGGAGTTGTTGTCGGCAGCGACCTGCCAGCCCGACAGATAGATTGCCTTAACGCCGGCCTTGACCTGCTGCATCGCCTGACCGCCGGTCAGCGCGCCGAGGCAGTTGACGTAGGGCTCGTTATTGACCAGATTCCAGAGCTTCTCGGCACCGCGGCGGGCGACGGTGTATTCGATCGGGAACGATCCGCGCAGGCGGACGACATCGGCAGCCGAGTAGCCGCGCTTGATTCCCTTCCAGCGGGGGTTTTCGGCCCAGTCTTTTTCCAGTTCGGCGATCTGTTGCTCTTTAGTGCTCATGTTTTTCCTCACGAAAAATTATGAAGTGCGGTTGGGACCATGGTGACACCCGTGAGTCGAATCAGGAGCATTGCAAGCACCAACTCGGGGCGACCAATGGCATGAAGTATAGAGGGCTTTTGTCTTGTAGGCAACAGTCTTATATAAGACATAAGATGTATTTTTTAGTCTGGCGAAACAGCGGGTTGCCGATTTCTTTCCGCATTGTGAAAAGAAATTCTCTTGCGTGAAATGCCCACTGCCTAAGCCTGACGTCCTGCCGGCGCAAAGACCAGTTCCGGCAGGACGACTTCCCAGCGCGGGCACCGAATGCGGGCGAGGTACTCCGGTTCGCTGTCTGCCCGGTCGCGGACAATGATCGCCGCCACGCGTGCCGCGACGCAGTCCATGGCAGGGGGTGGCGTATAGCTGGCGGCGAGCCGGCCGACCAGACTGCCCTGCCCATCACGCAGCAGCCAGCGTCGGCCTTCCTGCTGTAGATGCAGCGCCGCCCCCGGGCTCAGCGCGGCGATGGCCCGATGGACCGGACGTTCCGGCGCCTGCCGACCGGCAAAGCCGAGGTCGACCTCGCCGGCGTTCAGTTGCTGATAGCACCACGACAGTTCGGGGGCCGGTGGTTGCCGTTCGCTGGGTGTGCCGCGCAACAGCGAGGGGGCAGCGGGGAGTTGATCGAGGAGGAAGTGGGCGCGATCCAAGCGCGCCAGCAGCAGGGTCAGCCGGGCGCGCGTCATTGCCACGTAGTACAGGCGGCGATCGGCATCGCGGTCCGCGTGAGCGTCCCGGCGATCGCTGCCTGCTCCCCAGCCGCCGTCGAGCACCGCGACATGGTCGAATTCCAGTCCTTTGGCGCGGTGTGCGGTCAACAGCAGCAAGCCGCTTTGCCGTCTGCGCGCTTCGCGTCCCCATTCGGCAAGCCACTCGATGAAGTGCTGGCGGGGCAGGTCGGCGCCGCCGGTTTCGCCGGTGTACTCGGCGGCCGCTTCATCGAGCATCGCGCGCACCGCGTTGGCCGGCCGACTGGCCAGCGCGGCAGTGATGGCGGGTCCGTTGACCAGGTTGCGCGCGTCGTCGTGCAGCCAGTCGAGCAGCCACTGCGTGTCGCGTTGGCGCCAGAACTGCGCGCTTTCTTCCCGCGCCATCTGCACCGGGATGCCGTGCAGTTCGCAGAAGCTGCGTAGCGGCTGTAGCCATTGCCATTCGCGGGCAATCACCGCACAACGCGTCCAGTCCCAGTCCGGCGTCAGGCTGGCCAGGCGCTGCAACTCGCCGAGCACCGCCACCGCCTGCGTCCTGGCGTCGCCACCGACCGGCAGGATCTGGACGCGGCCCTTCGCCAGCAGGTCGATCTTCGCCCATGCGCCGCCGGGCGGCAGCTGCCGGCGTGCACGGTCGATGCGGATCGGTTGCGCCGCCTTCATGCGGTTTGCCGCCGGCGCGATCAGCCGGTTGGCGGCGTCGATCAGGTGCGCTGTCGCGCGGTAGTTGTCGACCAGATGCACGGCGCGGGCGGCATAGTCGGTCTCGAAACGACGGATGAACTCGACCGAAGCGCCGCTGAAGGCGTAGATGTTCTGGTCATCGTCGCCCACCGCGAAGAGATTCAGGCGCGTGTCCTCGTCGCTTCGGCTGCGTCCGGCGAGGGCGCCGATCAGTTCGTACTGCTGCGGCCCGATGTCCTGGTACTCGTCGACGAGAATCCAGCGGAAGCCGCCCAGCAGGCGATCGCGCTGTTCGTCGGCCTGGTCTGGCGGCAATTGATCGCCGCGCAGCAGCGCGATCGCCTGCCGGCGGATGTCGTCCAGCGCCGCAGCGAAACCCTCGTTGGTGAGCAGCCGGTCGCGGCCGACGAAGCTCGCACCGACAAGTCGCATGGACAGGGCATCGCAGGTGAGGACGCTGACCGCACGCGCGTCGTCACCGATCAGATCGCCGAGACGCTGGCGGATCTGCGCTGCGGCATGCCGGTTGTAGGCCAGCGCGACAATGCCGCGCGGGTTCTCGCGGCGCACCCGCACCAGGTAGGCGATGCGATGAACCAGGACGCGCGTCTTGCCCGAGCCGGGGCCGGCGAGGACCAGCACATTCGTGTTCTCGCGATCGTCGGCGACGATACTCTGCTGGACCGGGTTGGCCAGGGCTTCGACGATCTGGCGCCAAGAGTCGGGCGTCGTCTGCCGCGCCAGTTCCTGCTCCCGGTCGGGCAACCAGCGCTGCATGAAGGCGTCGCGTGGCAGGCGGAAATAGTCGAGCGTCAGGCGCAGGGCATCGGCCATCGCCTGCAGGCCACGCTGCACGTACTCGGCCATGACGTGAATCTGCACCACCTGTTCGTCGTAATGCAGTTGCAACGGCGCGAAGTCGGGTTGGCGGAACTGCCGCTTCCAGTCGGCGTCGAGGCGGATGGTCATCGCCGGGCGGAAAACCGCCAGCCCCTTGTTGAGGCGGATCACTTCCTGTTCGTGCAGCCAGAGCAGCGCGCGGTCAAGCAACCGCGAGGTCTCCTTGACCTCCGACTTGAGAATCAGGTCCACTTCGACGGCGGCCAGCAGGCGGCCTAGCGTCGTCTCGGCGAGCAGGTCGGCGCCGCGCGCGCCAGCCGGCAGGCAGGCGAGCAGATGGCCGAGAAGGTGCGAGGCGGCCGAGCGCCGCAATTGCGCGGTCTTGGCCAGCGCCGACCAGTCGCGCTGCAGGCGGAGCGAAACCGTTTCGGCGTCGATCCGCCGCAGGACAATGCTGCCGAGCCCGCCTTCGTCATTGCGGCCGTCGCCGGCGAGGCTGGTGAGTAGTTGGCGCAGCCGCACCGGCAGAGCGCCGGCGTGGCCCTCGTCCTGCAGGCGCTGGCTCAGTCGCCGCAGGTGCAGCAGCGAGCTCTCGCCCTGCGCCAGGTCGGGCGCCTGTTCGCGCAGCAGGTCGATCAGCGCGACTTCCAGCCGCGCGGTCCGTTCAAGGCGCTGCAGCGACGAATGCTCGACGCCGGCCTGCAGGTAGGCGGTCAGCGCCGTATCGTTGCTGGCGATCCCCAGGCGCTCGAGATCGTGCAGGGCGCGGCGCAGCTTCTCCGACCCCAGCCCGGTAACGCCCATCAACTCGTCGGTCGATAGCCCCTCATCGGCCGGCGCGCCAATCAGCGCCTCGACCAGCGCCAGCAACTGCCGCTGGTAGTCGCTCTGCAGCGACGCCCGTGCCAGCCGCTGGCGCGCCTCATCGACCGAGGCGACGCGCAGCGAGGAGGGGAAGACCTGCACCTGATTCTCTTCGCGGCTCAGCAGGCGTGCTTCCTCGAGCCAGCAGACGGCGGTTCGCACGCGGGTGTCGTCGCTCGCGCTGTCGCGTTCGAAGCCGCCCTCTTCATCTTCCGAGAGGATTTCGCCGGGCGTCGCGATCACCGCGCCGTCCTTGCGCTTCTTGCGGTCAAGCTGGCGCAGCGAGCGCAGGATTGCCTGGATTTCCTTGCGACTGAGCCGCGCGCGCGCCGACATGCCGAACTGGCGTTCGACATCCTCCGGCGTATACAGCAGGACGCAGCGCGCCGCCTGCTGGTCGCGGCCCGCACGGCCGGCCTCCTGCAGGTAATTCTCGAGCGAGCCGGGAATATCGGCGTGGATCACCAGGCGCACGTCGGGCTTGTCGATGCCCATGCCGAACGCGTTGGTCGCGGCAATCACCCGCAGGTCGCCACGGATGAACGCTTCCTGCACACTCTTCTTGCTCTCGGGCGGCAACCGGGCATGAAAATGCGCGGCGACCAGCCCCTTCTGCGTCAGGAAGGCGGACACTTCCTCGCTGTTCCGCCGCGTCGCGCAATAGACGATGGCGCCACCCGGTCCGTCAGCCGGCAGGTCGGCCGCCAGCAGCTGGTGGATGTGCGCCAGCTTCTCGGCCGGCGTAGTCGGCAACACCGCAAAGTCGAGGTTGCTGCGGCTGGCGCCGCCGTCGAAGCAACGCAGGTCGACGCCGACCTTTTCGGCAAAGTGGGCGACGATGTCGGCGACGACGTCGGGTTTGGCGGTCGCGGTCAGGCACAGCACCGGCGGCACCGGACCGTCGCCGGCCTTCTCGCGGATGAAGCGCCCGACATAGCGATAGTCGGGACGAAAATCGTGCCCCCACTTCGACAGGCAATGCGCCTCGTCGAGCACCCAGGCGCCGATCTCGCGCTGCGCGAGCACCTTGCGCAGCGTCGAATTGCGCAACTGTTCGGGCGAGATGATCAGGATGCCGGCGTCGCCGAGGCGGACGCGGTCGAGCGCGTTGGCGCGCTCGGGCATCGACAGCAGGCCGTTGATCGCCAGGCAGCTGTCGATGCCACGTGCCCGCAGCCCTGCCACCTGGTCGGCCATCAGGGCGACCAGTGGCGAGATGACGACGGTCAGGGCGCCGGTCTTTTCGAAGCGTGACAGCGCCGGAATCTGGTAGCACAGCGACTTGCCGGTACCGGTCGGCAGGATGGCGAGCAGGTGTTCGCCGCGCAGCGCCGCTTCGACGATGCGCTGCTGCAGCGGGCGGCCGTCGGCGCCGGCCGGTTCCGGGCGGAAACCGGTAAAGCCGAACCAACGAGCCAGTTCCCGGCTCGCGTCGTGGTGCTCGCTGCACCAGGCGCAGTCGGGCTGGCCGCAAGCCTGGTCGCGCAGGCGCCGGATCAGCACGCCGGCGCCGGGGAACTGATGCCGCACCCACGGCGGCAGCACCGAGTTGCCTCCGGCAACCGACAGCCAGGCGAGCGCGTAAGCCAGCGACCAGTTGCTCTGCGCCGCGTCGTCCACGACCTGCATGGCCTGCGTCCGGCAGCCCTTGCCATCGAGCAGGCGGGCGATCGCCTGGCGCGCCGCGGCGTCGCCCGGGCGGAGCTGGCGCCGCAGCGTCGCGAAGAAGCTGTTCAGTCCGGCAACTCGCTCGTCGAGCGTCGTCAGCCAGTGCCAGGCCAGCAGCAGTTCGGGCGCTTCCTGCTGCCGCTGCTGCAGCGCCTGGTACTGGTCGTGGAACAGTTCGAGCGTCAGCTGCGCATCGAGCAGCGGGTCGTTGAGCTGGCCGCGCCTCAGCCCGCCGTCTTGGTAATGCTTGACCAGGTGGTGGTAAGGGTGGCGCGGGAAGGCCAGCGGGTTGACCCACAGCGTATCGACTACCGGCAGCGCCAGCAGGCGCAGCCCAGGCTGGGCCGCGGCTAGGTGTGGCCGGTCGAAGTGGATGAAATTGTGCCCGAGAACGAAGCTGCAGCCATCGGCCAGCGCATCGAGACGGCCGAGCGCGCTCGCCAGGTCGCCCCCGTCGAACCGCAGGCTCTCGCCGCTGTCGCCGCGCAGCGCCGCCAGTTGCCGGATGCGCCCACTGCGCAGGCCGACCTCGAGGTCGATCGACAGGCAGCGCGGCTGGAAGGGTGGGGCGTCTGGCGTGATTTCGGGCGAATCGCTCATCGGCGTCATGATACCCGGCAGCCCGCTTTGCCGGCGCGCCGAGCGCTGACTGGCCCCGTCCAGGATCCAGGCCCCTGTTGCGGTTCCGGAAGCCGCTGTCAAGTGGGGCGGGTTAACCGTCGATTAGAGGCGTGGTGTCAGGCCGTCAGCCAGTGACAGCCGGTAGGCGCGGTAGCCGGGTGCCAGGCTGGCGATCAGGCCAACTGCGACGACCGCGCCGAGCAACCGCAGCTCATCGGCGGATACCCACCGCGCGCGAAACGCCAGCCCGAAATGTGCCTGCGCCAGCGGCGCCAGCAGCGCCGTCAGCAGTGCGAGCAGCGCCACGCCCAGCAGGGCGCCCAGCACGGTGATGAAGAGTCCCTCCGCACTCAGCAGCAGGAACACTTCGCCGGGTCGTGCGCCGACCGAGCGCAGGATCGCCAGTTCGCGACGTCGTTCGCCGAGGCTGGCGAGAACCACCGCCACCAGACCGGCGAGACCGACCGCCACGACCATCGCCGAAACCGCCAGCAGGGTCCGTTCGGCAAACCCGACGACTTGCCAGAGTTGGTCGAGAGCAACGCCCGGCAGCACCGCCAGCAGCGGCTCCGTGGTGTCGTTGTTGATCTGGCGCTGCACCTTGAAGACCGCGGCCCGGCTTTTCAGCCCGACCAGGACGGCGGTGATCTCTTTCGGTGTCAGGTCGAACTTGCGCACGTACTCGGCCGGGATCGACAGGCCGGGCAGCGGCGCCCCGCCCGCCCAGTCGAGGTGGATCGCTTCCATCGCTTCGAGGCTGACGTGCACAGTGCGGTCTACCGGCGTTCCGGTGCGGGCGAGGATGCCGACCACCTTGAAAGGCTTGTCGGCATGCTCGGCGAGGCTGACGTCGCCCATGCCGTGATTGAGGACGATCGAATCGCCGAGCCGGTAGCCGAGCCGCTGCGCGACTTCGGCGCCGAGCACGGCGTCGAACAGCTCGGCAAATGGCTTGCCCGCTGCCAGGGTCAGCGCCTGCGAATCGGCGTAGCGGAAGTGCTCGAAGTAGGCGGCGGTGGTGCCAAGGACGGGAAAGCCGTGATGGGAATCGCCCAGCGACAGCGGGATCGACCAGGCGACGGCGGGATTCCCGGCGATCGCGCGGTAGCTTTGCCAACCGATGTTGTTGGTCGCTTCGCCGATCCGGAAGACGGCATAGAGCATCAGTTGCACCGGGCTGCTGCGGGCGCCGACGACAAGGTCGGTCCCCGACACCGATTGTGCGAAACTGTTTCGGGCTTCCAGGCGAACACGTTCGACGGCGAGCAGCAGGGTGACGCTGAGGGCGACGGCGATCAGCGTCATGCCGAGAGTCAGTCGCCGGTTCCAGGCGCTGCGAGCCGCCAGCAGAAGCAGAAATCTCATGCCGCCTGCTGGCCGACGTCAGTCCGGCTGATCGACGCCAGCGAAAGTTCGCGGTCGAATCCTGCGGCCAGCCGCCGGTCATGGCTGACGAAGAGCAGCGTGCTGCCCGCTGCGGCGCACTCGCGCGCCAGCAGGTCAAGGAAAGCGCCCTGCCGTTCGGCGTCGAGCGCCGAGGTCGGTTCGTCAGCGATGACGATCTCGGGGCGCCCGATCAGTGCCCGTGCCGCTGCAACCCGCTGCTGCTGGCCGACGCTCAGGCGGGTGACTTCGCGTCGGTGCAGTGATTCCTCCAGATCAAGGTGCTTCAGCAAACGTCGGGCCTCGGCGTGCAGCGAGGCCCCTGCTGCCGTTGCCCGGGCACGCCGTCGGCCCGAGAAGCGGCAGGACAGGAGTACGTTGTCGATCACCGAGAGGTAGGGAATGAGGTTGAACTGCTGAAAGAGGAAACCGACGTGGTCGGCACGAAAGCGGTCGCGGACCGAGGGCTGCAATCGGGGCAACTCGGTCCCGAGCAGCCGGAGCCGGCCGCATTCGGGCACCAGCACACCGCCGAGCAGCCCGAGCAGGGTGCTCTTGCCGCTGCCACTCGGGCCGTACAGGAAAACCCGCTCGCCGGCGCGCGCCGCGAAGGAAGGAATGTCGAGACAGAAATCGTCGCCCGCCGACCAGCGGAAGCGCAGTTTCTCGATCTCGATGACCGCTTCTGTCATGGTTGTTACCAGGCAAGGCGCCTCTGCTGCGGCGACAGCCGGGCGGCCGATTGTCCGCGCGGACCGGCGACCTGGACGTCGACGCTGCGCAGCTTGGGAAAGTGCTGGAAAAGTCCGACGTCCAGGGTACGCAGGGCCTCGGGAGCTGCGCAGCGGAAGACAAATTCGCCGTCAAGGTCGGCATGGTCATCGCCGGCCGGCTGTCTCGCCGGTTTCAGCACCGGCGAGTCGAGCGCTACCGATACCGACGTGCACTGCGCCGCAGGCGAGGGCGAAAACAGCTCTCCCGGCTGGCTGAGACGCTCGCTCATCGCGCGCACTGCGGCCTTCTGCTTGTCGGTGCGCGGGGCATGTTCGAAGCCCAGCAGGTTTTCGAGCGGCGTCTCGAGATTCAGCGTCAGCGTCTGACCGTCGATCGCGACCTGGAGACTGGCTGTGCCATGCACATGGGCGCCAGCCTTGCCGGCAAGAGCTGGCAGCGGCAGCAGACAGGCGGCGGTGAGGCAGCAGCAGAGCAAGGGCGAGTGCTTCATCGTGTTGGGGGTGCTACGGCGGAGATTGCTTGGTCCGGTCATAGTAGGCGATCAATTCGCTCGCCGGCAGTGGCCGCGAGAAGTGAAAACCCTGCCCCATCTGCACCCCGGCCGCCTGCAAGGCTTTGAACTGGGCGTCGGTCTCGATCCCTTCGGCAACCACCGTCAGGTCCATCGACGACAACAGGCCGGCGAGGCCACGCAGCCAGTTGGGGTCGGGGCCGTTCGGGTCCATGCCGGCGATCAGCGAGCGGTCGATCTTGATTATGTCGAAGTCGCAGCGCGCAATGAAGGCCAGATTGGTCCCGTTCATCGTCACGTCGTCAAGGGCCACGCGGACGCCGCGCCGGCCCATCCCGTGCAATGCCATCATTCCCAGCGAGTCCGGGATGCCACGTTCGGTGACCTCGATGATGATCTGCGAACTCAGGCTGCGCAGCCCGGATTTGACGGCAGCGTATTCGAGGCCACCCCGGCCGAGGATTTCGGGTGGAACATTGAGGCTCAGATGCGCCTCGGGGTGGGCGCCCAGCCACTCACCGAGTTCACTGGCGACCGTGTCGATGACCCAGTAGGTGAGCAGACCGGAGAACGGCGTATTCTCGATCAGCGGGATGAACTCCCCGGGGAGAACGACTCCCGTCGGCCGCCGCCAGCGGATCAGCGCTTCCGCTCCGAGACAGCGTTGATCGCTGAGGGAGATCGTTGGCAGATACTCGAGGAAGAATTCTCCTCTGTGCAGACCATCATGGATTTCGTCAAGCTCAGTCAAGGCAGGGTCTTTCGCATTCGCGCACCGTCGCGCTGGCGTTGCAGGCAGCTCCGGGCAGTGCGGCGAGACCGGTGGTGCCGGTCAACGCCGCCGGCGGCCATAGAGTCTTGCCATTTCTGCGAGTTGCCTGGCGTGTCCTGCGTCGACCTGCTGCCAGCTGAACCGCCACTCCCAGGATCCCTCGCTGCGGCTGGGTTCGTTCATGCGGTGCGAGGCGTCGAGACCGAGCACGTCCTGCATCGGGATGACGCAGAGCGAGGCGACGGAGGCACAGGCCAGGCGGATCAGATGCCAGGGCAGGTCTTCGTCCATCGCCTCGTCGACGCCGAGGTAGGCGCGCACATAATCCTTTTCCGGATTGGCGAGCGACTCCCACCAGCCACGCGTCGTGTCGTTGTCGTGGGTACCCGTATAGACGACGGTGTTGGCGTCGTAGTTGTGGGGCAGGTAAGGGTTCTTGGGGTCGCCATCGAAAGCAAACTGCAGGATGCGCATCCCGGGCAGGCCGATCGCCTGGCGCAGGGCATTGACCTCCGGGGTGATGATGCCGAGATCCTCGGCGATGATCCTCAGTCGGCCTTGCGCGTCGCCCAACTCGCGGCGCATGGCGTCGAAGACGGCTTCCCCCGGCCCCGGCCGCCATTGTCCGTCGATGGCCGTTTCCGCCTCGGCGGGAATTTCCCAGAATGACTCGAAGCCACGAAAATGATCGATTCGCACGACATCGCAGAGCTTCATCGTTTGTCGCATCCGCTCGACCCACCAGCGATAGCCCTCGGTGGCGTGTGCCGACCAGCGGTAGAGCGGATTGCCCCAGCGCTGTCCGGTGGCACTGAAGTAGTCCGGCGGTACGCCGGCCACGACGCGGGGACGACCGTGGGGATCGAGATCGAACAGCGAGGGATTCGACCACACGTCGGCGCTGTGCGCGGCGACGAAGATCGGCAGGTCGCCGACGATGTCGATGCGGCGGGCGTTGGCGTAGTGCTTCAGCGCCGCCCATTGCTCGTGAAAGCGCCACTGGCAGAACTTCCAGAAACGGATTTCCTCGCCCTGCCGGTCGCGTGCTTCGCGTAGCGCGTCCGGCTGGCGGTGCGCCAACGCTGCCGGCCAATCCTGCCACATCCGGCCGTCGCCGCCGTGCGCCATGTCCAGTGCCATGAACAGCGCGTAGTCGTCAAGCCAGGCGTGGGCATCGGCGCAGAAGCCTTCAAAGGCGGATCGCTGAGGAACTTTCTTGCCGCCAAAGAAGCGCTTGGCAGCACGTCGCAGGTGAGCCATCCTGAAGCGCCGGACCGCGTCGTAATCGACCCGGTCTGCCGGAAAAGCGGGGACCGACTTGAGATCGGCGTCGCTCAACCAGCCGGCGTCACGGAGTTGGCCGAGGTCGATCAGCAGTTCGCTGCCGGCGAAGGCCGAGGGGCTGATGTACGGCGAGTTGCCGGGTCCGACGCTGCCGAGTGGCAGCACCTGCCAGAGCGACTGGCCGGCGCCAACCAGCCAGTCGACGAAGTGGTAGGCGGCCGGGCCCAGATCGCCGGAACCGTGCGGACCGGGCAGCGAGGTCGGGTGAAGGAGAATGCCGTTGTGGCGCGGAAGGGAAGTCATGCCGGTCCTCTTGCTTCATGCGGATGTTTGCGCGCGGTCTGGCCGCCGCGAAGGCGTCATCCTAACCTGCTTTGGCCGGATCCGTCACTTTCGGGGGTAGCCCTTGACCACCGCCGGCGACCTCCACGGCACGAAGGACTAGCAGCCTGTCGGACTTGAGGTTTAGAAAACCGCCAAATTTCACAATGCGGAATGAAAAGGCCGGATTTTCTCGACTTTGCGGCCTTTTGGACGGTTTTCTCCTCGTTTTCCCTACTGTGGGCG
>JAFLDL010000075.1 GCA_017302435.1 Candidatus Accumulibacter necessarius
CTGCAATTCGCTCGATTTCCCTCAGGTTTCGGTTACCTCTATTCTAATTTCTCGGGGATCTCGATGGGGAGTTTTGGGCAGAAACCCAGTTTTCATGCGGGCTGCAGGTTTATTGCAGGGCCGACCAATTCAGAGCGTCGCGCTGCGGTCGCCGCTCACGAAACCCAGCAGGGGTTCGCGGATGCCTTTGCCGAGAGCAATGACCTTGAAGAGTTCTCCCATTTCAGCCGGAGAAACCAGCTTTTGCACGGCGTTGGCGAGCGGCAGGTAGCAAAGCGAGTCGCCCACCGACGTTCTGGCCAGGATCTCCGTCAGCCCACAGTTGAAGAGAAAGCTCGACTGCGTCGTGTAACCCAGCAAGTCAAGACCCGCCTCACATCCGGCTTCGACGATGGCCGTGAAATCGACATGCAGCGTGATGTCCTGCAAGCCTGGCAGATAAAAGGGCTCGCCGTGTGCGTGATGGCGATAATGGCACATCAGCGTCCCGGCGCAACGCTGCGGATGGTAAAACTCGCGGCGTGGAAAGCCATAGTCGATCAAAAGTAACGCGCCGCGTCCGAGAACCGCCGCCCACTGAGCAATCCATGCCGGCGCAGCAAGCGAGATTTCGCTCAGGTAACCTGGGACGAACTCGCATTCGGCGGCCAGCGCCTGTGCGCGCTCCAGCAAGCGGCCGCTGGCTGGGCGATCGCGCCAGGCAAACTGTCCGTTGTCGACAGCGACTCCGCGCTCTGCAATTGCTTCCCGGTTCCACAGCACCAGATGGGCCGGCATCGCATCTAGTACCTCGTTGGCGAGGACCAAGCCGTCGAAGTGCGCCGGCAATCGGTCGAGCCAGAGCACTCGTGGCAGGAGGTGGGAAGCCTGGCGGCCAATGGTTTCGCACTGGCGCGCCCGCAATTCGCCGGACAGCTCGAGGATCCCGTAACGCTCAGGCAGCACGCCGCGCAGTTCCAGTTCGAGCAGCAGGTCGGCGGCAAGTTGCCCGCTCCCCGCGCCAACTTCAATGATCTGCGGACCACTCAGCACGAGCAACTGCGCGATTTGCCCGGCAAGCGTCTGAGCGAAGGCAGGGCAGAGTTCCGGAGCAGTCAGGAAATCTCCCGCGGCGCCGAACTTTTGCGCACCGCCAGCATAGTAGCCCATCCCGGGCGTGTAAAGCGCAAGGTCCATGAAGCGGTCAAAGCCGATCCACCCGCCGGCAGCATTGATCGAGGCTGAAATGTGGCGGCTCAGCGCCGCGCTGACGGCAAGCGCATCGGCCGTGGGGGAAGGCAACGACGCGGCGGCCTGCGGGGATCGGGTCAGCATCTCAGTGACACCTGAATGGATACGTGCCAAGGGCATGTCGGCAACGATACGCCGAGATTCGGTTTGAGAATGACCAACCGGGAAAGTCAGCTGGCGGGGGAAAGACCCCGACTAACCTGCTCTGGCGGTGAGCCACTGGCGCCCCTTCACGAATCGATGGCTCGGCAGCACTCAGTCACTCTTCGCAGCGCTCGAAGCAAACCTGTCCGTACATTTCGGGGTGTGTAGTCGCCAGCCAGTGCTCAGCTTCCGATTCGGCACGGTCCCAGGTTGCAGCCCGCAAGCTCACCAACTGCGTACGGCCATTCTCGCCCAGCCATTCGAGTGTATAGCTATGGAAGCCGCCGCGCCTTTGCAGGCAGATTCTTCGCTTCAAGGTGGGCGACTCACGCTGTAGCTCGGCAGCCTGGCCGCCTGCGAACCGCAACCTGTAGACGGGCCCCAGACCCTGGTGCTGAACGACATACGCCTGATTCTCCGAGGTTTCCTCGATAACCAGCCACTCGGCGCAGGCCTCGATTATCGCGCCCTGGGGCTGACCGGTTTCGTCGCGAACGATCTCGGCCTCAACCGGGTGAACTTGCTCCGCGCCTTCTAGCAGTTCGTGCCAGGGCAAGCCGTGTCGAGTAGGCGGCGGAAATGGCAGAGCGTACTTTCCCTGGCGAATGCGGGCAAAAAGTGAAGACTTCCTGATATCTTCCAGGTCAATTGACGGGAAAGCCGAACGTGGTAGCGAGCGGAAGTTGCCTGCGCCCATGTAACCGACGTTCCACAGCGTTCGCAGCCATTCGGCCGTATCAAGAGCAATCTGGGCCAGTTGCTCGCCAAGTTCACCGTCACCGTGATCAACCGGCCCACCGCTGCTCGCCCGAGCGGCCAGCAATTCAGCTTCGTGGGTGCGCGCACGCTGGAGCTCATGCAGCAGGATGCCGACCCATTCAGCATCGGATGCCGGGAGCTGGGCGGCGCGCTCGGCAAGCATCATCAGATCGTCAGCGTCGAGCGGACCATTCTCGTTGACCATCGCTCATTCTCCTCCCGTTAGCATGGTGACAGTTTACCGCGGCGCCAGCGGAAACGACTGTTTTTCCAGAAGCCAGGACAATAATCCGTTAAAATCAGATCCTTGTTGTTGCCATGCGAGACTCGGAAATGAGCGGAAAAACGATTTTGGTAACCGGCGCTGCCAGACGACTGGGCAGCGCAATCGCACGCGAGATGCATGCGACGGGAGCCAATATCATGGTGCATTATCATCAGGCCTCTGACGCTGCCAAGACTCTGGTTGCCGAGCTGAACTCTGTCAGGCCCTCTTCGGCAGCCTGCCTACAAGCCAACCTGCTAGAAATCGAGACCTTGGCAGGCCTCGTGAGCCGCACTATCGATCGTTTTGGTCGCCTGGATGCCTTGGTTAACAACGCATCGAGCTTCTTCTCCACGCCCTTGGGTAAAATCGACCTTGCGGCATGGGATAACCTCATCGGCAGCAATCTCAAGGCACCGCTGTTTCTCACCCAGGCGGCCGCGCCCCACCTGCTCGTCGCCCGCGGCGCGGTGGTCAACATCACCGACATTCATGCCGAACGACCGCTCGCCGGCTATCCGCTGTACTGTGCGGCGAAAGCAGGCCTGCTGGGCCTGACGCGTGCACTGGCCATCGAACTGGCACCACTGGTACGGGTAAACGCGGTTGCCCCAGGGCCGATTCTTTGGCCGGAGGACAACGTCTTTGACCGCGCCGCCCAGGCAAAGATCGTCGCGCATACCTTGCTGGAACGCGCGGGCTGTCCGCAGGACATCGCCCGCGCGGTACACTACCTGCTTGAAGATGCAACGTACGTGACCGGACAGGTGATCAATGTCGATGGCGGTCGCACCGCACACCTGTAAAGCATCGCGCCATTGGAGAGGCCCCGTTGGAACCGTCGAACACCCTGCTGCGCCTGAGAAAGCGCCTGGAGAACAATGCCGGTAAGGCGATTGCCGACTACAACATGATCGAGGAAGGTGACACCGTTCTGGTTTGCATTTCCGGCGGTAAGGATTCCTATACCCTGCTGACCGTGCTGATCGCCTTGTGCAAGCGTGCTCCGGTCGATTTCCGTCTGATAGCGATGAATCTGGACCAGAAGCAGCCGGGCTTTCCTACCGATGTACTACCGGGCTATCTGGCGAAGACCGGGGTCGAGTACCGCATCGTCGAGCAAGACACCTACTCGGTCGTCAAGAACATGATCCCGCCGGGGAAGACCACCTGCTCTCTCTGTTCCCGCCTGCGTCGCGGCGTCATCTATCGGACGGCCAAGGAAGTCGGCGCCAACAAGATAGCCCTTGGTCACCACCGCGACGACATTGTCCATACGCTCTTTCTCAATCTCTTTTTTGGCGGTCAACTCAAGGCGATGCCGCCCAAACTGGTCACCGACGACGGCGCCCACGTCGTCATCCGACCGCTTGCCTACTGCAATGAAATAGATATCGCGCGGTTCGCACGTGGCATGGAGTACCCGATCATCCCGTGCAATCTCTGCGGCTCGCAGGACAATCTGCAGCGCCAGAAGGTACGAGAAATGATGGCTGACTGGGACAGGCGCTACCCGGGACGCACTGAAGTGGTGTTTTCTGCGCTACAGAGGGTCATTCCCTCACACCTGGCCGACAATGCATTGTTCGACTTCAAGGGTCTGCGTCCTGGTGCAGATCTCGGAGAGCAGAACTCATGAGCAGCAAGGAAAACATGCTGTCGGTGGTGTTTGCTGCAGTTGCCGGGAGTTCGCAACTATTTGGTAAACTCCGCGGCACTGAGGCCCTGCACGCCGTTGACCGTTGCATGAAGCGCATGGCGCGTGGTATTGACGGCTTTCACGGCCGCATCGTCAGGACCGGGAGAGATGACCTGACGGCGCTCTTTGATAACGCCAATGAGGCTTGTCAGGCAGCTATCGCCATGCAGCGGCGTACTGCTGACCTGCCGCCGGTTTCCGGTATCCAACTGGCAATCCGTGTCGGTTTTCATCATGGCCCCGTGATCGAGGAGAGCGGCGAGATCCTCGGTGACGGTGTCAACACCGCCGAGTGGTTGGCTGGACTGGCCGAGTCCGGGCAGATCTTGACCAGCGCTACAACACAGGCTTCATTGTCGTCCCATCTACAGTCGTCGACGCTCCCCCTGGAAAGCACATTGACCAAGGATCTGCCTGCGGAAAGGCAGGTTTTCGAAATCCTCTGGCCAGAGCCGAAGATGGAAGCGCCCAGAGTAGTCGTTGAATCGCCAGCACCCACCCGAGAGCGCGAACTACGGCTTTGCATCCGCTACGGGCATTTTGTGAAGCTGCTCGACAAGCACCGGACGAGCGTGGTCATGGGCCGTGATACGGGCTGCGAGATCGCGGTCCACAATCGGCGCGCCTCACGCAGTCACGCGCGGATTGAGCGACGAGGGGGGCACTTCGTACTCATCGACCTCAGCACCAATGGCACCTTCGTCACCGTCAACGGCGAGCAGGAGCTGTTTCTAAGGCATGACCAGTTTATCTTGCGCGGCAGCGGGGTCATTTCATTTGCGGCCTCGGCGGGCAGTCCGGCGGCAGACATCGCCGAGTTCGAGCATCTGTGAGCAAGAGACAGGAGCCCGGCCCGCACTGCCCCGATTTCCCGCCCCGTACCTCACGGCGGCAAGGCGCGAGCAATTACCAGCAATGAGACCTGCGCCGCGCCGTGCAACTTGACGGTACGGGCCAGTTCATCCAACGAGGCACCGGTAGTCATCACGTCGTCAATCAGGAGCAATCGCTTGCCGGTGAAATCTGACGAGCAGTGAAAGGCACCACGAACGTTCTTTTCTCGTTCGCGCCAAGGCAGATCAGCCTGGGCAACGGTGTGACGGACCCGACTGCAACTGCGAAAGTCGATAGGCATCTGCCACGCGCTGGCAACCGGACGTGCCAGTTCGAGGGCCTGGTTGAAGCCTCTTTCCCGAAGACGCAACGGGTGCAGGGGCAAGGGGATTATCAGGTCCGCCTCGGCGCTTGCGCTCAGTAGCGCAAGTTGTCGACCAAAGTAGCTTGCGAGAGCCAGACGATGCCCATACTTGAACGACTGAACCAGCTTGTCAATTGGAAAACCATAACAAAAGGCGGCGAAGGTCGCATCGTAGTGTGGTGGCTTGGCGAGACATCGACCACAGACTTCGCCTTGTGGTGTCGGCAGGGCGCAAGCTGGGCAGCGCGGCGCGGGCAGCTGCGGCAGGTCGCGCTCACAGGCCTCGCAGAGGAGACCAGAACCGCTTTCTGCCCCGCACAGCAGGCAGTCCTGGGTCAAGAGCCGCGCGCACGACCTGCGGACCAGTCGGGCAGTTTGCGTTAGAATTGGCAACCTGCGAGTGCTCGTAGAAAATCCATGGCATCGGGCCTCAAATCACTCCAACCCCTAGGTTTAGAACTCATGAACGCAATTCCTCAAGCCACCACGCTCACTCGCAAAGATACCGAACCAGCCCGCGCAGCCCGCTGGACGGTCAACGAAGTCGAAGCGCTCTACCAACTGCCCCTGATGGATCTGATCTTCCGTGCGCAGCAGGTGCACCGCGAAAACTTCGACGCCAACGAGATTCAACGCTCAACGCTGCTCTCCGTCAAGACCGGCGGCTGCTCCGAAGATTGCGGCTATTGCTCGCAGGCTGCACGCTACAACACTGAAACAGAGCGCGAAGCCCTGCTGCCGCTCGATGAAGTGCTTGCTGCAGCCCAGGCAGCCAAGGACAAGGGCGCCTCGCGCTTCTGCATGGGCGCAGCCTGGCGTGGCCCGAAGGACAAAGACCTGGCGAAAGTCAGTGAGATGATTCGCGCCGTCAAGGGACTCGGTCTGCAAACCTGCGTCACCCTCGGAATGCTCAAGGATGGCCAGGCCAGCGAGCTCAAGGAAGCCGGGCTGGACTACTACAACCACAACCTCGATACCGATGCCTCTTTCTATGGGCAGGTGATCACCACGCACAAGCACGCTGACCGCATCGACACCCTTGGCCAGGTGCGCGAAGCTGGCATCAAGGTCTGCTCCGGCGGCATCATCGGCATGGGAGAGTCGCGCAGGAACCGCGCCGCGCTGATCGTTCAGCTCGCCAACCTCAATCCGCCGCCGGAATCAGTGCCAATCAACAATCTGGTACCGATTCCAGGTACCCCCCTGGCCGATGTTGCGCCCATAGACAGTTTCGAGTTCGTGCGCACCATTGCTGCCGCACGCATCACCATGCCACAAAGCTTCGTGCGGCTGTCGGCTGGTCGGCAGGCAATGTCTGAAGAACTGCAGGCGCTATGCTTTCTCGCTGGCGCCAATTCGATCTTTTACGGTGACAAACTGCTGACCACCGGCAACCCGGAAGCCGACCGCGACGAAGCGCTATTCGACAAGCTCGGGCTGCGACCAATCTGAACCTTGATGAAGGCGCCGGCGCAGTTCGTTGATCAGCGCCAGGTCCGACGGAATTTCGCGCGTGCGGCATCAACCTATGATCAGGTGTCGGTCCTGCAGCGCGAAGTCGGCAGTCGCATGCTCGAACGACTCGACTACGTGCGCATCGATCCGCAACGCGTGCTCGATCTCGGTTGTGGCACCGGCGCCAGTCTCACCGCTCTCCAGGAACGTTACCCAAAGGCGACCCTTACCGGGGTCGATCTCAGCGACCCGATGCTGCGTGCGGGCCAGGCACAGCGCTCACGCTTGCGCTGGGTACTGCCGTTTCTCCGCGGCCAGCGGCCACTGCTGCTGGCGGCTGACGCGACCGCCCTGCCCTTCAGTTCCCAGTCAATCGATCTGCTATGGTCGAACCTGATGCTGCACTGGCTTGACGAGCCGCTGCTGGCCTTCCGTGAAGCGCACCGGCTGCTCAAACACGACGGGCTGCTGATGTTCTCGACTTTGGGACCGGACACGCTCAAGGAACTGCGGGCCAGTTTTGCCGATGGTTATGTCCATACCCAGCGCTTCACCGACATGCATGACTACGGCGACATGCTTGTCGGGTGTGGCTTTGCCGATCCGGTAATGGATGCCGAGATCCTGACCATGACCTACGCCAGCTTTGACGACCTGCTCGCCGACCTGCGCCGGAGCGGCTCCGGCTGCGCGATGCGGGCGCGACGGCATGGCTTGATGGGGCGTTCCGCTTGGGCTGAGGCGCGCGCTGCCTATGAGCAGCTCGCGCGCGCAGGTCGCTTGCCGGCCACCATTGAAGTCGTTTACGGACACGCATGGAGAGGGCGGCCGACAAAGACCGCCGATGGGCGGGCAATCGTCCGTTTCGATCCGAAGCAGCGCAGCCGCTGAGCAAGGCACAAGGGGCGGGCCCGACCTACCCCGTGCCCGACCCTCGAACCGGCTTAAAGAAAGAACTCCTCGAGCCGCACAAAGACCTCATGTTCGGCACCGTGCCGGCGTACCGCCAGCACATCTTCAAGTTTCTCGACCTGCTTCACCATCTGGTCGAGGCGCTCGTCTTCGTTGACCAGCAGCCAGATGCGACTGGTCTCACCGCTACCCACCGGCATGACCAGAATGCCTTCAACGTTGTACGCCCGGCGTGAAAACAGGCCAACGACGTGCGACATGACGCCCGGGTGATTATTGACATCCAGCTCGAGCACTGTGCGCGCCAGCGCCTGGTTTTCCGTTCGTGTAAGCGAGTTCATCGTTCAGCCCCCGATCATTTCCTTGTTCGCCGCACCTGGCGGCACCATCGGCAACACCTGCTCATGCATGGCAATGCTGACGTGGATCAGCATCGGGCCGCGGGTCGACAACGCGGCGGCCAGTGCAGCCCGTGGATCAATCTCCGCATCAAGGTCGATGGCAGGCACACCAAAGCCCTCGGCAACCCGGACGAAGTCTGGCATGCCCTTGAATTTCGAGGCGTAGATCCGCTCGCCGTAGAACATCGTCTGTTGCTGAAACACCAGCCCCAGCGACGAGTTGTTCATCAGCACTATCTTCACATTGACGTTCTCCTCGGCAGCGGTGACCAGCTCCTGGACATTCATCAGAATGCTGCCGTCGCCGGTAAAGCAGACCACCGTCCGTTCCGGCTCGGCCAACGCTGCGCCGATCGCCGCCGGCATACCGAAACCCATCGTGCCGAGACCGCCCGAAGTCAGCCACTGCCTTGGCCGACGCAGCGGATAGGCCTGCGCGACCCACATCTGGTGCTGACCGACGTCGGTGGTGATCGTCGCTTCATCGTCAAGGCAATCAGCAACCGCCCGGATCAGTCCGTAGGGCGTGCGGGGATCATCCACCCCCGGCATGCGTAGCGGCTGCGCCGCCTTCAGACTGGCTACTCGCGCCAGCCAGGCCTCGCGCAGGGGCGACTCGATCTTCGGCAGCAGCATCTCCAGCACCGTCTGCACGTCACCGGCGATGCCAACATGCGCGGTCTTGATCTTGTCGAGTTCGGACGGATCGATGTCAATGTGGATGATCTTCGCCTGAGGGCAGAAGCCCGCCACCTTGCCGGTCGCGCGGTCGTCGAAGCGGGCACCGACGGCGATCAGCAGATCACATTCGTCGAGCGCGAGGTTGGTACAACGCGCCCCATGCATGCCAAGCATTCCCAGCGACAAATCGTGATCGACCGCCATCGCGCCGAGTGCCATCAAGGTCATGACAGTCGGCAGACCAGCCTTTTCGGCCAGCCCCACAGCAACTTTTGAAGCGCCCGAATGCACCACACCGCCACCGAGGTAGAGAATCGGCTTCACTGCCTGATTGATCATCGCCGCGGCGCGCTCGACCAGTTCGACATCCGGCGGCGGGATGAGCTCAGCACAGCCCGGCTCGGGCCATTCGTCGACCTCGACGAGTTGGTTTTGCACGTCCTTCGGAATGTCAACCAGCACCGGGCCGGGCCGACCAGAGGCGGCAATGCGGAAGGCACGCGGCACGATATCCAGTAACTGGTCGGCCGAGCTGACCAGGAAATTGTGCTTGGTAATCGGGATGCTCAGGCCGTAGGTGTCTACTTCCTGAAAAGCATCGGTACCGATCATCGCCCTCGGCACCTGGCCGGTGATCGCGACCAGCGGGATCGAATCCAGCTTGGCATCGGCAACCGCCGTCAGCAGATTGGTCGCGCCGGGACCGGAGGACGCCATGCAGACCGCCGGCACACCGGTGACGCGCGCCATGCCCTGCGCCATGAAGCCGCCGCCCTGCTCGTGCCGGGCCAGCACATGATGGATCAGAGTGGACTTCGATAGGGCGTCGTAGATCGGCAGGATCGCGCCGCCGGGAATGCCGGCCAGCGTGCGAACGCCCTGCCGCTCGAGCAGGCGCACAACAATCTGTGCTCCGGTGAGGGTTTCGGGGGTTTTTTGGGACAAGGGAGTCTCCTAAAAGTGGAACTGCCGCCATCGTCGTTGCCAAGCGGTGGTCCAGAAAAGCAAAACCCCCACTCGGCTTGCACCGGCGGGGGTTTCTGGAATCTGCTGTCGTTTGCTGCGTTTCGACTTATCTTCTTTCGACCCTCGACGGCGCGTCAAGTCGTACGCTTACCGCGCACACTACAGCGACCAGCAAGGCAGTACCCGCACCAACGCCCCCAGCTTGCGCCACAGCAAATCGAGGAGCATCAAGGTCGTAGGAGCAGGGCATCGTCGTCAAGTCAAAGTCAAAACCGGCAAGCCACGATTAGAACCGAGAGGAGCGAGAATTGCAAGCCCCATGATGCGCTGACGGAAAGCAACTGCTTCGGCGCGTTGCTATGGGAGTTCATCAAGCCCGAACATGCTCAGGTGTGAAGTCCCACCCCAGGTATCCAGGCTCCATGAGCCCCCGCAGACACTCACCCAATTGATCCCGGCGTTCGGAATCAGGAAATCACGCGGAGTCGACAGGGGATTGCCGCGGACCAGACGGTTAACAATGTCGAGGACCCCCCCGTGGGTCACGACAACGATCATTTGCCCACGATGTTCGGCGACCAACTGGCTCAGCCCGTCGCTGACGCGCTCGGACAATTGCTGCAGGCTCTCACCGCCAAAGGGAATGACGAACTCCGGGTCTCTCGTCTCGAACGAGTGGTAGTCAGCTGGATATCTGGCCCGCGATTCGTCGTAGGTCAGCCCTTCAAAAAACCCGTAGCGCCGCTCACGGAACGCCGGCCGGAATTTCGGCAACAGATTCAGGCGGGCAGCGATACACTCGGCAGTCTGTCTGGCCCGCAACAGATCACTGCTGTACAGGGCGGTCACCGGTTGGCCAACCAGCCAGTTTGCCGCTGCCTGCGCCTGCACCAGACCAGCGGCATTCAGTCCGATGTCGATCTGTCCCTGGATGCGCTTTTCGGCATTCCAGGTTGTTTCGCCATGCCGGACAAGACAAATTCGGGTTGCTTCCATAGCTACAGTTCGATAGATGCAGTGGACCCATAGCGAGCCAGCGACGTCCCCCTGGCGCTCGCCAATATGGCAGACAGACCCGAAGCCTCTTGGCAGGTCAGTGCAGTGTGGATTTTAAGCCATCCCGGCGCCACCGACGGTATTGAGGACTTCCTGCTCAGGGCAATCGCATGAATGCCAACGTCGTTGACCCTCCGAAATAATCGTTTACGCTCAATGAGTTACCAAGGGTCTGTTCACATCCCCCTGATTTGTGTAGTTTTCTGTCTTTTTGGGGTTTTC
>JAFLDL010000076.1 GCA_017302435.1 Candidatus Accumulibacter necessarius
GGACGGATTCCCGACCAGCACAAGGCCTCGGAGGATACCATGGTCGGCCGAAGGCTGGCGTGATCGAATGCACGACATCGGGTCTTTTCGGGACCCTGTTGAACGGGCAGCCAGTGGCCGATGCAGATCAGACATCCGCTCGGCACGAGCCTTTTCGCGTCGCTTAGCTCGCCCCCGCTTCGGCAACGGCTTCGTTCTGATCGGGCGAACCCAGCGCGGGAGCGAGAAACCGATGCCGTCCACAGGCAGACCAGTCGACGAGTGCTTGCGGGCAAGGAGCCAATGACCGATAATCCAACAAGCGATTGCTTGCTTATTTTTTAGTCACTTTCGGTCACTCGCTCCACGTTCAACCCGTCCCAGGAGACCCCTCGCATGCGTCACCACACCTATCCCCACCTGCTTGCCCCGCTCGACCTTGGCTTCATGACGTTGAAGAATCGCGTCCTGATGGGCTCGATGCACACCGGTCTCGAAGAGGCGCCGAAGGGCTTCGCCCGTCTCGCCGCCTTTTATGCCGAGCGTGCGCGTGGCGGCGTCGGCCTGATCGTCACCGGCGGCATCGCACCCAACCAGGATGGCGTGGTGATGCCCGGAGCGGCCGCACTCGAGAACGAAGCGCAGGCCGAAAAGCACCGGCAGGTCACCGACGCGGTGCACCAGGCGGGCGGCAAGATCGCCATGCAGATCCTGCACACCGGCCGTTACGCCTACCATCGTGGCGCCGTGGCGCCGTCGGCAGTACAGGCACCTATTTCGCCGATCCGCCCGCGCGAACTCAGTGAGGAGGACATCGAACGGACGCTCAACGATTATGCGCGTTGCGCCGGTCTGGCCCAGCTTGCCGGTTACGACGGCGTCGAGGTGATGGGATCGGAAGGCTATCTGATCAACCAGTTCGTCGCCCAACAGACCAATTTCCGCGAGGACGGCTGGGGCGGCAGTTTCGAAAACCGCAGCCGCTTCGCACTCGAAACGGTCCGCCGCGTGCGAGCGACGACCGGGCCCAACTTCATCATCATCTTCCGCCTGTCGATGCTCGACCTGGTCGAGGGCGGCAGCACCTGGGATGAAATCGTGACCCTGGCCAAGGCGGTCGAGGCCGCCGGGGCGACGATCATCAACACCGGCATCGGCTGGCATGAGGCCCGCATCCCGACCATCGCCACGATGGTCCCGCGCGCGGCGTTCGTCTGGGTCACCAGGCGCCTGATGGGCGAGGTCGGCATCCCGCTGGTCACTACCAACCGCATCAACGCGCCGGAGGTGGCCGAGGAGGTCATCGCCTCGGGCTCTGCCGACATGGTCTCGATGGCCCGGCCCTTCCTCGCCGACGCCGACTTCGTCAACAAGGCGGCGGCCGGCCGTGCCGACGAGATCAACACCTGCATCGCCTGCAATCAGGCCTGTCTGGACGAGATCTTCGAGGGCCGGCTGACTTTCTGCCTGGTCAACCCGCGCGCCTGCCGGGAAACCGAACTGCTGATCGAGAAGACCGTCGCACCAAAGCGGATCGCTGTCGTTGGCGCCGGACCGGCGGGCATGGCCTGCGCGCTGACCGCGGCCGAACGTGGCCATTGGGTCACCCTGTTCGACGCTGCGCCGGAAATCGGCGGCCAGTTCAACCTGGCACGCCGCATTCCCGGCAAGGAGGAGTTCAGCGAAACACTGCGCTACTTTGATCGCAGTCTGGACAGGGCCGGGGTGACGCTCGAACTGGGCAAGACCTGCACGGCGCCGGAACTGGCCGAGGCCGGTTTCGAGCACGTCGTTCTCGCCACCGGGATCGTGCCGCGGCGGCCAGAGCTACCGGGCATCGAACACGAGAAAGTGATCTCCTATACCGACCTGATCGAGGGCTATCGCATTGCCGGCGAACGCGTGGCGATCATCGGCGCCGGCGGCATCGGCTTCGACGTCGCGGAGTTCCTGACTCACACCGACAATGACCAGGACGAACTCGAACGCTTCCAGAGCGAGTGGGGAATCGACGCGGAATTTGCCAACCGCGGCGGCCTCAAGCCGCCGACCCGTGCCACCGGGCAACGCCAGGTCTGGCTGCTGCAACGCAAGGCGGCCAAGGTTGGCGACGGTCTGGCCAAGACGACCGGCTGGATTCGCCGCACCCTGCTCAAGAAGCGTGGCGTGCAGATGCTCTCCGGAGTGACCTACGAGCGGATCGACGACGCCGGCCTGCATATCGTCGTCGACGGCCAGCCGCAATGCCTGCCGGTCAATCACGTGATCATCTGCGCCGGCCAGGAACCGCGCCGCGATCTCGAAGAGGGCTTGCGCGCCGCCAATGTGCCGGTGTCGCTGATCGGCGGTGCCGACGTGGCCAACGAACTCGACGCCAAGCGCGCCATCGATCAGGGAACGCGCCTGGCGGCGACGCTCTGAGCACCGTGCCGGCGGTCCGCAAGCGGCAAGGCGCAGCACTCGAAGCGAACCGCCGCGCGGCCCTGCTGCGCGCGGCGGCCCGCCTGTTTGTCGAGAAAGGTTTCGCCGCGACCACGACGCGTGACATCGCCGAGGCGGTGGGCATGCGCTCTGGCAGCCCCTTCTACCATTTCCGCAGCAAGCAGGAGCTGCTGAAGGCGGCGATGATCGAAGGGCTGGAGACCGGCTACCGGCGCCTGCAGGCCGCCAGCGCCGGCCTCGTCGACCCGGGGCAGCGCTTGCGGGTGATGATCCGCACCCATCTCGGCAATCTGCTCGAAGGCGATTGCCAGGTACCGATGCTGCTCTACGAATCGCGTTCGCTCGACGCCACGGCCAGGGCCGAAATCGCTGCCGTCAGCGATCGCTACCAGTTGTCGTGGCAAGCGACGCTGGACGAGCTGGCGGCCAGCGGCCGGCTCCGCAGCTCGTCCCGGCCACTGCGGCTGTTCCTTTTCGGCATGTTGAACTGGACCAGCCAATGGTACCGGCCAGGTGGGGAACTGTCGCTCGACGAGATCGCCGAAGCCGCCGCCGACCTCCTACTGGCCTGAAGCAGCGGTCGTCGGGCAGGCCAGCGGCCGCGCCGGATCGCTGCACCACTCGCTCCACGACCCGGCGTACAGCCGCGCTCCGTGGAGCCCCGCGATCGCCATCGCCAACAGATTGTGACAGGCGGTGACGCCGGAACCACAGGACATGACGACCTGTTCGGGCTCGCCGCCGGCGAGGAGCGCGAGGAACTCGCGACGCAGTTCGGAGGCCGGACGGAAGCATCCGTCGGCATCGAGATTGTCGCGGAAGAAGCGGTTGCGCGCACCGGGAATGTGTCCGCCAACGGGGTCGAGGGTTTCGTTCTCGCCACGAAAGCGATCCGGACTGCGCGCGTCAATCAGACAGAAGCACTGCTCGTCGAGGTTGCGGCGTACCGCCTCGCTGCTCACCACCCAGTCCCGCAGATCCACCTCCAACACCGTTGGCACGAAACCCGGCAGATCGGTCACCAAGGGCCTGCCTTCTGCCAGCCAGCGATCGATGCCACCGTCGAGCACCGCCACCCGATCGTGTCCGAGCCAACGCAGCAACCACCACAGACGACTGGCAAAAGCGCCGCCGGCGTCGTCATAGGCGACGACCTGCGTCTCGGCCGAGACGCCCGCCGCGCCCAGCCTGTCGGCGAGAAGCAGCGGATCGGGCAAGGGATGCCGCCCATTACGGCCATTCATCGGTCCCGAGAGATCCCGGTCCAGATGCAGGAAGCAGGCCCCCGGCAGATGAGCGGCAGCGTAGGCCCGGCTACCGGCGTCAGGATCAGTCAGGAGGTGGCGGCAATCAAAGACGCGCCAGCCCGGATCGTCCAGGTGACCCGCGAGGACGGCCGCGCTGACCAGGGTTGAAAAGCTCACGCCTGATCCTCTCCCGCCGCTTCCGCCAGCCAGGATCGCGCTTCAGGCTCCTCGTCGAAGACACGCATCTCGGCGCGGACGAACATCTGTGACAACCACGCGCTCCAGGCAACCCACTGACTATGGGTGAGGACCGCGATGCGGTTGAAATCATTGGCGTGTGCGCGCGCGAAAACGATATCTTCCCAGGCCACGTCGAGGGTGAAATCGGCCATTTCACGCAGATCAAACAGCAGATCCACTGGCCCCTCGAACTGGATCGCGTCATTGGCCGCGCTTTCGAACTCCTGGTAATCAGCAAGCGTGAATTCCGCGTAGACTGTGATCTCGACGCGCTTGGGCTGGTGTTCTATGACAATCATGGCAGACTCCCCTTTTTCGATCAGCAAGTTTAGCATCAGACCCGCTCAGCAGGTCTTCAGCGCGCAATCCGACCGCCATGGCACTTCGGCAGCCAGCGGAGCGGCGCGGCTGGCATGCCGGGCAAAGCCTGCGCCTGCCCTAGCGCGATGGCGCCGTGCCGCGGTCTGCCGTGGTGCAGGCCGCGGCAGACCGAGGGGACATACACCCCGGTATGTTTTTCATTTGACCGCGAGCCCACTAATAGGCTATTTTCGCCGGTTTGATCCGAGCCTTTCCCATGCTACAACCAACCTCTGAATCCCCTGTCGACGCGGTCACCTCCGACGAGGCAGGTGCAGCCATTGGCGGCCTGAAATTCGAAGCGGCACTTGCCGAACTTGAACAGATTGTCCAGAGCATGGAGGGTGGCCGACTGCCGCTCGAGGAGTCGCTCGCGGCGTATCGACGCGGCAGCGAACTGCTCAAGCACTGTCAGCAGCAACTCGGCGATGCCGAACGCCAGGTCCAGATCCTCGAGAATGGGACCCTGCGTGATTTCGAGCCGGAAGCCAGCGACGCCAGATGAGCCAGCCACCCGTTCATCCGGCCAACCCCGTTCGTCCGTCCTTTGCGGACTGGATGCAGGGTGTCCAGGCGCAGGTGGAAGCGGCCATGGCTCGCTGCCTTCCCCCCGGCGAAGCGATTCCCGGCCGTCTGCACCAGGCGATGCGCTATGCCAGCCTGAGCGGCGGCAAGCGGGTTCGCCCGCTGCTCGTCTTCGCCGCCGGCGAGTTGACCGACAGCACCGCGGAGCGACTGGAAGTCGTCGCCAGCGCAGTCGAACTGATTCACAGCTATTCGCTGGTCCATGACGATCTGCCCTGCATGGATGACGACGTGCTGCGACGCGGCCGGCCAACCTGCCATGTCGAGTACGACCAGGCGACGGCCCTGCTGGTTGGCGACAGCCTGCAGTCGCTGGCGTTCGAGATCCTGGCGCGCGCGGATTTCGGCGACAGCCACCGGCAGCTGGAAATGGTGCGCCTGCTGGCACGTGCCAGCGGCTCCTGCGGCATGGCTGGGGGACAGGCGATCGACCTCGAATCCGTCGGCAAGCCGCTCAACCAGCCCGAGCTCGAACTGATGCACGCGCTCAAGACCGGTGCGCTGATCCGTGCTGCGGTGTTGCTCGGCGGCCTCTGCGGAACGGCGCTGACCACGGCCGAGCGCGACGCACTGGATCGCTTTGCCAAGCGTGCCGGCCTGCTGTTCCAGGTGGTTGACGACATTCTCGACTGCACGGCCAGCACTGCCACCCTGGGCAAGACGGCGGGCAAGGATGCTGCGGCCGAAAAGCCGACCTACGTCAGTCTGCTCGGGCTCCAACGGGCACGCGAGCTGGCTGCCGAGCTCAGACAGCAGGCATTGGTCCCCCTCGCCACGTTTGGCGAACGCAGCCAGCGCCTGGTCGAACTGACCGATTTCATCACTCAGCGCAAGTTCTGACCGCTCCTTCTGGTCAGCACCAGGCGCTTCTGCAGGACAAGAAATACGCATGAGCCGTTATCCTCTTCTCGACACCATCAACAGTCCGCTACAACTGCGCAAGCTTGACCGCCGACAACTGCCGCAACTGGCCGACGAGTTGCGCACTTTCCTGGTGGAATCCGTTGCCAGGACCGGTGGCCACTTGTCCTCGAACCTCGGTACGGTGGAACTGACGGTAGCCTTGCATCATGTCTTCGATACGCCGCATGATCGCCTGGTATGGGACGTCGGCCACCAGACTTACGCCCACAAGGTGCTCACCGGCCGTCGCGCCGGCATGGCCCGGCTGCGCATGCACGGCGGCATTTCCGGTTTTCCGAAGCGCAGCGAGAGCCCCTACGATACCTTTGGCGTCGGTCATTCATCGACCTCGATCTCGGCTGCGCTGGGCATGGCGCTGGCCGCCAAGATCAAGGGCGAGACGCGCAAGGTGGTGGCGATCATCGGCGACGGCGCGATGTCGGCCGGGCAGGCTTTTGAAGCGCTGAATAATGCCGGCGTGGCGGACGCCGACATGCTCGTGATCCTCAACGATAACGACATGTCGATCTCGCCGGCGGTCGGTGCACTCAACCGCTACCTCGCGCGCCTCTTCTCCGGCAGCAGCTTCAACGCCGCCCGCAAGGCGGGCGAGAAGATCCTCGATTTCTCACCCTCGCTGCGCGAGTTTGCCAAGCGGGCCGAGGAGCACGTCAAGGGCATGCTGACACCCGGCACCCTGTTCGAAGAAATGGGCTTCAACTACATTGGCCCGATCGACGGTCACGACCTCGAGTCGCTGATACCGACGCTGCAGAATCTGAAGAGCCTGAAGGGGCCGCAGTTCCTGCACGTCATCACCAAGAAGGGCCAGGGCTACAAGCTGGCCGAAGTGGATCCGATTCTCTACCACGGGGTATCGAAGTTCCAGCCCGAGGTCGGCATCGCCGGGGGGCCGAGCGGCGGCAAACCGACCTACACCCAGGTTTTCGGCGACTGGCTCTGCGACATGGCGGCGGCCGACCCGAAACTGGTCGGCATCACCCCGGCGATGCGCGAGGGCTCGGGCCTGCTGCGCTTCAGTGAACGCTACCCGGAACGCTATTACGACGTGGGTATTGCCGAGCAACATGCCGTTACCTTCGCCGCCGGCTTGGCCTGCGAGGGTCTGCGACCGGTCCTCGCGATCTACTCGACCTTCCTGCAACGGGGCTACGATCAATTGATACATGATGTCGCGCTGCAGAACCTGCCGGTGGTGTTCGCACTTGATCGCGGCGGCCTGGTCGGCGCCGACGGGCCTACCCATCATGGCGCTTTCGACCTCTCTTTCCTGACCAGCATCCCCAACCTGGTAGTGATGACACCGTCCGACGAAGACGAGTGCCGCAAGATGCTGACCACGGCCTACCGCCTCAACGGCCCGAGTGCGGTGCGCTACCCGCGTGGCAGCGGCGCCGGCGTGGCAATTGACACGAGGCTCCTTGACCTGCCGGTTGGCAAGGGCGAAATCCGCCGCCGCGGGAAAGAGGTGGCGCTGCTGGCTTTTGGCAGCATGCTGACACCCGCGCTGGCAGCGGCCGAAGAACTCGACGCGACGGTGGCTAACATGCGTTTTGTCAAGCCCGTCGACCGCGACTTGATCCTTGGCCTGGCAGCGGAACATTCCCTGCTGATCAGCGTCGAAGAGAATGCCTTGATCGGCGGCGCCGGTTCCGAGATCGCGCGGGTGCTCGAAGAGATCGCTAGCCCGACTCGTCTCGTGCGACTGGGGATTCCTGATCGATTCATCGATCACGGTGACCAGGCGCTGCTGCTGGCTGAAATCGGCCTCGACCGGGATGGCATTGTCCGGACCGTGCGAGCAAGTCAGGGCAGCAGCGCGGATGCGGGCGAAGCAACGGGTCCGCGCACAGAATAACTACCAGGAGTAGCAATGAACGCCCCCGAAACCCCACAGACCCCCTCCGCAATGGCGGACGTGCAAGGCTCGGCCGATACGCGCCAGCTCGCGATCAACAAAGTGGGGATCAAGGCGATCCGTCACCCGGTCAAGGTACTCGACAAGTCTGGCGGCGTCCAGCATACGATCGCGATGTTCAACATGTATGTCGGCCTGCCACACAACTTCAAGGGCACCCACATGTCACGCTTCGTGGAGATTCTCAACAGCCACGAACGGGAGATTTCGGTCGAGAACTTTCCTGCCATGCTGCGTGAAATGGTCGGCCGGCTGGAAGCCGAGACCGGTCACATCGAAATGAGCTTTCCCTATTTCATCAACAAGGCGGCACCGGTGTCCGGCGTCCAGAGCCTGATGGATTACGACGTGACGCTGACAGGCGAGATCTGCCGCGGCCGGATCGAGTCAAGGATCAAGGTGGCAATTCCGGTCACCAGTCTCTGCCCATGTTCCAAGGAAATCTCCGAGCGCGGCGCGCACAACCAGCGCTCACAGGTGACCGTCACAGTGAGCATCAATGACCACCTGTGGATTGAAGAACTGGTCGCCATCGTGGAAGGTCAGGCATCCTGCGAGCTATACGGCCTGCTCAAGCGCCCGGACGAGAAGTACGTCACCGAACGTGCTTACGACAACCCGAAGTTCGTCGAGGATATGGTGCGCGACGTCGCGGCTTGCCTCAACGCGGAGCAGCGGATCGATGCCTATGTCGTGGAATCCGAGAACTTCGAGTCAATCCACAATCATTCGGCGTACGCGCTGATCGAGAACGACAAGCGTGTGAGCACGGGCGTTTGAGTCGCCAGAAAACAGGCGGGGGCAAAGTCTCCCGACTCTGCCCCCGCCTGGCTCAGCTTGGCAACGCAGCGGTTCAGCGCTGCTTGCGGACCAGCTTTTCCTTGATCCGCGCCGACTTGCCCGAGCGCTCGCGCAGGTAGTACAGCTTGGCACGCCGAACGTCGCCACGGCGCTTGACTTCTATCGAGGCCACGAGCGGCGAATAGGTCTGGAACGTGCGCTCCACACCCTCGCCTGACGACACCTTGCGAACGATGAAACTCGAGTTGAGACCACGATTGCGCTTGGCGATCACGACGCCTTCGTAAGCCTGCAGACGCTCGCGCGTTCCTTCCTTCACCTTGACCTGGACGACCACCGTGTCGCCCGGTGCAAATGGGGGTATGACCTTGCCCAGACGGGCGATTTCTTCCTGCTCAAGTTGCTCGATCAGATTCATTTTTGAACTCCATGCATGCGATTTACGCTTTATTTTCCTGACCGCATTGCTCCTGAAACTGCACCAGGAGTTGCGTTTCCGATTTTGACAACGACCGCCCCGCCAGCAAATCGGGGCGCCGCTGCCACGTCCGACCCAGCGCCTGCTGCAGGCGCCAGCGTCGAATTTCCTCATGGTGACCGGACAGAAGCACGTCCGGCACCCGCCACCCTTCGTATTCCTCGGGCCGCGTGTAGTGCGGGCAATCCAGCAGACCCGCGACAAAGGAATCCTGTTCTGCCGACTCGGCGTCGTTCAGTACGCCCGGCAGCTGCCTGACGACGGCATCCAGCAGAGCCATCGCCGGGATTTCGCCTCCCGAGAGGACGAAATCCCCGATTGAAATCTCCTCATCGACACAGCGGCCGATGAGCCGCTCGTCAATTCCTTCATAGCGCCCGCAAACTAGCACCACCGCTTCGCCAGCCTGTGCCAGGCGCAGCACCCGCGCATGCGTCAGCAGTGAACCCTGTGGCGACAGGCAGATGACGCGGCTGTTGACCGCGCCACTCGCCCGCTGACGGGCTCTTGCGGCGATGATCGCCGCCTCCAGTGGCTGCGGCATCATCAGCATGCCCGGCCCACCGCCATAGGGACGATCATCCACCGTGCGATGCCTGTCCCGGGTGAAATCACGCGGATTCCACAACTGCAGGCGCCAGCGCCCCAACTCCAGGGCCCGGCGGGTCACTCCCGAATGCGTCACGGCGACAAACATCTCGGGAAACAGGGTCACCACATCAGCAACAAACGGCCCCGCCACCGGTGGTCGCGCTTCGGCTGACGAAGTCACCAGTCCATTTCCCATTCAACGCGAACGCGCCCGGCTTCCAGGCCCACATCCAGCACCACTGCCGCGACAAAGGGCAACAGCCTTTCGGCACTGTCGCCATCGCCCACCCGCAAGACGGTGTTGGCCGGCGTGTCGATCAGACCAAGTATCCGCCCGAGGGATTGATCTCGGGTATTGATCACTTCCAGGCCGACCAGGTCGGCCCAGTAGTATTCACCCGCGCCCGTCGGCGGCAAAGCTGCTCGCGGGGCCCCCACCAGGAGGCCACGCATCGCTTCAGCGGCCGTCCGATCAGCCGCACACGCCAGCAGCGCAATCAGCATTTCATTGCGGACCTTGCACTGGATCAGTCTCGTCTGACGCCACAGATCGGGTGAATCGCCCTCTCGCCCGACCCACCAGTGGGGCAGTGCTGCCCAGCCTGGGGGATCATCGGCAAACGGGTAGACACGCAACTCGCCATGCAGACCGCAGGCTGCCGCGATCTTGCCAAGAACGACGATGTCGCTGGCCGGAGCATCGATTGCCAACACCGCAGACGCCGTCGTGTCTAGCGCGCAGCCGGCAGGCAAGACTTAGGCTGCCACCTTGGCGGCTGACTGCTTGAGCAGGCGAGCAACGGTCGGTGAAGCCTGCGCACCCTGCTGCTGCCAATAGCCAAGGCGGTCCGTGGCAACATACAGGCACTGCTCCTTGCCTGCCGCGAGCGGGTTGTAGAAGCCTATGCGCTCGATAAAGCGACCGTCGCGGCGAGCGCGTGAGTCGGCAACCACCATGTTGTAGAAGGGGCGTTTCTTGGCACCACCACGGGCCAGGCGAATAACAACCATGTCAGTCTCTTCCAAATCCAGGAAAAGGGGGGAATTATAACAAGAAAGCACGAGAAATGAAGCGCATCTTCGAGCCAACCCAGGGCAATTGCATGAATCTTATACAAGACCGAGCAGTTCCGCGCGGAAGGTATCGGAGGTAGCGGCGATGAGGCGCTGAACCTTGAGACCGCCCTTGCGCTTGGTCGGGGAGAGGCGGATGAGA
>JAFLDL010000077.1 GCA_017302435.1 Candidatus Accumulibacter necessarius
GCAGGACCCCCCGCGCAGAACACAGTGTCCCGCTCCACCGCAGCGAGGACACGAAAAGCCGTTCGGCCACCGCGCCGCCTCCAGTGCTGCTGCGCACTGCGACTCGGTTCCGAAGCGCTGAGCAAACTCTGGCATCGACAAACCGGGTTGAAACTGAATTCGATTCATTGCCATAGCCCTGACCTCCCCGTGATGATGAAGTGCAGGATACGCCCAGCTGGGCTCACCAGATGCGCCCAGCTGACGATTGTTGCTAATCAGGTTGGACAAAGGCTCATGCAGCCGGAAGTCCAGAAACAGTTCGAGCCCTGGCAAGTACAGGCCAAAGGCCATGCCTTTAACGATCGACCGGACCCCGTCCTTCATCATGGTCAGGCGAACGTCGCTCCCATCCGTAGCGACCACGCGGAGCCCTTTCCATCTCGGGAAGGGCAGGTGCTCCTCCGCCAAGCGGATCAGCTCCTGATTGACTTCGCCAAACACCAGCGCATTGATCTTGTAGCGCGCCTGCGAAAAGGCTTGTGCCGTTACTTCGCGCACCGAGTCGGCGCGATTGCGCAGATTGGCGAAGAACTGATCACGTTCGGACTGTACCGCGGCCTGGACTGCGGAGAGCAGAAAGCTCAAGACGGTCGGCAGCGTCAGGGTGCGTTGGCGGGTGAAGTGTTTGGGGTCGAGCCGGGCCGATTCAACGAACTCTCTTGAAAACAGATAGTTAGAGAGCTTCATAAGTATATTCGCATATTCAGGCGGTCATACAATTCTCCTGTATAAACAATGTGTTACAGAGCCATTGTGCAAAAGAACTACGATCGGCGCAAGGGCGCGCTAAAGCTATGCCGCTGTGCTAACTTGCGAGCATTGGGTGCTGCACCTGCGTCTGAAAGCGAAGGCCAGCCCCCTCTCCCCGGAACGCGCTCTGGAGATCGCCCGCCGGATCCAGTACCACCAGGTCACGCTGCACCAACGCCAGTCGGCCTCCGGCTTGTCCGCCATCACCCCCCCAACACAAGGAGCTGTTCGAAACCGTCGCCCTGCCCGAGCCCTCCGCCAGACGCCTGTAGTGCCAATTTCGAACCCGTGAATTGCGCACAAACAATCACTTGGCGGTATTTTTGTCGAACTCGGGTGCCACGCGCCTCAAGGGGAATCGATGAACTCTCGCAAGTCGCGAATGAAGCGATCTCGTTCCCACTGATGTGGCGAGTGATCGGACCCTTCGTAAATGTGCAGTACAGCGTTAGCGATTCGCTTCTGGACGTAATGGGCGGTTTCGCTGCGGTAGTAATTGCTCGCACCGCCATATACGAGAAGTGCTGGGATATCGATCCTGTCCAGCGTGGCCCGATAGTCGGCCTCGGTAAGGCTTTCCCAGCAAGCGATCAGCGGCGCCGGGTCCTGTTCCTTTAGCCATTGGCGCGCCTTCTCCAGGCCTCTCGAGCCCTCCTGATACTTTTCTCTGGCGCGATCGTTGAGCCCCATTGCACCAAGGAGGAGAACGGATTCGGCGAAGTCGTTTTCCAGATGGCTCAGGAAGGCTGCGGAACGTTCTCGGTCAAAGTCGCCGTAGATGCCATTCAACCAGTCGGCATCGGTCAGCAGCTTCGGCGACTGATCGAGGAAGCAAACCTTGCTAAGCCGGTTGCAGCCATGCTCCTGGATGTACTGCCAAAGGGTCAGGGCTCCCATCGAGTGGCCAACAGCCACTAGTGCATGGAGGTTGTAGTGATCGATCAGATTGCGAAGGTCTTGCGCCATCCGCTGAACCGTCGGAACGGTGTCTCGCGTCAGGCGATGGCCACCGTGGCCACGCGCATCCCATCGGTAGACACGATGTTGCGGTGTCAGTTGGTCAAGAAATGGAGACCACTCCCGGTGACTTGCAGTCCAGCCATGCAGCATGATGATCGGTGAGCCGTCTCCCGACACATGCACGTGGATCTTCTCTCCATCATCGGCAAAGAAATGCGTCATCGAGACTGGCGAACAGGCAAGCGAGGAATTCAGAGGGTGAGATCACCCTGACAGCAACAACTATAGTCCTCGTCAGCTCAAAAAGGAACTGCGACTCGAGGAAGAGACATTTCCGCTTAGTCGATTTTCCGTGATTTTGGAGCAACCATCCCCGGTGGCTGACCCCTGGCTCGACGAGAATGGTATTGTTTTCAACGATCAGGAGTATTTTCAATGGCAGAGAGCCAGGTGGTTACGGCACTGATCGCCATGCGCGCCGAACTGGCTGGGCTCATCGCGTCAACAAAAGGAATTAAGGCGTCTGGTCGATGATCTGCATCAGCCGGACGCGACCCTCAAGCTGCTTTCCCCGGAAATCGACCTCAGTACGGTCCGGTACAAGGCGCACCGGGTGAGGAACCGGTTCTTCCGGCCGGGTAAATGTCAGCGCATGATATTGGATATCTTCCGCTAAGCTCAAGGCGCGGCGCTGAGATCCGCCAGATTGGTGAAGCGCTGGCGCACCCAAGGGCCTCGAACGTTCCACGGTCATGAGCCAGCGGATGGGAAGGAACGCCATTGGGGTCCTGCATTGCCTGGCGCGTACGAAGCCCCTGATCTCTGCCGGCTGTGGCGCGCACGGGTTTGATCCGCCTCACAGTACGACTTTTCTTCGAAATCGCCTTCGCATAGCGCATATCATGTGGTCGACCACGTAATGCAGTGCGAGAAGTGCGCGTACGCACGCTTCGGAGGGGGGTGGGCGCGCTCATCCCTACACCGATTGGCCAGTATCCCGCGCACCAGCCAGGCCTTCACAAGCTCTGAGCCCGTTCCGTGAGCGAGTAGAATATTGCACGTCAGCGGGGGGCCAGACATCGGCTGCCCGGAGCCAGTTTCTTTCGTCACCAGCAACAAAGCGGGGATCCCGTGATACGCAGTGCTTCCGCCTTCGACTCCCGCCTGCGCGCCTGTCCTGACTGCGACCTCCTGCAGCGCCTGCCGCCGGTTCCGGCGGGCGGGGTTGCGCAATGCGCGCGCTGTCAGGCACCACTCTGGCGGCACAAGCCGGACTCGCTCAGACGGACGCTGGCGCTCGCACTCGCTGGCGCCATCCTCTGGCTGATCGCCAACACGGTACCGATGCTCGGCCTGTCGGTGGCTGGTCGCGAGGCCTTCACGACGGTATTCGGCGGCGTGTTGGCGATGTGGCGCGATGGCCGGCAGGAGGTGGCGATGCTGGTTCTGTTCACCGCCGTAATCGCGCCAGCGCTCGAGATCGTCTGCCTGCTCGCCGTGGTGCTGGCACTGCGCCGGCCGTCGGCGCCGCATTGGGTAGGCATGCTCCTGCGCGGCTACGAGCTTGTCCGCGAGTGGAGCATGATCGAGATCATGCTGCTTGGTGTGCTGGTTGCGCTGATCAAGATCGCCGAACTGGCGACGGTAATTCCCGGCCTCGCGCTGTTCGTGCTGGGCGCACTGGTCTTCCTGCTGGCAGCCATGGCCGCCGCCTTCGATACTCACCTTGCCTGGGCCCGGATCGAGTGGGCCGACGAGCGGCCGCTGCCAGGTGAGCGCAGCACGGCCTGCGTGCCAGAGGCGCGGCGGTGAGTGCGACGCCGGTCAGTGCGATGTCGCTCGGCCTTGCCGGATGCGAAGTCTGCGGGCTGGTCTCGCGATTGCCGGTGGGTGGCGTCGTGACGCACTGCCCGCGCTGTGGCGAGCGGCTCCATCTCCGCCGGCCGGCGAGTATCGAACGTACCTGGGCCCTGGTGATCGCCGCGCTGATCCTCTACGTGCCCGCCAATCTGCTGCCGGTGCTGTCCACCTACACGCCCCTGGGTTCCGATACCGCCACCATCATGGAGGGGGTCGTCGAACTCTGGTCGCCGTCATCTTGGCCGCTGGCGATCATCGTTTTCGTCGCCAGCATCACCATTCCGCTCGGCAAGCTGATTGCCCTGGCTTATCTGTTGATCAGCGTGCAGCGCGGTTCGGTCAAATCGACAGAGCAACGGGTACGGCTCTATCGCATGGTAAAGTTCATCGGCCGCTGGTCGATGCTCGACGTCTTTGTCGACACCTTCGTGGTGGCGCTTATCCAGTTGCGGCCGCTGATGTGGGTCGAGCCAGGCGCCGGTGTGATCTTCTTTGCCGGCGTGGTGGTGCTGACGATGGTCGCGGTAAATTGCTTCGACCCGCGGCTGATCTGGGACCTTCCGCAACAGGAGAAGCAGGGCAATGCCTGAGAATCAAGAACTTCCCGATCTTCCCGAGGCAACCTCGGTGCCCAAGCGGCGGACACGGCTATCGGCGGTGTGGATCATTCCGATCATCGCGGCGCTGATGGGCGGCTGGATCGCGGTGCAGAAGTTTCTGTCCGAGGGGCCGACGATCGAGATCAGCTTTGCGTCGGCCGACGGGCTCGAGGCCGGCAAGACGACGGTCAAGTACAACGGCGTCGACGTCGGGCGGATCGAGTCGCTGAAGGTGTCGGCGGATCGCCAGCGGATTCTCGCAAGCGTGCAGATGGCCCCGGAGGCGGGGGAGTGGCTGGTCGACGACACCTCCTTCTGGGTCGTCCGCCCGCGCATCGCCGGCGGCAGCATCACCGGCCTCGGGACGCTGCTCTCGGGCTCCTACATCGGCATGGCGATCGGCAGTGGCAGCGAACGCGTGCGTTCGTTCACCGCGCTGGAGGTGCCGCCGGTGGTCACGGCGAACACGCCGGGACGCTTCTTCCAGCTCGAGGCCGGAAACCTCGGATCGCTCGACTACGGCACGCCGATTTTCTTTCGGCGAATCCAGGTCGGGCAGGTCACCTCCTACCGCTTGGAGGACGACGGACACGGCCTGACGGTACAGATCTTCGTCAAGGCGCCGTACGACCGATTCGTCAAGCCCGAGACGCGTTTCTGGCAGGCCAGCGGACTCGATTTTTCGCTCAACGCCGACGGCCTCAAGGTGCAGACCCAGTCGCTGACGTCACTGCTGATCGGGGGGGTCGCTTTTGACACGCCGACGGAAGGCGCAGAGGCCGATCCGGCAGCCGCGGCCACCCGCTTCGAGCTTTTTGGCGACCAGGCAACAGCGATGAAGGCGCCCGAGCGGCGGGCCATACACTATGTGCTCTACTTTGACGAGTCGGTGCGTGGTCTGTCGCCTGGCGCGCCGGTAACCCTGCTCGGCCTGCCGATCGGCGAGGTCGTCTCGGTGCGTCTCGAGGCGGGCAGCCGGAAGGACCTGAAAGTGCGGGCGCGTGTGCGAGTGGCGACCTTTCCGCAGCGTTTTCTCGATGTGCTCGCGGACCCGCAGGACCTGACCGGGGGCAAGGCGATCACCCCGGCGATACGGCGGGATCTCATCGACCGACTGGTGGCGCGCGGCCTGCGCGCGCAGTTGCAGACGGGCAACCTGCTCACTGGTCAACTCTACGTCGCCCTGGCCTACGTTCCGAACGAGGCGCGCGCCACCATCGACTGGAAAGCCGATCCGGCGGTGTTTCCAGTGGCCAAGAGCGGTCTCACCGACATCGAGGCCAAGTTGACGAGTATCCTGACCAAGCTGGACCGCCTGCCGATCGACGCCATCGGCAGCGACCTGAAGCAGTCGCTGGCGACGCTCGCCGGAACGCTGAACGAGGTTGACACGCTGGTCAAGCGCTGGGGCGGCGAGTTGACGCCGGAACTGAACAGCGCGCTGGTCGAGGGGCGCCGCACGCTGGCAGCGGCCGAGCGCAGCTTCGATGCAGCGGGCAAGGCGGTCGCGCCCGACTCGGTGTTGATGGAGGAAATGCGCGGCACGCTGAGCGAGGTCAAGCGCGCGGCGCAGTCGATCCGCGTGCTGACCGATTATCTCGAGCGTCATCCCGAGGCGCTGATTCGTGGCAAGAGCGAGGAGTTGCAGTGATGAGGCGTGCTCGATCGAGAATTTGCGGGCTGGCGTTCGCGTTGGCGGCAGCGCTGTCGGGCTGCGCGTCGCCGCCGTCACAGTTCTACACGCTGGCGGCGACGGCGCGGCCGGAGGCGGGTGCCTCGCCGGCATCCTACGTGGTGGCGGTGGACAGCGTCGGTCTGCCGGGTACCGTGGACCGACCCCAGTTCGTCGTTCAGAAGGGTCCGAATCGAGTCGCCTTCGACGAATTCAATCGCTGGGCGGCGCCGCTGGCGACCAACATCGCGCGCACGGTCGCCGAGAATCTCGTCGTCCTTCTCGGCACGCCGCAGGTGGTCAGCGGACCGTTGGCGCCGAGTTTCAAGCCGGCGTACCGGGTCACGGTCGACATCCAGCGCTTCGAGTCGGTGCCCGGCGAGGCCGCGACGTTCGACGCTCTCTGGCAGGTACGCCGGGTGGGGGCGGACGCGGACGCCGGCGCAACCATTGGGCGGACGACGCTGCGCGAGCCTGTGCAGGGGGAGGGCTTCGATGCACTCGCCGCCGCGCACAGCCGGGCGATCGCGGGCATGAGCCGCGATATCGCCGCGGCCATACGCGCCGAGGCGGGACGATGACGTGAGCAGACGCGCCAGTCAGCGCGGCGACCGAGTTCCCGCTGCCACCCCGCCGGCCCCTGGCGTCTCGCCAGCTGCTGCCGCCGAAGCAAAGGCGCCACGTCGCCTGCTGGCTGCCGGCGTGGCGCTGGCGGTGTTGATCGCTGCGGTGGTCGCATTCGTGTCCTGGCCGACTGCGACCCCGGTGCCGCCGCTGTCGGCGTCGACGGCACCGCCGGCCGGTGGGTCCGGAACCATCGCCGCCAGCCACGTCGGTGCCGAAACCTGCAAGACCTGCCACGAGAGCGAATTCCAGGCCTGGATGAGCTCACATCACCAATTGGCGATGCAGGAGGCAACCCCCGCCAGCGTTCTCGGCAACTTCGACAACAGCCGGTTCACCAAGGACGGCGTCGAGTCGACCTTCTTCCGGCGCGGCGACAAGTTCATGGTGCGCACCGACGGGCCGGACGGCAAGCTGACCGACTACGAAATCAGCTACACCTTTGGCGTCTATCCGCTGCAGCAGTACCTGATTCCGTTCCCCGACGGGCGCTACCAGATGCTGCCGATCGCCTGGGATTCGCGGCCGAAAGGCAAAGGCGGGCAACGCTGGTTCCACCTCTATCCAAAGCAAAAGGTCGACCATCGCGACCCCCTGCACTGGACCGGCGTGTACCACAACTGGGCGCTGCAGTGTGCCGAGTGCCATTCGACCAATCTGCGCAAGGGCTACGATCCGGCCAGCCAGACCTATCACACCACCTGGAGCGAGATCAACGTCGCCTGCGAAGCCTGTCACGGCCCCGCATCCGCCCATGTCGAGTGGGCCAGGCAGGCGCGGCCGCCGTATAGTGCGCAGGACGACAAGGGGCTGCCGTCGCTGAAGACACGCTGGAGCGAGGCGTGGAGATTCCCCAGCGAAGGCGCGCGGTCGGTCGTCCGCGATCGGCCGGCCGACCCTGCCGGAATCAACAGCTGCGCGGCCTGCCACGCCCGCCGTTCGACGCTGAGCGAAGAGCGCAAGGCGGGCGCGCCGCTCGAGGACAGCCATCGCCTGGCGATGCTGACTGCACCGAACTACCATGCCGACGGTCAGCAGCGTGAGGAGGTCTATGTCTGGGGCTCGTTCCTGCAGAGCCGGATGCATCAGAGCGGCGTCACCTGCATGGATTGTCACGAGCCGCATTCGCATCGGCTGCGCGCCGAGGGCAACGCGCTATGCACGCGCTGTCACGCCGCAGCCGAATTCGACCGCCCGACTCACCATCATCACCAGCCCAGCGGCAAAGGTGCCGATTGCGTCACCTGCCACATGCCGACGCAGAACTACATGGTCATCCACGCGCGCCAGGACCACAGCCTGCGCATCCCGCGTCCCGACCTCTCGCTCTCGCTGGGCAGCCCCAATGCCTGTAATCAGTGTCACACCGACCGGCAGCCACAGTGGGCGGCGAGCGCCATGGATAAATGGTATGGCAGGAACTGGCGCGAGCGGCCGCATTACGGCAATACCCTGCATGCGGCCGAGACCCAGGGCCTGCGCGCCCTGCCCGACCTGCTCGAACTCGCGGCCAGCCCGAGCGCCCCGGCAATCGTCCGCGCCACCGCGGCGACCCTGGCCCAGCCCTACGTCAGCCAGGCGAACCTGCCGGCCGCCCGGGCGCTGCTGCAGGATGCCGACCCGTCCGTACGCATCGCCGCGCTCGGCATGATCGCCCCGGCCGACCCGGCCAACCGTGTCTTGAGTGCCGCGCCGCTGCTCTCGGACGGCGTGCGCGGCGTGCGCATCGAGGCCGCCAACGTGCTGGCCGACATCCCCGATAGCCAGCTTCCCGAAGGCCGTCTGGCTGCCCGCCAGGCCGCGATGCAGGAATACGAGGAGGCGCTGGCACTCGAAGCCGACTGGCCCTCGGGTCAGGTCAACCTGGGCAATCTGCGCCTGCGGCAGGGACGCAGCGATGAGGCGGTTGCCGCCTTCGAGCGCGCGATCGGCCGTGATGTGAAGTTTGCCGCGGCCTACGTCAATCTGGCCGATGCCTGGCATCGGCAGGGGCGCGAGGCGGACGCGGAAAAGGTCTTGCGCCGGGGTCTCGCCACATTGCCGCGCGACGCCGACCTGCACCATGCGCTCGGTCTGTCGTTGACGCGCCAGGGCGACAAGCCGGCAGCACGCAGGGAGTTTGCCGAAGCCGCCCGGCTCGCGCCTGACAATGCCCGCTACGCCTACGTGCAGGCGATCGCGGTCCATTCCGCCGGCCAGCGGGAGCAGGCACTGGCGCTGCTGCAGCAGGCCGGCAAGCGCCACCCGAACAACCTCGACATCCTCGCCGCGCTGCTCTCGATGAGCCGCGAGGCGGGCGACCGGCGCGCCGCGCTGCGCTATGCGAAGCAGCTCGACGGGATCATGCCCGGCAATGCGGATCTTGGCCGGCTGATTGCTGAGCTGGAAAAAAGGTGAGCCTGCCGCAGCAGCGATGCCGGCCCCGATCGCCGTTTTTCGGGACGACGAGAATGACCGTCCAACATGGTCACGATCAACGAATCAGCGATGAGCAGTTCTCGCTTCCCGGATCCGAGGCCGATAGAGCCGGCTGAGAGACGGCCGGCAGATCGCGCTGATCGAATGGCGATCTGCAAGGCGCGCTTGGTGATCGTCGCCATGGCGGTCATCCTGGCGGGATGCGCGACGCCGGAGCGTGCACCCGATCCGCCGCCGCCGGTCTACGTCCCGGAAAGCACCTGGCAGCAGGTCAATCACGACATCGGCGCCGCCTCGGCAGCCGCCAGGCAACCCGCCGAGAACTACGCCCGCGGTTCGATGAAGGCATGGCTGGTACGCGTTCGCCAACGCACCGAAGCAGACTTCATTCCATGGTACACCGGCTACTGGACTCAACAATGGCTGGCCATCAAGGTGGCCTGGTACAAGCTGAGCGGCGGCGATAGCACCGACCCGACCGTGGAGCGACTGGCCGCCTATCTGCAGGAGCAATATCAGGAGCGCGTGCTGGGCCCCGTCGCCAGGGAGATCGATCCCGACGCGGTCCGAGGGCAGGCGACGAAACTCTACGTCCAGCTCCTCGGCGAGCAGATCCAGGCAATCCCACGGCGCTACGGTGTCCCCCTCGACCAGTTCGACCGGCGGCTCAAGGAGATTCCGGCGATCGTGCTGCCGCCGCCAGCCGCCCACCGCGCTTCGCTCTACCAGACCGTTCATGCCCTGCCGATCAATGAGCTGCCGGCCTATGTTGCCCTGCTCGCCAGGATCCACAAGGAAGCCGGCGGCGGGGGAGCCGGGCCATCGAGTGCCAGGATATCGCCGGTGGCGAAACGGGCCAGCGAAAAGCTGGTCGCCCGGCTCGCCGCCAGCGGCGGGGCAAGCGCTGCCGCGGCGGCGGTCGGCGGCGTCGCCGGCG
>JAFLDL010000078.1 GCA_017302435.1 Candidatus Accumulibacter necessarius
AACAGAAGGAGCTGTTCGAAACCGTCGCCCTGCCCGAGCCCTCCGCCAGACGCCTGTAGTGCCAATTTCGAACCCGTGAATTCAGCACAAACAATCACTTGGCCGTATTTTTGTCGAACTCGGGCGTCCAGGATGGCCGCCACGATGTCGGGTGCCAGCGTGGTCAGGTTGAGCATGCGGCACATATAGCTGTTGTCGATCTTTTCCCGGGCGGCGAGTTCGGTGATGGATCTGGCTTCGCCCGATTCCAGCATCGCCAGCCAGCGATGGCTCTGATCAGAACCTAGGTCGATCAAGCTCTTGGTCGGTCATTGACACGGGGTCTTCCAATGGTTCCAGATGGGTCGTGACGTGAGCGCGTGGCAAGAAGTGCTGAATCTCGACCTCGATACGCTCCGCCCTGGTGTGACCTTCCTGCACCGTCCAGTTCCCCGGCACCAGGACATGCAAGACCACGAAGGTACGGCTGCCTGACTGGCGGGTGCGCAGGGCGTGGAAATCCAGCCCCTGCCGGCGATATCCTGCCAGCAGCGCTTCGATCTGCTCAAGTTTTTCCACCGGCAGGGACACGTCCATCAGACCGGCGGCCGAACGCCGCATCAGTTGCAGAGCTGTCCAGACGATGTTTGCCGCCACCAGCAGGGCGATGAGCGGATCGAGCCACAGCCAACCGGTCAGCCAGACCAGGCCGACGCCGGCAATGACGCCCGCCGAGGTCCACACATCGGTCATCAGGTGATGTGCATCGGCTTCCAGAGTGATGGAATTGTGCTCTCGGCCCACACTCATCAAGATTCTCGCAGTCGCGAAATTGATCACGGAGGCCACCACAGAAACCAGCAGTCCGACCCCTACTGCTTCGAGCGACTGAGGATTCATCAGGCGGACAATGGCCGTATAGCCGATGCTGACAGCCGCCAACAGGATCAGGAAACCCTCGAAAGCGCTGGAGAAGTATTCAGCGTTGCTGTAGCCGTAGGCGTGATTGTCGTCCGCGGGACGCGCCGACAAAGTCAGCATCCAGAGCGCCATCAACGCCCCTGCGAGGTTCACGAATGACTCGATGGCATCAGACAATAGCCCGACCGAACCGGTCAGCCACCACGCTACCCCCTTCAGCACAATGGTGGCTATAGCCGCCGCGATGGACAGCCAGGCGTAGCGTGTCAGCGACGGGGGAAGTGTGGCAGCGCTTTCCATTATTCGGATACCTTCACAATAATGGTGACGACCAGCTGGCTCGGAGGCAGGCGTCGCTCAAGACCTGCCTCGCCGAAGGCCCAGGAAGAGGTGCGAGCAGCACAACGGTGAGAATGGCCTCTTCGCGATCCGGATTCATGGCGCCTTCCGTCAGTTGCCTGCACGAAGGACGGACTCATTCATCGTGCTCCTTGCGACCGCGTTTCCCCTCGCGCTTCCCTTCCCTTTCTCCGTGGCGGCCTTTGATGTCATCCTCGTCGGCACTTCGGTGACACTCAACGCAATTGTCGAAATCGCGGATGCCTTCCTCGATATGCTTGCGGCGAATGTTTGCAAGCGAGTGCTCGTGGCAACCGTAGCAGGTGTAGCGCCTGTAGTCATTCCCCAGATGGCAGGTCACACAACGCGCGTTGTGGTCGCGGTCCAGGACAAAGTACTTGTTGTGATCGAAGCTTGCCGGTAGCCACTTTTCCTGGTTGTGGCACTGGCTACAGTTGCCGCTAATCTGTTGGTGCAGAGAGTCGGCAGGTGCCTTGTGGCAGCCTTGGCACTGCTGGAGCGTGTCCATCTTCAGCAAGGCGTGATTGAAACGCCCTTGCTCCCGGAAACGCTTCACTCCCGCATGATCACTATGGCAAGCGACACAGTCCTGAGTGGCGAGTTTCTGGTGGAAGGGGGTCGTGGTGAGCGGCTTGGAGATCGGCAGGCCGGCCGTTGTCAGGCGACCGATATCAGCCGGTTTGTGACAGCTGATGCAGAGTTCCGAGCTGGCTCCCATGAGGGGCGTGTGACAGGCAAAGCAATCGGCTTCCAGTTGCTTGTGGCCGCGAATCAGCTTGCCTGGTGCGACCATCAAGTGCGGATAGACGAAAGCCAGAATCGCCAGCACAATCAGGTTGGCCGCCAGAATGATCTTGACGATACGGCTCATATCCAGCCCCAGAACAGGAAGATGCTGATGATGTGGCCCAGCGACAAGGTGGCGAAAACGATGAAGATCGGAATATGCACTTTCCGCCACTGGGTCATCGCATCAAGCGCCACCGCATCCCAGAACACAGCCTGCTCCGCCTCTGGCCGCGACAGACCGCGCAGTTGAAAGCGGTCCCGCTGACCCTGCACATGGCGGCGCGAACGATTCAGGAGCAGTTTGCCCACCATGCCACTGATCACGTTCACGCCCATGGCTACGGTCGCCAGCCAGGGCAGGATGGCGTTGAAATGAATGCCGGCATGGATCAACACCATCAGCGAGCCGAGCCAGGCGCCGATCTCATGCAGAGCAAGCAGGGATTTCGCATTTCCCGTCGTGATGTACTTGCGTTTGCGCAGCGAATAGACCAGCGAACCGATGATCAGGATCGTTCCCGGAATGCCCATGTACCGCCCGACCCAAACCAGATTCAACCGATGGAGCAAGTAGTCACCGGCCAGAGTCGCTGCGCCCAGCAGACCCACCAGGAAGGTGAAGGGCAGGACATGCTGACGCCAGAGCGAGGTCATCACTTATACCTCCAGGGTGACGCTGGTCTTGGGCGTGCAGACGCAGAGTAGGCAGGTGCCCGGATCAGGATCGTAATCCGGCGATTGACGGTAGGCCACCGCACCCGCCCGGATCGTCGTCTGGCAAGTACCGCAGCCGCCGGCACGGCAACCGGAATCGACCGCTATACCGTTGGCCTCGGCGAACGCGAGCAAGCTGCCGGCAGTGGGTTGCCACGGCAACTGTTTGCCAGACTGCGCGAAGGTGACGACGATACCGGCCTCCTCTGCCTCGGACTGTGGTCGAACGGCAGCGCTCGTTGCGGCTTGCTTGCGGACGACCGACGCGGGGCCAAAGGCCTCGAAGTGGATATGGGCGTCGGGCACGCCCCAATCGGCGAGCGCAGGCACCAGGCTTTCCATCAACGGGGCGGGGCCGCAAATGTAGAAGTGGTATGGCTTGAAGGCCAATTCCATGCGCAACAACGCGAGATCGATGCGGCCTGCATGATGATAATCGCGCCCGGTCGATTCTTCCGGTAGGGGTTTGCTGAAGCAGACGCGCAAGTGAAAGTTGGGATGTGCCGCCGCCAGGGTCTCAAGATGTGATCGCATCACCAACTCGCTGCCGTCGCGCACACCATAGAACAGCCAGACCTCACGCCCAGGCTGTTCGGTCAGGCACCAGTTCAACATGCTTAGCATCGGCGTGATGCCAATACCCCCACCGATCAGCACCACTGGTGTGTCGCTACGTTCGATATGAAAATGTCCGGCGGGCGCACGCACCTGGAGGAGGCTGCTGACAGCCACCTGATCGTGGAAAAAGCTGGAGGATCGCCCGGCTGGAAGTTGGGTGCCCTCTGGCGGTAGTACCCGTTTGATCGAAACACGGTAGCTATCGGGGCGAGGCGCATCGGACAGCGAGTAACAACGGATGATCTGTTCGGTACCCGCCGTCGTTGGCAGGTCAAGGCGAAAGGTCAGAAACTGCCCTGGCAGGAAAGGCGGCAGAGCTTGCCCATCTTTCGGCATGAGGTAGAAAGAGCAAACAGACTGCGCGATATCTTCAGTGACCTTACGTTCGACCCTGAACGTCCGGAAACCCGGCCAGGAGGCAGTGGCCAGTTCGCTCGCCGCCGTCGGCAGAGGGGCTTTGACGGGCAGGTTGAACTCCACTGCGCGGCTGCGCAAGGCCTGATACTCCTGCCAGTGACGCCAGAAGCCGATACCCAGATAGATCGCCACCTGCAGCACGATTCCCGACACAATCCAGAGGAGCAGGTGGAGTGAGGTCATCTTGCTATGCTCTCGGAGAACAAGCGGAAACGATCACCCGGATGGTGGTCACGCTGCCCACGCGCGTAGTCTTCAGAAACACCTTGATTCCCTCTCCCCGTTGGTTACAGTGATTGTACTGGCCGCAGGTGAACAGGATCTGAACGAAGACTTCACCAGAGTAGGCGGTGCATGAGTGCAGGCTCGGTTGCCGATACCTCGATCTTGGTAATCTACGCAAATATTTTATGAACTATGAAAAACAAACATACCCGCCGGAGACTTGTGGAAGTCAAACCGCTGGATAGCCTTATCCTGATCTCCAGTCCGTTTTACATAGTCCACATGAATCACCATAACTTGAGCGAACGGAGCCTTTCCTGAAACAGCACGCGCAAACGTAGATGCCATTGTCGATGCCTCTGCCTGCCGGTCGACATTAAGCGCTTCGTTCAATTTACTGTTGATGACCGTTATCGTGACCTGATGTGGCGTGGAGGTTATGTCGATCATCTTGGCGTTGTTTCCTGTCGCGTTTGCGACTTCTCGCTGTATGCCCGGAATGGCAATCAATTGTTGCTTAACCTGTTCAGTCTCTGACGCAGAGTTTGCGGACCACGCCTGCCCTGAGGATGCAAGCATGACCATGGTAGATAAAAGTGATGCGACAAAGCGTTTCGTATTGCTATTCATGATTTTCTCCAATTGGCATTGCTCATTCAAAAAATAGATGTGAAGAGCGGAAAGTTGAACCCCTCCCACCGATCACCTTTAGCAGAAATTTATGGAGAGTTCTGTACGCTAGCCCACATTGCCTGCAATCGAGAACCCAACGTAGATCCCATCCTCCCAACTTAGCACTTTCGCATAAATTTGATGGCGCTCCCAAAGCCGCGCAGGCGTTCGCCTTGCGGCGGGTGTAGTTGTGTTCCATAATCGCGGCGTAATGCATTGTTTATAAAGGACTATCACATGACGGCCTGAATATTCGAATCTACTTATAAACCTATCCAACTATCTGTTTTCAAGCACGTTTCTCGAGGCGGCACGGATCAGCTCCAAGCACTTCACCCGGCAGCGCACGCTGACGCTGCCGACCATCGTGAGCTTCCTCCTCTCCGGCGTTCAGGGCGCCGTCCAGTCCGAACTCGATCAGTTCTTTGCCCACCTGCGCAATCGCGCCAACTCGGTGCGGGAGGTGACGGCGCAAGCGTTCTATCAGGCACGTTACCGGATCAACGCGTTGGTGTTTGGCGAGCTGAATCAGGAACTGATCCGTCTGGTCGGGGAGCACTTGCCGATCCCGCGGTGGCGGGGGCTGCGGCTGGTCGCCGCCGACGGCAGCGCGGTTCGCCTGACCTTGATGAAAGACGGCGTGCGGTCGATTGTCCAGGGGGTGGCTTTCGGCTTGTACTTGCCAGGCATTGAGCTCTTTCTCGACTTTCGGCTGTTCGAGCCGCTGTGCGATGAGCGGCAGATGCTCTTCGAGGCGATCGATCACCTGCGCCCTGACGATGTGCTCCTGCTGGACCGGGGCTTTCCCTGTCGTTGGCTGGTGTCGGCGCTGACCGCACGCGGGATTCCCTTTTGTATTCGTTGCGATTTGTCGCGAGGATTCAAGGCGGTCCGTGAGTTCATGCGCTCCGGGCAAAGCGAGACGCGGGTGGTCTTGCGGGCGCCGGATGCCCGCGATGCCGCAGACTATGAGTGTCCGGCGACGCCGACCACCGTTCGGCTGGTGCGGGTGGTGACGCCGACCGGACGAGTGCATGTGGTGATGACTTCGCTGTTTGATCCGGTGGCTTTCCCGGTGGCTGCCTTTGCCGACCTCTACCATGGCCGGTGGCGGATCGAGGAGGCATTTAAACGGATCAAGAGCCGGCTTGGTCTGGAGCATACCTCGGGTTTGTCCTGGCACGCCGCGCATCAGGATTTCGGGGCCAAGGCAGTCTTTGACAACCTCAATGCGCTCGCCGCCTATGTCGCCTCGGATGCGCTCATCGACCCGGATTCGCCCTACAAGATCAACCGAACCCTGGCCATCGACAAGATCAAGCGGCAGATCGGCCGCTGGTTGCTCACCGCTGCCGCTACTCCACGTCGCCTCAAACCATTGCTTGAAGAGCTTGCCTTGAACCTTCAGAAGCTCGTCCCCCATCGCTCGCGACCTCGAAAGCCGCAGCCCAAACCACACCGATCGGATGCCTATAAGCCTACATGACAAAATGCTAAGTTGTGAGGATGGAACGTAGATCGGGTGGCGCGCATTGGGTCAGGTTTTTGCGTTGCGCGGGAGCGGGAGGGTCGGGTCTTTCCTTTTGCCTCCTGGTGTGCTCGGGATGCGACCGGCTGAACCTTGCAACATTCGGGACGAGCCGACAGCAGCATGTCGTCGTTCATACTGCCACTACCTCACCTGGATCTGGATACGGCTGCGATCACTCCGGCTGCCGCCCATCGCCAACAACACCAATCCTCCCGCGTTGCTCCTCCCACAACACCGGCGGGCTGATCGCAAGTTCATGCACGGTGACGTGAGGAGGCAAGGTGTCATCGAGAATCGCCGCCATGATATCGGGTGCGAGCGTGGTCAGGTTTTCTTCGCTCTCGGCCGGAGGCCGAAAGTCCATGAGCGCTTCGACCTGACCCATTACGAATCCACAGCTTATACGTGGTCCAATCAAGCGGTTGATTCGTGGCATTGGTAGGCGGTGGGAACAGCGGTGCCGTTCCAGCCACCGGAAATTGATCGATCTCTCGCTGGCTGGCGAGCCCCTTAAGGCCAGTTGCCGACCTTGGTGGTGGCCGGTGCGAGAGGTTGCTCGCCGGCCTTTGCCGCGATTGGTGGGTTGTCGCAGCTTGGTACCCGCGCTTGTGGGTTTGTAAAATCTACGCTCGGGCGGTGATACACGCCAGTTCGGTATGGGCAGCGCCCCGAACGGATCGGGGCGCCAGTTGCCTTAGGCGATTTCCCAGAATCGTGATACCGAACACCTGGTGTGTGGACCTGTTTTGCTGGCCGTGAGCCCGGTCCATTGCCATGACTCTTGGTATGGCATTTTGTGGAAATCACCTTACTTGCTGTTCTGAGCTGTGGTGTAGCTGTTGATCAGGTTGCGGTAGTCTGGAATGTGGTTGGCGAACAGCGTCCCCAAGCCCTCGACATCGTTGCGCCAGTCGCGATGCAGTTCGCAGGCGACCCCAAACCAGGTCATCAGTTGTGCGCCCGCCGCGGACATGCGATCCCAGGCCGAATGTCGAGTGACCTCGTTGAAGGTGCCGGAGGCGTCGGTGACAACGAAGACCTCGTACCCCTCTTCCAGAGCGGACAGGGCCGGAAAGGCGACGCAGACCTCGGTGACGATGCCGGCGATGATCAGCTGCTTCTTGCCAGTCGCCTTGACGGCCTTGACGAAATCCTCGTTGTCCCAGGCGTTGATCTGGCCCGGACGGGCGATGTAGGGTGCCTCCGGGAAGGTTTCCTTGAGTTCGGTCATTAAGGGGCCGTTCGGGCCGTTCTCGAAGCTGGTGGTCAGGATGGTCGGCAGTTTGAAATACTTGGCTAGATCGGATAGGGCCAGAACGTTGTTGCGGAACTGGTCCGGATCAATGTCGCGGACCAAGGACGACAAGCCTGCTTGATGATCGATTAGCAGTACGGCGGCGTTATCCTTATCAAGGCGAACGTAAGGCTTGCTCATGGTAACTCTCCTTTTTGAGGTGGTGGTTACTGCTGGGGTTAATGGCCAATCTGTCCGAAACGGCCGCTGTTGAAGTCGTTGATCGCTTGAGCGATTTCCGCTTGCGAATTCATCACGAAGGGGCCGTAGCCAACGACAGGCTCGTTGAGTGGTTCGCCGTTAAGCAGGAGCAGCGTCGTATCCTCGGCGACATCGACATCAAGGCGGCTCCCATCGCGCTCCATGACTGCCAGTTCGGCGGTGTTAACCGTATGGCGATCGCCGAGGCGAATGGCGCCGCGTAGCACAAAAAGTGCTGTCGTATGCCCGGCCGGCAGGTTGAGCGACACGAGGTGGCCGGCCGTCAGGCGCAGGTCCCAGACGTTTACCGGGGTGAAAGTTCGAGCTGGGCCGGAGGCGTCGCCGTAGCGGCCGGCGATGACGCGTACCGTGCCGACCTGGCCGGGCAACGCTACTTCCGGAATCTGACTGGCCGTAATGCCCTGGTAGCTGGGGGCCGCCATCTTGTCCCTGGCCGGCAGGTTTACCCACAGCTGAATCATCTCGAAAGCACCGCCTTTTTCAGCGAATTCCGGGCTGTGGTATTCCTCATGGATTAAGCCGGAGGCCGCCGTCATCCACTGCACGTCGCCCGGACCGATGGTGCCGCCGCCGCCCGTCGAGTCGTGGTGCGAAACGCCGCCCTCGTAAACAATGGTCACAGTCTCGAAGCCCCGATGCGGGTGCTGGCCAACGCCGAGCTTGCGGGTTGTCGGCGGGAAATCAGCCGGGCCGGCGTAGTCCATCAGCAGGAAGGGAGATATTTCCTCGGCAATGTCATTGTAGGAAAAGATGCTCTTGACCGGGAAGCCGTCGCCGACCCAGTGGCTGCCGTTGCTGCGCTTGATGAATGCCAATTTTTTTATGACTGCTCTCCGTTAGTCGATGGCTACACTTTAGCGGGCAGACAATCAACGTCCTAGATGGTTAAATATGGAAACAGTTTTCAATGAGTTGAACAATGGACTTCAATGAAGCCGCCGTTTTCGTCAAGGTTGTCGACGCCGGCAGTTTCAGTGCTGCCGCACGCCTGCTCGGCTTGCCAACCTCGACGGTCAGCACCCGTGTAGCGCGTCTTGAGAAGCGGCTTGGTGTGACCCTGCTACAGCGAACGACGCGCCGCCTGCACCTGACCGATACCGGCGAGTTGTACTATCAGCACGCATCGACCGGTTTGGGTCACCTGCTAGTGTAGTGTTGCATTCTGTTTAGCGCTTAAGCGGCTGTTGGCGCGAATGACCTTCTGGAGGATGTCGCGAGCGCTCTTGGTCCAGATAAAGGGCTTGGGCTTGGTGTTGTGATGGGCGAT
>JAFLDL010000079.1 GCA_017302435.1 Candidatus Accumulibacter necessarius
CTGTCGCCGTCGCGCCGCTTCTGCCTGGCAGTACCTCGCCACCGTCATCGCCGCCGCTCGCAAGGGTTTGCCGCTTCCCGCCATCCCTGTCATCCCGGCAACAGCGTAGGGGGAGTGAACGATTACCTTGCTGTTGGCAGTCGTCGTGGCGATGGAGCCTGTCGCCCGCCGCCTGGCCCTGCCGCTTTCCCTTGTGCTGGTGATCTTCGGCACGGCCGCGGGCTTCGCCATGGATTTGTCAAGCCATCCGCTGGGCGCTTCGTTGTCGCTGTCCAGCGAAGCCTTTCTCTACCTGTTTCTGCCCATACTGCTGTTTGAAACTTCAATCGAGATCGATGTCCGTCGCCTGCTCGAGGATGTCGTGCCGATTTTCCTTCTGGCCGTCGTCGCCGTGATGGCATCAACGCTGGTCATCGGTTTCGGGCTTGCCAACTTCTCGTCGTATTCCCTGGTTGCCTGCCTGCTGCTGGCGGCAATCGTTTCGACTACCGATCCCGTGGCCGTGGTGGCCTTGTTCAAGGACATCAGCGTTCCGCACCGGCTAACCCTTCTGGTCGAGGGCGAGAGCCTCTTCAACGACGCGGCCGCGATCGCGCTGTTCTCGGTACTGATGACCATGCTGACCGTCGGCTCGGGCGACGGGAGCGATGCCATCTTTGCGTTCCTGCGCAGTTTCTGCGGTGGCTTTCTCGTCGGATTCAGCCTATCCATCCTGGCCACTCAGCTTCTTCAATTTCTCCCCGGCAAGCGCATGGCGGAGGTCACGGTGACGGTGGTTGTCGCCTATCTCGCCTTCACCGTCGGCGAATACGGCTTCCATTTTTCCGGTGTCGTCGCCGTGGTCGTCGCTGCGCTCGTCTTTGCCTATGACGGGAGAACCCGGGTCTCGCCGAAGACCTGGAGTTTCCTGGTCGGAACCTGGAAACAACTGGGCTATTGGGCGAGCGGGTTAATCTTCCTGCTCGCCTCCCTGCGCATTCCTGGCCTGCTGGCCGATGTCGGCATGGCGGACATTTTTTTGCTCGCCGTACTCCTGCTTTGCGCCCTGGCTGCCCGCGGACTTGTTCTGTACTTCCTCATGCCAATGATGAGTGCCGTGGGCCTCGCCCAGAAGGTGGATTCCGACCTGCGTCTGGTCATCCTGTGGGGGGGACTGCGGGGTGCCATTTCTCTGGCCCTGGCCCTCGCCGTCGTCGAGCACCCTGCGGTGCCCGCAGACGTCAAGCATCTGGTGGCCACCCTTGTCACCGCGTTCGTACTGATCACTCTCTTCGTCAATGGCCTGACCCTTAGGCCACTGATACGGATTCTCGGCATCGACCAGCTGGAGCCGATTGACCGATTCCTCCGCGGCCGCGCGATTGCGCGTAGCCTCGACATGGTCAAGGACCGGCTCGTTGTCGCCGCCGACCGATACCATATCGAACCCGCCGCCCGCGAACGCCTGGCCGAACAGTACTCCGTGCGCATGAATGAAGCTGAAACCGTGCTGCAGGCCGACCATGTGCCATCTCCGGGGGAGCGCCTGCGTTCGGCCCTGGTCACGACGGCGCAACGCGAGCAGCTGCTACATTTTCATAACTATCACGAGCGCATCGTTTCGGGCCGGATCGTGCGTAACTTGGTGGCGCGCGCGTACGATCTTGAAGACCGGGCGAAATCCGAGGGGCAGGAAGGGTATGAAGCTGCCGCACGTGAAGAATTGGGCTTCTCCCTACCCTTCCGCCTCTCCGCCGAACTGCAGCGGCGCTTCGGATGGTCAACGCCCTTGGCAAGAGCCTTGGCCGACCGCCAGGAGTCCCTTCTCGTCGGCCGGGCCACCATCCATAGCCTGCTGCAATTCGCCGCGGAGCGCATTCCGGAAATGCTCGGCGCCCAGGCTGCCGACTCCTTGGCAGTCGTGCTGCAGCGACGCCTGGAGGCCATCGAGAGCGCACTTGCCGCACTGCGCCTTCAGTACGGCGAATTCGCCGAAGTCATGCAGGTGCGCTATCTCGAGCGTGCCGCACTGCGCATCGAAAATTCCGAATATCAGCGGCTTGTCGACGAGGCCGTAATCACCCGTGAAGTCTTCAAGGATCTGCTCCGCGACCTCGACGCCCGCTGGCAGTCTGCCAATCAGCGTCCGCCCCTCGACCTCAAGCTGAGCCCCAAGGAACTGCTCGTCAGGCTTCCTTTTTTTCATGGACTTGATTCCGCCTTCCTCGAGTCCATCGTCCCGCTTCTGAAGCCGCGTTTCATCGTGCCTGGCGAGACCATTATCCGCAAGGGCGAAAAAGGCCGGGAGATGTTTTTTCTGGCGTCGGGAGCCGTCGAGGTCAAGCTTGCCAGCGGACCGAGAAGGCTCGGCTCGGGTGATTTCTTTGGCGAACTCGCGTTGCTGACCCAGGCCCCCCGCGCGGCGGATGTGATCGCACTGGCATTCTGCGAAGTGCTGGTCATGACGGCAGGCGACTTTGCCAGCCTACTTGCTCGAAACCCGGACCTGCAAACTCAAGTCGCGGAAACGGCAACGGTTCGTCTGGGACGCAACTAGCGCCGAAGCAATTCGTGGTCGGCCTCCGCCCCTGATGACCAGATCGTCGTCGAGGTCGACTCCACCCGAGCCCCGCGCGCTTCAACGGTATCGAAGAGGCCCGCGCCCGCAGCGCGATGCCGTCCCGGCCGGTCATGTCTTAGCCTCGCTACTTCTCGGTCAGTACGACGAGATCTCCCCGGTATCCTACCGCAAGCCGGTGATGGTGCAGGGCCGCAAGCGGGTCATCCGGATAGTGCATGGCCAGATCACGGAAGGCGGCGGCCGCAGTCGGCACCTCGTTGGCCATCAGACGGTAAGCGGCCCGGTATTCTTCGAGGGGCGCGTACTTCCGCAGACGCGCGCAGTCCAGGGGCTCAAAAACCTGCAGCGCCTGACTCTTCCCCTTGAGAAGCAGGCGGCCGACCGGGCGCGCCTGGGCTTCGGGGCAGCCACTCAGGGTCGTTTCGGAAACGCAGATGCGTGTGCCGATCTGCTTGTTGACACTTTCCAGGCGAGAGGCAGTGTTGACCGGGTCTCCCAGCGCCCGATAATCGGCAATGGTCGAGCCCCCGAAGTTGCCAACAATCACTTCTCCGGAGTGAATCCCGATGCGCGTCTCACCGAAAGCGACACCTCTGGCGTTGAGTTCTGCGGCATAGTTGCTGGCAAAGGCGTCCATCTCCAGGGCGCAGGCCAGGGCGCGGGAACGGTGGTCGGCCTGCGGCACCGGCGCGGAAAACATGATCGCCACCGCATCGCCGACGATGCGATCAAGAGTGCCGTCGTGGCGGAAGGCAATGCCGATCATCTGGTCGAGGTAGGCATTGAGCAGGGACACGGCCTCGCCGGGATCGATAGTCTCCATCAAGGTGGTAAAGCCTGTCAGATCGGTGAAGACGAAGCTGCATTCCTGCCGGCAACCACCGAGCTCCGTGGCCTCGGGGTGGTCGACCAGATAGTTGACGCGGTTGGGTGAGACGTAGCGCGAAAAGACGTCCCTGATCCGGCGCTGCTCTCGCTCGCTGATGAAGTGGTGGAACAGGCTGCCGAGAACGAAAGCCAAGGCGAACGTCAGGGCTGGGGTGACGGTGTTGAGGAGCAGCGCGTGTTCGCGGAAGCCATACCAGCCGCCGAAGAGTAGCACGCTCAGCAAGGTCAGGGTCGTGCCGGCTGCGGTCAGCGCGCTGGCCCGGATGGCGAGGAACCCGATGGCCAAGCCGCCGACCATGATGGCAATACTTTCCACGGATCGGGCCCAGCCCGGGCGCTGCAGGATGTGGCCGGAAAGAATCTGTTCGAGGGCCTGGGCATGCGCTTCGACCCCGGGCATGATGCGGCCGAGCGGACTGAATCGGAGGTCCATCAGCCCTTCGGCGGAACTACCGATGACCACCAGGTGGCCGTCGAGCATCGCGCCGGGGATCGTCCCGGCAAGAACCTTCCAGGCCGGAAGGTAGCGGCTGGCCACCTCGGGCGAGTAATGCACCCAGAGTTCGCCCTCTGCCGTGGTCGGAATCCTAAACTGGCCGATCCGGATCTCTTCCATACCGATGTCGCTGCCCTGCGTTTTCAGCACATAGTTCTCCTCACCCTGGGCTACCCGCAGCGTTTCCGCGACCAGTGTCGGAACGGGCTCGCCTGCCAGTTGCAGCACCAGCGGCACTCGCCGGACCACGCCGTCACCATCCGGGACGAAAGTCAGTGCGCCATTGCCTTGGGCGACCTTTGTCAGCTCGGGCAGTGCCGAAATCGCCCTGTCAAAGCGATGCAGCCGGCGTTCCGGTTGCTCCCCTGAGCTGATGTACCGGAATGGTCGGGCCGGCAGGGTGGCTGCCGGGGTCGTTGCATGATCCCCGGTCGAGTTGTCCTGCGTCTTGCCACGCTGGACAATGAAGCCAAGTACCACGGGGGCCCCGCTCAAGCTGTGCGCCAGCACCTGGTCATGATCAGGCAGGCTTTCAAGACGGATAGGAAATCCAACGGTGCCAACTTGTCTATCATGATGCCTGTCCCAACTAGAGGTGAACCGGTCATGTCCGTTATCTGCGTTTGCCTGAGCCCGGGATTCCAGCGCTCGGTAATCATCGATTCCCTGATTCCGGGTGAAGTCAACCGGCTCAAGAGCGTCATGGTCGATGCCGCAGGCAAGGGGGTGAATGTCTGCCGGGTGCTGCAGCGACTGGGAATCGACGCATTCTGCCTGGCTCAAGGCGGTAGCAACGCGGATGAGCTGATGTCGCTGGCCAGACTGGAAGCGCTGAATCTTCGACTCATCCCGTCATCCGGCCGATTGCGTACCTGCACCTCGATTGTGGAAACCTCCATGGTCACGGGGAGTCGGGTAACCGAGCTCGTTGAACCCTCGTCCCCGGTCGATGAATCCTGTGTCAACACCATGAGCCAAACGGTGCAGGCGCTGTTGCCGTCTGCTACAGCTCTGGTGTTTGCCGGCTCGATGGCGCCTGGCTATCCGGCTGGATATCCGGCCCGTCTCGCCAGCATGGCCCGGAAGTCCGGGGTGCCTGTACTGCTTGATGTGCAGGGCCCTGTTCTCCTGGATACCCTTGCTGCCCGACCGGCCGTGGTCAAGATCAATCTCGCCGAGTTCGCCGCAACATTTCTCCCTGGACGCTTCAGCGGCGGCGAGCATGGCGGCGTCCTGGCTGAAGCGCTTGTTTCTGCTGACATCATGAATGCCGTTTCCGAGGTATCGCGGCATCATGCCACGAGCTTCGTTCTTACGCGTGGCGCCGAAAGCATTCTGCTGGCCCGTGACGGAGAGGTACGATCAAGACCGGTACCTGCGCTTCCTGCGGAGCAAATCATCAACCCGATTGGTTCCGGGGACGCATTCCTTGCCGGGATGCTTGCGCAACTGTTGACGTCCTGCAGCAACCCGGACTGGGACAACTTACCGCTGGAGGCTCTGGAAAAAGCCATCGGCCTGGCGACGGCTTGCGCTCAGTCAAATGCACGAAGCGTTCGCCCCGGACTGCTCGAGGATTCTTTCGCAACGTCGCGGTGGTCGTTGATCGATGCAGGTTCCAGATTACGGAAAGTGCGACGGTAAGCAGCGGCACTAATGGCGAGTGCGACGACGATCAGAGCCGCGGCAACTGCGAAGGTGATCCGCATGCCGATGGCGACGGCGTCGGGAGAGGCTGTGGTAATGTCGCTTGTCCCCGATCCGAAAGCGAAGACGGCTCCCATGACGGATGCGCCGGTGATCAGGCCCAGATTGCGCGACAGATTGAGCATGCCGGAGATAGCGCCTCGTTGGTTCGGGCTGACATCGGTCATGACTGCAGTATTGTTGGCCGTCTGGAAGAGCGCATAGCTGGCGGTGATGACGACGACGGGTGCGATGTAACCGGGAATGGCGAGTATCGTCGGCAAAAGGGATAACGCGATAGCACCGGCTGCCATTCCGAGAAGTCCAAGGGTGGTGACACATAGGGTGCCAAGCCGGTCGGCCAGGCGGCCGGCCGGCACCGCGGTCAGCGCAGCCACCGCCGGGCCGACGGACAGAACGAGACCAACCATTGCCGTGTCAAGCCCGAGAGAACGAGAGAGATAGAATGGACCGACAACCAGGGTCGTCATCATCACGGTTGAGACGAGGGCGCTGGTGGCCAGGCTCGCACTTAGCTCAAGCTTGCGAAACATCGCCATCTGGATCAAGGGTGATGTCGTTCTCGTTTCGGCCAACAGGAAAAGACCGGCGCCGATCGAGGCAGCCAAAAGCAGCGCCATGTTGATCCGACCGAAACTGCCGCGCCCCGTCGTCATCGCCAGCGCATAGGCGGCGAGGGTCAAAGCAAGGAGGAACGTGCCCCTCGTGTCGAAACTGACGCGCTCGTTTTTCGGCCTGCTTTGATCAACGTGCAGGTAGCGATGGGCGAGAAAAAGTGTCAGGACACCCAGCGGCAGGTTGATGAGAAATATTGCCCGCCAACCGAGTTCTGCGATCAGGACGCCACCGAGCGATGGGCCCAGCGCAGTGCCGATTGCCGACATCGTTCCCAGCACGCCAATGGCACTGCCCGTTTTTTCTTTGGCTACCGTCTCGCTGACGAACGCCATGGCAAGGGCCATCATGATGGCTGCGCCAAGGCCTTGCAGCGCACGGGCAGCAATCAGCAGCCAGAGTGTGGGTGCCATGCTGCACAGGAGCGAGGCGAACGTGAACAGGAAAATGCCGAACAACAGCAGCTTTTTGCGGCCAATGAGGTCGCCGAGCCGTCCGGCGCTGACGATCAGGGTTGTGATCGCAAGCAGATAGGCGATGACGATCCACTGGACCGCCTGGAAGGAAGCGTTGAACGCCTCCGCCAGGTTCGGCAAGGCCACATTGGCAATGCTCGTGCCGAGGGACGATAGCAATACCGATAGCGCCAGGCTGGCCAGCGCCCAACCCACCGAAGGCCTCGCTTCCGCTTTTCGTGAGACCTCCTCAACTTGCCCTGCAATGATTGTTTTCACCATGAACTCCTTTGATGTGCAGCCCGGGACGGGGCTATCTGAATCGTAGGTCTTCGCACGACATGGCGGAAGGCGCAGCATTTGCATGTTATTAATGCGTCTGGCGCCCTATATCGAACAAACACTGCTATCGTTACCCCATGTCGAGACCCGATCTGAACCTGCTTTTCACCCTTGATGTGTTGCTCGCCGAAGGCAGCGTGGCTGGAGCTGCCCGACGTTTGCGGCTCAGTCCATCGGCCATGAGCCGGGCGCTGGCGCGGCTGCGCGAGACGACGGGCGATCCGTTGTTGGTCAGGGCCGGGCGCGGTCTCGTTCCGACGCCGCGCGCGATCGAACTGCGCGAGCAAGTGGGCCAGCTGGTGCAGGGCGGGGAGGCTGTCTTACGCCCGGCCGAAAAGCTTGACCTCAAACAACTGGTCCGGACCTTCACGCTACGGACCAGCGAAGGTTTCGTCGAAAATTTCGGACCCGATTTGATTGCCCGCGTTGGCGACGAGGCACCCGGCGTACGGCTATGCTTTGTGCAGAAATCCGACAAAGACAGCAAGCCGCTGCGCGATGGGCTTGTCGATCTGGAAACCGGTGTTGTGGGGCAGTCGACGGCGCCGGAACTGCGGGCGCAGGCATTGCTCCGGGATCGTTTCATCGGCGTCGTGCGCATGGGGCACCCGTTGAGCCAGGGTGAAGTCACCCCTTCGCGTTATGCGGCCGGACGGCATGTCTACGTCTCGCGTCAGGGTGTGGACAAGGGGCCGATTGATGAGGCGCTGAGAGCAGTCGGACTGGAACGCAAGATCGTCACCATCGTCGGTGGCTTTTCGACCTCATTGGCCCTGGCTCGGGCATCAGACCTGATCGCCAGCGTTCCCGAACGACACACCGGGAATCTGCGCGAAGGCATGCACAGTTTCCCCCTTCCGGTCAGCACGCCGGAGATCACGATTTCACTGCTTTGGCACCCAAGGCTGGATGCCGACCCAGCACATCGCTGGTTACGTGGTCATGTCAGGAACGTCTGCGCGGCACTCCGCTAGATGATGGGAGCAACACCGACAGAGGCGAGCGGCGACTTCTGAATCGCTTTGTCGAACCTGATGCGCGTTCTGAAGGTTGATTCGGATGGCCCAGATGTCCTTCGGCGTCAGCGGCGGCTTCTGACCAACCGATTTGCCTTTGTTCCAGGGTTCCCGGTGGTGATTGGATTCCATAATTGGAAGACCGTGATCGGCTCTTCCGTAAACCGCTGCTTCATGCCCGACTCGGGTGTAGTTGATCACCCGCCACCTTTTGCATCATCGCCAGTCCGCCTCAACTGCCCGGCATTATGGAGCAACCACCCCGAGCGCCTGACCCCCTGCTCGACGAAAATGGCCCTGTTTTCAACGAACGGGAGCCTTTTCCATGGCAGAGAGCCACGTGGTTGCGGCCCTGATCACCAAACGC
>JAFLDL010000008.1 GCA_017302435.1 Candidatus Accumulibacter necessarius
AGCGCTGCAGCGGTTTTTCGCCGAACAGCCAGAACATGACCGGCGTCAGCAGTGTGTCGAGCAGGGTGGAACTGATCAGTCCGCCAAAAATCACCACCGCCACCGGGTGCAGGATCTCCTTGCCAGGTGTATCGGCGGCGAGCAGTAGCGGCGTCAGGGCGAAGGCGGCGACCAGGGCAGTCATCAACACCGGGGTCAGCCGCTCCAGCGAGCCGCGCACGATCATCTTTCGCCCGAATACCTCGTCCTCAAAGGCGCACAGGTTGATGTAGTGGCTGATCTTGAGAATGCCGTTGCGGGTGGCGATGCCGGTCAGCGTGACAAAGCCCACCAGCGCGGCCACCGACAGCGGTTGGCCGGAGATCCACAAGGCCACGACCGACCCGACCAGCGCCAGTGGCACGTTGCCCATGACGATGGCCGTCAGGATTGCCGAACGGTAGCGGCTGTAGAGGACCAGGTAGATCATGGCCAGCGAGACCAGCGCCAGTACCGCAATCAGCCTGGTGGCCTCCTCCTGCGCCTGGAACTGCCCCTCCAGGAGAGGGAAATAGCCCTCCGGCATCGGTTGGCGGTCGATTTCCGCGCGGATCTCGGCAATGATGCGGCTCATGTCGGAACCATCGCTGTTGGCCGAGATGACGATGCGCCGGCGCGTGTTCTCCCGGCCGATCTGGTTCGGGCCGTCGCCATCCTCGATCGTCGCGAGGCTGGAGAGCGGCACCCGACCGGTCGGTGTCTCGATCAGCAGGTTCTCCAGGCCGCGCTCGCCGCGGGCTTCGTCCGGCAGGCGCAGGCTGAGGTCGAAGCGACGATTGCCTTCCAGGACCTGGCCAACGCGTTCGCCGGCCAGCAACTGTTCGAGCCGTAGCAGCAGCTCGCCGGAGGTGACGCCGTAGCGCGCGGCGGCGGCGTAGTCGACGCGGATCTTGTACTGCGGGATCAGGACCTGCTTTTCGATCTGCAGATCGGTAATCCCGGGGATCCTGGCCAATCGCTCCCTGAAGTCGCTGGCCAGCCCGCGCAGGGTATCCAGGTCGTCACCGAAGATCTTCAGCGCAATCTGCGCCCGCACACCCGAAAGCAGATGGTCGAGGCGGTGCGAAATCGGCTGTCCCACACTGACCACCGCTGGCAGGCCGGAGAGGCGCTGGCGAAGGTCGGCGATGATCACCTCGCGGCCTCGTTCCGAGGCTTTCAGGTCGACCTCGATCTCCGAAGAATGGACGCCTTCGGCGTGTTCGTCCAGTTCGGCCCGACCGGTCCGGCGGCCAACTTCGGTGACTTCCGGCACTGTCAGCAAGAGCTTCTCCGCCTGCGTGCCGAGGCGATTCGCTTCGCTGAGCGAGGTGCCGGGGTTGAGCAGCACACTGACCGTCAGGGTGCCTTCGTTGAACGGCGGCAGAAAGGATTTCGGGAAGAAGGGGATCGATGCCAACGCCAGCGCCACGGTGATCGCCGCACCGGCCAGGAGGAGTCGGCCACGATCAAAGGACCAGTTGAGCAGGCGTTCGTCCCACGCCTTGAGTTTCTTGACCAGGGCACTGTCGCCATGATCGATGTGCTTCATCTTCGGCAACAGGTAGTAGCACAGCACCGGGGTGATGGTCATCGCCACCGCCATGCTGGCCAGGATGGACACGATGTAGGCCACGCCGAGCGGCGTGAATAGCCGGCCCTCGATACCCGGCAGAGCGAACAGCGGAATGAACACCAGCACGACGATCAAGGTCGCATAGACCACCCCGGTGCGAACTTCCTTCGAGGCGGCAGCGATCACTTCCAGCGCCGACCGGGGATTGGGCAAACTCCGGTTTTCGCGCAGGCGACGCAAGACGTTTTCGACATCGACCACCGCATCATCGACCAGTTCGCCGATGGCGATGGCCAGACCGCCAAGCGTCATGGTGTTGATCGACAGGCCGAAGTAGTGGAAGACCAGCGCCGTGATCAGCAGGGAGACCGGGATGGCGGTCAGCGAAATGAAGGTCGTGCGGAAATTGGCCAGGAACAGGAAGAGGATGATGGCGACGATGAGCGCGCTGTCGCGCAGCGCTTCCTCGACGTTATTGACCGACGCTTCGATGAAATAGGCCTGCTTGAAGAGGAACTGCGGTGTTTCGACCCCTTGCGGCAGACGCTTGCCCATCTCCGCCAGGGCTTCTTCGATGGCGCGCGTCAAGGTCACCGAGTCCGCCGTCGGTTGCTTCTGTACCGAGAGAATGACTGCCGGCTTGCCCTGGAAACTGCCATCGCCGCGCTTGATGGCCGGCGCGAAGCTCACCGAGGCGACCTGGTGGAGCAGGATCACTTGCCCCTTGCGCGTCGCCACCGGCTGGTTCTGCAGGTCTTCCAGCCGGCTGCTGCGGCCGATGTTGCGGATCAGGTATTCGCGTCCGCCGGCATCGACGAAGCCGCCGGCCGTGTTGCCGCCGAAGTTTTTCAGCGCCGCTTCCAGTTCGCTCAGCGTCACTGCCAGCGCCTGCAGACGGGCCGGATCGGGTTCAACGCGGTACTGCTTGACCTGGCCACCGATGGCAATGACCTGCGCGACGCCGGGAATGGTGAGTAGGCGCGGGCGAATGACCCAGTCCGCGTATTCCCGGACCTGCATCGGACTGACCTTGTCGGGGTCGGCTGGCAGGGCGATGAGCAGGATCTCGCCCATGATCGACGAGATCGGCCCCATCTGCGGAACGATGCCCTCGGGCAATTGCTCGCGCACCAGATTGAGACGTTCGGCGATCTGCTGGCGGTTGCGGTAAATCTCGCTTCCCCACTCGAACTCTACATACACCACCGACAGGCCGACACCGGACACGGAGCGCACGCGCGTCACGCCGGGCATCCCGTTCATCGCCGACTCGATGGGAAAAGTGATCAACTGCTCGACCTCTTCCGGCGCCATGCCGCCGGCTTCGGTCATCAGCGTGACCATCGGCTTGTTGAGGTCGGGGAAGACGTCCACCGGCATCTTGCGCACGGTCAGGGCGCCATAAATGACCAACAGCAACGACACGCCCAGCACGATCAGGCGCTGCCTGAGGCTGGTCGTGATGATGAAATCGAACACGGCGCCCCCTCAACGAATCTGGGAAAGCGATGCGGCGCCCTGCACGACGACCCGCTCGCCGCCGCTCAGCCCCTCGGTCACGGCCACGGTATGACCGTCCACCGGCGCGATCCTGACCTTGCGCGAGACAAAGCGCTCGGCGCTGGTATGCAGCCAAACCACCGATTCATTGGCCGCATTGCGCACCACGGCACCGATGGGAACGGCGACGCCGGACTGGCGCTCCCGAGTCTGGGCCAGTACCTTGAGTGTCTGGCCGACCGCAAGCGCCGGCAACTCACCGCTCTTCGGCAATTCGACACGGAACAGGACCGGCATCGCCTGCTCCCTGAGGCTGCGCCCAATGCCGACGAAGGCCAGATCGACAACGCCGCCGGCCACCGGCGCGCTGGCCCCGGCCAGTCCGGCGAGCAGCAGCGGGTCGTAGGCCAGTGCCTCGACCGCCAGGCGCTGTGGATCGATCACCTCGAAGACCACCTCCCGCGCATCGACGACCTGACCCACGACGACGTTGGCGGCGCTGACGACACCGCTGACCGGCGCCACCAGCGCTTCACGACCGAGGCTGCCGCTGACCGCGGCTTTTCGCTTCTTGAAGGCGGCGAGTTCGATCTGCGCCTGCTCGACATCCTTCTGCGGAACGCTGCCTTCCAGTTGCCTGAGGCGTGCGACGCGGCGTTCGAGGATGGTTTCCTGAGCGGCGAGTTCGGCCAGCGCCGCCTGCTGCGAACCACGTTCGATGGCGCTGGACGCTGGCTGCAGCCAGGCGAGAACTTGCCCCTTGCCGACCCGCTGGCCGAGTACCGCGAGTCCCTTCGGGCCGGCCTCGATGCGCCCGCTCTGGAAAGTCTGCACGCGTCCGCCGGCATTGGGGTCGCCGACGATGCGGCCATTGAGTTCGACGGTGCGGGGAAACTCCCCTGTGCGTGCCACCTGGGTGCGCAGCGCCAATTGCCGTTGGGCCGATTTCGGCACGAAAACGGAGCCATCCGGCAAGCGCAAGGCCGGCTCGACAAAGGTCACCTGTCCCTGGGCGTCGACTGCGTTGACTGCGGCGACCGCCGCCGGAGCCGGGGTGAATTTCTTCTCGTCGCCATGGTCCTCGCCGGCGTGCGCCCAGACCCGCTGAACCGTGAGAACACCAACCAACAGCAGGACAAGAGCGGCTCGGCCTGAAGTGCGGTAATCAGGCATGGTGAATGGCCCTTTCTCTTGCTCGGCGACGCAGGCGACGAGCGACCAGGCCGCCGGAGAGCAGGAGCAGCGAAATCCCTGCGAGGAACCACCACGGGCGCTTGGTATCTTCCTTGGCGGACGCTGCCGCCGGGACTTCTCCTACCTCCAGAGTGGCGGAGAGCAGATCGACGATTTCCCCTGCCTGAATCGTCAGCGTCAGTGAGTGTTTGCCGGCCTGGGCGAGGCCAGCGGCGGGTATTTGATAGACCCCGTCAGCCATCTCGCTGGCAACGCCCTTGATTCCTGACCCCTCGACTTCGATCTGCGCGCCCTGAACCGGCACATTGTCGCTGGTGCGGTCGACATAGATGAGCAGACTCTTGTCGGCGAGCAGACCGACGATTTCCACGTCCTCGCTACGCACCTCGAAGCGTGGCGCCAACCGGACATCGGTGGGTTTCGTGGCGGTCCCGTGGTCATGGCCTTCGTGGGCGATGACCGGCGCAGACAGGGAAAACAGTGCAAGCAGAGTGGCCGCAACATAACGAGCGGCCCAGGTCGGGAGGAAGAATGGTCGGGTCATGGCGTGATTCCTCGAGCCTGATTCAGATTGGCCTGCGCGGCGGATAGTCGGGAACGGCTGCGGACCCCTTCGATACGGGCTTCGGTGGTCTGGGAATGGGCTCGGAGCAGGTCGGCGAGCGAGGTTTCGCCAAGCTCGAACGCGCGGCGCATGAGTGTCAGGCGCTCCGCCGCGGCTTGCTCGCGCTCGACCGCCAGCGCCGCACCGAGCACCGCCGATTCGAGCTGCGCCTCGGCTTCGAGCACCTCGGCCTCAACTTCGGCGACGAGTCGCCGGTAGCGGGCCTCGGCCTCGATCAGGGCGGTGCTGGCGCTGGCCATCAGGGGCGCATGGCGCGCTTCGACGGCGAGCGGGATGCTGATGGCAAAACCAATGCTGTCGCGCGGGGTAGCACCGGATAGCTCACGATCGCGGCGATAGAGCACTCCGACACTCGGCGCCTCGCGGCGTGACTCCTGCGCCAGTTTGCGGGCAGCGCGGGCGCGCTCGATAAAAGCCTGGCCGGCGACGACGCGGGGATCGACCGGCCGACTGTCTGCCCTCGCGACCGGCTCCTGCGGATCGTCCGGCAGGCGGTCGCTGCCGGTCAGCACCCGGTAGCGTTGCAGGCTGCGTACCACCCCGAGTTGCGCGTCGGCAGCGGCGGCGCGCGCACTGGCGGTTTCCTGCCGGGCAAGCAGCAGGTCGGAGCGGGCAATTTCTCCGACCTTGAGCCGCCTGCCGACATCGGCTTCGAGTCCGAGCGCGGTTTGCAGGCGTTCTGCGGCAACCTCGGCTTCACTCCTGGCGATGATCAGCGTCCACAACGCCCGGCGCAGTTCACCGGCCACGGCCAATCGTGCCGCCTGGATGTCGCCTTCGTTCTCGCCGCCTTCGGCCTCGGCCAGGCTTCGGCGCGCGGCCTTTTGTCCGGGCAGCCAGAGCGGAACGGAAACGCCGATTTCGCTCTCCTGGTTGCCGAGATCGCTGTTCCAGCGGTCGGTCCGGAGAAAAGCATCAACTTTCGGGGCGGCAGGAAACCAGGATTCGGCCACCGATCGGCTGGCGGCGACTTCGTCCCGTTTCGCCTCTGCCGTCTGCCCCTGGGGGGAATTCGCCCACGCTTTCTCGAACACCTCGCGCAATGTTTCCGCCTGCGCGGAAGCTGTCGTAAGGCCAAGCAACACGCTCAGGAGCTTGACTGCAAGCCGTGCCTTCAACGTTCGCAGAGGATTGCAGTGCATCGGAAGCGCCCATCGTGAATCACTGATGGACGCGATGTTGCCGGATGCTGACCAACAGAAAGCTGACTGAAGAATTACAAATTTGTAATCCGCGTCGCCTGGGGGTGACTCGGCGGTCTTCCTCTGGTGTCGGTCCCTGGCTTGCCATCGACCGAAGCTTCGACTTCGATCAAACCGGTATTTCAACCCCATCTCCGCCTCGTACGCCCGCCGCTCCGACCCGTCATCCTGCTTGACGCACGTGCGATACCTCAATTCGCCCGGCCTCAAGCCACAAACTGCCGTCCTGTACGGCAACTCGTTCCATTCTCGACACCGCTTGCTGTACAAACCACTCCAGGTGTCGCATACAGCGGTTTAGACAATAACGGATAAGCCACGGGATCATGGACAGGCAGGTGGGCGTCTCTCGCACCCTGGGCACGCCGGTGCGCAATCCTCTAAAATGAAAAAAGACGGAGGGATACAAAGGATGCAACCGATGCGCACACGCCTGCTGGCAGGGCTGGCGGTGTTCCTGTTCATGCTCGCGGTCGTCGCTTCCGTCGCCGCCCTGTTGCTGGCCGGCGAGCCCGACGGGGGTGCTGGCGGCGGGGCTCTCTCGGACAGATTGGTCAAGCTGATACCGGTGCTCCTCATTGCCTCGGGAACGGCGTGCTGGGTATTGGTCAGAATCGATGCGCTTTATGTTCAGGCGCCATTGCGCATGGCGGAACAGCTTGCCGCAACGCTGCCGCACACCGGCTTGAGAGTGGGGCGCTACGAGGCTCCCGAACTCGAGCAGTTGGCGCAGACGGCCAATCAGCTGCTCGCCCAGCGCGAAGCGGACCATGATGATGTCGCCGAGCGCGTCCGCGCAACACAGGCATCGCTCGAGGAGGCGCGCAGCCGGTTGAGCGCGCTGATGGCTGACCTCAGCCAGAGTGTCGTCGTCTGCAATCTGGATGGTCGCGTGCTCCTCTACAATCAACGGGCAAAGCAGGAACTCGCAACGGGGCCGAACGGGGAAAAGACCGAGTCGCTCGGCCTTGGACGTTCTATTTATGGAGTCTTTGATCGAGCGGTCATCGGGTATGCGATTGCCCGCGTGCAGCAAGCCCGCGCGGAAGCGGGTTCCGGGCAAGCAAGGAGAGTCGTCGGCTCGACGCACTTTGTTACCGGGACTGCCACCGGTCGTTTGCTGCGTGCTCACATGTCTCCGGTCCTGGGTGATCGGGGTCGGCATCCTGCCGAAGGCGAAGCGCTCCAGATGACCGGTTTCGTCCTCGTTCACGATGACGTGACGACAACCAACGAGCGCCATACGCGTCGCGACGCGGTGATCCAGTCACTGATCGAAGGATGCCGCGGGCCGTTGGGCAGTGTTCGCGCCGCGGCCGAGATGGTCTGCGATTTCCCGGACATGTTGAGCGAACAGAAGGACCGCTTCATGCGCGCGATACGCGACGAAGCGACCGCCCTATCGTCGCAGTTCGAGCATGCGGCCCGCGCGTTCTCGAACGACCTGCGCGAGCGCTCGGTGCTGGAGGAGATCAGCGGTGCGGAAATTCTCCTGGCAACGGCTGGCGGTATCCAGGAGCAACGCGGTGGCGAGCGACCGCCACTGGCCGTCAAGACCGAGCACCTGGAAAAGGGTCTGTGGCTACGCGTGGACAGTTTCGCCTTGCTGCAGGCGCTGCGTTACCTGGCCCTCCGCCTGCAGGACGAGTACCAGATTCGCGAAGTGCGTCTGTCGCTGACGCGCAGCGGACACCTGGCCCAACTCGACCTGTCGTGGCCCGGCACCTTCATGAACAACGAAACGGCGATGAGCTGGTTGCAGGATCCGATGAACGTCCCGGGCAAGGCAGCTTCACTGAGTGTGAGCGATGTCATCGAGCGCTGCAATGGCGACATCTGGTTTCAGCGCGAAAGGGTGTCCCATCGCGCTTTTTTCAGGACCGTATTGCCGATGGCAGTGGCACCCGGGAATCTGCCCATGCCGATGATCGCGGCAACGGCGGGAGAGCGTCCGGAGTTCTACGATTTTGATCTGTTTGGTTGGTCGGCTAGCAGTCATGAGCTCGATGACCGGCCACTCAGCGAACTCGCTTACACGGTTTTCGATACCGAGACGACCGGTCTGCACCCATCCCAAGGCGACGAGATCATCCAGATCGGCGCGACGCGAATCGTCAACCGACGCCTCTTGCGGTACGAGTGCTTCGACCAACTGGTCAAGCCACAGGTGCGCCTTTCACCTGGATCGATCGAGGTGCACGGCCTTACGCGATAACTGCTGGCTGGCCAGCCGAGCATCGACGCTGTCCTGCCCAGGTTCCACGCCTTCTGTGCCGATACCGTACTGGTCGGCCACAACGCGGCTTTCGACATGCGCTTCCTGCAACTCCAGGAGAAGCGGACTGGCGTGCGTTTCGAGCAGCCGGTGCTCGATACCTTGTTGCTTTCCTCCATCCTTCACCCGAATCAGGCGACGCACCAGCTCGAAGCGATGGCCGAGCGTTTCGGGGTGCCAGTGCTTGGACGGCACACGGCGCTCGGCGACGCGATAGTGACTGCTGAGATCTTCCTGAAAATGCTGCCGCTACTTGCCGAGATGGGAGTGAAGACTCTGCGTCAGGCGCGCGAAGCAAGTCAGAAGAGCTATCAGGCGCGGATCAGGTACTGAGGCTTGAGGCTACACGCTCTATGGCCTCTGCCGTGAGCCTACTGAAAAGCTCCTCCGCGCAAATTGCTCCGCTCGGCGGCGGTGCAATCGTTAGGGCGGATCGCTTCGGCCGGAGCGAGTTCGATCTGCTCGCCGCGGCGCGGATTATGGTCCGCGACGACAGGTTGCGTCTGGTAAGTGTCTCAGTTTTGCATCGGTGACCAGGAGAAATCGCTGCAAGTTGCCAATCAAGGTTGACAACGCCCCGGCGAGGGAGACAACAATAGATCGACCTTACATGAAGTTAGCCGGTGTAGTTAAATCTGTTTTTAACTATTCTTGCGGCGGAACTCGTGCGGTCCGGCACAATCGTCCATTCAGGAACTGTGGTCCGACAGCGGTCGCCAGTGCGTTTTCTGGCCTGCCGGGGCCACGGCCACTCGCCTCGGTGGGAGTAAGCATGGATATCTCAGATGAACCTGCGCCCTGGTGCTTCCCCAGCCCGGCAGGTAGCTTCTCGAATCCGGATTTCTCGGAGACGGACTTTCTTCACACGCAGCTTGCCGTAATCGCGGCGTATGTGGAGCGATTTCCTTGGGATGAGCGGGAGTTTCGCGCCCTGGCATGGATCGAAGCCAATGCCGGCGCGTATCGCCAGCAGTGGCAGGCACGGGCGGCGTCCAGGGGAGGGTACGTGCAATCCGCGAGTGGCCGCTGACACCGCCGTCAACCGGGGTCTGTTCTTCTCCGATCCGCTCAATGCTTTATTGGAGGCGCGAGCGGGAGTCGAACCCACCTACACGGATTTGCAATCCGGTGCATAACCGCTTTGCTATCGCGCCGCGCCTACCTGACGACGGGTAGTGCTGCTGATTCCGCAAAGCCCGGGCGGCTCGGCAGAAAGGGTGGAGCGGGAAAAGAGTCTCGAACTCTCGACCTATACCTTGGCAAGGTATCGCTCTACCAACTGAGCTATTCCCGCGTGAAGCGAGTGCGCATTATAAAGGCCTGCCCATGGCTGTCAACGCCTTCCTGCGCCCGGGACCGTCTGATCAGCGATTGCGGTCCTCTTCAATCAGGTAGGGCCAGGCCATCCGCATATAGTAGCCCATTGACCATAGCGTCAGTACGGCCGCCACGTAGATCAGCCAGGTGCCGACCTGAAAGACGTCGACCCCACTCAGCGGTGCGTAGTAGAGCAGCATCGGGATGGCAATCATCTGTGCCGTGGTCTTGATCTTGCCAATCATCGATACCGCAACGCTCTTGTGGGCGCCAATGCGAGCCATCCATTCACGCAACGCAGAGATGGTGATCTCCCGGCCGATGATGATGGTGGCCAGAATGCCGTCGAGCCGGCCGATCTGCACCAGGACGATCAGTGCTGCGGCGACCATCAGCTTGTCAGCGACCGGGTCAAGAAAGGCCCCGAAAGCCGACGTCTGCTGCCAGCGCCGCGCGAGATAGCCGTCCAGCCAGTCGGTGATGGCAGCGACGACGAAGATCAGCGTCGCCGCGAGGTCGCGCCCGATGCCCTGAACCCATGCTTCGGGGAGGTAATAGACGGCAATCAGCAGTGGGATCAGAATGATCCGCAGCCAGGTCAACAGAATTGGTATGTTCAGTGGCATCAATGCAAAGCCGCATAAATTTTTTCGGCCAGTTCCCGACTGATTCCAGGAACTGCTGTCAGTTGGTCAACGCCAGCATCCGAAATTCCCTGCAAACCGCCAAAGCGCGAGATCAGCGCCTTGCGCCGCTTGGGTCCGATGCCACTGATCTCTTCCAGGCGTGAGCTTCGCCCGGCCTTGCCACGCCGGGCGCGATGTCCGGAAACGGCAAAGCGATGCGCCTCATCACGAACTTCCTGTATGAGATGCAGTGCGGGATCCTCCGGCGCCAATTGTAACGGCTCCCGGCCATCCGCGAAAAACAGTGTTTCCAGACCCGGTTTGCGCGCTTCTCCCTTGGCGACGCCGAGGAGCGGCAGGTGAGCGAGACCCAGTTCGTCGAGCGCTGAAGCGGCCGCACTTACCTGGCCGCTGCCACCATCGATCAGGACCAGGGTGGGCGCCACGCCATCACCGGTGAGCAGCTTTTCGTAGCGGCGGTGGACCGCCTGCCGTATCGCGGCGTAATCGTCACCTGGCTGGATGTCCTGGATGTTGAACCGGCGATACTCGGACTTGCGCATGCCGCCCTGATAGACCACACAAGCCGCCACCGTCGACTCGCCTTGCGTGTGACTGATGTCGAAACACTCGATACGCGTCTCCTTGCCTGACTCGATGTCGAGCTCGATGGCGTGGCACAGTGCTTCAATCCGCTCGCCCTGCCGGGACAGGGCACTGCGCCGTGCGGTCATTGCCAGACGTGCGTTCTGTTCAGCCATCTCGACCCAGATGCGCTGCATGGTGAACCGGGCCTCGCCGACCTTGACCGGTTGCGCAGCCAGTACGCTGAGCGAATCGGCGATCTCGCCATCAGCCAGCGGCAAATTGACCAGGATCCGCGGTGGTATCGGGTGTGCGAGATAGTGCTGACAGAGAAATGCCGCCAACGCCTCCTGCGCTGACGAATCAGCACCATTGGCGGGAAACTGTGGTCGATCCCCGAGATGCCGGCCACCGCGCACCATTGCCAGGTTAACGCAGAGCAGGCCGCCATCTTCAACCGCGGCCACGATGTCTACATCGCCATCCTTGTCGCTCTCGACGTACTGCCTTTCCTGCACCTGCCGCAAGGACTGGATCTGGTCGCGATAGACGGCCGCCTGCTCGAAAGCGAGTTTCCCTGCCGCCTGATCCATGGCGGCGGTCAGGCTGCCAATCACGTCCCGTTGCCGGCCCTGGAGAAACATGATCGCCATCTCGACATCCAGCGCATAGCGTGCCGGCTCGATGAGTCCAACGCAGGGTCCCGAGCAGCGCCTGATCTGGTGTAGCAGACACGGCCGCGAACGGTTGTTGAATACCGAGTTCTCGCAGGTGCGCAGACGAAACATCTTCTGCAGCAGATGGATGCTTTCGCGCACCGCCACCGACGATGGAAACGGACCGAAGTAGTCGGCCCGTCGGTCGGTGGCGCCCCGGAAGAAAGCCAGCCGCGGGTAGCTGTCGTGGGTCAGGACGATATAGGGGTACGACTTGTCATCGCGGAAGAGGATGTTGTAGCGCGGAGACAGGCTCTTGATCAGATTGTTTTCAAGCAGCAGCGCCTCGGCCTCGGAGCGCGTCACCGTCGTCTCGACCCTGGCGATCTGTGCCACCATCAGCGCGATGCGCGGGCTCGGGTGGCTTTCCCGAAAGTATGAGGCGAGCCGTTTCCTGAGGTTCTTGGCCTTGCCGACGTAGAGCACCTGGTCTTCGCCATCGAGCATGCGATAGACCCCCGGCAACTCGGTCAGGGTGGCAAGCAGGGATTTGGCGTCGAAAGGTTCGCTCAAGGGTTCTCTCATCAGCGCTCGCGGCAGCCGTAGGCTGACGTAGGATATGGGCTTCGATCTTATCACGCCCACCTACACTGTCCGTGTCAGCCACTGTCCCCCGACCCGACTGGGATGTCTTCTGCAAGGTCATCGACAACCTCGGCGATATCGGGGTCTGCTGGCGGATCGCCCGGCAACTGGCGACCGAGCACGGGTTGCGCGTGCGCCTGTGGGTCGACGACCTCGATCGCTTCAGGCTGCTTTGCCCGCAACTGGATCCGACGCTGCCGATCCAGCGCCTGCAGGGAGTCGAGGTTTGCCACTGGGATGACCATTTGCCGCTGGTAACTCCGGCCTGGGTCGTGCTGGAAACCTTTGCCTGCCGGATTCCGGATGCCTTCATCGAGCAGATGGCGCACCTGACGCCACCCCCGGTGTGGATCAATCTGGACTACCTGAGCGCCGAGGGGTGGGTTGCCCGCTTTCATGAGCAGGCTTCGCCGCACCCCTACCTGCCGCTCACCAAGTATTTCTTCTTCCCGGGCTTCGCGACCGATACCGGTGGTCTGCTGCGCGAGCAGGATTTGCGCAATCGTCGGGCAGCGTTTCTTGCCAGCGCCGATCTGCAGTGCGACTGGTGGCGCCAGCTCGGCCTGGCGCGGCCGCTCCCCGGCACGCTGCTGATCTCCTTGTTTGCCTATGAGAACCCGGCCATCAGTGATCTGCTGCACGCCTGGGAGGTCTCCGAGCGGCCCGTCTGTTGTCTGGTGCCCTGGCCATGCCGGCTGCCGGCAATCGAGGCTTTTGCCGGGCAACCGCTCAAGGTGGGCGACGTCGTCCGCCGCGGGGCGCTGGAGATCCGCCTGCTGCCATTCGTCGAACAAAGCCGCTATGACCGGATGCTATGGCTTTGCGATCTCAACTTCGTTCGCGGCGAGGATTCCTTCGTCCGCGCTCAATGGGCGGCGCGGCCACTGGTCTGGCAGATTTACCCGCAAGCGGACTTCGCGCACGTGGTCAAGCTCGACGCCTTCCTGGATCTTTATTGCGCTGCGCTGCCGCCGACGGTAGGCTGCCTGCTGCGGCAGTTCTGGCAGGCCTGGAATGCCGGCAGGGTCGAAAGGGCGCTCTGGACAACGCTGGCCGCCGGGCTGCCGGGGCTGCACGAACACGCGATGCGCTGGGATGAGGAGCTCGCGCTGCAGGATGATCTGCTCAGCCGGCTGCTTGGCTTCAGCTCTTCCAAGCTATAATCTCCTACTTATCGCAATCCGTTTTCTCGAAAGCCACATGAAAACCGCACAAGAGCTTCGCCCAGGAAACGTCTTCATGGTCGGCCACAACCCGATGGTGGTTCTGAAGTCCGAATACGTCAAATCCGGACGTAACGCTTCGGTGGTTCGGATGAAGATGAAGAATCTTCTGACCGACTCGCCTGGAGAGGCGGTCTATCGTGCCGACGACAAGTTCGACGTCATTCAGCTCGAGCGCAAGGAGGTCAGCTACTCCTACTTCGCCGACCCTCTCTACGTCTTCATGGACGCCGACTATAACCCGCACGAAATTGAAGCGGACTGTATGGGTGACGCGCTCAACTACCTTGAAGACGGCATGCCCTGCCAGGCGATCTTCTACAACGGCAAGGCGATCTCGATCGAGTTGCCGACCAGCGTCGTGCGCGAGGTGGTCTACACCGAGCCTGCCGTCAAGGGCGACACCTCTGGCAAGGTCATGAAACCGGCCCGCATGGCCACCGGTTTCGAGCTGCCTGTCCCGGCCTTCATCGAAATGGGCGACCGGATCGAGATCGATACCCGCAGCAATGAATACCGCTGTCGCGTCCGCTAGTTGAACGGCAGCCGCCTGCGTCTGCATCATTCAGCCGCCGTTGCCTGTCTGGTTTTAGCCGATCGGGGCCTGACTGCAGATCTCGGGTTCTGAGGTCGGCTTGTCGCAGTATTCAGCGGGGACGAACCGGCTCGGCTCCCATCGGCTGGCGAAGTGGTTCAGGCGAGCAGGCGGGTAGCTGCTGCCACGCCATCCAGGTAGTTCGCGTCCTGTTGCAAACACGTCCAGTCGAGAGGCGGGGCGGAAAGTGAGAGATGCTCGACCCGCTTGGCGCGCGCCGGATCCAGTGATGGCTGCCAGTTGGCGAGCAGTTCGCCGACCGCATCCGGTGAGTTGCACACCAGCAGCAGGTCACACCCCGCTTCCCATGCTGCCGTACAGCGCTCGACGATGCCGCCGGCGAAACCGGCGCCGGCCATCGAGAGATCGTCGCTGAAGATGACGCCAGCGAAGTGCAGTTCAGCCCGCAGCATGTCCAGCCAGAAGCGGGAGAAGCCGGCTGGACGGGCGTCCACCAGCCGGTAGATCACGTGCGCCGGCATCACTGCGTCCAGCTTCAGCTGGCGGTAGGGCTCGATGTCTGGCGCCAGTTCGTCGAGTCGGCGCTCGTCCACCGGCAGGTCGACGTGCGAGTCGGCTTCGACCCAGCCATGCCCCGGGAAATGCTTGCCGCAAGCGGCCATGCCGGCGCTGTGCAGGCCTTCGATCAGCGCGCCTGCCAACTGGATGACCGCCAGCGGATCGCCGTGAAACGAACGGTCGCCGATAACGCTGCTGCGTCCCCAGTCGAGATCGAGTACCGGTGTGAACGACAGATCAACGCCGCAGGCGCGCAGTTCGGCGGCCAGGACGTAACCGATCCGGCGCGCGGCAAGCAGTGCCGCCACCGGTTGCTGGTCCCACAATTCGCCAAGGCGACGCATGGCCGGCAGGCGCGTGAAACCAGTCCGGCAGCGCTGGACCCGACCCCCCTCGTGGTCGATGGCAATCGGCAGAGCCGGAGAGCGCAGCGCATGCACTTCGGCCGTCAGATCGGCGAGTTGCTGCGGCGACTCGAAGTTGCGCGCGAAAAGGATCAGACCACCGACCAGCGGATGGCACAAGTGCTCGCGTTCGAGATCGGACAACGCGAGCCCCGCGACGTCGATCATCAGCGGGCCGAGGGGGAGCTTCCGGCGAATGTTCATGTCTGTTCCAGAATGACGAAGGCGACTGCGAAGTCGTGCTCGTCGCTGATCGAGAGGTGGGCGACGAGACGGCGTTGGGCAAGATGGGTGGCGAGTGGGCCTGCGTACTCGAACAACGGCCGGCCGAGGGAATCGTGCCTGACACCGATGTTCGGCAGGGTGGCAGGTGCGACGAGACCAATGCCCATTGCCTTGCCCAACGCTTCCTTGGCAGCGAAACGCTTGGCGAGAAAGCGTGCCGGGTCACGCACGCCGACAAACTCGGCACATTCCCTCGGCGACAGAATTCTTGCCAGCGCCCGCTGACCATGCCGTTCGTACAGGCCGCCGAGGCGTGCGACGGCGACAATATCGGTTCCGATACCGGCAATCATTGCCGTGCAGGCCGTGCCAGCGACTGTGCCTGAGCCTCACGCAGCAGGCGCTTCATTTCGCGCACGGCTTCGCGCAAGCCGACAAAGATGGCCCGGCTGATGATCGCATGGCCGATGTGCAGCTCCCGGATGCCCGTCAGTTGCGCAACCGGCTGTACGTTGAAGTAGTTGAGCGCGTGGCCGGCATTGAAACGCATGCCGAGCTGACGGATAAGTTGGCCGGCAAGGCGGATACTCTCGAGTTCGGCTACCACCGCCCGACTTTCGGCATCCCGTCCCTGGGTATAGAAGGCATGGGCATAGGGACCGGTATGGATTTCGCATACGCGCGCGCCAATGCGTGCGGCGGCTTCCACCTGCGCCGGGTCCGCATCGATGAACACGCTGGTGACAATGCCCGCCTCGCTGAGCCGAGCCACCGACTGGCGAAGCCTGGCTTCTTGGGCCACGATGTCCAGCCCGCCCTCGGTCGTAACCTCATGGCGACCTTCGGGCACCAGCATCGCCATTTGCGGCTTGATCCGGCAGGCGATCGCAACCATCTCGTCGGTGGCCGCCATCTCGAGATTGAGCTTGATCTGCGCCAGGTCGCGAAGCTTCTCGACGTCGGCGTCCTGGATGTGTCGCCGGTCCTCGCGCAGGTGGATGGTGATGCCGTCGGCACCGCCGAGGTGTGCCTCAACCGCCGCCCAGACCGGATCGGGTTCGTAGGTACAGCGTGCCTGGCGGATCGTCGCCACATGGTCAATATTGACGCCAAGTTCGATCATAGTTCCCGTAACTCCCTGAAGATCCGGCGGCTGGCCAGGGTCTTGCCGCCGGTGTAGTGGCCGATCAGCGTCCGCATCAGTTGCTTGGCCTCCGCCAGCGAGCGCGGATCGGAAAAATCCTCGCGTGCCAGGTCGATCAGGGTCCTGCCGCTGACAGAGAGAGTCGAGCTGCCGGGTGCCGGCAGTCGCACGGGCCCACGTTCGATCTCGTAAGCGTAATGCGCATCGAGGTCAACGGCGAGGCCGCTGGCATCCGTTTCGAGCGTCAGGCCGTAGCCGAGCTCCTGCAGCAGCGCGCGCTCGAAGCAACGCAGATCAGACTCCCGCGCACCCGCGGCAAAGCGGTGCAGAGTATCCGCATAGACCGAGAAAAGCCGCGAGTGGGCATCCTCGCGCGGCAGCAGGTGCATCAGCAGCTCGTTCAGGTAGTAGCCACAGAACAAAGATTTTCCGGCCAGCAGCGGCTGCCCCCCCTGCCACTCTGCTTTGAGCAGCGTTTGCACCTCACCGCGGCCAGCCCAACCGATTTCAAGCGGCTGAAAGGCCAGCAGGACGCCGCGCAATACCGATCGCGGTCGCCGCGCGCCGCGCGCGAGCAGGGCGACGCGGCCATGGTCGCGGGAGAAGACATCGACAATCAGGCTGGTTTCACTGTAAGGGTAAGCGTGCAGTACGAAAGCCGGCTGACCATCGACCTTGTGCCGCTGATTCACTTCCCGACTCGTTCGCCAGCCATCAGCGAATCCACTGCCTATTCGTAGCCGAGCGTCTTGAGCATTCGCTCATCATCCGCCCAGCCCGACTTGACCTTGACAAAGACTTCCAGGAACACCCGGCCGTCGAACAGACGTTCCATGTCCTGGCGCGCTTCGGAGGCAATCCGCTTGATGATCTCGCCGCCCCGGCCAATGATGATCGACTTGTGTCCCTCGCGATCGACCAGAATCGCTGCGCTGATGCGACGCAAGGCACCGTCGACAACGAACTTCTCGATCTCGACGGCGGCGGTGTAGGGCAACTCATCGCCAATCAGGCGGAAAAGCTTTTCCCGAATGAATTCGGCCGCGAGGAACCGCTCACTCCGGTCAGTGATATCGTCCTCGGGAAACAGCAGTTCACTGTTCGGCAGATACTTGCGCGTCTCCGTGAGCAAGGCTTCAAGCTGGGCGCCGCGCATGGCGCTGACCGGGACGATCGCCGCGAATTCACCTTCGGCGGCAAGTCGGGCAAGATACGGCAGTAGTTGCGCCTTGTCCGGCAACTGATCGATCTTGTTCGCGACAATGATCAGCGGACACTCGACCGGCACCAGTTTGCGTACCGCCCGATCGCGCTCGTCAAAGCGTCCGGCCTCAACCACGAAGAGGACCACATCAACCTCGGCCAGCGCCTGCCTGACGCCACGGTTCATCACCCGATTCAGGGCATTGCCATAGCGGGTCTGAAAGCCTGGCGTATCAACAAAAACGTATTGTGCATCAGGTCTGGTGAGGATGCCCATGATGCGGTGACGGGTGGTCTGCGCCCGTCGCGAGACGATGCTGATTTTCTCGCCGATCAGAGCGTTGAGCAAGGTCGACTTGCCGACGTTCGGGCGTCCGACGATCGCTATCTGTCCGGAGCGGACTTCGCTCATTGTTTGTACAGGGTCGCCAGGGCGCGTTCAGCAGCGACCTGTTCGGCTGCGCGCCGACTTCCCCCGCGACCCTCAGTGCGGATCTTCAGGGAATCGATGACACAGGCCACCCTGAACTGCTGCACATGCGCTTCCCCCTCGGTGCCAGCCAGCACGTACTGCGGCAGGGCCAGTCGTATCCCCTGGAGATACTCCTGCAGACGCGTCTTGGCGTCCTTGATCCCCTGTCCAGGGGTCATCTGGCTAAGCTCTTTGTCATACAATCGAACGATGATCTTGCCCGCCGTGTCAAAACCGGCGTCCAGCCACAGGGCACCGAACAGCGCTTCAAGAGCGTCGGCGAGGATCGACGGGCGTTGCTGTCCACCGCTTTTCTGCTCGCCCTCTCCAAGCCTGAGAAAGTCGCCCAGCGAGAGCGCCAGAGCCCGCTGGTGCAGGCTATCCTGGCGCACCAGGTTGGCTCGCAATCGCGACAGGTCGCCTTCGGGAAGCATTGGGAAGCGATCGAACAGGCTGTGGGCGATGACTGCGTTCAGAATGGCGTCGCCGAGAAACTCGAGCCGCTCGTTGTGCGGAGAGGTGAAACTGCGATGAGTCAGCGCCAGTTCCAACAGCGCCTGATCTCGAAAGGTATACGAAAGCGCCTGCTCGAGGCGAGAAGCCGTCATTGGCCGTAACCGCGCCCTGAGGATGAGCCCTTGAAGTCGATCAGGAGACTGACATTGGCCGCCAGCGGAACGCGCTTCTCGTAGGCAAAGGATATGATCACCTGACTGTCTTCCTTGAAGATATCCAGATCAGCTGGCCCGATGGTCTTGATATGCTCGACTTCGGCGTACTTGCTGAAAGCCTGCCGAAGCTCGGGAACAGTCTTGCCGCCGGACTCTGCAGCCACCGCCTTGACCGCCTGCCTGATCTTGTAGTAGTCCATGAACTCAGGTAGAACCCTGATCCCGAGGATAGCCACCAGGGAAATCACAACGCCCCAGACGATCAAGCCCGAGAGCGCCAAACCACGTTGACGATTCATAAGCGCCGCTCCTTACCTGAATGAGCCAATCCTTGAGAAGTCACTGAAATTCAACCAGATGAAAAAAGCCTTCCCGACGATGTTCTGCTCGGGAACGAAACCCCAGAAGCGGCTGTCACGGCTGTTGTCGCGATTGTCACCCATGACGAAGTAGTGGCCTGGTGGTACCGTACAATTCACACCTGCGGCATTGTATGAACAAAGCTCGCGATTGGGGAATTGCGCTGGGCCCGGAATATAGGGTGGGGCATCGGCATCGTTGAGCGTCTGATACTCCGCCGCGTCGATCTTCTCCGTGAATTGACGCGAATAGTACAGGCGCTCCGGGTGCAGGTAATCGTCGATGCGCCTGGTCGCGACCGGCTCGCCGTTGATCGTCAGTTTCTTGTTCTGGTAGGCGATGACGTCGCCTGGTACGCCGATCACCCGCTTGATGTAGTCCAGTGACGGATCCTCGGGATAGCGGAAGACCATCACGTCACCGCGCTGCGGGCTGTTGATATCGATTACTTTCCTGTTGACCACGGGCAAGCGGATACCGTAAGTGTACTTGTTGACGAGAATGAAGTCGCCAACCTGCAAGGTTGGAATCATCGAGCCCGAGGGAATCTTGAATGGCTCGACAAGGAACGAACGGAGCATGAAAACAATCAGGATGACGGGGAAGAAACTTGCCCCGTACTCGACCCACCACGGGTCCTTGGCGTCAGCCGGACGACGCTTGCGCAGGACGAGGGCGTCCGCCGCCCAGATCGCGCCGCTGACCAGCAACAGGATCAAGAGGATCAATGCGAAGTTCACTTACTCACTCCTTTACTTGCCGACGCGCAACACAGCAAGGAAAGCCTCCTGTGGAATCTCGACCGACCCAACCTGTTTCATGCGCTTCTTGCCTGCCTTCTGCTTTTCGAGCAGCTTCTTCTTGCGCGTGATGTCGCCGCCGTAACACTTGGCCAGCACGTCCTTGCGCATCGCCTTGACGTTCTCGCGGGCGATGATGTTGGCGCCGATCGCGGCCTGTATCGCGACATCGTACATCTGGCGCGGGATCAATTCGCGCATCTTGGCAGCCAGTTCGCGGCCGCGATAGACCGAGTTGGCGCGATGCAGGATGATCGAAAGGGCATCGACGCGCTCGCCGTTGATCAGCACGTCTAGCTTGACGACATCCGCCGCCCGATATTCCTTGAACTCGTAATCGAGCGAGGCGTACCCACGCGAGACCGATTTCAGGCGATCAAAAAAATCCATCACCACCTCGGCCATCGGCATCTCATAGACCAGTTGTACCTGGCGACCGTGATAGGTCATGTCGACCTGGTTACCGCGCTTCTGGTTGCAGAGCGTGATGACGTTGCCAAGATAATCCTGGGGCACGAAAACCGTGGTGGTGATGATTGGTTCGCGGATCTCCTCGATCTTCGACAGTTCCGGCAGTTTGGCCGGGTTTTCGACATTGACCAGCGTGCCGTCGCGCAGCAGGACTTCATAGACGACGGTCGGTGCGGTAGTGATCAAGTCCTGATCGAACTCGCGCTCGAGACGCTCCTGGACGATCTCCATATGCAGCAGACCGAGAAAGCCGCAGCGGAAGCCGAAGCCGAGCGCCTGCGAAACCTCGGGCTCGTAACGCAGCGACGCATCGTTGAGCTTCAGTTTCTCGAGCGACTCGCGCAGGGAATCGTATTGGTTCGACTCGACCGGATAGAGACCGGCGAAGACCTGCGACTTGATTTCCTTGAACCCCGGCAAGGCCTCGCTTGCCGGCCGCTCCAGCAGGGTCAGGGTATCGCCAACCTTGGCCGCCTGCAGCTCCTTGATGCCCGAGATGACGTAGCCGACCTCGCCGGCGCGCAGGGCATCGCGAGGCACGGCCTTGGGCGTGAACACGCCGACCTGTTCGCAGAGATGCGTCGAGCCGGTGGCCATCAGGCGAAGCCTGTCCTTCGGTCGCAGCGTACCGTCAAAGACCCGGACGAGCATGACCACGCCGACGTAGTTGTCGAACCACGCGTCGACCAGCAAGGCCTTGAGCGGCGCATCGGGGTCACCCTGGGGTGCCGGAATGCGCGTGATGATCGCTTCCAGGATGTCCTCGACGCCAAGGCCGGTTTTCGCCGAGGCGAGCACCGCCTCCGAGGCATCGATGCCGATCACGTCCTCGATCTCCTGGCGTGCATTGTCCGGTGTCGCCGAGGGCAGATCGATCTTGTTCAGGACAGGCAGCACATCGACGCCCAGTTCGATCGCAGTGTAGCAGTTGGCAACGGTCTGAGCTTCCACCCCCTGCGAAGCATCGACGACCAGCAAGGCCCCCTCACAGGCCGAGAGCGAACGCGACACCTCATAGGAAAAATCGACGTGCCCGGGCGTATCGATCAGGTTCAGGTTATAGACGTCGCCGCTGCGCGCCCGGTATTGCAGGGCTGCGGTTTGCGCCTTGATGGTGATGCCCCGTTCGCGCTCGATATCCATCGAGTCCAGCACCTGCGCCTCCATCTCACGATCGGACAGGCCGCCGCAGAGATGGATGATGCGGTCGGCAAGCGTCGACTTGCCGTGATCGATGTGTGCGATGATGGAAAAATTGCGGATGTGTTGCATGAACATGGCGTGGGCTCTGGCGCTAGCGAGCCGCCCCTGAAAAAAAGGGTGCCAGCGAGCACCCTTGGTCGAACTGCCGGAAGGCGCGGATTCTAGCCGATTTTGCTCAAATAATCACGGACTTTGCTGACGTCGAGGAAGTAGTGACAGAGTTCCCTGCCGTCGTGCAGCAGCACCGGGACCAGTTCATCGTAGAGGGCTTCCAGCGCTGGATCGGCATCGCAGTCGAGCACCTCAAGGTCGAAGCAGAACTCAGCCAGCAGCACCGCGAGCGCCTGCTCCATCTCCTGGCACAGATGACAGTAGCGACGCGAAACCAGCGTCAGCTTCGTTGCCTGGCTCACTCCGTCCGCCTGTCGGGCAGACCCTTGATGGTGACGAAGGTCTGCAGTTCGCCGCGCCGGACGAGCAGAGTCACGTTCGCCGACTTGTCGAACTGCGCGAGCAACTTGTTGAACTGTTCGGTCGTCCTGAGTTCGATGCTCTCGCCACGCGTAATCAGCGCCAGGATGACATCGCCTGGACGCAGATCGACGCGACCCGTGCTGCCGCGAACATCCTCGATGAGCAAACCGCCATTGACCTTGAGTTCGCGCTTTTGCTCTGCAGAGAGCTCGGATACCACCAGTCCGAGGCGATTCGCAGCCCGCTCGGCCGGCTTCGCACCGCGTGAGCTTCGCGTCGCTACCTTCTCGTCGGCGACTTCTCCGACCACCAGTGACAGTTCCCTGGTTGCCCCTTTCCGCCAGACCTGAATCGTCACCTTGCTTCCCGGCTTGGTACTGCCGACGAGGCGTGGCAGGTCGCTCGAACTGGTGATGGTCTTGCCTTCGAACTTGAGGATCACATCGCCGGGCTCGATGCCCGCCTTCTCTGCCGGGCCGCCTTTCTCCACCGCGTTGACCGCCGCTCCCTGGGCCTTGCTCAGACCAAAGGACTCAGCCAGTTCCTTGGTCACCTCCTGGATGACGACGCCGATTCGACCCCGGCTGACCTTGCCGTTGGCGCGCAACTGGCTTTGCACCTCCATGGCAACGTCGATCGGAATGGCAAAGGAGATGCCCATGAAGCCACCCGAACGGCTGTAGATTTGCGAGTTGATGCCGACCACCTCGCCCTTCAGATTGAACAGGGGCCCACCTGAATTGCCGGGATTGACGGCGACATCGGTCTGAATGAACGGCACGTAGTTCTCCTGCGGCAAGGCGCGTCCCTTGGCGCTGACGATGCCTGCCGTCACGCTGTTTTCGAAGCCAAACGGCGAACCGATCGCGACGACCCATTCGCCAACCTTGAGGACGCCTGGATCGCCGAAACGAACCGTTGGCAAGCCGGCGGCCTCGATCTTGATCAGCGCGACATCGGTTCGCTTGTCAGTACCAATGACCCGGGCCTTGAACTCACGCTTGTCGGTCAGACGAACCAGAATCTCGTCAGCCCCATCGATCACGTGGGCATTGGTCAGGATATAGCCGTCGGTACTTACGACGAAGCCGGAACCAAGCGACCTGCTCTCGAATTCACGCGGCGCTCCAGGCGCGCCCGGCATCCCCGGCTGGCGGGGGATAAAGCGGCGGAAGAACTCGTACATCGGATCGTTCTCATCGAACGGGAAAGGCTGGGCACCCCTACCATTGCTACGGGCCGACTGGGTCGTGCTGATGTTGACCACCGCCGGCCCCTGCTTTTCAACCAGTTCGGTGAAATCGGGGAGGCCCCGGTTCTGCGCCTGCGCCGGCAGCGAGAACAGCACGAAAAGGAAAGCGACGAGCAACTGTTTCATGGCAGCAAAACCCTCCTGCGTGTCTTTCAATGGCGGAACGGCAAAAACAGATCGGAAAGTGGGGACCTGGCGACGGAATATCAAGGCACGATCGATGGTTGCAGCCGCGGGTCGCGCCTGCTTCGCCGCTGCGCCTGCCGCAATCCCAGCCAGCCGATGAGCAGCCCGGAAATAGAGCCGCCAATTGCGCCAGCCTCGTCGCCAAGAGCCGACCCGGACAGGGCGCCGGCAAGAAGCGTCAGCAAGGGAAAAACATAGGCGTGCAGTGCGCTGCGGCCAACCGATCCGTTGACAACGCTGATGCGCACGCGCTCGCCCACCGAACGATGCTCAGCATTCGGTATCCGAAAGGTCCGGGGCGTGCTGCAGAATAGTCTGCCAGCATGGTTGCCAGCGCATCCTCCGGGTTCTCCGCAGCGGCCGCAACCGCTCTCGTCCATGCGAACCGTTGCCTGTTGCTCATCGCTGGCGATGATCGTGCCCCAGGCGTCAGTTGTCACCCCGCCAGCCAATGCGGACATTGGTTTACCCATGGTTACCACCGGCGATCGGCAGAGGTGTCGAGCAAGGGTCGCAACTTCTCCGCCACGGCTTCACGCGCACGGAAGATCCGCGAGCGCACCGTACCGATTGGACAGCACATCGCCGTGGCAATTTCCTCATAGCTCAAGCCCTCGATCTCGCGCAGGACGATTGCGCTGCGCAGTTCGTCCGGCAGTGCGTCCATCGCCGCATTGATGGTTTCGCCGATCTGCCTGGATTGCAGGAGGCTCTCCGGGGTATTGATGTCGCGCAGCTGACCGGCGTCCTCAAAACCCTCGGCTTCTTCGGCATCAAACTCGGTCGAAGTCGGCGCCCGGCGACCCTGGGCGACCAGATAGTTCTTGGCGGTGTTGATCGCGATCCGGTAGAGCCAAGTATAGAAGGCACTATCACCGCGAAACGCGGGCAGCGCCCGATACGCCTTGATGAATGCCTCCTGCGCCACGTCATCGACTTCCGCCGGATCGCGTACGAAGCGCGACAGCAAGCGCCCCACCTTGCGCTGGTATTTGATCACCAGCAGCTCGAAAGCGTGCTTGTCACCTGCCTGTGCGCGTTCGACCAGCTGCTGGTCAATTTCGCGTTCGCTCATGCTCTATGGCTTTCCTGTGGCCTGCTGGTATCGTGCTTTTGCGCCGAAGTATAGCGCAAGCATCAAACCGCCATCGTAACAGTGCATGACCGGTGCTTTCATGCTGGCTCATGCGATGGCGCAAGAGGCCTGCAGCTCAGTCTGGGTTGCTGGCCAGGCAGCGAACCGGCAAGGTGTGGTCATGCCCTGCGCGGGGTGGCCACACGACAACTCTCCTTTCACACTGGCGCACTTGCTTCTGGCGACAAGGCCGCGGGCGGACAACATGATGACCTGGGTCAGGACGCCGGCGCCGCAGGTAATGCCGCGACAGAGGAGTACGCTCTCGGCAATGTGGCCGATCCGAGATATCGACCGCCATGATGCATGGCACCAGGGCAACAGGCGACGGGTGCAACGTACCGTCTTTGCCATTCTCCCGGCCTGCTTCGCCGGTCGTTCACACCACTTCCAGCACCGCTCCACCGAAGGTAAAGCCTCCCCCAAAAGCCGTAAGAGCCCATTTCTGACCACCTGTAGCCAAGGGAAGAAGTTCTTCAAGGCAAAGAGGAATGGTCGAACTGGAGGTGTTTCCACTGTGGCTGATGTTGGAGTAGACTTGGTCTTCCGCCAGCTTCATTCTCTGACGGAGGGCATTGATGATCCTCTGGTTCGCTTGATGTGGAACGACGAGGTCCAGGTTCTGCGGTTCTATACCTGTTTGGCGACAAGCGTCGATCAAGGCCTGTCGCATGTACTTGACCGCACCCAGGTAAACCTTGGGACCATCCATAAAAATCTTGTCGCCGGGATTGGCAGGGAGCTTCAGTATTTCGCCCGACTCCCCATACGTTCCTATGGCTGTCTCCAATACCTTGAGCTTCATGACGCCGGCTCTCCCCGACCCGACCAGCAGAGTGGCCGTGGCAGCATCCGCGAAGACGGGAGCCGTACCGTAATCAGCCATATCAATCTGGGGCGAAAGGACTTCTGCGGTAATCAGCAGCACCCGATCCTTTTGCCGGAGTTGCAAGTGATCGGACGCTTGTTTCAGTCCGAAAATGTACCCAGAACAAGCAGAAGAGAAGTCATAGGCGGGAACCAGGACGGCTTCGGGTTCATCCTGGTTCAGGCTCATCTGGATCATGGCAGCGAGGGACGGGGTATGGGCTGGCGGCGTACCCGTCGATACCAGAATCAGATCAATATCGGCCAGTGTCAGACCCGTTTCCTTGAGCAGCTTTCTTGCTGCCGACGCTGCCAGGGACAATACCGTTTCTCCGTCGGCAATCCAGGGTCTCGTTTCAATGCCAATGCGCTTGAAGATCTCATCGGTCTCCCATTCCGGACACATCCTGGAAATGTCGAGGTTGGTGACAAGCCGACTTCCCCTGGCACTGGCTACGGCTTGAATGCCCACCAGTCCATCGGGATCCCGGGGCGACGCCAACGGGGTGGTCTGTGTGACGGGTTCGAGCCTCAGGTCGGATATGCGGGGTTCTCCCGGATTTTCTTTTGTGAGGGGCTTGAAGCCTTCCTCGCCCTCACCGATCTTTACCTTCAGGACAGGGGTACCCACCTTGACCATGGCCCCTTCTGGGACCAGAATTTCTTCCAGTAGTCCGGAGGCCGGCGATCTTAACTCCACGGCAGCCTTGTCAGCTTCCAAATCGCCGATATAGTCGCCTTCAACGATGGTATCGCCCGGTTTTGCCAACCACCTGGCCACCGTGACGGCTTCATCAGAGGGGCTGGAACCAATTGCCTCCACCAGGAAGTAGCCCCTTTGTGCGGTGGGCGGACGTTTCCAGCCGACATGACCTCCGAGCATTTCCACCGCTGTTTCAAGTATGCGTTTGTAGCTTGGAAGAACCTCCAGCTGGTTGGCAAAGTTACAGGGAACATAGGTGTCTGCCCTCGCCACCCGGCGGACGCGGAAGGGTCTCGTTACCGTCTCTGCCATGACCGCTATGATCTCCGAGCCCATGCCCGCGCTCTCGTTATCCTCGTGCACGACGACAAGGCGCCCGGTTTTTTCCACCGAAGCGGCCACCGTCTTCTTGTCCCAGGGCTGCAGAGTTCTGAGATCAATAACCTCAGCCTGCGCACCCTGGGAAGACAAGGCTGCAGCTGCCTGGAGGCAAAGTTTCACCGTGTTCCCATAGCCAACCAGGGTAATGTCCTTGCCCTTACGGACTGTTCTCGCTCTTCCCAGCGGAACGAGCTGTTTTTCCACGTCGGAACTGGTGGTGTTTTCCCGGTCGTTGAGGCAGCTCTTGGGATAGAAAAAGAGGGTTGGACGTCCGCTTTCGAAGGCCGCGTTGAGAAGACCTGCGGCGTCTCCAGCTGTCGAAGGCATGAAAACGTCCACGCCGGGCGTGTGAACTGCCAAGGCTTCGTAGCTCGAGGCGTGGAAAGGACCCAAGCCTGGTTTGTAGCCGCCGCAGGTGATCATGACAATCACTGGCGCTTCCCAACCCCCGTCGGTTCGCCAATGCATCGACCCCAGTTCTGAAACGATCTGATTGTAGGCGATCGGAAGAAAGTCGGCGAATTGCAGGAAGGCCACAGGGCGCCTTCCCGCCAGGGCTTCCCCGATGCTGACACCGACAATGGTGGATTCGGCCAGTGGAGAGTTCTTTACCCGGCCCGGATACGTGGTGGAGAGGCCTTTGGTCAGCCCGAAAACGTCTCCCTTGGGATCCTCGAGATCTTCGCCGAAAAGAGTAATCTTTTCGTTCTCGGACATTCGTTTTCTCAGGACTTCGCGGATCGCCTCGAGCATGACCAGATTGTTCTCACCGGCGGCAGACGGGGAGCCTCGATATTCAGACGAGGGGTCCTCGAGCATTGATGGTAAAGGCTTCAGCGCCGTATGGGTGGGAGACGGCTCCGGACTTCTTTGGGCCAGAAAAGCCTGCGTCTTGAGCTCTGTGCGAAAGGAGTCCACCAGCCCAGCGAAAAAGTCTTCCTGTACGCCCCGCGCCTTGAGCCAGATTTCCAGGTTCACAATCGGATCCCCGGATTCTTTCACCTGCTCGAGTTCGCCGACACTGCGATAGATTCTCTGGTCGTCGGCATTGGTGTGACTATGTAGTCGGTCCACGTCCATGACGACAATGGCGGGGCTCCGGTCCTTTCTCATGGCAGCGACCACGGTTTCGAAGGTCTCCAGACAGGCTTGCGGATATCGGCCATTGATCCGGCGAATAGGAATTCCGTAGAACTCCGAAGCATCTCCGGTCGGCGTCTGGTAGAAGGTTTTTCCGGTGGTGGACGTGGAGATGGCCAGCTTGTTATCCTGGACAAGAAAAAGCACGGGAAGGGTTTCTCTGACGGCGTGCGCCAGGGCTTCGAGAACCTCTCCCTGCTGAGTCATTCCATCCCCGAGCGAACACAGTACCACCGGCTGGTCGGCGTCACTCTTCACTGCGTTGGCAATGCCGACGGCCTGGAGAGCCGAGTTGCCCACCGGTCCCACCAAGGAAAGAATCTTGAGCTGCGGGGAACTCATGTGGGCGTTCATTTGACGACCACGGCTGTGGGAGCCGTCTTTGTTGAAAAGCGAAAGAAAGAACTGCTGTGGGGAAATGCCGCGGGCCATCATCAGAGCTTTGTCTCGGTAATGGCAGTGCAGCCAGTCCTGAGGTCCCAGGAAGGGATTCAGGGCTGCAGACGCTTCATGGCCTGCTCCGGAAACGTGAAAAACGGCTTCCCCTCGAGCCGTGTATTCTTGTTCCACCAGATCGACCTCGCGCGACATCACCATGGTCAGGTAAAGGGCTTTGAGGATATCCAGACGTGTTGAGGCATTGATTGCCATCGGTTCTCCTATGACTCCAACCAGCATCAAACGGATCAGGCAAGGCGATCCCGGGGTATCTGACAGGCTGCAAAAACCAGGAATGAAAGACGTCCTTGCCGACTTCCTGACAGGCTGGTTATTCTTTTTCGTCCTGTTTTCGCGCAGGCGTTCCGAAGGTATAAGAAACCATCCCGACTGGCAACGATCGTCAGCGGAACAGTTCTGGTGAGGCCGGCACGGCGTGTTCTGCAGTCTGTCAGCACACCGCGGGTAGCATCAAAGCAAAGAATCGGCACTCGTTGCAAACCCGGTTTGTCGACACCTGAGTTCACCCAGCGCGCCGCAACCGAGCCGCAGCAGGCACCACCACTCAAGGCGGCGTGGCGGCCGAACGACTTTGCCTGCCGCCGCTGCCGCGAGGGAGCGAATGCAGCACCGGTGGCAAGGCGACGCGCGGCACGGAGAATCAGGTGACGCTCCTGGCGGTGGTCTCGTTTGGCAAGGATGGCCACCCCGTGCGTGCCACGCTCACGCGCTTTCCAGGACACCGGGAAATCAGGAGCTCGCGACTGCCGCTTGCCCATTCGGCCATCGATGCGCTCTCAGGACTCGAGTGGCTCTTGGCGGTGGCCGCAGCCCGGGCGCTACAGCCGTAGTGCGCCATCCGGGCGGCTGCTGTTCATCGAGAATTGCCACGGCAGCCATTCCTCGGGGAATCCGGATCGTGCCCGGAGGGTGGATGTCCAGGGCTCATTTCGAGCCTGCCGCGTTCTTGATCGCGTCGGCGAGAGCACCCAAGCGCCGCACATGCACGACGTTCCTCAGCCAGTCACCGTGTTTCATCAACGGCATCGACCCGGTATACATTCCCGGCTCGGTAATCGACTTGGTTACCAGCGTCATCGCCGAGACGATGGCATCGTCGCAAATTTCGAGATGGCCAATGACACCGGAGCCGCCGCCCATCATGACGCGGCGGCCGATGGTGCTGGTGCCGGCAATCCCGACGCAACCGGAGATGATTGTGTGATCACCGATCACGCAGTTGTGGCCAACCTGAACCTGATTGTCTATCTTGACGTCGTTGCCGACCACGGTGTCGTCGATCGCACCGCGATCGATGGACGTATTGGCACCGATTTCGCAGTCATCCCCAATGACGACGCGCCCGACCTGCGGGATTTTCACCCAGCCACCGTCGCCCGCTGAAAAATCCGGCGCAAACCCGAAGCCGTCGGCGCCGATCACCGCACCGGCATGGACGATCCCGCGCGCGCCAATCGTGCAGCGCGCATAGATCGTGACGCGCGCGACGAGGCAGGTATGGGCACCGACCCACACGTCGTCACCGATGATGCATCCCGGCCCGATGCGCGCACCCTCACCAATCACCGCACCGCGACCAATCGAAACATATTCTGCGACGGACGCGCTTTCAGCCACCTGTGCGTCGGCGTGGATGATAGCGGCCGGATGAACTCCGCTAGCGTAGAGTGCTGGCGGATTGAAGAGCTGGGCCACGCGCGCGAAACAGGCATACGGATTGGCTACCACCAGGCGCGGCAGCGGCGTCAGATCCCGGTCTGCGTTGCCGACAATGACCGCGCCGGCCCGAGAAGACGACAAATCGGAGCGGTATCGTTGATTCGCCAGGAACGTTATTTGTGTCGAAGTAGCCGAACGGATTGTTCCGACGCCGGTGAGCGGCTGATTGACTTCACCCACCGCGTCGCCGCCGAGTATTTTCTGGAGATCGCGCATGTACATGGGCGTATTTTCGCACGAGACAGGCTGCCGGGGATAGGCAAAGCCTTTTCCAGCGTGGTGTGGGCGTGAACGAGGCGTCGCCTTTGTCCACGAGCGCAAGGCGCGCATCCTCCGAGGCATCGATGAGACGAGTCAGGTTCCCATTGGTGGAAGCCCGACCGGAGCAGTGCCTGGTGGTGGTCAACGCGCAAGGGTCGAGACTGAGGCAATGCGAGCTGTCACCGGCCGGCGTGCGCTGGCCGCAGGCACGGAGCGGAGCGAATTCGTATCGTTCTTTCACGGTTCTTTCACGGGCTCCCGCGCCAAAATGCCAGATTGACGCCGTTTGCTGAGGGCTCATAGACTCTGGTTGGTACCGTTGGATTTCTTGTTCTCCCGTGATGCGCTCGTCGCCTTCGGCCTCCACGAGTTGTTCGTTGATGCTGACTGCGCGGGCACGTTCCGTGCTCTGCCCGGCATTGGTGCGATTGCCCTGGCGGCGCACGCTCCCGCTTGCCACTCGTGGCTCTTCTGGGCTATGGGCGCACTGTGTGAGGGGCGTGCACAGAGCAGGGTGTAGCAGGGGTGTAGCAGTGGCCCTGAAGGAGAAAGGTATGGGGCAGTTTAGCGAGTTGTTGCATGGGGGGCCGGTAGACGCGGGAGAGATTGCGCGCGTCCGCGAGGTTATCCTGTTCGAGGAGCCGGCTTTGCGCGAGAGACTCGTGCGCTTCGGGGCGCTGCTTACCCTGGCATCGGCGATCGCGACCTTCGGCTTGTACGGGGATTCGGTGGCGGCCGTGATCGGCGCCATGATCGTTGCGCCGCTCATGCTTCCCATCATGGGCCTGGCATTCGCCATCAGTATCGGCGATCTGCGCGCGATCCGGAGTTCCCTCGTCGTCGGCATAGGTGGGATCGCAACCGCTATCGGCGTTGGCTACCTCATCGCGCTGCTGATGCCGATTTCCGTCGACCCAACGAACGTCGGACAAATCATGGTCCGCACCACACCGCGCCTGATCGACCTGCTTGCGGCGCTCGCCACGGGCCTCGCAGGGGCCTTCGCCATCGGCCGCAGGGATGTCTCGGACACGTTGCCGGGCGTGGCCATTGCCATCTCGCTGGTCCCCCCGCTGGCCAACGTGGGCATCCTGTTGGGCGCCGGCCGGCACGACCTGGCGCTCGGGAGGGTGCTGCTGTTCGTGACCAACTACGTTGCCATTCTGCTGACGGGATCGTTCGTGTTCGGCCTCATGGGATTCCCGGCGGCTGCGCTGTCGGGGGCAACCCGACGCGCCAGGCACTTCGCAATAGCCACCGTTCTTGTGATGATCGTCCTCATCGCCGTCCCCCTCGGGCTCGCAAGTCGCGGAGTGATTCGTGACAATCTGGTTGAAAGCCGAGTCACCGAAGTGAGCAAGTCCTGGACTGCGGGCACGGGCTACCGCTTGATGTCGGTAACGGCGAGCGACGAAAAGGTCAGCGTCGTTGTCACCGGTACTGGCGCAGTCCCTCCCCAGGAAGGTCTGGAGGCGCAGCTGGACGGGCAGATCTACGGGATGCGAGTGCGCGTGACCGCGATTCCCGCGCAAACTCTCGAATTCGCCACCCGGTAGGGAGGCGGAGGATGCCGACACGGCACTCCACCGCCCCGCTGCTTGGGCGAACTTGTGGCCGAGTCCGCCGTCAGGCGTCAAGAACCGCGTTGCAGGGCAGCGATGCGCTGCTCAATTGGCGGATGGCTCGAGAACAGTTCCATCCAGCCGGGGCGTCCGTTGATGCCGGCGGTGGCGACGTTCTGCGGCAGTTCGCCAGCTTCCATGCCGCCGAGGCGGCGCAGCGCCGCCATCATCGGTCGCGGCGAGCCGATCAACTGAGCGGCGCCGGCGTCGGCGCGGAATTCGCGCTGCCGCGAGAAATACATGACGATGATGCTGGCCAGAATGCCGAAGACGATGTCGCAGACCACGACGGTAATGGTGTAGCCGATTCCCGGCCCCGAGTGTTCATCGCTGCCCCGGCGCAGCGCCGAATCGACCAGCCAACCGACGACGCGGGCAATGAAGATGACGAAGGTGTTAACCACGCCCTGGATCAGGGTCAAGGTCACCATGTCGCCATTGGCGATGTGAGCAACCTCGTGGGCGATCACCGCCTCGGCCTCTTCGCGCGTCATCGTCTGCAGCAAGCCGGTGGAGACAGCGACCAGCGAACTGTTGCGGCTGGCGCCGGTAGCGAAGGCGTTGGGTTCGCCATCGTAGATCGCCACCTCGGGCATTGACAGGCCGGCTTTGTCGGCAAAGCGGCGCACGGTGTCGACCAGCCAGAACTCGGTCGAGCTGCCGGGGGTCTCGATGACCCTTGCGCCGGTGCTCCACTTGGCGATGGTCTTGGACATCCACAATGAAATGAAAGATCCACCGAAGCCCATGAGCAGGGCAAAAAACAGCAGCTTGCCGAGGTCAAGGCCGCTGCCGGTAAAGAACCTGTGAGCGCCGGTGAGCGTGCTGACGATACCCAGCACGAGCATGATGGCCAGGTTGGTGCCGATGAGCAACATGATGCGTTTCATGTTTCAATCTCCGTGAAAACTGTAGGCCGGGTCAGTCGCGGCGGTCCATCAAGCCGAGCAACTGAGTCAGCGGGCAAAACGGTTGCAGCGGGCGACGACCAGCTTGACTGCCGACATCCCCGCGTTGTCTTGTCCAGGGTTGTTGATGCTGAACTTTTTCAAGATCGGATTCAAGAGGCTGTTTTCAAGGGATGGCAACCACTGACGTAGCGCCCGCTACTGCCGCGGCAGTAGCGCCGCGCGTGTCGCGCGGGCCCACGTGGCGATTCTCTCGCAGTCGCGCGACCCGGCGTGCCAGCGTCCGTCCGGCGCGATCGACGGCGCGATCGATGGCGACGTAGAGATCGGTCTCGATATCCTGTACGACCACGTCTGCCGCTCCGGCCATGGTCACCTGGACGCGGCAGCACTTGTCCTCGCCACCGCGCGGCCCGTTGAGGTCGGAAAGGCCGACGGAAACCCTCCTGACATGGTGATGGGCCCAGTCGAGGGCAAAACGCAAGCGTCGTTCGACGTGCTCGCGCAGGCCCGGAGAGAGGTCAAAGCCTCTGGCTTGAATGACGATCTGCATGGCAGTGCTCCAGCTGTGTTGGATGGAGAAGTCAGTCTAGGGCATCGAAAGACATCTGCCAAATCGAATATAATTTACTAACAGTTCCGATTTTATGGAGTATAAGGGGTTCATGGCCACGCTCAACTACAAGCACCTGCGCTATTTCTGGATGGTCGCCAAGTCCGGTGCCATCGCGCGCGCTGGCGAGCAACTGCACCTCACGCCGCAGGCGATCAGCGGCCAGTTGCGTGAACTGGAAGATGCCCTGGGGGTGGAGTTGTTCCGTCGGGCGGGTCGCGGCCTCGAGGTCACCGACGCCGGCCGGCGCATCCTGAGCTATGCCGAGGAAATCTTCGCCCTCGGCGACGAGTTGCTCGAGGTGGCGCGCGACCAGACGACGAGGAAAAGCCTGTTGTTCACCGTCGGCATCGCCGATTCGGTGCCGAAGTCGGTTGCCCATCGCCTGGTCGAGCCGGCCCTGCGCCTGCCGGAAGCGGTGCGACTGGTCTGTCGCGAAGGCCGTCTGACGGCATTGCTTGCCGAACTGGCCGTACATCGGCTGGACATGGTGATCGCCGACCGGCCGATGCCGTCCAATTTGAACGTACGCGGCTACAGTCACCTGCTTGGCGAAAGCGACTTGACGGTCTTCGGCGCGGCGACCTTGCTCAAGACATTGGATGGGACATTTCCAGCCTTGCTCCAGGGTGCTCCCTTTCTCATGCCGGGCGACGACGTGGCCATCCGGCCCCGGCTTGAGCAATGGTTGGAGGCCCGACGGCTGCATCTGCGCATCGTCGGCGAATTTGACGATAGCGCGTTGCTGAAGGCCTTCGGGCAAGCAGGCGCCGGACTGTTCGTGGCGCCGACGGCGATCGCTGCCTACGTTTGCGAAGAGTATCGCGTCAGCCCTGTCGGTCGAATCGAATCCATCAGTGAACAGCTGTTTGCCATTACCACCGAGCGCCGGTTGAGCCATCCGGCCATCGTTGCCATCAGCCAGGCGGCGCGAGATGAAGTGTTCACCACTCCGGCCGGAGTCTCGAGCTCTGATGCGCAGACCGACAGCGGCGAGCCGGGGAAGCCGGCGCGTTCACCTCGGACGCGCTCCCGATCGACGAAGACGCCCCGTAACATGACCGATGACCGGCCCTGACCGGATGCTGTGAAAACTCTGATTTTCTGGAAGTATTGTTACGGATAATTCTGCTTTTCTCTTTCCTGGGGAGCGTCTATCTTGCGCTTCTCGATCCTCATATTTACAGGAGACACCGATGAAAACTCTTTCTCTGCTGGCCGCCGTTCTGGCTCTCGGCCTGACGCTGGCAGTTGGCGATGCAGAAGCGGCCAAACGGCTGGGCGCGGGCAAGTCCTCCGGCATGCAGCGCGAGTCCGTCACCGCCGACAAGTCTGCCTCCCCCGCGATGGCGCCGAATGCTGCCAGGTCGCAGCCGGCTGCAGGCGCTCCGCAGGCGCAGCCGAAGCGTTCGTGGATGGGCCCGCTGGCCGGTCTTGCCGCCGGTCTCGGCCTGGCCGCGCTGGCTTCCCACTTCGGCTTCGGCGAGGAACTCGCTTCCATGCTCATGATCGGCCTCCTGGTGATGGCAGTGTTGGTCGTCGTCGGTCTGATCATGCGCCGTCGCGCCGCGGCGCAAGCGACCAGCGGCACCGGCGGTCTGCAGTACGCAGCGACCGGTCCCGACAACGCGCCGGGCCGGCGTGCCATGGCCGAGCCCTTGCTGCCAGCCGCGGGCGCCGCTGAACCGGTTGCCGGTGCTGTCAGTACGGTCAGCGGTGCCGGGGTTGGCAACATCCCCGCGGACTTCGATGTCGCCGGATTCGTGCGCAACGCCAAAGTCAGCTTCATCCGCCTGCAGGCCGCCAACGATGCAGGCAATCTGGACGACATCCGCGATTTCACAACGCCGGAGATGTTCGCGGAAATCAGGATGAACATTTCCGAACGCGGCAGCGTGACCCAGGAAACCGACGTGGTCAGCATTGACGCCCAGGTTCTCGATGTCGCCGAGGAGGCCGCCCGCTACGTGGTCAGCGTACGCTTCACCGGTCTGATCCGGGAAGAAAGGGACGCCGCAGCGGAGCCGGTGGACGAGATCTGGCACATGGTCAAGCCGCGCGATGGTCGCGGTGGCTGGGTGCTGGCAGGTATCCAACAGGTTCAGTAAGTCGGAATCGCTCCGGCGGACAAAGCCAACAGTACCTTGTATCGTTCAACCCCTGTCCGGTGGTCTGGGCAGGGGTTTGTCTTGCCTGGCCTTCAGGGAGATCGAGCCGCCGTGCTTACCCCGATGATCGCGGCCGCGTCGCTATCCACAGGCCCAAGGTCAGGACGGCAAGCGACATTGTCGCGATGACGCCGCCCCAGAACCAGTACGGCAGCCAGAGCACCCGAGCGATGACGGCGGTGTCGGAGGGGTGATCCACGCCGCCGACACTGGCACTGGTGGAGAACATGTAGTCGAGATGCTGAAACCAGCTCAGGCAGAGGACGGCGCCGGTAAGGCGCACGACGAAAGTCGCGCTGCGGTCGTTGAGCCACAGCGCCGCGACGGCAAAGAAGACGGCGCAGGCAAGCAGGAAGATGACGCCGAAGGGATTGCGCGTCCACCACACGACGACGACCAGCAGACTGCTGGCAACCAGCCAGAGCAGCAGCCGGCTTTGCCGGGTCGAGCGGGCCAGAATGAGCAGCAGGCTACCGGCAATGCTGGGCCCCAGCAGGCCGCCAGTTGCCACCAGTGCGGTTGCGAGACGGCCCGGCGAACCCTGCCAGGTCGCCATGCCGGTGCCGTCGGCGTGAAGGACAAAGCTGTGGAATTCGGCGCCGACCAGCAGGGCGGCGAACCCATGGCCGAGTTCGTGGGCGCAGGTCGCCAGCAGTGAGAGCGGATAGAGAATCGCCTGCCCGTACGGAAGTTGCCAGATGACGACGATGAGCAGCAATACCCAGAGCAAGGCGCGCAAGGGATGCTCGGCTGCAGCAGCAACCGGCAGACGCGGCGGGATGCCGGGCAGGGGGCTCATTGTTCGGTAAATCCTTGCATTGCGAGCTTTCGTTCGTATAATCCGTGACTCTGCCGGGTCCTGCGACGCGGCAAGCATTCCGGGAGTTGGCATGAAGGGTATCTTGAATCTGCTGGCGAAGGCAAAGCTGATTGACCTGTCGGAAGAAGAGCGACTGGCGACGTCAAGCGAGCTCCCTCGGGCGGCGCTGGCGGCAAAGGTAGAGACTTTGGCCGAGCGACCGAGTCCTCCGGAAGAAGGGATCTCGCCGAATGCCGCGCCACCGCCGCGCGAGCTTCCATCGCTGGCGGACGCCTGCCCGGAGCAGGATAGCCCGACCCTGGCTGACCATGCCGAGGAAGGCCGTGCCTTTGAGGACATTTTCGCGGCGGCTGGCGTTCCCGCATCGCCCTATCCGGCTGAGAAGCTGCTGCGCCTTCTTGAAGGCTTGCGCGCCATGGATGCCGGCACCCGCAAGGCGGCAGTGCTGGCGATGGATGCGGCCGACGACAACTGGCAGATGGGCGATTGCCTGCGCGACGCGGAACTGAAGATCGTGGCGCTGGAAGACCACAAGAGGCAGTTGACGGTGCAGATGCAGAACCGCGAGCAGCAGTCGGCCGAACTTGTCAACCAGATCAAGCGAGTGCTCGAGGATGCGACAGTGGCGATCCGGAAGCAGATTGCCGAACTCGAACAGTTACTGGAGCGCGAAGTGACCCGCGCCGCTCAGGAAATGACCGGCGTCGAGGCAGGTCTGCGTGCGGCGCGGGAGGCCGCGTCGCGCGAGACACGCCGCATGGATGCCGAGATCGAGCGCCTGCGTGAAATCCCGACCACTTTCAAGGCGCCTGGCGCCGCTCACTGAAATTCCGAGCAAGGAGAAAAAAAATGGCTCAACTCACGCCGCTGGCCAAGGGGCTGATCACCGTTATCGTTCTTGGCGTCGCCGGCTCGCTGGCCTGGAATTTCGGGCTCAAGGAGCGCTTTGCCGGTGGCGAGGCCACGGCAACGAAGCCGGTGGCTGCCACGCCCGAAACTGCCACCGGGAGCAAGCCGACACCGCCACCCAAGGCGGCGACGGCGGAAGACAGGAATGCGCCGCTCGGCAGTGCCGCCAATCCGCTCAAGGTCAGTCTGGTCAGTTTTCACGGCTACGCCCCGGCGCTGGTGGCCAACGGCAACGATCTCAACACGCAGCCGGGGTCGATCTACGGCAAACTGGGGGTCAATGTCCGCTTCGTGATTCAGGACGACATCCCGACGCTGGTTACCATCTTTGAATCCGGCGCCGCACAGTGCGCCTGGCGGACTTCGGATTTCTGGGCGCAGGAGCAGCCCAACCTGCGTAACGCCGGCCTTGATGGCAAGGCGGTGATGATCGTTGACAACACCCAGGGCGGCGACGCGGTGATCGCCCGTGAGCCCGCGGTGAAAGCGGTCGAGGATCTGGCGGGTCGCTCGGTGGCGCTGCTGCAGTTCACGCCCTCGCACGGCATGCTGATCGACGCCCTCGACAACTCTTCGCTGACCGCGCGCAGGAAGGACAGCGTCAAGCTTGTATTCATCAACGCCGAGGAGGGCACCGCCGGCGTGCGCGCTGCCCTCGAATCCGGCGCCGTTGAAGCGGCCGTGCTGTGGGATCCGGATCTGGCACTGGCCTTGCGCAACGTCAAGGGGGCGCATGTCGTCTACTCGACCAAGACGGCAACCAACCTGATCTTTGACGTCATGGTCTGCGACGCACGTTTGCTGGCCAAGCCGGAAGGGCAGGCGGTGGTGCAGAAGTTTGTGCAGGGGTGGATGGAAGGCGTGCAGGCAGCGCGTGCCAACCCCGACAACGCAGTGGAAGCGCTGGTCAGGACGCAGGAGTTCTTCAAGCTGCTCGCCGACAAAGAAGGCCGGCCGTTCGTCAAGAGCCTGTTCTCCAATCTGGTGTGGACCGGCGTCGAGGACAACGCGCGCATTCTCGGTCTGGCCGGTGGTACCAACCACTACGAGCGGGTCTACAAGCGCTTTGACGAGATCTATCGCAAGGCGGGTGCGCTAGCCAATCCCAAGTCGCCGGTGATCGCGCCGCAGGACAGTTTCGACTATCGCTTCATCAAGGCCATGCTCGGGCAGAACAAGGCGGCGGCGGAGGCGGCGGCGAAGCCGCAGGAGACCTTCACCCAGTCGGCGCTGAAGGAGGCGACGCAGCAGCAGGCGATGGTCACCAAGCCGGTGACGGTTGGTTTCGCCTCGGGCAGCGCGGAGCTGACCAAACGGGCGCAGAAGACAGTCGACACGGAAATGGTGCCGTTCATCGAGAACAACGGCAAGGCCTACTTTGAAGTCAGCGGAAATTCTGATGCGACTGGTGCTCGCGAGGTGAACCTCCGGTTGTCGGCAGCGCGCGCGCGGGCAGTGGTGGACTACCTCGTGACGCAATGGGAGTTCCCGCGCGAGCGCTTCAAGATCGTCGGCAACGGCCCGGACCGTCCGCTTTGCGTCGAGGCCAACGCGGCCAATGAAGGGCTGTCGATTGAAGATTGCCGGGCAATGAACCGGACGACGCGGGTGGCTGTGTTTGGCGGTCGCTGAGTATCGCCTGGATTTGACTGATGATCGAATTCTGGAACCCGTACGCGCCGCTGGCTAGCCGGCAGCGGCGCTTGCTCGGCGTCGGTTCGGTGCTGGCGCTGTTGCTCGCGTGGAGCCTGGTGGCGGCGTCGGGACTGGTCAGTCCGACCAAGCTGCCGGCACCCTGGGATGTGCTCGCTGCGCTGTCGTACCTGAGCTGGCACGAAGGCGACAGCATGCTGTTAACGGCGACGCTGTGGTCGGTCGGCCGGTTGCTTGTTGCCGGCATGCTGGTGATCGTCATCGGCATTCCCGTCGGTATTGTCATGGGCGCTGCGCCGCAAGTGAACGCCGCCCTGTCGCCACTGGTCGACCCTTTCCGTTCGGCGCCGGTGGTCGCGCTTCTGCCCATCCTGGTGATGTGGCTGGGCATCGGCGAGACAATGAAGATCGCCTTTCTGTTCATCGGCGCGGTGGTCTATCTGATTCCGATGGTCCGTGACGCCATCCAGGCGGTACCGCAGAGCTACTGGATTGGCGCCCGCGACCTCGGCGCGACACCGTGGGAATCTATCTACCGGGCGGTCATTCCGATGGCCATGCCGCGCATCGCCGATGCCGTCATCGTTGCTTTTTCCGTGATGTGGACCTACATCACCGTTGCTGAATACGTCAATGCGCGCCAGGGGCTCGGGCAGTTGATCCAGAATGCCCGGCGCTTCAGCGCTTGGGATCAGGTGTTCGCCGGCATCATTGTGATCATCGCGCTGGCCCTGGCAACCTATCAGTTCATGGTCTGGCTCAAGCGCCGCCTCTATCCGTGGGAGACCCAGCAGTGAGCTCGGGCATGGAGAAACCAGCTGCTGCTGCGGGCACGGGGGCTGCGGCCAAGTCCTTGTCGGTGGTTCTCAGGGACATCGTGCAGGAGTACCCGACGCCTGGCGGGAACCTGACGCGCGTCATCGACAGGGTTTCCCTCAGCTTCGACCAGCCGGGCATCAATATGCTGCTCGGGCCCTCCGGCTGCGGCAAGAGTACCCTGCTTCACATGCTCGGCGGGGTGCGGCCGATGGGCGTCGATACGCCGACTGCGGGGGCAGTGTTGATCGATGGTGTCGAGTGTCACGGTCCGCACGACGATGCGGTGATGGTCTTTCAGCGCTATGCCAATCGGCCGGATCTGACGGTGTTCGACAACGTGGCCTTTCCGTTTCGGCTCAAGCTCTGGAAATCGCTTGTGCCGGAAGTGGAGTGGCGCCAGCGCGTCGCTGAAATCCTCAAGGCGGTTGGTCTTTCCGACAAGTTGGGTCTGCGTCCGGCGCAGCTCTCGGGTGGCCAGAACCAGCGCGTGGCGCTGGCGCGTGCGCTCGTTCTGCGACCACGCATTCTGCTGATGGACGAACCCTTCGGGGCGCTGGATGCGCAAACGCGTGATGAAATGCAGCGGCTGTTGATCGAGTTGTACCAGTCCTGGCCATGTCTGGTGGTCTTCGTAACGCACGATGTGACCGAGGCGCTGGTGCTCGGTGACCGTGTCATCGTCCTGTCCACCCAACCAGCCCGCGTCGCCGACGATTTCGTGATCAGCGAAGAGAGGCCGCGCTCAGCCAGCTGGCAGCGCTCGCGCGAAGCGCAGGCGCTCGAGGAGCGGATACTCGAACAACTGCATCAAGCCAGTCCCGGCAAGGGTCAGGTCAGGGTGACGGTGTAACCGTGGCCGAGGAGAAGCCCTCCTATGTCAGGGAAGTTCTGACCAGTCAGACCAATCTCTACGCCTTTCTCGGTTCGCTGGCGGTGGGTGCGGTACTCTCCATTCCCTTCGGTTTCGGCGTTGGCGTGGTGCCGCTTATCGCGTTTGCTGCCGGCGATATCCTCGCCGCACTGCACATTCCGTCGCTGCCGACCTTTCGCGACAAAGTGGATCGTCGCTGGCGGGCGAGGGTTCGCCAGGCTTCGCGCGAGCAGTTGATGATGGAGATTCAGAAGCGTTCCGGCAAGCGGACGCTTCCCTCGGCGAACTTGCGCACGTATCAGCGCATGTACGAACGCGTGCAGTCGCTCTACCAGCGTGCCGACACCGGACATGGCCGTCTGGCCTACCGTGATGTCGAGCAGCTGGACGACGTGACACTCGAGTACCTGGCGCTGTGGCTGGCGCTCCTGGTCATGGACGACCGCGCCGAGTCGGTCAATCTACGCGAGGTCGAACTCAAGGTGGCGGCGCTCGAAAGGGAACTGGCGGCCCCGCGTCCCGGCACCGATCTGCGGCAATTGCAGAAGGCGCGTGCTGATTACGTGGCGATCATCGAGCGGCACAACCGTATGCTCAGCCGCCGGCGAGCACTCGAGGCGGCGATGCTGTCGATGCCTGACCAGCTCGACGAGATCTATCAGACGATCATGACGCTGCCGGTGACGGAAGACGTCGGCACGCGGCTTGAGGAGGCGATTGGCAAGCTGCGGCTGCAGGAAGACATCGAGGCTGACCTCGCCAGTGATCTTGCCGATGCCGTGCCGGGTGTCGCGATGCCGACCCCAGCAGCCGTTGCGCGGCAACGGCGTCTGGTGGCCGTAGGCAGCAGCAGCCGGGCGGGCTAGCAGGGCGATCCTGCCGATTCGCCAGCGATGGCCAGCGATTTGAAGAGGCTCAGCTTCATTGGGTAAACAAGTATGGCCGGCGGACCGGCTGACGAAAGGAAGAACGCGATGGCTGACATCAATTTTCTTGGACGCCTGTCCAATTTATGGTCGGGTTTTGTCTCTCTATGGATCACCGATGTCGAGAAGCGGCATCCCGAAATCGCTTACCAGAACGCCATAGACTCGATGGTCGAGAAGTACGGCAAGCTGAAGAGCGCCACTGCCGCGATCATGCGCCGACGCGAGGAGATCTCGGCGCGGCTGGAAAGCGAGCGATCGGAACTCGCCGCGATCTCGGCCGACCTCAATGCGGCGCTGGCCACCGGCCAGGACGAACTCGGCATCGTGCTGATCCAGAAGAAGAACGCACTCGAGGCCAGTCTCAAGACGCTGGAGCAGGAAATGGAACAGGCCCGCGGTGACGCGCAGGAGGCGAAGGATTCGCTGATTCAGGTCAAGGCCGAAATCCAGAAGCTGAAAGACGAAAAGGATCGCATGCTGGCGCAGATGCACAGCGCGCAGGCGCGGCTGAAGATTCAGAACCAGCTCGACGGCCTGTCGGTCGATGCCGAGGTGCGGGCGCTCGACAACGTCCGAGAACACATCAAGAACACCGTCGCCGAGGCCAAGATGGGCAGCGAACTGCGCGACTCCGACCTCGATGTCAAGCTTGCCAAGCTGCGGCAGAGCAGCGGCGCGATCACTGCCCGCCAGCAGCTCGAAGAGATGAAGCGCGCGCGCAGCGCGCAGACCGATAGCGCCGGCAAGTCGATGTGATGTGTTGTTTGATACGGGATGTAGGCGGCTTCCCCGCCCGGGTCTGTGCGTGAGTCCTGAGAGCAACGGCCGCCCGGCGCTGCCGGCATGGGCCGAAACCCTGCGCCAGAAATATCTGGCTGGCGAGGCGTCGGTGTTCGTGCTGTATCGCAACGTCTTTGACCGCTATCAGGTGGGCGAACGCTACTACACGCTGCTGCCCTTCCTCAGCGAGGTGCTGCTCAAGGACAACAAGCAGCACATCTTCGAGCTGAGCATCGACCGCGGCGTGCGCGTCATTAAGGGCGGGAGTGCGGAAGAAAAGGCCGAACTCTACCGCCATCTCGAAGGCAAGGGGCTGACCGGGATCTTCGAGTCGCTCGAACGCCAGATGCGCGAGCAACGTTCCAGCGCGCTGCTGATTCCCTATGCCGGCACTATCTTCCCCGCGGCGGAGTTGCACTTCCTCTCGCTGGAGGAACGCGGTGCCTTCACGGCGCTGCATCGCTGGTCGCTTGACGAGCAGTTTGCCGATCGCGACAACGTCGTCATCCTGGTCAGCGAATCGCTGGCCGATGTCAGCCCGGCATTGCTGACGCATCCGCGCGTCGTGGCGATCGAGCTGCCGATGCCTGATCGTGCCAACCGGCACGCGGCCATCCGGCACTACGCGCCAGGCATGCAGGCGGCTGAGACTGCACAGCTGGCCGACCAGACCGCCGGCCTGCGCCTGATACAACTGGCCAGCATCGTCGCCAGCGAGGCGCCGCAGGCTATGAGTCAGGCGCAGCGGCGGACGCTGATTGCCGGCCTGCTGCAGGGCAGCCCGCAGGCCGCCGAGCGCGCCGAGAAGCTGGCTGCGATCACCGCCGGCATGACCCCTGGCGAAATCCGTCAGCTCGTCGATCCGACGCGTGCACTGCCCGAGAACAGCGATCCGGCGAGCGAGATGATGGCCGTGGTTCGCCAGCGCAAACGCGAGCTGATCGAAAAGGAATGCGCCGGTCTGATCGAATTCATCGAACCGCGCCATGGCCTCGAGACGGTGGGCGGTAATGCGCACATAAAGGGCGAATTGCTCGACATCGCGCGCCTGATCGTCAGCGGCGACCGTGCCCGGGCGCCAATGGGGCTGCTCGCGGTAGGCCCGATGGGCGCCGGAAAGACCTTCGTCATCAAGGCCTTCCTCAAGGAGGCGGGGCTATCCGGTATCGCCTTGAAGAACTTTCGCTCGAAATGGGTTGGCTCGACCGAGGCCAATCTCGACCGCGTCCTGGCGACGGTGAAGGCGATGGGACCGATCGCCCTGGTCATTGACGAAGGCGATCGCAGCTTCGGCAAGCAAGGCGACGATGCCGACGGCGGCACCAGTTCGCGCGTCATTGCCCGACTTAAGGAGTTCATGTCCGATCCGGAGAATCGCGGCCAGGTGCTGTTCATCCTGATGACCAACCGTCCCGACAAGCTCGATACCGACGTCAAACGCCCAGGTCGCCTTGACCGGAAGATTCCCTTCTTTTACGCCGAGACCGCGGCCGAGCGCGCCGCCGTCGTCAGCGCGGTCTTTCGGCGCTACGACGTTTCGGTGGACCTCCCGGAAGACAGCCTGGTCGCCGCCTGTGAGGCGCTCGCAGGCTATTCCAACGCCGACCTCGAAGCGCTTGCCTTGCTCGCCGCCGAGTTTGCCGAGCGTACGGAGCATAGGGAGGGTTCCGCTACGCCGCTGCCTGCGACGGTCGATTCGCGCACGCGCGCGGGAGAAACTGCAGCACCCGTGGCGGCCGCGAGTTCCGCCGTCATCCCGGCCGTCAACGCGGCGATTCTCGCCCGCGCCATCGACGATTTCATGCCACCGCAGGAAACGACCATGGTGCGCTACATGGAGATGCTGGCGGTGGCGGAAACATCACGGCGCTCGTTGCTGCCGCAACGTTTCCGGTCGCTCTCCGCAGGCGAGGTGCAGGAACAGCTTGCCGAACTGCGCCGCCAGATCCACTCTTGAAGGAGTTCGTATGTTCCCCCTGCTCGAAAACGTATCCCTCAATGCCGACCAGATCCTTGCTGCAACGCGCCTCTTGTTGCGTATCGCGCATGTCGATGGCGCCAGGACTGCCGAGGAAGTGGCGCTGATTCGCTGGTTTCATGACGGCGGCCGCGGCGCCAGCGTCGACTGGCCGGCCTTTGACACCCTGCAGGCGACCGGGCAGGGAGGCGATCTCGCCGAGACCTTCGGCGAGTCTGGGCAGCGCGACCTGGTGCTTGCCACCTGCCTGATGGTCGCCTATGCCGACGGTGCCCTGACTGCTGAGGAACTGGCTGCCGTGCGTGGCGTGGCAGAGGAAATCGGCACTCCAACAGGCCGCGTCGACGAGCTTCTGGCGCTTGTGAAGGACTACATGCTGGCGCAGCTGGCGCGGCTTCCCGACGCCGGTTCGGTGGCGGTGGTGGCGCGCGAGCTTGGCTGACGTTTGCTCTCCCTGCCATGGCCTTGGCATCAGTTCTGGCAAAAACCAAGCAGAGCGGGGCCTTGAAGCTTGGCTACCGCGAGAATTCGATACCGTCTTCCTTCGTCGGTGACGACAAGCAGCCCCGCAGCAAACAAGGTTCCTGACCTCGACGGAGCGTTGAAGGCGGCGAACGGCAAGACGCCACCAGCCTACGCCGTGGATCGCGCCGTGCTGGTCACAACGGCGCTGGTCAGGGGGCAGGGGCAGACGTTCGCGCTTGCCTACCTGCCGTTCACCTGCGAACCTTACGGCTTGACGATGCGTCGGGATGCGGTTTTCAATCCATCCGCTCGGCCCGCAGTGGGTATTCGTAGTCGATGGTCAGGGGGGCGTGATCGCTGAACCGCTGTCCCTTAAAGACCGCCGCTCGCTTCGCCTGGCTACTGATGAGCGGGGTGGCAAGCTGATAGTCCAGCCGCCAGCCGACGTTGTTGGCCCAGGCTTGACCACGATTTGACCACCAGGTGTAGGCGTCTTCGGTGGCGACGGGATGTAGTTTTCGGTAAACGTCGCACCAGCCGCCCTCGTCGAGCAGTCGGCTTACCCAGGCGCGTTCCTCGGGCAGAAAACCCGAATTCTTGCGGTTGCTCCGCCAGTTCTTGAGGTCAATCTCCTGATGGGCGATGTTCCAGTCGCCGCAGACGATCACGTCACGACCACTCGAGGCGAGTTCAAGGAGATGGGGATAGATCAGGTCCATGAAGCGGAACTTGGCTTCCTGCCGTTGCTCGGAACTCGAGCCAGACGGCTGATAGAGCGACACTACCGACAGATTGCCGAAGTCGGCGCGCAGGTAGCGTCCTTCGAGGTCGAACTCCGTGTCTCCGAGCAGGTTGACAAGTCTATCCGGCTTCACACGGCACCACAGGCCGACGCCACTGTAGCCTTTTCTCTCGGCGCAGCGGTAGTAAGCATAGAGACCAGCCGGCGTCTTCATTTCTTCATCGAGATCTGCATGCTGGGCTTTCAATTCCTGGACGCACACGACGTCCGGATTCTGCGCCCTGGCCCAGGAGAGCAGCCCCTTGCGCCATGCTGAGCGAATACCATTGAGGTTCAGCGTAATGATGCGTAACATAGGGCCCCGGTGCCGGAAACGGTTTTGAAGGAAGCAGGTTGCATGGACTTTCGGCAGGAATTCATCGAGTTTGCGGTCGCTCAGGACGTTCTCCGCTTTGGCGAGTTCAGGACCAAGGGCGGGCGTTTGTCGCCCTATTTCTTCAACGCGGGCCTGTTCAATGACGGCGCGGCACTGGGCCGGCTGGCGGAATTCTACGCCAAGGCGATTGCCGCCAGTGGGATCGAGGTCGACGCATTGTTCGGTCCGGCCTACAAGGGCATCCCGCTGGTCGCTGCGATTGCCATTGCGCTGGCGCGGGCCGGGCGCAATCTGCCGTTCTCGTTCAATCGCAAGGAAGCCAAGGATCACGGCGAAGGGGGGAGTATCGTCGGCGCTCCATTGGCGGGTCGCGTGCTGATCATTGATGATGTGATTACCGCTGGTACCTCGGTGCGCGAGTCGGTGGAGCTGATTCGTGCCGCGGGCGCTACTCCCTGCGGTGTCGTGATCGCCCTTGATCGCATGGAGCGAGGCAGCGGACAGCTGTCTGCGGTGCAGGAGGTTGAGCGGGATTACGGTATCCCGGTACTCGCCGTTGCCAGTCTTGATGACCTGCTGAGCTTCCTCCGTCAGTGCCCGGATTTCAAGCAGAAAGAGGCAGCCGTGGCTCACTATCGGCAGGAGTATGGCCTTGCGTACGGCGGCTAAGTGCGGTCTGCTGCTGTTGGCGCTGGTGGGCCCTGCGTCGAGCCTTGCGGCCCCCTCGATCTTTTGCTGCAACAATGAAGCTGGCAGGCAGGTGTGTGGCGACGTCCTGCCGTCTGCCTGTTATGGCCGTGCCTACCGTGAGCTTGGTTATACCGGCCGGACGGCTAGGACCGTCGAGGCACCGCTGACTGGTGAGCAGCGAGTCCAGCGAGCAGCTGAAGAACAGCGGCGTAGCGAACAGGAAAGGCTGCTCAACGAGCAGCGGCGGAAAGATCAGGCGCTCCTCAATACCTATGGTAGTGAGAAGGATATCGAGATTATGCGTAGCCGTGCCGAGCGTGATCTTGCTACGGCAATCAAGGCGGCTGAAGAGAGAATTGCCGAAATCCGTAGACAGCGCAAGAAATTTGAGGATGAGGCGGAGTTTTACAAGAAGCGACAGTTACCGGCCGATGTGGCAAAAGGCTTGCGCGATGCCGATCAGGAGATCAGGGCCCAGGAGTCGGTGATCGAGTCCAAGAAAAAAGATCTGGAGGCCATTCGACTGAAATACGACGAGGACTTGCGTCGCTTTGTCGAGCTGTCGAAACGGCCACCCGCGCGGCCCTGAGAATGACCCTGTGATCTGCGCCAAGCCGGCGCCAGGGGAGCGACGCCTTGGTCTGTCAGGCGAGTTTCCGGCGCAGTAATTCGTTGACCTGCTGCGGGTTGGCCTTACCTCGCGTGGCCTTCATTGCCTGCCCGACCAGCGCGTTGAACGCCTTCTCCTTGCCCGCCCTGAACTCGGCTACCATCGTCGCGTTGGTGGCCAACAGTTCATCGATCAGTCTTTCCAGCGATGCGTGGTCGGTAATCTGCTGCAGGCCCTGGCTGGCGATGATGTCGTCAGCCGAGCCTCCCTCACCGTTCCAGAGGGTATCAAAAACCTTCCTGGCCATATTGGTCGAGATTGTGCCGTCGGCTATGCGGGCAATCAGGCCGCCAAGCTGTTCTGCCGAGACAGGCGAATCGCCAATTTCTCGCTCTTCCTTGTTGAGCCGGGCAGCCAGGTCGACCATCACCCAGTTGGCACAGGCCTTGGCATTTGACCTGCCGGCAATGGCCACTGCCGCTTCGTAAAAGCCGGCCAGTTCGAGCGAGCTGGTCAGCACCTCTGCATCGTAAAGGGAAAGCCCGTAATCGACCATCAGACGGTCGCGTTTGGCACCAGGCAACTCGGGCATCTGTGCACGAATCTGCTCAACCCATTGCCGATCAATGGCCAGGGGCAGAAGATCAGGATCGGGGAAATAGCGGTAATCGTGCGCATCCTCCTTTGAACGCATGGCGCGCGTTTCGCCGGTGACCGGATCAAACAGCACCGTCGCCTGTTCGATGCTGCCGCCATCTTCCAGCGTGGCGATCTGCCACTGTACCTCGTAGTCGATGGCCTGCTGCATGAAGCGGAACGAGTTCAGATTCTTGATCTCGCGCCGGGTGCCGAAGTGCGGCTGTCCAATCGGACGGACCGAGACGTTTGCATCACAGCGGAACGAGCCCTCCTGCATGTTGCCGTCGCAGATGCCGATCCAGCGCACCAGCGCGTGCAGGGCGCGGGCATAGGCGACGGCTTCTGCCGAAGAACGCATGTCGGGTTCGGTGACAATTTCCAGCAAGGGCGTTCCAGCACGATTGAGATCAATTCCTGACCGGCCCTGAAAGTGCTGACCCGCTCCCTCATGCAAGGACTTGCCGGCGTCCTCCTCGAGATGAGCGCGCGTCAGGTGGACGGTCTGGTCGGTGTCGCCAACCTGGATCACCAGCTTTCCGCCAAGCACGACCGGATGTTCGTACTGGCTGATTTGATAGCCTTTCGGCAGATCCGGGTAGAAATAGTTCTTGCGGGCAAAAACCGATCGCGGTGCAATTTCCGCGCCGACCGCGAGGCCAAATCTGATTGCACACTCGACCGCACCCCTGTTGAGCACTGGCAGGACACCGGGCAGGGCAATGTCGACGGCGTTTGCCTGGAGGTTTGGGATAGCGCCAAAGGCGGTCGAGCTACCCGAGAAAATTTTGGCCTCGGTGGATAACTGTGCGTGAGTTTCGATGCCGATGACGACTTCCCATTGTTTCATAACTGCTTACTCACTCTTCAAGAACAGCGATCGTCAGCGACGCGCTTACGGGCATGGCCGGACAGGGGGGCCGGCAGCGGGATTCGCCGAGCGCGCTGGGCATTTCAATCAAAGGCCGCTGGACGCTGCAGATGCCAGGCGGTTGCCAGCTGGTAGCGGTGGGCGACGTTGAGCAGCCTGGCTTCGGTGAAATAATCGCCGATCAGTTGCAGGCCAGCCGGCAAGCCGCCGGCGAATCCGCAGGAGAGCGAAATACCCGGCAAACCAGCGAGGTTGACGGCAATCGTATAAATGTCGGATAGATACATCTGCACCGGATCGGACGCTTTCTCCCCGAGTTTGAAGGCGGTGCTCGGACTGGTCGGCCCGATGATCACGTCACACTGCCGGAAGGCGGCGGCAAAATCATTGGCGATCAGGCGGCGGATGCGTTGCGCCTGGAGATAGTAGGCGTCGTAATAGCCGTGCGAGAGGACGTAGGTGCCGATCAGGATGCGTCGCTTGACCTCGGCGCCGAAGCCTTGCGCCCGGCTCTTGCAGTACATGTCGGTGAGGTCGTGATAATCAGGGGCTCGATAGCCGTAACGCACGCCGTCAAAGCGCGCCAGGTTGGAACTCGCCTCTGCCGGTGCGATGACGTAGTAAGCAGCGACCGACAGTCCCATGCTGGGCAGGCTGACGGCGACCGTTTCAGCGCCGAGTTGGCGATACTCGGCGACTGCCGCCTCGACCAGATGCATCACTTCGGGAGCACAGCCCTCGCCGAAAAACTCCTCCGGCAGGCCGATTTTCAATCCGGCCAGCGGCTTGGCGCCGGCAGCGGCATTGAGTTCGCGGCCATAGTCCTCGGCAGGGCGGTTGAGGCTGGTCGAATCGCGTTCATCGAAGCCGGCCATGCTGTTGAGCAGGAGCGCGCAGTCGGCTGCAGAGCGTCCCAGGGGGCCGGCCTGATCGAGTGACGAGGCAAAGGCGATCATGCCGTAGCGGGAGATGACCCCGTAGGTCGGCTTCATTCCGGTCAGGTTGCACAGGGCTGCCGGCTGGCGGATCGAGCCACCGGTGTCGGTGCCGGTGGCTGCCGGTGCCAGGCGTGCCGCGACCGCCGCCGCCGAGCCACCGGAAGATCCGCCGGGAACGCGAGTGGTATCCCAGGGGTTGTGCACGGGGCCAAAGAACGATGTTTCGTTCGATGAACCCATGGCGAACTCGTCCATGTTGGTCTTGCCGAGTACGACCGCACCGGCGGCGTGGAAGCGGGAAATCACGGCGGCATCGTAGGGGCTGACGAAGCTGCTCAGCATTTTCGATCCGCAGGTAGTCAGCCAGCCCCTGGCGCAAAAGATGTCCTTGTGCGCAATCGGGATGCCGGTCAGCGGCCCGCCTTCGCCCCTCGCCAGTCGTTCGTCGGCCGCCTGCGCCTGGCCAAGGCTGATGGCTGGGTCGACGGCGAGGTAGGCGTTGAGCCGCGGGTTGTAGCGGGCAATCCGGTCGAGATAGAGTTGTGTCAGCTCGACGCTCGAAATCTCCTTGCTTTTCAGCGACAGGGCAATGGCCTGGAGGCTGTGCTCAATCATTCGATGACCTTCGGCACGAGGTAGAGTCCGGCCTCGGTTTCCGGCGCAATGGCCTGGAAGGCGGCTCGTTGAGCGAGCTGGTCGGACTCGGTCACGCGGTCAGCACGCAGGCGCTGTGCCAGATCCTGGGCGTGCGCCATTGGTTCGATGCCCAGCGTGTCGACGGCCTGCATCTCTTCGATCAGGGCAAAAATCTCGTTCAGGTGGCCGAGCGTGCTAGCCGCCTCGGCGTCGCTGATTTCGATTCGGGCGAGGTGGGCGACGCGGTGGACCTGTTCTAGGGTAAGCGACATGGTTACGAAATCACTAAGATGTTAAACGAGGTAGCCATATAAGGTATCATAAAAGTTTTTCCCACCGCAGCTATCGCTGCGCACCATCACGGATTTCGCAAGCATGTTCAGTTTTCTGCGTAGCTATTTTTCGAACGATCTCGCAATCGACTTGGGGACGGCCAATACCCTGATCTATGTACGCTCGAAGGGAATCGTTCTCGACGAACCGTCGGTGGTCGCCATCCGCACCGAGGGTGGGCCGAGTTCCAAAAAGACAATTCAGGCGGTCGGGAAGTCAGCCAAGGAGATGCTCGGCAAGGCGCCCGGAGCGATCACCGTCATTCGGCCGATGAAGGACGGCGTGATCGCCGATTTCACCGTCACTGAGCAGATGCTCAAGCAGTTCATCAAGAAGGTGCACGACTCGCGACTGCTCTCGCCATCGCCGCGAATCATTATCTGTGTGCCCTCGGGTTCGACACAGGTCGAGCGGCGCGCGATTCGCGAGTCGGCAATCGGCGCTGGCGCCAGTCAGGTGTTTCTGATCGAGGAGCCGATGGCGGCAGCGATCGGCGCCGGGCTGCCGGTGTCCGAGCCAACGGGCTCGATGGTGGTCGACATCGGCGGCGGCACGACCGAGGTCGGCGTGATCTCGCTCGGTGGCATGGTCTATGCGGGTTCGGTGCGCGTCGGCGGTGACAAGCTCGACGAAGCGATCATGAACTACATCAGCCGCAACTATGGCATGTTGATCGGCGAGAACACGGCCGAGAACATCAAGAAGAGAATCGGTTCTGCCTTCCCCGGCGCTGAAGTGCGTGAAATGGAGGTTTCGGGGATCAACAAGTCCGAAGGCATTCCCCGCAAGTTCACGATTTCATCGAACGAGATTCTCGAGGCGCTGACCGAACCACTGAACAGTGTTGTCTCGGCGGTCAAGTCGGCGCTCGAGAAGACGCCACCCGAGCTTGGCGCCGACATTGCGGAGAAGGGCATGGTGCTGACCGGCGGTGGAGCACTGCTGCGTGACATCGATCGCCTGCTTATGGAAGAGACCGGCCTGCCGGTGATCGTTGCCGAAGAGCCGCTGACCTGCGTCGCCCGGGGTTGTGGTATGGCGCTCGAGAAGATGGACAATCTCGGCAGCATCTTCGCTTCCGATTGACGCGGAGCGGCGTGATCGCCGCGCGTCGCCAATTGCCAGGACCGATTGATGGATCACCAGCCGCCACCGTTTTTCAAACGCGGGCCGGCACCTCTGGCGCTGCTGTCGTTCTACGTGACGCTGTCGGTTGCCTTGCTGGTCGTCGATGCGCGTCTGCAGACGCTTGAGGTGTTGCGCCAGGCGTTGTCGTTGTTCACCCATCCGGTGCAGCAATTTGCCCATCTCCCGGCGCAGCTTCTGGACAACGCCACAGGCTATTTCGTGAGCTTGTCGCGTCTGCAGGATGAAAACGTCCAGCTGAAGCGCGCCCGTCTGGAAAACGTGACCACCCTGCTGCGTACCCAGCAGCTCGAGGTAGAGAACGAGCGCCTGCGCAAGCTGCTAGCGGTCAAGGAACGGCAGCAGGCAAGCGGGCAGCTGGCACAGATTCTCTATGCGGCCCGCGATCCCTACTCGCGGCGGATCGTGATCGATAAGGGGCAGCAGGACAAGGTCGTCGCCGGCCAGCCGATCATTGACGATGCCGGGGTGGTCGGTCAGGTGACGCGGGTTTTTCCCTTTGTCGCCGAAGTGACCCTGATCACCGACAAGGAACAGGCCGTTCCGGTACAGATTGTGCGGACCGGCCAGCGCTCGGTAGTTTTCGGTCTGGGCAACGGGCAACTCGAGCTGCGCTTTCTGCCGGCCAACGCCGACGTCCAGAATGGCGACGTGCTGGTCACCTCAGGTCTGGACGGCATCTTTCTGCCGGGTTTTCCGGTCGCCAAGGTGGTGCACATCGAACGTGATACCTCGTACTCGTTTGCCAGGATCTTCTGCATGCCGCTGGCTGGCGTCGAGAACTTCAGCGAGGTCATGGTTCTCGACCCGCGTCCGGCAGTCGCCCTACCGGCGCAATTGGCCAGTGAGGCGGCAGGGCGGGAGGCGAAGCCGCCAGTGCGAGCCGGGCAGGCCAGAAAGAAGCGTCTCAGGAAGGACTGAAGCAGATGCAGACAAGCTACTCATCATCGCGCATTCTGTTGCCGGTTCGGCCGTGGTTCATCGGCTTGAGCCTGACGGTGGCGTTGCTGCTGAACTTCCTTCCTACTGCTGCCTGGCCCGGCGTGCCTGACTGGCTGGCGCTGGTGATCGTTTTCTGGAGCGTGCACGAGCCGCGCCGTGTTGGCATGGGGCTGGCGTTTCTGTTTGGCGTGGCGATGGACGTCGCCGATGCCAGTCTGCTCGGACAGCACGCGCTCGCCTATGTGCTGGTGGCCTACGGTGCTTCGTCGCTCTCACGGCGGATACTCTGGTTTCCGCTCGCACAGCAGGCGTTGCAGGTCTTCCCGCTGCTCTTGCTGGTGCAGTTGGTGCAATTCAGCGTGCGCAGCATGGCCGGTGCCGATTTCCCCGGTCTTGCCTACTTTGTCGGGCCGTGTCTGGCCACCCTGCTGTGGCCCGTGCTGACTTTCGTCCTCCTGCTGCCGCAGCATCAGCCGGTAGACCGTGATGCCAACCGGCCGCTCTGAGCCCGTGCGCAAGACTGCCTGGCGCTTGGTTCGGCGCACTCCCCCCATTTCGCGGGTCTTGGGCCGCGCGTCACCGACGTGGGTCGCCGTCGAGAGGTTGCCTTGCTTGCTCGCCAGTCACCACTGAATAGCGCCGATCGCGAGCTTGATCGCTTCCGCTTCCGCGTCGCTCTGGCGGGGATCGTGGTGGTGGTGGCTCTTGCCCTGCTGATTGCCCGCCTTGTCCATCTGCAGGTGGTTCAGCATGACTACTACACCACCCGTGCCGAGGACAACCGCATCTCGCTGGTGCCGATTGTTCCCAATCGCGGGGTGATCGTTGATCGTCACGGTACCGTCCTGGCGCGCAACTACTCGGCATTCACGCTTGAAATCACGCCGTCCAAGGTTGATGACCTCGACGCAACGATCGAAGGATTGGGCAAGTTGATCGAAGTGCTGCCCAAGGACCGCAAGCGTTTCCGCAAACTGCTCGAGGAGAGCAAGACCTTCGAAAGCCTGCCGATTCGTACCCGGTTGACCGAGGAGGAAGTTGCGAGGTTTGCTGCCAACCGTTATCTCTTTCCTGGCGTTGAAGTCAAGGCGCGCCTGTTCCGGCAGTATCCGCTGGGTCCGATCGCATCACATGCCATTGGCTACATCAATCGCATCAACAAGCGCGACCTCGAGTTGATCGAGGAGAGCGAAAAGGGCGCCAACTACAAGGGTACCGACCACATCGGCAAGACCGGGATAGAGCAGAAGTACGAATTTCAGTTGCATGGCGAAACCGGCTACGAACAGGTCGAAATCGACGCTGGCGGCAGGGCGGTGCGCAATCTGTCGCGTACCGCACCGGTCCAGGGGAACAACCTGACGCTGACGCTCGACGCCCGATTGCAGGAAATGGCCGAAAAGGCTTTCGGCGACCGCCGTGGCGCATTGGTGGCGATCGAGCCGTCGACCGGTGGCATCCTCGCGCTGGTCTCGACGCCCACTTTTGACCCGAATCTGTTTGTCGACGGGATTCGCACCGATGACTGGGATCTGCTCAACAACTCGCCCGACAAGCCGCTGCTCAACCGGGCACTGAACGGCGCCTATCCTCCGGGTTCAACCTTCAAGCCATTCATGGCCCTGGCGGCGCTGGAAACCGGCAAGCGCACGCCGGGACAGGCCATTTCGGATCCCGGTTTTTTCAACTTTGGCGGGCACCAGTTCCGGGATGACAAGAAGGGCGGTCACGGCATCGTCGACATGCACAAGTCGATCGTTCATTCGTGCGACACCTATTACTACATTCTGGCCAACGACATGGGCATTGAGAGTATCGCCCGCTTCATGGGTCAGCTGGGTCTTGGTCAGCGCACCGGGGTAGACATCGAAGGCGAGTCGGAAGGCGTGCTGCCGTCGCCGGAGTGGAAGAAGCGTCGCTTCAGGCGGCCGGAGCAGCAGAAGTGGTTTGCCGGTGAGACGATCTCGATCGGCATCGGCCAGGGTTACAATTCCTACACGCCGATCCAGTTGGCACAGGCGACAGCTACCGTCGCCAACAATGGGGTCATGTACCGCCCGCACCTGGTCAAGTACATTACCGATAGCCGCACCGGCGAGCGGACCATGGTCGAGCCCGAGCCGCTGCGTGTGCTGCCATGGAAGCGGCAGAATGTCGAGGTGATCAAGCGGGCAATGGTCGGGGTCAACACCCATGGCACTGGCGCACGCGCTTTTGCCGGTGCCGCCTATACCTCGGGCGGCAAGACCGGAACGGCCCAGGTCTTCAGCCTGAAAGGGGCAGAATACAAGGCCTCGAGGGTGAAGAAGGAGTTGCGCGACCATGCCCTGTTCATTGCCTTTGCCCCGGCCGACGAGCCGAAGATCGCCCTCGCCGTGCTGGTCGAAAACGGTGGTTTCGGCGCCCAGTCGGCGGCGCCGATCGCACGCATGGTTTTCGATTATTATCTGCTTGGCAAGCTGCCAAAGGGGGCAGCCGTGGAAGATGATGTGGAGGAAGACTAGCTGATGCTGCAGCAGTTTCTGCACGGTGTATGGCGGCGTCTGGTGGAACGTGTTGATGGGCCACTGCTGATGTTTGCGAGTTTGATCATGGCGGCTGGCCTGGCGACCGTCTACAGCGCCACCTATGACACCAATGATCGTCTGCTGGCGCAGACCCTGAATATGGCGGTCGGGCTTTGCGTGATGTGGACCGTAGCGCAGTTGCCACCGCAGAAGCTGATGCGTTTCGCTGTCCCCCTCTACGTCCTCGGCGTGCTCCTGTTGATTCTGGTGTTTTTCTTCGGGATCAAGGTCAACGGCGCCAGACGCTGGTTGTCACTCGGTTTTACCCGCATTCAGCCCTCAGAACTGTTGAAGATCGCCGTTCCTCTGACCCTGGCCTGGTACTTCCACAAGCACGAAGCTGGCCTCAAAGTTCGTCACTACGTGGTCGCCTGTCTGCTGCTGCTGGTACCTTTTGCGCTGATCGCCAAACAGCCAGACCTGGGAACCGCCATTCTCGTCGGCGCTGCAGGGTTCTACGTGCTTTTCTTTGCCGGTCTGCCCTGGAAGGTGATCGTTGGCCTCTTTGCCGCTGCGGCCGGCGCTGCGCCTTTTGTCTGGACCATGCTGCACGATTACCAACGCAAACGCATCCTGACTCTGATCGACCCGACGAGCGATCCGCTTGGTGCGGGATACCACATCATCCAGGCGACCATTGCCATCGGCTCCGGCGGCACCTTCGGCAAGGGCTGGCTGGCTGGTACGCAGACCCACCTGGAGTTCATTCCCGAACGCCACACCGACTTCATCTTCGCCGTCTTCGCCGAGGAGAGAGGCTTGATCGGCAACGCGATTCTGCTACTGCTCTACCTGCTCCTGATTGTGCGGGGGCTGATGATTGCCACCAACGCCTCGACGCTCTTCGCCCGCTTGATGGCGGGCTCGATCACCTTGAGCCTGTTCACCTATGTCTTCGTAAATATTGGCATGGTCAGCGGGATCTTGCCGGTGGTCGGCGTACCCCTGCCGTTCATGAGTTATGGGGGGACGGCGCTGGTGACCTTGTCGGTCGGCATCGGCATCCTGATGAGTATCCAGACGCACCGGATGCTGATCGTCAAATGATGACCCGCGCCGAATCGAAATGGGCCCGCATGCCGCCACCGCGCCTGTGCCTGCTGGTCCTGCCGGCGCTGCTCGTCGCCTGCGGAGGGCAGCCGTCGAGGCTGCCGGAGGCCACTGCCCGTAGTGCCGAGCCGGCAAAGACGTCGGGCAAGACGGCCAGGAAGTCGTCGGTTGTGCAGAAGCGGGGGGGGGCCTATTACAAGGACGATGGCCCGGGCGACGAGATACCAGACAATCTCGATGATATTCCCGACGCGCAGCCGCGACTCGAACCACTGCATCGCTTTGCCAATCGGCCTTATGTCGTCCTGGGCAAGGCCTATGAGCCTCACGCCAGCCTCAGACCCCATCAGGAGCGTGGTGTGGCGAGCTGGTACGGCAAGAAGTTTCACGGGCAGAAGACCTCGATCGGTGAGCCCTATGACATGTTCTCGATGACTGCTGCCCACCCGACGCTCGCCATTCCCTCCTACGTCCGGGTGACCAGTGTAGGCAACGGCAAGTCCGTCGTCGTGCGCGTGACCGATCGCGGTCCCTTCCACGCCGATCGCGTCATCGACCTCTCCTACGCGGCGGCTCACCGCCTGGGCTACGTGGACAACGGCAGCACTCTGGTTGAGGTCGAATCGATTCTACCCGAGGGCGCGACGACGATGAGCTACGCGCAGGTGATGCCTGCGCCACGCCCCGCGCGCCTGGTCGGCGCCACGGCGGAGCGCGACGAAATTGAACTGCTGGCAGCAAAGCTCGGGCTGAACACCGGTTCGGCACCATCACTGGTCGCGGAAGCGACGCTGCCAGCGTCACCACGCATCGCCTCGACAAGCTCGACCGTAGCCAGCGGTGGCGGTGTTTTCCTGCAGTTGGGCGCTTTTGCCAGTGCCGATAACGCCGAAACGCTGCGTTCACACCTGCAGCGCGAACTGGACTGGCTCAACGAGGGAATCCAGATTGCTGCTGGTGGCGGCATGCACCGCGTCCATCTTGGCCCCTATCCGAACCGTGCCGATGCCGAGAAGGTGGCCGAGAGGATTCGTCTGGCCTTGGGGTACAAACCCACTTTCGTGGCCCGCTGATCAGGCTTGAGCGCGACCGCAGCCGGGTCCGTGCCAAGAGCGAACCGTGCCTGGCCGGTACTGAGCCCTTGACCGCAGGCTTCAGGGGTTCGGGCATTCCCGGATCACCGGGTCTCCCCGCCGGCCGCACGGGGTCGCGATGCCGGCATGGGGATGGGGAGTGCCGTCGTCGTCGATCTCAGCAGCCAGCGTATCCCAGGCCAACAGGCCACGCTTGTCGAGGGTCAGGCGCAGCAGCCAGCCGCTGCGGCCGGCGGCGTAGTCAAAGCCGTCGAAGACAAAGTTGCCCAGGCTATAGACGATCAGCTTTCCCTGATGATACTCGACGCCCTGCGTCACATGCGGATGCCCGCCGACTACCAGATCGGCGCCGGCGTCGATCATCAATCGGGCCAGCTGTCGTTGGCGCTCGCTCGGCTGCAGCTCGCGCTCCCAGCCCCAGTGCATGAACGGAATCACCAGGTCGGCTCCGGCCGTCCGCGCCGCGCGGATGTCGGCAACGACCTGACTGTCCTCGCTCCAGGCGATCCCTGCCCATTCGGCGCCGGCTTCGAAAGAGCGCGGCTTGAACTCGTTGTACGCTAGTACGGCAATGAGCAGGCCGCCGCGTGCTATCCATAGCGGGCGATGCGCCTCGGCAAGCTGGCGCCCGCCGCCAAAGGTGGCAATTCCCTGGTCGGCGAGCAGGCCGAGCGTTTCGAGGAACGCAGCCTGGCCATGATCACCGGAATGATTGTTGGCCACACCGAGCGCATCGAATTTGCCGACCAGCAGCGGCACTACGCGCGGGTGTGCCCGGAAGCTGACGATCTTGTTCTGCAGAGGCTCACCCACGGTCGCGATCGGGCATTCGAGGTTGCCGATGGTGTAGTCGGCACCCTTCAGCAGGCTTGCAAAGGAGGCGAGTGGATCACCACCGCGGCTGATCAGCCGGCCGGGGCCGTCGTCGAGCATGATGTCGCCGACGAAGATCAGGCGTACCGGGTCGGCCAGCGCGTGGGCGGCGAGTGCCAGGCCGAGAGCCGTAGCTAGCAAGAGCCACTGGCGCTTCCACTTCCACTTCATCGTTCGGTCCCGGCGGCGGGAGATAGCTCGCACCAGTATTGCAGTTCGCCATCGCGGATCGGCTCGTAGACGCTGTTGAGGCCGGTAAAGCCGTAACGTGCCTTCTTTAGCGCAGGCGGGGGGTAGGGGTGTGTTGCCTGGACGATCGGTACCGGTCCGCTGTCGCGGTCGGTGAAGACGTAGAGCTTGATGGCCGCCAGTTCCCGCGGCTCTTTCTGGAACACCATGCGGAACAGGAAGTAGGAGCCGATCGCCTGCACGGGTACGGTGTAGGGTGAACTGACTGGCCGCGCGCGCAGCGTGCGCGTCTCACCGCCATAGGTCAGGTGGCAGAGCAAGGTCTCGGCGCGCACGGAAAGGGCGAGCAGCAGGGTGGTGGCCAGCAGGCACGGGTGGAGTTTTGGCATGCAGGAAGGCAGTGACGGGTGACGCGACACGATCGGAAGACGCTTGGCAGAGCGGCAGATACCACGTGGCGGGAAGTATCCGCTCGCCAGCGGACATTGTCCACAGTGGATTGTCTTTCGATGGCGGCCCTGGCCTGCTATATTGGCGCCGGCCGAAACCGCGGCTCCGGGGCAGGAATACGGGTGGCTTTGCTTCAAGACTGCCACTTCGGACAGCGCGCTGTCGCGACCCGATGAGCACCCTTTGAGAAGCGAGAACATGAGCCTTGCCAATACCATGCACGAGTTGCTGCAGCCTTTGCTGGCAGCCCAGAGGTACGCTGTGCTGGCCACTGACCACGGCGGGCAGCCCTATACCAGCCTGATGGCTTTTGCCGCCAGCCAGGATCTGCAGGACTTGACGCTGGTCACCGAACGGGCTACCCAAAAGTACGCCAATCTCACCGCCAATAGCCGTGTGGCGGTGTTCATCGACAACCGGGAGAACGTCGGGGCAGATACCCACGAGGCGGTGGCGGTCACCGCCATCGGCGCCGCGCAGGAGGTGACCGGCGACGACTGCACGCGGCTGCGTGCCGCCTATATCTTGCGTCACCCCTACCTGGCGGAATTCGCGAGTTCGCCCTCATGCGCCATCGTACGCGTCAGCGTGAAGTCCTACGTCGTCGTCAGGCGCTTCGAGGAAGTGCTGGAGTGGCGTCTTGGCGAGTAGGGAGCCCGGGTCATTGGCGTTTTTCCTTTCAACGTTGCCCACCGGCAGCCCCGGATCGCCGAGCGGCCGCTGATGAACAACCCCCGCCCACCGATGCTGGTCATTTTCGACTGCGACGGCGTGCTCGTCGATAGCGAGCCGATCGCCAGTCGCGTCCTGGCTGAAGCCCTGACCGAGATCGGTTTTCCCCTGACGCCACAGCAGGCGATCGACCGCTACACCGGCATCAGCCTGCCTGCGGTGTTGTCGCTGGTCGAGGCCGAGTGGGCGCGCGCCTTGCCGGCCGATTTCGTCACGCATCTCGGTGCGCGCGATCGCGCCGCCTTTCGCGCCGAGTTGCAGCCGGTGGGCGGGGTCGCGGCTATGCTCGCCCGGTTGTCCTTGCCACGCTGCGTGGCCTCTTCGGGGGCGCTGGAGAAGATTCGCAGCAACCTCGAACTCACCGGCCTGTTGCAGTACTTCGAGCCGAACCTGTTCAGTGCCGAGATGGTCGCGTGCGGCAAACCGGCGCCAGATTTGTTCCTGCTCGCCGCCGCCACGCTGGCTTCACCGCCCGAGCGCTGCCTGGTGATCGAGGACAGCGTTGCGGGCATCGAGGCCGCATGCGCGGCAGGCATGCGAGTCTTCGGCTTCTGCGGCGCCGGCCATGCGCGTCCAGGCTCGGCCGAGGCTCTGCGCGCTGCCGGCGCCACGCAGGTCTTCAGCCGCATGCAGGAACTGCCGCGGCTGCTCGCCGGGCCGGCTACGAGGCGCTGAGCGAAGGGCTTGACAGGAACTTCCCGTAGACCCGATGCCGGCGGTTGGCGCCAGGGTCGTTCAAGTGAGCTGCGGGCGGGGCGGGTTGCCTGAGCGCGGCTACGGTTGCCGCTCGATCCAGCCAGCGATTCTTTCCGCGGCAGCCTGCCAGTGGGCGTCAAGCATCAGTGTGTGCCCGGCAGCCGGAATCACGGCCACTTCAGCCTGCCAGCGCGCGGCGGTAAAGCCCAGCACAGCAGTTGAGAACACCGCGTCTGCATTGCCGCCGACGACCAGGACCGGCAGCTTCGGCCGTGGTCTGCCGATACGCATGGCCAGCAGCGACAGATCCAGGAGCGCGCGGCGCGATTCGACCTGGAACAGGGGAGCGAAGCGGAGCAGATCCGCGGTGCTGGTCTCGGCCGAGTAGTACACGTCGCGAATCGTCTGCATCGTTTCCGCCGTGTACTCACCGCGGGTGGCGCGGACCTGCTGGTCGAAGAAAGCCGGCTCGGTGAAGGCGATTTTCATCGTGGAGCCCAGGATTCCGGTCGGTGGTACCGGGGCCATCAGCACGGCGGCAACCGCCTGGTTGTGCTCGAGAAAGCGTTCGACGACCACCGTGCCCATCGAGTGGCCGATCAGGATCGGCGGCCGATCCAGTCCTGTCGCCACCTGAGCCAGATCTTCGGCGTAGTCGTCAAGCCCGAACGAGTCGAGCCGCTCGCGGCCCTCGCTGCTGCCATGGCCGGCAAGGTCCAGCGCGTGGCAGTCGAAACCACGGTCGCTGAACCAGGGGAGGAAGTACGCGTCCCAGCACGCTGCCGTGGCGTAGCCGCCATGGACAAAGAGGAGCGGGGGAAAACTCCTCGGGCTGGCGGCGGCGCGGTGAATGGTATGGATGCGTCGAAGTTTCATGGTCTTTGGCCAGGTGGCATGGCACGGCCCGGCCCGCTGACCGGCAGCCAAGTTTTCAGGATTGGTACAAGGCTGCAGTATCGCAGGGTCTTGCCGACGCAGGCAATCGCAGTCGACCTGTCGGCGACTGCATTGTCCTCACGGTGCATGGCGCATCGGTTTCTGGGTTAGAATCAGGGTCGGCTAGCCAAGCGGCAAGCGATCCACGCGGTTCGATTCCGGAGGAAGCGATGCAATTACAACCATTCGATCTGAATGACATCAGCCATGAACCTTCCGATGAGCAACTCGACGACCTGATGGAAGCCGTTGCCGCAGAAGCGCGTAGACACGGTCAGGCGGCACGCGCGCAACTGATGGTTCGTCTGCGGGCCGAGATCACGGCGATCAAGCCGCCCTGCCGACGCGAGGCATGAACGACGGGGCAAGACCTCGGCTGATCATTGTTGCCGGCCCCAACGGCTCCGGCAAGACTTCGATCACCCAGCAGCTGCTGATGCACGAGTGGATGGGCGGCTGCGTTTACGTCAATCCCGACTTCATTGCGCGCGACGACTTCGGCGACTGGAACTCGCCACAGGCGGTCATTCAGGCGGCCGAGCGGGCAACGGAGATCCGTGAACACTGCCTCGAACACGGGCGCAGCCTGGCCTTCGAAACCGTCCTCTCGGCACCGGACAAGCTTGACTTCATTCGTCGGGCGCGCGAAGCCGGTTTCTTCATCCGCCTCTTCTTCGTCGGCACCGACGACCCTTCCATAAACGCCAAGCGTGTTGCCATGCGGGTGATGGAGGGTGGGCACGACGTCCCGATTCCCAAGATCATTGCCCGCTACACCCGGTCACTGGCGTACTGCTACTTTGTCGCCTGGCTGGCCGACCGCACCTACCTCTACGATAATTCGGTCGATGACAGCCGCGCCAGGCTGCTGTTCCGTGCATCGGAAGGCCGGCTCGTCAAGACCTATGGCGAGATCAATCCGTGGGCCAGGGAGATCGCGCAAAGGCTGCTGCCGGTCTTGTCGGATGACACGCCACCGTCGCCAGCAGTTGCGTCCGGCCTTTCCTGAAAGTCGGGAATCCTTCCCCGGGCCGCCGGAGCCATTGCTGCCGCCAGTAGTGATCTGTATCAAGAACCTTCAAGACCCTTGGCTTGTGCGGCGATATGCCACATTCCGCCACGCACCATCCCTCCCTAGAATTGGCCAGATATTCGCCAAATCAAGAACAGGAGAGAGCTCGCGATGCCGTTTGCCAGGAAACCGATCGCGGTAGCCGCCGCTCTGGCCATGTCCAGCCTCGACCCGACCAATGTCGGCTGTGTCAGCGTGTTCGCCGGCATACACGTCCGCTTCTGAGGGCAAAGAGTGCAATGGAGCCAGCCGTCTTGTCGAATGCCGAACAAAGGCCGCGCCGGGTCGGCGCGCGAATGACCCGAGCCAGACAGCGCTCGGTCCCGCGCGGACAGCGTATCTACGCCGGCAATGCCCGCGGGACTGCCTGGCGGGTTCTCAGCGGCTCTGTTCGGCTCGACCGCGAGGAACAGCCCAACGGCGAGGAGAGCTTTGCCAACCTGGCTGTTCGGGGCGACGTCATCGGTGCGGAGACGCTGCTCTTCGGCAAGTACAGTTTCACGGCAACGGCACTCGCCGACTGTGTTCTCGCGCCTTGGCCGGACGATCGGACGCCGCCTGCTGGCGACTACTCGCTGCTGCGGACGCTGGCCAAGGCCGAGCGCCGCGCCGCAGAGGTCATCGCACTGCGCTGCGGCCAGGCTGCTGACAGGGTCCGCCGCCTGGTGATGATGCTTGCGCAGGCGCCTGAGCAAAACCCGGTGAACCAGCCAGCAGATCTACAGGTCGTTCTGCCGTCGCGGCAGGATATGGCCGACATCACCGCGCTGACGCTGGAAACGGTATCGCGTATGGTGAGCCAGTTGCGCCATGCCGGCCTCCTCGAACCTTTGGGTCAGGGCAAGCACTCCTCGCAACGAAGCTTCTCTGTGCGGCCAATAGCCGGCGATCCCTGAAGGCGGTGACCGTCGGGCACCGCCCACTGCTGTGCCCCTACACCCGTTCGACGCGCACCTTGGTGACGGAGCGCGCATCGGCCTCGGTCACCGTATAGCGATAGCCCTGCTCGAGTACCGTATCGCCGACCTCCGGGATGTGTCGCAGGCGGTTGATCAGGAAGCCGGCGAGGGTATGCGCTTCGCCGACCGGGAGATTGAGCTTCAGCGAATCGTTCAACTCCGAGATTGGCGCGCGCCCGCTGATCAGGTGCGTGTCGTCGCTCTCCGATTCGATGGTCACCCGGCGCGTCTTCATGGTGTCGAAGTCGTAGCCGGAGTCTACCGTGCCGACGACTTCCTCGAAGATGTCCTCCATTGACAGGATGCCGATCGCCGAGCCGAACTCGTCGACGACGATCGCCATGTGGTCGGCGCGTGCGCGCAGCAGCGGCAGCACCTGATCGAGGCTCTGCTTGGGCGTCAGGTAGAGGGCGGGTTTGACAAAATCGTCCACCGGTCGCTGCTCGATGTCGGGCAGCAGCAGATCCCAGGTGCTCAGCGTCATCACCCCGGTCACGTTGGTGATGTTGCCACGAAAGACCGGCAGGCGATTGAATCCGGACGCCCAGACTCGCCGCACCGCCTCGCCCATCTCACGCGTCTCGTTGAAGCCGACGACCTCGGCCAGCGGCGTCATCACCTCGCCAACCGTCGTGTCGGCAAAACGGAAGATGCGACGAATCCGCTGCTTGCTGGTCGCGGCGCTGTCCGACGAGGTTTCCGACAGATCGATCAGGACGCGCAATTCATCCTTGCTGATGAAGCCGCTCTGGCCCGAGGTTGCGCCGCCGAAGAGCCGGGCGGCAACACGCGCGACACGGCTGAAGACGAAGATCACCGGATAGAACAGGTAGGAGAAGAAACGCAGCGGGTAGATGATCTTGACGGCGATCGTGTCGGCCTTCTGCTGAAAGATGCTCTTCGGCACGATCTCGCCGAAAATCAGCAGGAAGGGGGTGAACACCAGCACCGAGACCAGATCGCCGATGTCCCCGAGCAGGTGCACAAAGATCAGCGTGCCCATGGTGGTGATCGTCACCGTCGCGATATTGGTACCGACCAGCGTCGTGCCAAGCATCACGTCCGGGGTGCGAAACAGGTTCAGCACCAGCTTGGCGCCCCGGTCGCCGAGCCGGGCCTGATGCCGCAGGTGGATCTTGTCGGAATTGACCATCGCCAACTCGGACCCCGAAAAGAATCCCTTCAACACAAGAAAGATCAGGATGACCAGCAATTGCAGAAGCAGTTCCATTGTTCGTCTCCTTGTCTAGTTCGCCGCGCTCGCGGCCTTGCCCGCTGGCGCGCTGCTCTCTGCCTCGTGGTCCGCGGCAGCCTCAGCCTCAGCCTCAGCCTCAGCCTCAGCCTCAGTCGGTTCATTCAGCGGGTCGCTTTCGTATTCGTCCAGGGTTTCCTGCTCCTGGTCTACCGGCACGCCAGCCAGCAGACCTTCCGCTACCGGCTCAGCTGCCAGGCTCTCCATCTCCAGTGGCTCGTCCGGCGTTTCCTCAGGCTCATCGGGGGTGCGGCCGCGCGAGACGCGCACCTTGGTGATGCGCATGCCGCTGACTTCCTTGACGGTGATCTCGTAGTCGGCGTAGAAGACCTTTTCGCCGACGCGCGGCAAGCGGCCGAAGAGCACCAGCGTTACGCCGCCGATGGTGTTCATCAGCGGGTCTTCAATATCGAAATTGGTCAGCGTGCGCAGGTCCGCTAGGCGCATGTAGCCGGGGACGGTGAAGCTGTCGTTGTCTTCCTCCTGAAAGTACTCCTGGCCGCGCATCTTGCCCGAGATTTCACCGAAGATGAAGGTCAGCACATCCTTGATGGTGACTATTCCGAGTACCTCACCATACTCGCCGATGACCACCGCGGCGCGGGTGTTGAAGCGCTGGAAGTACTCCAGCATTTCGTCGACTTTCTTGGTCGGCGGCACGAAGTGCGCCGGCTTGAGGATTTCCCTGAGCTGGATCGCCGATCGGCCACCATCGGCGCGCACCCTGCGCAGCAGATCCTCGGCATGCAGGAAGCCGATGACGTTATCCCAGTGGCCGCGGTACACGGGAACGCGGGGGTGACGATAGCTGCGGAAGCGCTCGATCAGTTCCCCGACCGGCAGGTCACCGTCGAGGAAGCGGATGCGTGGACCCGGCGTCATGATCCGCGCGACGTCGGTTTCGGCGGCTTCGAGCACCTTGTCTATCAGCACCCGTTCCGAGGCCTGGATGACGCCGGTTTCCTCGCTGTCGGCCATCAGTGTCCGCAGTTCGTCGGCCTTGAGGATGTTTTCACGCCCGACGTGCTCGCCGACGACAAAGGTCGTCACCCGGTCGGCGACCATGCGCACGACGTTGCGCAGGGGGGTGACGATGAAAATCCACTTGGGCAGGAAGCGGGCCGAGAGCAGCGTTGCAAACTTGGTCGGAAAGTTGACGGCGATCGTCTTTGGCGTTACTTCGCCGAACAGCAGCAGCAGTGGCACCATCACCAGAACGTTGATCCAGCCGGCATCCGCCTCGCCGAAGGCGGTCACCAGGATCATGGTCATGTTGGCCGCGGCTGCGATGTTCACCAGCTCGTTGCCGCAGAGCAGCGAGACGATCAGTCGCCGTGGCTCGTCGAGCATGGCATGGATGCTCTCGGAATGAGGATTGCGCGAATTGCGCAGCTTCTGGAGGTCGATCCGGCTGAGCGAAAAAAGGGCTGTTTCAGACCCCGAAAAAAAGGCCGACATGGAGAACAGGCAGCACTGGATGACAATGCGGACCGCCAGTTCCCAGTCGATTGACGACACGCCTAACCATTCCATGAATTGCCCTCGCTTCAGGAAGTGATGTTGACCAGCGGAGATCCTGCGTTCTGGCAGCAGATCCCAGCAAAAACCCGGCTAAAAGGCGCGCGGCAGCGAAAAAACTGTTCCGAAGCGCGCAGCGCGCAAGGATAGGCGCAATGCCGCGCGGAAACAAGGGCCGATCGATCATCGGGGGCTCTCGGCCCGCGCCCGCGTTGGCAAACCCTGGAAGCCGGGCTTGACCTGGCCGTGACTGCGTCTCGGCCCGCGCCCGCGCTGGCAAACCCGCTGGCCGGAGCCGCCTCCGTCGGCGATGTGCGCGGCGCTGACCAAGAAGAAAGGGAAAAAGACCGTGTATGCAGCGAGAATTTATTATATCTTTCGGCCGATGCAACTCAGGGTTCTGCCAATCAAGCCTCTGAACTAATGTCTTCAGTGAATTGTCCTGCCCAGGCTGGCAGCGGCCGGCTGGTCTTTCGAGCGGTGCCTGACAAGCTCGTTTCACATGAGAGGAGCGATTGCCCATGGCTGAACAGAAACAAGGCGACGCCAAGCCGCACACCGCGGGCCGGGGGCCGATTCTGGTTCCCGTTGATTTCTCTGACTATTCCGAGGCCGCCCTGCTGCTGGCCAGTGACCTGGCCGTCGGCCTGGGGACACGGCTGGTGATCCTGCACGTGGTGCACGATCCGCTGAACATGCCCGGCTACTACGCGCGCATGGCGCGCAAGAAGACGCTGACCCGGATGGAGGACGTTGCCGGCGAAATGCTCGACGAGTTCCTGTCCGGGGTGACGAAGCGGCATCCCGAGCGGGAGGCCTTGCACAAGCCGGAACTACTAATGGTCAAGGGCATCCCCGTGACGCGAATCCTGCAGGTGGCGGAGAAGCAGAAGGCCTGCATGGTGGTCATGGGCAGCAAGGGGACGACCGGCCTGCGGCACCTGCTGCTCGGTTCGGTGGCCGAGCAGGTTGTCGGCCTCGCCAGGCTGCCGGTGACCATCGTCAAGGAACATAAGAAATGCTGAGTCGCAACGACCGGAGGTGAGAAGCATGCACAAAATGCATCTGAATTTCGTCAATCATGTGGGTCTGCCGCTCGCGCTGTGTGGCATCGGGGCCACTTTCTTCCTGCTCGCCTGGCCGGCGCTGGCCGCGCAGGTGGACGAAGCCGGGCCCGACTGGCTGATGATGACCGTCGAGCTGCTGGGCGGCCTGGCCATCTTCCTTTTCGGCATGATGCAGATGGAGGAGGGCCTCAAGGCCGTCGCCGGCGAGCGTATGAAGGGCATCCTCGCCACGCTGACCGTCAATCGCTTCATGGGCGTCGGTACCGGCGCGCTGGTGACGGCGGTGATCCAGTCGTCGTCGGTGACCACCGTGCTGATCGTCGGCTTCATCTCGGCCGGGCTGATGTCGCTGTCGCAGTCGGTCGGGGTGATCATGGGCGCCAACATCGGCACCACGATCACCGCCCAGATAGTCGCCTTCAAGATCACCAAGGCGGCGCTGGGGATGATCGCCGTCGGCTTCGCCATGCTGTTCCTCGCCAAGAACGACAACACAAAGCACTACGGCGGCATGCTGATGGGCCTCGGCATGGTCTTCTTCGGCATGCACGTGATGAGCGAGGCGATGGAGCCGTTGCGCAGCTACCAGCCCTTTCTCGACCTGATGCGGACGATGGACAATCCACTCGTCGGCGTGCTGATTGCGACCGCGTTCACCGCTCTGATCCAGTCCTCATCGGCCTCGACCGGGATCGTGATCGTCATGGCCAGCCAGGGTTTCATCAGCCTGCAGGCGGGCATTGCGCTGGCTTTTGGTGCCAACATCGGCACCTGCGTGACGGCGCTGCTGGCGGTGATCGGCAAGCCGCGCGAGGCGGTGCGTGCGGCGATCGTGCATCTCTTGTTCAATGTCTGCGGCGTGCTGATCTGGCTGCCCTTCATCGGCTTCATCGCCGCTCTGGTGACCGGTATCTCGCCGGCGTACCCGGATCTCACCGGCACAGCGCGTCTCGCCGCCGAGACGCCACGCCAGATCGCCAACGCACACACCTTCTTCAATATCGCCAACACGCTGATCTTCATCTGGTTCACCACCCAGATCGCACGCCTCGTCGAATGGCTGGTGCCCGACAAGCCACTCGAGGAGGAAGCGATCATCGTCCGCACCAAGTTCCTGCACGATGAACTGCTGAGCACGCCATCGCTGGCACTCGACCAGGTGCGCATGGAAGTGATGCACATGGGCGAGACGGTCAATGCGATGTTGAAAGGCATCATGCCGGCGATCATCAAGGGTGACCGGCAGGCGCTCGAAGAAATCCGCATGATGGACGACACGGTCGACATCCTGCATGCGGGAATCATCGACTACCTGGGCAAGATCAGCAAACAGCAGCTGAGCGGGGAGCAGAGCCGGGAACTGCTGCAGTTGATGGAGGCGGTCAGCAACCTGGAGAATATCGGCGACATAGTCGAAACCAACCTGGTCGTGCTTGGCCACGACCGCATCAAGGACAAGGTAGCGGTCAGTGAAACCACGCAGCAGGTGCTCAACGGCTTCCAGCAGGCGATCACCAAGGCGGTTGCGGCGGCCGTGCAGGCGGTTGGTCAGCGCAACCAGCGCTCAGCGCAGGTGGTCGTCGGAATGAAGGACGAGATCAACAGCATCGCCGACTCGGCAGCCGCACACGAGGCACGTCGCCTGATCGCCGAGGAGCCCAACCGCATTCCCGCCTACGTCCTGGAAGTCGACCTGATCGAGAAGCAGAAGCGCATCTACTACTTCGCCAAGCGCATGGCCAAGACGGTCCTGCCGGCGGTTCTGCAACACGAGTAGACCGATCCGGGGTGGAGGGCGAGAGCCCTTTTCCTCCTGGTCGGGGCTCCTTCGCCCCCTGTTCTGGGCTGCCTGCGGTTGCTGCCGTTCTATCGCCTGCGATGGCATCGGCGGGCTGCGGCGGCGCCAGACGACATTAGCGCAGCGCCGCGTTGATCTTCTCCAGGGCCGTTGATCCTGGGCAGAGTTCGGCGGCGCCGAGCGTGTTCAGGGGCTGTGCGACGGTGTCGAGTTGCTCGTGCAGATCACAGGCGTCCGCATCCACATAGAGCAAGCCGGTGACTACTTCGCCACGCGCGGCGTGTTCCTGGACGTAGCTCATCGCCCGGATGCGGTCGGTCGGGTCATAGTCGGCGTGCAGCTTGCGCAGGCGAACCAGCGAGCCGTCATGCTGCCGCACTTCGATCAATTCGCCGGCGCCGTACTCGGCGGTGATCTCGTCGCGCTGCGGGAAGAAGTCCAGGCGGTTGACCGCCTCGTTGTGCTCGCGCACGTAGTCGTAGCTCTTGGTGCTGCCGGAGTGGTTGTTGAAGGCGATGCACGGCGAGAGGATGTCGATCACCGCCGCGCCCTGATGCGCCAGAGCGGCGCGGATCAGCGGCACCAGTTGCGTCTTGTCGCCGGAGAAGCCGCGCGCGACGAAGGTCGCGCCCATCAGTAGCGCCAGGCTGACCAGATCGATCGGCGCGTCGTTGTTGGTCTGCCCCTTCTTGGACTTCGAGCCCTTGTCGGCGGTGGCAGAGAACTGGCCCTTCGTCAGTCCGTAGACGCCGTTGTTCTCGACCAGGTAAGTCATGTTCACGCCACGGCGCATGACGTGCGCGAACTGCCCAAGACCGATCGACGCTGAGTCACCGTCGCCGGAAACGCCAAGGTAGATCAGCTCGCGGTTGGCGAGATAGGCACCGGTGAGGACCGACGGCATGCGGCCATGCACGGTGTTGAAACCGTGCGAGTTACCGAGAAAGTAATCGGGCGTTTTCGACGAGCAGCCGATACCCGACAGCTTGGCGACGCGGTGCGGCTCAATGTCGAGTTCCCAGCAGGCCTGGATGATCGCTGCCGAGATCGAGTCGTGGCCGCAGCCAGCGCAGAGGGTCGAGATCCGGCCTTCGTAGTCACGGCGGGTGTAGCCAACGCGGTTCTTGGCGAGGGAGGGATGGTGCAGCTTGGGTTTGGCGAGGTAGGTCATCTCAGGCCACCATGTTTTCGCGGAGAGGGCGCACGTTGAGCCTGGCGACGCGCTCGGCGATCTCCTGGGTGATGAAGCGTGCGGTGATCGGCGTGCCGTCGTAATGCAGCACCGGCACCAAGCTGGCCGGGCTGACGTGGGCTTCGTTGACCAGCAGCGTCGTCAGTTGCGCGTCGAAGTTCTGTTCAAGCACAAAGACCTTCGAGTGCGAGGCGATGAAGTCGGCGATCTCGTCCTGGAACGGGAAGGCGCGCACGCGCAGGGCGTTGATGTAGATTCCCTGTTCAGCCAGCGCGTCGAGCGCCTCGTGCATTGCCGGAGCCGTCGAGCCGTAGAAAATGGCGGCGAAACGAGCCGGATACTTCGCCGCCGAGAGCACCGGCATTGGTACCAGCGTCTTGGCCGTTTCAAACTTCCGCCGTAACCGCTGCATGTTGTAGATGTAGTCGGAACCGGCCTCGGAGTAACCGGCGTAGGCGTTCTTGCTCGTGCCACGGGTGAAATAGCCACCTCTGGTCGGGTGCGTGCCGGGGTAGGTGCGGTAGGGGATGCCGTCGCCGTCGACGTCGAGGTAGCGGCCGAAATCGGCGCCGCCGTCGAGCGCCTCGCGGGTCATCACCTTGCCGCGGTCGTATTGCCGACTGTCGTCCCAGGCGAAGGGGCGGCACAGCCGCTGGTTCATGCCGATATCGAGGTCGGTCATGACGAAGACCGGCGTCTGCAGCCGTTCGGCGAGGTCGAGTGCCTGCGCAGACATCTCGAAGCACTCATAAGGGTCTTCGGGAAACAGCAGCACGTGCTTGGTATCGCCGTGCGAGGCGTAGGCGCAGGCGAGTACATCCGCCTGTTGCGTGCGCGTCGGCATGCCGGTGGATGGTCCGCCGCGCTGGACGTTGATCAGCACCGACGGGATCTCGGCAAAATAGGCCAGGCCGATGAACTCCGACATCAGCGAGATACCCGGGCCAGAGGTGGCGGTGAAAGCGCGTGCACCGTTCCAGCCTGCGCCGATCACCATGCCGATCGAGGCCAGTTCGTCTTCGGCCTGAACGATGGCGTAGCGACGGCTGCCGGTGGCCGGGTCGACGCGCAGCTTTTGCGTGTAGCGCTGAAACGCCTCGGCCACCGACGACGACGGGGTGATCGGGTACCAGGCGCAGACCGTCGCGCCGCCATAGACGCAGCCGAGTGCAGCGGCGCTGTTGCCGTCGACGAAGATGCGGTCGCCGACCCGGTCGCGGCGTTCGACCTTGAGCGCGATCGGCTTGAGATTGTCGCGCGCGTAATCGCGGCCGAGATTGAGCGCCTGGACGTTGGAGTCGAACAGTTTTTCCTTGCCCTTGTACTGCTCACCGAAGAGCTTTTCGATCTCGGCCGGGTCGATGTCGAGCAGCGTCGTCAGGGCGCCGATGTAGATGATGTTCTTGAACAACTGGCGCTGGCGCGAGTCGCTGTAGTGGTCGTTGCAGATCTCGGTGAGCGGCATGCCGAGGACGTGGATGTCACTGCGGAACTTCGCGCGCGGCAGCGGCTTGGAGCTGTCGTAGAACAGGTAGCCGCCAGGATCGATCTCGCGTACGTCCTGATCCCAGCTCTGCGGGTTCATCGCCACCATCAGGTCCACGCCGCCACGGCGACCGAGGTAGCCGTGCTCGGTGACGCGCACCTCGAACCAGGTCGGCAGCCCCTGGATGTTCGACGGAAAGATGTTGCGTGGCGAAACCGGTACGCCCATGCGCAGGATGGCGCGCGCCAGCAGTTCGTTGGCCGACGCCGACCCCGAGCCGTTGATGTTGGCAAACTTGATGACGAAATCATTGACCGCTTCGATCTTCTGCATTTCTGGTTCCTCGCTCAGGCGGTGGCTTGCTGGGTATCCGTTGCGCCGGGGCTTCGGCAGGCCGCACCGGCGTGCGTCATCTGGAGCAGGAACTTCTGCATGTCCCATGCCCCGGTCGGGCAACGTTCGGCGCACAGGCCGCAGTGCAGGCAGACGTCCTCGTCCTTGACCATCACCCGTCCGGTCTTCAGGGTCTCCGAGACGTAGAGATCCTGAGCCAGGTTGAGCGCCGGCGCCTGCAGCCGTGGGCGCAGCTCGTCCTCGTCACCGTTGGCCGTGAAGCTGATGCAGTCCATCGGGCAGATGTCCATGCAGGCGTCGCACTCGATGCACAGCCGGGGTGCGAACACCGTCTGCACATCGCAGTTCAGGCAGCGTTGTGCTTCCTTGAACGCAAGCTGCGGGTCAAAACCCAGCTCGACCTCGATCTTGATGCTCTTCAGTGCGGCACTGATGTCCCGCAGCGGCACGCGCAGGCGCCGGTCGACCGAGATTGCGTTGTCATAGCGCCAGGCATGGATGCCCATCTTCTGTGAAATGAGGTTCGTCATCGGCGGCGGTCGGACGGCGATGTCCTCGCCGTTCAACATGCGGTCGATCGAAACCGCTGCCTCGTGGCCATGGGCGACCGCCCAGATGATGTTCTTCGGCCCGAAGGCCGCGTCACCGCCGAAGAAGACATTGGGCAGGGTGGACTGCATCGTCCGCTCGTCGAGCTTCGGCAGCCCCCATTTGTCGAACTCGATGCCCATGTCGCGCTCGATCCAGGGGAAGGCGTTGTCCTGCCCGACAGCGACCAGTACCACGTCGCACTCGAAATGTGGATCGGTCTCGCCGGTCGGTACCAGCGTGCGGCGGCCGTTCTCGTCATAGACCGAGCGCACCTTCTGGAAGGTGACGCCGGTCAGCCGGCCGCCGTTGTGGGTGAAGGCCTTGGGAACGAGGTTGTTGAGAATCGGGATGCCCTCGTGCATGGCGTCCTCCTTTTCCCAGGCGCTGGCTTTCATCTGCTCGAAACCGGAGCGGACGATGACCTTGACGTCGGTGCCGCCCAGTCGGCGTGCCGACCGGCAGCAGTCCATCGCCGTATTGCCGCCGCCGAGAACGATCACGCGCTTGCTGATCGCGGTGACGTGGCCAAAAGCGACACTCGCCAGCCAGTCAATTCCGAGATGGATGGACTTCGCCGCCGCCTTGCGTCCAGGGATGTCGAGATCCTGACCGCGCGGCGCGCCGGAACCGACGAATACCGCGTCGTAGCCCTCGGCGAGCAGGTCCCTGAGCGAACCGATGTACTGGCCGCTACGGAAGTCGACTCCGAGGCCGAGGACATAGCCCGTTTCCTCGTCGATGATTTCCTCAGGGAGGCGGAATTTGGGGATCTGGGTGCGGATCATGCCGCCGGCGCGGGCATCGCCATCGTAGATCACGACCTCGTAGCCAAGCGGTGCGAGGTCGCGAGCGACCGTCAGCGAGGCAGGCCCGGCACCGATGCAGGCGACGCGGCGGCCGTTTTTCTGCGCTGCCGCTGGTGGCAACAGCGGCCGGATATCCTGCTTGTAGTCGGCCGCGACGCGCTTCAGGCGGCAGATTGCGACTGGCTCCCGGCGCTCGCGGCCATCGGCCGTCTCGTCCTCGACCCGGCTGCGCCGACACGCCGGCTCGCACGGTCGGTCGCAGGTGCGTCCGAGGATGCCGGGAAAGACGTTCGACACCCAGTTGACCATGTAGGCCTCGCTGTAGCGGCCGGCGGCGATCAGACGAATGTACTCGGGGACGGGCGTATGGGCCGGGCAGGCCCACTGGCAATCAACGACTTTGTGGAAGTAGTCGGGGGCGCCGATATCGGTAGGCTTCAAGACGAAGGGTTCCTTTCATCGAGATGAATCCGGGCCACGGCCGCGGGCCCCAAGGTTGGCATACTAGCGCGGCACTGCGGCACTGAAAAGGTTTATGTTTCAAGGGGCAAGCCGTCACGCTTGAAAGGGCGGGAAGACCTGCCGCTGGTGCCCTGGGCAGGGTGTCGTTGTAAGATGATGGCTTCGCTGTCTCGGGAGTCTCGATCATGGTTCGCAAAATGCTTCTTTCGCTTGTTGCCCTGTTTCTGGTGCTACCGGTCCGCGCCGCGGTGGTCGATATCGACAATACCGAACTGGCACGGCTGGTCGCCGCAGGGGTGCCGATCATCGACATCCGCACCGAAGGTGAGTGGAAGGAAACCGGAATCGTGCCGGGCAGCCGGCTGTTCACCTTCTTCGACGAGAAGGGTCGTGCGGATCCACCAGCATGGCTGCGGCAGGTACAGGGTGTGGCGACGCCGGACCAGCCGGTGATCGTCATCTGTCGCAGTGGCAACCGCACCAAGGCGGCAAGCCAGTTCCTGTCACGGCAGGCGGGTTACCAGACGGTTTACAACGTCAGGGATGGTATTCGCGCCTGGGCCAAGGAAGGCCGTCCGCTGGCACCGGCGGCGAGCGCCGTCGCACGCTGCCTGGGCGGAGCGAACTGCTGAGTGTCTTGCGCAGGCCCGGGCTTGTCCGGCGGCACTGAACGTCAGGCCGCTGTTTCGGCCAGCAGCCCGGCATAGATTTGCAGGTCGCGCGGCGAGAAGCAGCAGAAGACCACTTCCCTGATCAGGCCGAACTCCCGCACCGACGAACGAACCGTCGCGACGGCGACCTTCGCGGCTTCGTCGATCGGGTAACCGTAGATGCCCGTGCCGATGCTCGGCAATGCCAGGCTGAGCAAGCCATTGGCTGCGGCGACCTCGATCGAGCGCCGGTAGCACGAGGCCAGCAGTTCGGGTTCGCCACGGGCGCCGCCGCACCATACTGGTCCGACGGTGTGAATGATGTACCTGGCGGGCAGGCGATAGCCTCTGGTGAGCTTGGCATCGCCGGTGCTGCAACCGCCGAGCCGGCGGCATGCGTTCAGCAACTCGGGGCCGGCCGCGCGGTGAATGGCGCCGTCAACGCCACCGCCGCCGAGCAGCGACGAGTTGGCGGCGTTGACGATGGCGTCAAGCGCCAGCGTGGTGATGTCGGCTTGCAGCGCACGGAGCAGGGCTGGCATGGTGTAGCGGCCTCACCACAACACGACAAACGTGTCAGGGCAGGGCTGGGCAGGCAGGGAGGCATGGGCGCCACAACTCCGAGCGCCCGCTAGCGATGGTCGGCGCAATCCGGCTTCCCGTCGGTCAGAGCAGTGCTGGCCAGTGCCTGTACGATCGCCGCTGCATCGGTGGGACGGACCAGGCGTGCAACTTCGCTCCCCTGGCGCAGGAAGATCAGCGTTGGCCAGAGCTTGACCGTGAACGAACGACCCAGTCTGCGGCCGGGGCCATCTTCTATCTTGATGTGCCGCACCCCGGGGTAGGCTGCCAGGGCGCTCGCCAGCAGGGGTTGGGCGGCAAGGCAGTGCCCGCACCAGGGCGCGCCGAACTCAACGACGATCGGCTCGGTGATGTCATCAATCTGGCTGCGAGATGGCTCGCTAGCGGCATAGACGGCGTTCAGACCCATGGTCTCTCCTTGACAGGCACTCCAGGCAGGGAATGTCGCAGGAGCATATCCTACTGAAGCATCGTCAGGGTGCTCTTTTTGCCCGGCACGCCTTCAGCTTCGTCCGCGACGAGATTCGGAGGCGCTTCCCTCCGGAGCTGGAACGCTTGTTCCGGCGCAGGTCCTCCGTCCAGCGTCGAGGTCGCCTGACCGGGGGGTTCTCTCGGTACAGGAAGGCCTTGATTTCTTGCTGGCAGGCACTATGTAAACCGTGTCGGCGGCCGAGGTTCGCATACCATACGGGAATGTCTGCCGACCGACATTTCGATCGCGCTGGCAGCGGATTCGACCACCCTACAGGCTGAGAGCAGCAAGGAAGCGGCGGAAGGGAAAGGTGATTGGCGTCCATGCGAGATCCGTTCGAGTGCCTTTCCCGCTCGATGTCGTTGCCCGTCGAGGTCGATACCGATGCCGCCAGAGCCGCGTTCAACGTTCAAGGACAGGGTCCTGGGGGTCGCCATCAGGGTCGGACAAGCGGCAACCGTACGAGGAATGGTTATGCGTCCTGGATTCCTGTTTTCGGCTTTGTTGATCTCCTTTGCTGTGCCCCCTGCTGCCGGCGCTGATGTGATGCGCGAGGCGACGCGGGGCGAGTTGCTGTACACAACGCACTGCGTCTCCTGCCACGACGCCGAGGTTCATTGGCGCGACAAGAAACTGGTCAACGACTGGAAGAGCCTGCGATCGGAGGTTCGCCGCTGGCAGGAGATCGTGTCCCTGGGGTGGGATCAGGACGACATCGACGAGGTGGCGCGATACCTGCGGGCAATACATTACCGTGATCTTGCCTTCGACTGAGCGGGTGGCGGCGAGCCTCCGGCAGGTTCAGGCTGGCGTCGAAGCTGTCTCCGTCGGGCGTCGACAGCATGATCGGCTTCGCCAGCGACCAGCCTGGCATTTGCCGATGTCGGTGAATCAAAAAGCTGAATGATGCCGACAGGGGTGTGGTGGCGAGGACGACGGATGCGCTGCCCCAACGTCAGCAACGTCAGAAGCGGTGCGACAGGGCCAGAGCGTCCATCGGCCATCTTGTCTTAAGTGAGTTGGTCGCATAGGAGGTTTGTTATTCCGCCGCGGCTTGCTAGACTGAGGATCGCAGGCCTTGATCAACCATTCCTCCAGAGGAGACAGAGATGAGCAAACGCGCACTTTGTATAGGCGTCAACAACTACCCCGGCACACACATGGATCTGAGCGGCTGCGTGAACGACGCCAACGACTGGGCAGCCGAACTTGCAACACGCGGTTTTGCCGTCAACAAGCTGATCGACAGCCAGGCAACCAAGGCGGCAATGGTCAGCGGCATCCAGTCGTTGATCGCTGCAGCAGTCAGCGGCGACTTGGTGGTGATCACCTTTTCCGGGCACGGTACCTACGTGCCGGATACCAACGGCGACGAGATCGATGGCCTCGATGAGGCGCTCTGTCCGTACGACCTTCAGACCGGCGGTGGGGCCCTGATCGACGACGAGATCAATACGCTGTTCAGCGCGCGCAAGGGAGGCGTGCGGCTGGTGCTCATTTCCGACAGTTGCCATTCGGGGACGGTGACGCGGGCTGCCGCCGCTGATCCCGATGCCGACGATGCACCGCGTCCGCGCTTCATGCCGATGGGCAATTGGCTGCCGGCCGACCAGTTACCGCGCGGAATCAGCGGCCAGCCGCTGACGATGGTGCAGGTTACTTCGGGCCTGTCGCCTTTTGCCAGCGCGCTTTCACGTATGGCTGGCGACCTGTTGCTGGCCGGTTGCAAGGAAGGACCGAACAACTTCAGTTACGACGCGAGAATCGGCGGTCGTCCGTGCGGTGCCTTTACGTATTACGCGCTCAAGGCACTGAAGGCGCTGCCAGCCAACGCCACCTACGCCGATTGGCACGCCAAGATCAATCCCAGCTATCTGCCGTCGGCTTCGTACCCGCAGAGCCCGCAGATCTTTGGCAGCGCGGATGCACGCCAGCGCAAGATCTTCAACTGAGGAGGGTCCAGGGCGGTGCGCCGGTGTGGCCAGCATGCCCGGCGTGCTGCTGACAAGGGGGACAGATTGGCTGTCCCCGACAGATGGCAAGCAAAATCAAGTTGTCCACAACATCGATAGCCAGTTATAATCGACGGCTTTTTCCACCTTGCTCCACCGTTCGCATGGCGGGGGGCTTCATCCATAAGGAGTGTTCATGCGCAATTACGAAATCGTTCTAATCGTCCATCCGGACCAGAGTGAACAGGTCCCGGCGATGGTCGAGCGCTACAAGTCGCTCGTCGTCGCGCGCGCAGGGCAGATTCACCGCCTTGAAGACTGGGGGCGCCGTCAGCTCGCCTATCCGATCGAGAAGCTGCACAAGGCACACTACATTCTGATGAACATCGAGTGCGACGGCCCCACGCTGACCGAACTCGAGCACGGCTTCAAGTTCAACGACGCCATCCTTCGTCATCTGACGATCAGGACCAAGCGGGCGGTGAGCACACCGTCGCCGATGATGAAGGACGAAAAGTCCAAGTCGCTGCTGGAAGTCCGTGAGCCGGCGCCGGTGCAAGCTGCCGAGCAGCCAGCCACCTGACCGATGAGGCGCTGCTGAATCGCGTCGAGTTGACCGGAACCCTGATCGAGCGCAAGGCGCTACGCTTTACGCCGGCCGGTGTGCCGGTGGTGGAGTGCCTGATCGGGCACCAGTCAGAACAACTCGAAGCGGATAGTCCACGCCGTGTTGAATGTGAGATCCAGGCGATTGCCCTGGGTTCCACGGCGCAATGGCTGCAGGCAGCGGGTCCGGGAACGGTGCTGCAACTGACCGGCTTTCTTGCAGCCAGGAGCCGGAACAGCAAGCAGCCGAGACTGCATATCACTACGATCGAATTTGTCGAAGGAAATCAAGATGGCAAGGTTCTTCAAGAAGAAGGATGACAAGAATGTCAAGAAGCGTGGCAGTGGTCTGTTCAAGCGGCGCAAGTTCTGCCGCTTCACTGCCGAGAAGATGGAAGAGATCGACTACAAGGATGTCGACCTGTTCAAGGAGTACGTTGCCGAGAACGCCAAGATCATGCCGGCTCGCTTGACTGGCACCAAGGCCGGCTATCAGCGGATGCTGTCGGTGGCCATCAAGCGCGCCCGCTTCCTGGCGCTGCTGCCTTACACCGACAATCACCAGTAAGCGAGGAGACGACGATGCAAATCATTCTGATGGAAAAGGTCGCCAACCTCGGGAACCTCGGCGATCTGCTCAAGGTGAAGGATGGCTACGCCCGCAACTTCCTGATTCCGAAGGGTAAAGCAAAGCGGGCAACGCCAGCTGCGCTGAAGGAATTTGAAGCCAAGCGAGCTGAACTGGAGGGTGCAGCGGCAGAGAAACTGGCTGCCGCGCAGGCGTATGCGGAAAAGCTCGGTGGTGTAGTTGTCAGGATCGCGCGCAAGGCCGGCGTCGATGGTCGTCTGTTTGGTTCGGTGACCAACTTCGATATCGCGGATGGTCTGAAAGAACTCGGTTTCACCGTCGAAAAGTCGGCCGTGCGCATGCCCGCCGGTCCGCTCAAGATGATTGGCGAGTCCCAACTGGAAGTGGCCCTTCACAGCGACGTCATGGCGACGATTACCGTTGCCGTGGTGGTCGAACAGATGAAGATGTAGGTGCTTGATTCGGCGCCGTGTTCACGCGCCGGAAAAGGAGCCTTGCCGAAGGGCAGGGCTTTTTTGCGTTCTGGGGGCGGAGCGGGGGCATGGCCGCGCTACACTCGCAGCCTTGCTCGTCCCGTCAGCGGATTCCCCATGGCCAGCCCGTCCGACTCTTTCAACTCCGAAAACGCGCAACGTTCCAGCAGTCGGACGGCGCGTCGAGACCGCAGCCCGCAGTCTGACCCGGCGCTGTCCGAACTGCGCGTGCCGCCACATTCGATCGAAGCCGAGCAGTCGGTCCTCGGCGGCTTGCTGCTCGACAACGTCGCGTTCGACAAGATCGCCGATGTGATCGCCGAAGGCGACTTCTATCGGGACGAGCACAGGCGCATTTACCGCCAGATTTGCAAACTGCTTGAGCGCGGCAAGCCGGCCGACGCGGTGACCGTCGCCGAAAGTCTCGACCAGGCCGGTGAAGGTGATGCGACCGGCGGGCTGGCCTACCTTGGCGAGCTGGCGGCCAACACACCGTCGGCGGCGAATATCCGACGCTATGCCGAAATCGTCCGTGAGCGGGCGATTCTGCGGCAACTGGTGACCGCTGGCGACGAGATCGCCGGTAGCGCGCTCAACCCGCTTGGCCGTGATCCGAAAACGCTGCTCGACGAGGCCGAGGCAAAGGTCTTCGCGATTGCCGAAGGCGGCTTTCGCCATCAGAGCGGCTTCGTGCACATCAACCCGTTGCTGACGCAGGTCGTCGAGCGCATCCAGGAACTGCACGACCGCGACAATCCCTCGGACATCACTGGTGTGCCCACAGGGTATCACGATCTCGACTCGAAGACCTCGGGCCTGCAGGGGGGGGATCTGTTGATCGTGGCCGGCCGCCCATCGATGGGCAAGACCTCGTTTGCGCTCAATATTGCCGAGCACGTGGCGATTGAAGTCGGTTTGCCGGTGGCCATCTTCTCGATGGAGATGGGCGGCACGCAGCTGGCCATGCGGCTGTTGTCTTCGGTTGGTCGGCTAGATGCGCATCGCGTTCGGACCGGGCGCCTCAATGACGATGAATGGTCGCGCCTGTCGTTTGCCCTGGGCAAGATGCACGAGGCGCCGATCTATATCGACGAGACCCCGGCGCTCAACCCGATCGATCTGCGCGCGCGGGCACGCCGTCTGCACCGCCAGTGCGGCAAGCTCGGGCTGATTGTCATCGACTATCTGCAGCTGATGTCGGCCACCTCGCATGGCGAGAACCGGGCAACCGAAATCTCGGAGATCTCGCGATCGCTGAAAGGCCTGGCGAAGGAACTGGGTGTTCCCGTGATGGCCCTGTCGCAGCTCAACCGTTCGCTGGAACAACGGCCGAACAAGCGTCCGGTCATGTCCGACCTGCGCGAATCAGGCGCCATCGAGCAGGACGCCGACGTTATCATGTTCATCTACCGCGACGAGGTGTACAACCCCGACACGCCGGAGAAAGGGGTTGCCGAGATCATCATCGGCAAGCAGCGCAACGGTCCGATCGGTACCACCCGCCTGACTTTCCTCGGCGAGTACACGCGCTTCGAGAACTTCGCCAGTCCCGGTTCGTACTGACCAGCCGCGGCGCGGCAGTCTGGTTCAGCCGTCGACGCGGCTGGCGTTGACCGTATAGCTGAGGCGCTCGGTGTCCGAGCTGTCGAAACGCATCCCGCCTGCCTCCGCCTGCGGCAGGACCAGGAAGGGCAGGGCGCCAGCGCCCGTTGCCCCCTGCAGCCGGACGTCCTGAGCGCTGTTGAATGCGATCCAGTTCTTTTCCCAGAAACCGAACAGCAGTTTCCGCAGCACCACCAGCTTTGGATCGCCATTGCCCAGGCGTTCGTCGTGGATTGCCTTGCGAACATCGCCAGGATCGACCGGAATCCAGCCATAGCCCGGGGTATAGAATTCGGCGCGACAGTGCTGCACCGTGCGCAGGTTGCCGGTGGCGCCGAGCCCCGCAAAAAGCCGCGAACTGTCGATGCGCAGCCCGAAAACGGGGCGCGCAGGAATTCCGACCGATCGACACAGGCCAACGAACAGCAAGGCGATGTCGGCGCTTTTTCCGCTCAACTGGCCACTGTCGAGCATGGCCTCGACATCGCCCCGGCCGATACCGCTTCGCCCGGGATCATACGATGTATTCTCCACCACCCAGTCGAAAATTGCCTTGCCCTGGGCGACCGGATCCTTGATGCGTCCAATCGCCCGTTCGGCGGTGCGGTGCACAAGTCCATCGGTCGGAACCAGGTTGCTTGATTGCAGACAGCGGCGAAGCACTTCGCCCCGCTCGGCCGTGCTGCCGCGCCGGGTAATGTCGAAATGTCGGTCCTGCTTGGCCACCTGACTGACGAGCTGAAGCTGGGGCGTCCCGGTCACCTCCTTCCAGTCGGCGTAGAAGACTTCCATCTCCGCCACCGGGTCACGGTAGATGCCGGCGCTGTCGAAATTACCCCGCCAGTTATGCCCCAGCGAGCGCTGCCAGCTGGTGTCCTTGTATTGCGCCAAGGGTAGCCACAGTCGCAGCTTGCCTTTGATGTTCTGCAGCGTGATGGTTGAGGTGATGTCATAGCTGCGCCACTGGGGCTGTGCCTCATCCGGCAGGCTGATGGCGTTGTACTGTTCGACGGCGGCGGGCGGCGGGCTCGGCATGGCAGCCGTGCTGGCTGTCGGGGTTTCGACGACCGGTTGGTAGCCTCCTTGCCGGCTGCCTCCTCTTGCGCTGGCCCTGCCTTCGGGCCTGGTGGTGGCTTTGGCGCCGGTTCTGCCGGTCGCTCTGGCACCGCCTTTTCCTGCCGGCTTGGCGCCAGCCGTGGTACCGCTCTTCTTCTTGTTGGCGGCCAATACCGACGACGGGGCCAGCAGTGAAAGAAGCGCAGAAGCAGCAAGGAAATCGCGTCGTTTCAATCGACTCTCCGGTAAGCAAAGGATCCTTATCGTACGGAGCCGGCAGCACGGATCGGTGGCCAGAAACAAGCGGGCCGTGTCACCAGACACGGCCCGATAAGGTCGAAAAAATTATAACACTTCAGCCGCGTGGTCGGCGAGACGGGAGCGCTCGCCACGTTGCAGGGTGATGTGGCCGGCGTGTTCCCAGCCCTTGAAGCGGTCTACGACGTAGGTCAGGCCGGAACTGCCTTCGGTTAGATAGGGTGTATCGATCTGTGCAATATTGCCCAGGCAGATCACCTTGGTGCCGGGTCCGGCACGGGTGATCAGGGTCTTCATCTGCTTCGGCGTCAAATTCTGCGCTTCGTCGATGATCAGGAACTTGTTCAGGAAGGTCCGCCCGCGCATGAAATTGAGCGACTTGATCCTGATCCGGTTGCGAATCAGGTCGCGGGTGGCCGCTCGGCCCCAGTCACCGGCAGCCTCGTCGCTCTTGTTGAGTACCTCGAGGTTGTCTTCGAGGGCGCCCATCCACGGACCCATTTTTTCTTCCTCGGTCCCCGGCAGAAAACCGATGTCCTCGCCGACAGGAACGGTGACGCGGGTCATGATGATCTCGCTGTAGCTCTTGCTTTCAAGCACCTGGGTCAGTCCCGCAGCCAGTGTCAGCAATGTCTTGCCGGTGCCGGCCTGGCCGAGCAGGGTGACAAAGTCAATCTCCGGGTTCATCAGCAGATTCAATGCGAAGTTCTGCTCGCGGTTGCGCGCAGTGATTCCCCAGACGTTGTTCTTGGGATGCGTGTAGTCGGTCAGGGTTTCGATTTCGGCCGACGCGCCGGAGATTGCACGGACGATGGCGTGGAGGGGGCTTCCCCCTTCCTGGAAAAGATACTGGTTGACCAGCAATTCCGTACACAGTGGTCCTTTCAGGCGGTACAGCGTGCGCCCGTCCTTTTTTCTGGACTCGATGTCCTGACCATAGTGGTCCCAGAAATCGGTTGTCAGTTCGCGCATGCCGGTGTACAGCAGATCGGTGTCTTCGAGTACCTTGTCGTTGAAGTAGTCCTGTGCCTGCAATCCGAGCGCACGCGCCTTGATGCGCATGTTGATGTCTTTGGAGACGAGGATCACCGGACGCTCCGGGTGCCGCCGCTGCAGGTGAATGACGACGGCCAGAATCTGGTTGTCTGCCTTGGCGGTGGGCAATCCTGCCGGGAGGTCACCAGCGATCGCTTCGGTCTGCAGGAAAAGACGACCACTGGCCAGTTTGCGCGAAGGTCCGTCGAGCCTGATGCCCTGGTCGATGGCGTCGTCCACGCTGCTGACGATTTCATCGAGTGTACGGGTGACCTGGCGCGCATTGCGAGCGATTTCCGACATCCCCTTCTTGTGGTTGTCGAGTTCTTCCAGAGTCATGATCGGCAGGAAGACATCGTGTTCCTCGAAGCGGTAGACACTCGTCGGATCGTGCATCAGGACGTTGGTGTCGAGGACGAAGAATTTGGTCGGCGTGGCGGTAGCGTCGATATTGGCGCTGGCTGCGGGTTTGCGGGCCATGCGAGCGTGTCCGGGATTGGATCGGTCAGGGTCGCTGATCAGAGTTTGGCGACGAAATCGAGCACTTCCTGCGCGTGCCCGGCCACTTTGACGCCGCGCCATTGACGCCGCAAGATCCCTTCGCGGTCAATGACAAAGGTGCTGCGTTCGATGCCGCGAACCTGCTTTCCGTACATCGACTTCATCTTGATGACCGCGAAGCGGGCGCACAGCAACTCCTCAGCGTCGGAAAGCAGATCAAAGGGCAGATCCTGTTTCGCCCTGAAGTTCTCGTGTGACTTGACGCTGTCACGCGAGACGCCGACGACAATGGCACCGGCCGCGACGAACTCCGGATGAAGGTCACGGAACTGCTGCGCCTCAGTGGTGCATCCCGGCGTACTGTCCTTGGGGTAGAAGTAAAGGACGACGAGGCTGCCCCGGCAGGCGGAGAGGGTGAAGGTTCGGCCACCGGTTGCCGGCAGGCTGAAATCATCTACGGTCTGGTCGATCATGGCTGGCTTTCAGGGGTGGAGAGCTGGATTGTGGTAAGAAAGCGGCGCATCGGTCAAGCCGCTTGAGGCAGACGGTTTTTCCTGCGGGGATCACTTCTGCTTGCCTTTTTGCCGAAAGCTGTACGAAAATACAGCATCAACGACAGGAGGCCAGAGGCTCATGGCGACACAGCTTACCCCGCGACAACGGGAAATACTCGATTTCATCCGCAACACGCTGGAGAACCTTGGTGCGCCGCCGACGCGGGCCGAGATCGCCAGTGCCTTCGGCTTTGCCTCGCACAATGCCGCTGAAGAGCACCTCAAGGCGCTCGCCAGAAAAGGCATCATCGTGCTTGAACCGGGCTCGGCACGCGGTATCCGGCTGGTTGAACAGCTTGGTCTGCCTCTGATCGGTAGCGTGGCAGCCGGCAGCCCGGTGCTGGCGGTGGAAAACGTACAGCGCCGCTACACGGTCGATGCCGCGCTGTTCAAACCCCGTGCCGACTTTCTTTTGCGCGTGCGCGGCCTATCGATGATCAACGCCGGCATTCTTGATGGTGACCTGCTCGCCGTCCACCGGACCAGCGAAGCGCGCAACGGCCAGATTGTCGTTGCCAGGCTCGATGACGAGGTGACAGTCAAGCGTTTCCGCGAGCAGGACGGAGTTATCCGGCTGATCGCCGAGAACCCCGATTTTGCGCCGATCATCATCGATGGGAGCGCGCGGACATTGGCCATCGAGGGCATCGCTGTCGGCCTGATCCGCGACGGCGGGGCGATGTAAGAACTGCGTTGACTGTGCCGCCCGACCATCACCATGTCGTCACCCCTGATGCTGTCGCAAATCCTTGAGCGGCCCGATGTCTGGCGTGGGGATACGCTTGCCACTGCAACGCTACCCGGTGTGCCGACCGGATTTGCCGAGCTTGATCGTGAGTTGCCCGGCGGCGGTTGGCCGCGTGGTTGCCTGACTGAACTCCTGCCGGCGCGTCGCGGGGTGGGGGAACTGAGTCTGCTGCTCCCTGTCCTGGCGCGGATCTCGAGCGACGAACTCGCCTGGCTGGTCTGCGTGGCAGCACCGCATCCACTCTATGCGCCGGCGCTGCACGCGGGTGGCGTCGATCTGTCGCGTCTGTTGGTGGCCAGCGCGCCCGGTCGTGATGCCGCCTGGGCCTGTGAGCGCTCGCTGGCGGCCGATGGCGTTGGTGCAGTGGTTGCCTGGCTACCCGAAGCCCAGACAACGTCACTGCGTCGCCTGCAGCTTGCTGCCGAGGCCAGTGGCACACTGCTGTTCGTTTTCCGCCCGCCGGCCTGTGCCTGTCAGTCCTCGCCAGCACCGCTGCGCCTCACCCTCGAAGGGGAGGGCGAGGAACTCGTCGTTCGCCTGCTCAAACGCCGTGGCAGCGCACGGCCGGCGCCTTTGCCAATTGTCATTCAACGTCCGGGACGTCTGAGCCATGCTCTGGCTGGTTCTGCATCTACCCCGCCTGCCGCTCGAAGTCTTTCCCGGCCTGCCGTCGCCTAGCGCCATCGTTAGCCATGAACGCGTCGTCGTTGCTGACGATGCCGCGGCAAGGGCTGGCGTGGTGCCTGGGCTGCGGCTGGCGGAGGCGTGGGCGTTTCTGCCCTGCCTGGCCGTGCAGGAGCGCGATGTCGAGCGTGAGCGGGGAGCCCTGACCCGGCTTGCCTGTTGGGCAGGCAGCTTCACTTCGGAAATCTGCTGCCTGCTGCCGCAGACGCTTCTGCTCGAAGTCGCCGGGTCGCTACGCCTTTTCGGTGGTGCTAAGGCATTGTTTGAGCGCATCGTTGCCGGCTGTGCCGAGCAGGGTTTCGTGCCCCGGGCAAGCCTGGCGCCAACGCCGCTGGCTGCGCAATGGCTGGCCTTTGCCGGCGACGATCAGCCCTGTCTCGACAAGGGTGAACTGCTGCCTCGGCTCGGCCGGCTGCCGCTGGCAGGGCTCAATCTCCCGGCGCAGCATCATGCTCGCCTCAGCAGCTTTGGCGCGCGTTCGCTCGCTGATGTGCTGCGCTTGCCGCGTGCAGGCCTGGCACGTCGACTCGGCGGCGATTTTGTCGCTGATCTGGCACGTGCGCTCGGCGATTTGCCGGATCCCCGGCCACGTTATGTTTTTCCGGAGCGCTTTGTCGAGCAACTGGAACTACCGACACGGATCGAAAATGCGATGGCTCTCGGCTTTGCCGGGAATCGTCTGGTCGCCAGCTTGTGCGGTTGGCTGGCCGCACGTGGCGGCGGCATCAGCGAATGCCTTTTCGAATTTGAACACGAGCGCGGCAGTAGGCAGCGGCCGGCCACCGTGCTGGTTCTCGGTTTCACCGCTGCCACCCGCAGCGCGGAACGGATTTCTCGTGTGTTTGTCGAGCGCCTGCAGCGCCTCGAACTGCCCGCTCCTGTTGAGCGGATCAGTTTGCGAGCCGAAGCGCCGGAAACATTACCGGGACGTACGGCGAGCCTGTTTGGCGAGCGCGGTGAGGGCGCTGGCGGCGAGCCGGTGGCGGCACTGGTCGAACGGCTGCAGGCGCGCCTCGGCAACGGCAGCGTACATGGGCTCTCGATCGTTGCCGAGCACCGACCGGAGAATGCTTCGCGGCAGGTCGAACCAGGGCTGCTGGCGGGAGAAAAGTCGCCGACCAGGTTGCTCCTGGCTGCAGCCATGCGGGATAAGGATCCCGGTCCGCGTCCCCTGTGGCTGCTGCGCAGGCCGCAGGTGCTGGGTGAAATCGCCGGGCGACCACAGTGCAGCGGTCCCTTGCGTCTACTTGCCGGTCCCGAGCGCATCGAGAGTGGCTGGTGGGATGCCGCTGAACCTGATGCGGTCGGTGATGTGCGTCGCGACTATTTTGTCGCCATTTCCGCGCGCGCCCAATGGCTGTGGGTTTTTCGTAGCCAGGCCGGATGGTTTCTGCACGGCGTTTTTGTCTGAATCCGCTCTGATTTTACTGGAATTTTTAGATCCGTTTTTTTATACTGTGTCAACGAATATGTCTGGCTTTTTCCTGGGGAGTCTGGTGATGGAGATCAATCTTGCCGGTTTGCTGCCGGAGGCCTTGCTGATCGATCTGCCGGAAATCGATGCTCAGCACGAAGAGATTTTTCGGCGAATCGAGGCGCTCAAGGAAACCTGTTTCGGCAGCGGCCCGGTCTCCTTTGAAGAATTCGAGAGCCTGCTTGAATATCTGAAATATCACTTCTCAACCGAAGAGCGAGTTGCGGGAGAAGCAGGAGCAGGTTTTGTCGATCACGCGCGAGTGCACCGGGAGAATCTGCAAGCGCTCGGCAAGGCCTTCAGGGAAGTGCGCGACGGAGCGCGTGACGTTCATTCTTTCCTGCGCTATGCCGAGTACTGGTTCGAGCGCCACATCACCGAGGAAGATAAACCCTTCGCGGACAGCGTGCGAAAGTGTCGGCTGAGGTCTTCCAGCCGTCCTGAATCCATAGCCAGCCTTTGACTTCTGGGCGTCAATCGGATCCAGTACCCTCAGCTCCTTTTTCGGGCAGGTAGTGCCGCCCGCTTATCGGCAACAACGACGAAAGCCGTGTCCTGTGTGAACTGATAATAGTCCACGAAAATGCTCAGGAATGGCCTTAAAAATGGCTGTCCATCATTCTTTTTTGCGTTCTTCCGAGCATTCTGGCAAGCTGATAACCGGAACAGCATATCTCGTCATATTTCGCCGCACCCCCTCTCCAATGGCCGTTTGCCGACGGCCTGATCATTCCTCAATGAGCTCTTACCGACCATGAAAATCACCGCCTCAGCCTCCTGGAAGGCTCTTGAAGCGCATCGGCTGTCGCTCTCGCCTTTGCATCTCAGACAACTCTTTGCTCGCGATCCAGGTCGTGTGGCTTCTCTCTCGCTCGGCTTCGACGGCATCCTTTTCGACTTCTCGAAGCAGCGCATCGATCCGACAACGTTACCCCTGCTGGCCGCACTGGCTCGAGAGGCACGGCTTGACGAAGCGACGGCGCGCATGTTCGGCGGCGAGAAAATCAATGCCAGTGAAGATCGCTCGGTCCTGCATGTGGCTTTGCGACGATCGAGCGGTCCCTTCCCCGGTGCCGAACTGGACGTCATGCCGGAAGTTCTCGCCACGCGCCTGCGAATGGCCGCTTTTGCGGACCGTATCCGCTCCGGGGAGGCCCTTGGTTTCACCGGTCAGCCGATCCGTCATGTCGTCAATATCGGCATTGGCGGTTCTGACCTCGGCCCAAAGATGCTCGGCTGCGCCTTGCGCTCGGTCTCGCATCCTGCACTTGACGTGCATTACGTCTCCAACCTCGATGGTGCCCAACTGGCGCCGCTTCTGCAAACGCTCGATCCGCGCACGACCCTGTTCCTGGTCGCCAGCAAGACCTTCACTACCCAGGAAACGATGCTCAATGCGCAGACGGCGCGTAACTGGCTGGTGGCCAATCTGGGCGACACCGCTGCCGTGTCCCGACACTTCGCTGCGCTGACTGCCAAGCCCGAACGTGCGGTGCAGTTCGGAATCAGGGAGGATTCGGTATTTCCGCTCTGGGATTGGGTGGGGGGTCGTTTCTCGCTCTGGTCGGCAGTTGGTCTGGCACTGATGATCGCCATTGGTCCCCACGCTTTCGCTGACCTGCTGGCGGGGGCTGAACGGATGGATGAACATTTCCGCAGCACGCCCTACGAGCGTAACCTGCCGGTGGTGATGGCCCTGATCGGGATCTGGAATACCAATTTCCTGGGCGCGACGAGCAACGCGGTCTTGCCCTACAACGAGTCGCTGAAATATTTCCCGTCCTTTCTGCAGCAGCTTGAAATGGAAAGCAACGGCAAGTCGGTCGGCGTTGATGGACAGCCGCTCGCCTGTGCATCGAATCCGATCGTCTGGGGCGAGCTCGGCAATAATGGCCAGCACGCCTTCTTCCAGCTTCTCCACCAGGGTGGGCGACTCGTGCCCTGTGATTTTATCGCCGCCGTTCGTTCCGACTACCCGCTGCCCGGTCATCAGGAAGCCTTGCTCGCCAACTGTTTCGCGCAGAGCGCGGCACTGGCGTTCGGCAAGACCGCGGAAGAGGCGCGCAGCGAACTCGAGGGCACGATGCCGGCGGCGGCGCTCGAGGCGCTCTTGCCGCACAAGGTGTTTGCCGGCAATCAGCCCTCATCGACACTGCTGCTGGAGCGCCTCGATCCGCAAACGCTTGGCGCCTTGATTGCGCTTTACGAGCACAAGGTGTTTGTCCAGGGCGTGATCTGGGGTCTCAACTCCTTTGACCAGTGGGGCGTCGAGCTCGGCAAGGCCGTTGCCAGCAGCATTCTGCCGGCGATCGACAACCCCGAACTGGCAGCAAAGCTCGATGCGTCAACGCAGGCGCTGCTGGCGTTCAGTCGGCAGCATCTGGGATGAATCGGCTTCCCCCAGCGATCGATTCAGGGCGTTCAATTTGCGACGAGGCATGACATGACTATCAAGGTGATCAGTGTTCCCAGCGCGCCTTTTTCCGGTCAGAAGCCGGGTACATCCGGGCTGCGGAAAAAAGTGACCGTATTTCGCCAGGCGCGGTATCTCGAGAATTTCGTCCAGGCCATTTTCGACACGCTGTCGGGCCACCAGGGACAGACGCTCGTGCTCGGTGGTGATGGCCGCTACTACAACGATGTGGCCATCCAGACCATCCTGCGCATGGCGGCAGCGGCTGGTTTTAGCCGTGTGCTGGTTGGCCGAGACGGCATCCTGTCGACGCCGGCAGCCAGTGCCGTGATCCGCAAATGGAAGGCCTTCGGGGGCATCATCCTGTCAGCCAGCCACAACGCGGGCGGTCCCGACGGTGATTTCGGCATCAAGTACAACCTCGGTAATGGTGGACCGGCCAACGAAGGCTTTACCGATGCAGTCTATCGTCGTACGCAGGAGATCAGTGTCTATCACACCGTCGAGTCGTCGGATATTGATCTGAGCCGAATCGGTCAGGCTGCCATCGGCGAGATGGTGGTCAGCGTCATCGATCCGGTGGCCGACTATGCCGAACTTCTCGAGTCGTTGTTCGACTTTGATCGTATTGCGCGTCTGCTGGCTCGCCCGGACTTCCGCATGCGTTTTGACGCCATGCACGCAGTGACTGGCCCCTACGCGCTGGCGATTCTGGAAGGGCGTCTTGGCGCACCCGCCGGTACGGTGGTCAACGGTAAGCCGCTGCCCGATTTCGGTGGCGGCCATCCTGATCCCAACCCGGTTTATGCAGCCGACCTCGTCGCTGCCCTGGCCGACCCCGCTTCGGGTCTCTCGTTTGGTGCCGCTTCGGATGGTGACGGCGACCGCAACATGATTGTCGGCCGCAATTTCGTCGTCAGTCCGAGCGATAGTCTGGCCGTTCTCGTCGCCAACCATGCGTTGATTCCGGCTTACGCCGGTGGCCTGGCGGGTGTCGCACGTTCAATGCCGACCAGTTGTGCGGTGGACCGCGTCGCCAGGGATCTCGGCATTGCCTGCTATGAGACGCCGACCGGCTGGAAATACTTCGGTTCGCTGCTTGATGCCGGTATGGCCACCCTGTGCGGGGAGGAGAGCGCCGGCACCGGTTCCAATCACGTCCGCGAGAAGGATGGCCTGTGGGCTGTCCTCTACTGGCTCAATATCCTGGCCGTTCGCGACATTCCGGCCGACGCGATTGTCCGGGATCACTGGCGGCGTTTCGGACGCAATGTCTATTCCCGCCACGACTACGAAGGTATCGAGACGGCTCAGGCGGATCGACTGATGGATGAACTGCGCGCTCGCCTTGCGCAACTGCCGGGATCGGACTGCTGCGGCCTGCGCATTGCGACTGCCGACGACTTCGCCTATACCGATCCGGTCGATGGCTCACGTTCGGAGCGTCAGGGTGTCCGCATTCTGCTCGACGATGGCTCGCGGGTGGTTTTCCGCCTGTCCGGCACGGGCACCGAGGGAGCCACCCTGCGCGTCTATCTCGAACGCTTTGTCGCGGACCCCGGCCGCCATGAAGTTCCCACACAGGAGGCGTTGGCGCCGCTGATCGATCTTGCCGACTTGGTCGCACGGATTGCTGCCATTACGGGCAGGAAAGCTCCGGACGTGATCAGCTAGGATCTGCCACGAACGGGCGCTGCCTGGTGGCGCGGCCGGATGCAATGAGTCAAGCTTATTAGGGGATACGAAGATGGTTGACAAAAAGACATTTCAATTGCCGCGCAGGGCAATTGCCCTGGTTCTGGCTGGCGGGCGCGGTAGCCGGTTACACGAACTGACCGACCGGCGGGCAAAGCCCGCGGTCCATTTCGGTGGCAAGTTCCGGATTATCGATTTTGCCTTGTCGAACTGCGTCAACTCGCAGCTCAGGCGCATTGGCGTGGTGACCCAGTACAAGTCCCACAGTCTCTTGCGCCACCTGCAGCGCGGCTGGAACTTCCTGCATGGTGAAGTCAACGAGTTTGTTGACCTGTTGCCGGCGCAGCAGCGGGTCGATGAGGAATCGTGGTATCGAGGCACGGCTGACGCTGTGTACCAGAACATCGATATCCTGGAAACCTATCGGCCAAAACCAGAATTTGTCGTGATTCTCGCCGGCGACCACGTCTACAAGATGAATTATGCCGTGATGCTGGTCGACCACGTCGAGAGCGGCGCCGAATGTACCGTTGCCTGCATCGAGGTGCCGCGTCAGGAAGCGAGCGGCTTTGGGGTCATGGCCGTTGATGAAAAAGGCATGATCACTGAGTTCATCGAGAAGCCTGCCGACCCACCGGGTATGCCGGGCAAACCCGACATGGCGATGTGCAGCATGGGGGTCTACGTGTTCAACGCCAAGTACCTGTATGCCGAACTGGCGCGCGACATCCTGGACCCGAACTCCGATCATGATTTCGGCAAGGACATCATCCCTCGTGCCGTCGCCAACCGTGTGGCAGCTGCGCATCCGTTCTCGCGCAGTTGCATCGTGGCGCCGGACGAGCAGTTCAGGGAACACTACTGGCGCGACGCGGGGACGATCGATGCCTACTGGGATGCGAACATTGATCTGACCGCCACGGTGCCAGCGCTGAACCTCTACGATCGCAACTGGCCAGTGTGGACTTATCAACAACAACTCCCGCCGGCCAAGTTTGTTCATAATCATCTTGACCGCCGCGGCAATGCCATCGAGTCCTCGGTGTCCAGCGGCTGCATCGTTTCGGGCGAAGTCAACCGCTCGCTGCTGTTCTCCGGCTGCCGGGTCCATTCGTATTCGCGGGTGAATCTGTCGGTCGTGCTACCCGATACGACGATCGGATCGAGGGCTCGCCTCAGCCACTGTGTCGTCGACAGCGACTGCGATATCCCGCCAGGCATGGTGGTCGGCGAAGACCCGGTTGAGGATGCACGTCGTTTCCGCCGGACCGATAACGGTGTGACGCTGATTACAAGGAAGATGCTCGATCAGCTCACCTGAGCACTGAAAGGAAGCCACCGCCTTGCGCATACTGCACGTTGCCGCGGAAATCTATCCGCTGGTCAAGACCGGTGGCCTTGCCGATGTAGTCGCTGCCCTGCCCGCGGCGCTGGCCAAACGCGGTCTGGACACGCGCGTACTGGTGCCCGGCATGCCTGCCATTCTCAATGGCGTAAGCGACCTGAAGCGGATCATTCGCCTTGGGCCGGCCTTCGGCGCGGCGATCATCACCCTGCGCCTGGGTCGTCTTCCGGATAGCGGCCTGCTGGCCTACGTCGTCGATGCACCATTTCTCTTCGTGCGCGATGGCAATCCTTACCTGGGCCCGGACGGTCGCGACTGGAAAGACAATCATCGCCGTTATGCCCTGCTGGGCTGGATAGCTGCGCATCTGGCTGCCGGCGAGCTTGATCGCAACTGGCAGCCGGAGGTCGTGCATGCGCATGACTGGCACGCCGGTCTGGCGCCAGCCTACATTGCCCAGAACCCGGCGCTGAACACGGCAACGGTGTTCACGATTCACAATCTCGCTTTCCGGGGGCTTTTCCCGCTCGATCACCACAACGACCTCGGGCTGCTGATTTCCGGTACGGACCAAAGTGCACTGGAGTTTTATGGGCAGTTGTCGTTCATGAAAGCGGCCCTCGTGCATGCGAAACGGGTCAACACAGTCAGTCCGACCTATGCCCGCGAAATCTGTACGCCGAAGTTCGGCTGGGGGCTCGATGGTTTGCTCCGTGACCGTGGGGGGCACCTGTCCGGCATTCTAAATGGCGTCGATTATTCTCTATGGGATCCGGGTACCGACCCGGCCTTGCCCAGGACCTACACGGCGGACCACTTGCGTGGCAAGAAGGTCTGCAAACTCAAGCTGCAAGCGGAAATGGGTTTTGCTCGTCGCGCCAAGGCGCCCCTGTTCGCGGTGGTCAGTCGGCTGACCTCACAAAAGGGGATGGATCTCATTCTGGGCGCTCTGCCTGCACTGCTGGCGGCAGGCGGACAACTGGTTGTGGTCGGCAGTGGCGAAGCCGATATTGAAGCTGGTTTCAGGGCTGCTGCCGCTGCTCATCCGGATGCCGTGTCCGTCCATCTGGGCTACGATGACGCCTTGTCGCATCGCATTATCGCCGGTGCCGACATTCTGCTCGTTCCCTCGCGTTTCGAGCCTTGTGGTCTCACCCAGCTTTATGCCTTGCGCTACGGCACGTTGCCACTGGTGCGGCGAGTCGGCGGTCTGGCCGACACAGTGATTGATGCGACGCCGCAAAACCTCCAGACGGGTATCGCCAATGGCTTCGTCTTTGACGATGCCGGCAGCCGTGCCCTGTCCGCCCGTATTGCTGATGCCCTGACGCTCTACCACGATCCATCGGCGTGGCTCCAGGTCCAGCGGCGAGGCATGGCGCAGGATTACTCCTGGGACGATTCCGCGCTGCGCTATGAGGCGCTGTACCGAAGCATCTGACGCGCAAGATCGCTACAATGGCGGGGGTTGTCTGCAACTGACTGGGTCCATGCCAGCTATCTCACAGCCTTGGGTGGTGGACCCGGCAAGCCGGCCAGCCCGGTTTGCTGACTCCGTGGCGGCAGGAATGAATCCGCCGTTGCTTCCAGAAACTCGCTCCTGCAGGAGAATCTCTTGTCCCCAGATCGTTGCCTGATTCGACCATTCGCCGGTCTTCGGCCGCGCAGCGCCGATGCCGCAGCAGTGGCTGCCCCACCCTACGATGTACTCTCCAGCGAAGAGGCACGGCAAGCCGCAGTCGGCAAGCCGCTGTCCTTTCTGCATGTATCCAAAGCCGAAATCGACCTGTCACCGGATGTCGATCACTATGCTCCGGAGGTGTACGCCAGGTCTGCCGCGAACTTTCAGAGCCTGATAGACAGCGGGGTGCTTCGCCGTGATCCTCACCCATGCTACTACGCCTATCGGCTGGTCATGGGCGAGCACGTCCAGACGGGGCTGGTCGCTGCTGCTTCGATCGCCGCCTATGAGAGCAACCGCATCCGCAAGCACGAGTTCACCCGGCCGGACAAGGAAGACGACCGGGTACGCCAGATCGAGGCGCTCAATGCACAGACCGGGCCGGTGTTGCTTGCCCACCCGGACAGCGCGGCGGCCGAGCGGCTGGTCGCACTGGCTACCGAGAGCGTGCCGGTTGCCGATGTGACGGCGGATGACGGCATCCGGCACACGCTCTGGATCATCGAGCAGGCGGCAAGCCTGGCGCAGATTAGCGAGGTCTTCGGCGCCATGCCGGCGCTCTACATCGCCGATGGTCACCATCGCTCGGCCGCCGCCGCACGCGTGGCTGCCGCCCGGCGGGGTAGCCAGGACGCTGCCGCAGGTGCCGAGTCCTTCCTTGCGGTCATCTTTCCGGCTGCGCAGATGCGGATCATGGACTACAACCGGGTGGTCCGGGATCTCAACGGTCTAACGGAGGAGGCGTTTCTGCGGGAGGTTGGCCAACGCTACACGGTCAGCCCGGCCGCGGGGCCGGTTAAGCCCGAGCGCAGAGGTGTTTGCGGCCTGTATCTTGGGGGACGCTGGTATCGGCTCGAGCTCCGGCCTGGGCTGGTTCCTGTGTCAGACCCGGTCCGCCGACTGGATGTCGCGATGCTGGCCGAGCAGCTGCTGGGGCCGATCCTGGGGATCACGGATCTGCGTCGAGACACGCGCGTCGAGTTCATCGGCGGAATGCGCGGCCTCAAGGAGCTCGAACGGCGGGTAAACAGCGGCGAGATGGCGGCGGCCTTTGCCATGTATCCAACGCAGATGGGAGACCTGATGGCGGTTGCGGACGCCGGTCAGGTCATGCCGCCGAAGTCCACCTGGTTTGAACCGAAGCTCGCTGATGGACTGGTGTCCCTGCTTCTCGATCCAGATTAGGGCTCTTCCCCGGCTGACTACGGGATCGGTTCAACCGGCCTTGCTCCTGACCACTGAAACCTGCGGCTTTCCTTCGGCGATCTCGCCGATGACCGTGGCGTGATCAAAGCCCTCCTGGAGGAAGATTGCCAGTACTTCGGTGACCACTTCCGGGGCGCAGGCGATCAGCAGCCCGCCGCTGGTTTGCGGGTCCGACAGCAGGGCACGTTCGAGCTCGCCAAGATCTTTTTTCTGCAGGCTGACGTGTTCTCCATAGCTCGCCCAGTTACGCCCGGAAGCGCCGGTTACGCAACCATTTGACGCGTACTCGAGAGCGTTTGGCAATACCGGCAGGGCGGTGTAATCAATCACCGCCGAGACGCTCGACGCCTTGCAGATTTCAACCAGGTGGCCCAGCAGGCCAAAGCCCGTGACATCGGTCATCGCGTGTACCCCGGCAAGGCAGCCCAGTGCCCGCCCTGGCGTGTTGAGCTGCGTCGTCGAGGCGATCATCGCGGCGTAGTCGTGGGCAGACAACAGGCCCTTCTTCAGCGCGGCGCTAAAGAAGCCGACGCCCAATGCCTTGCCAAGGATCAGCTTGTCACCGGGCCGGGCGCTGGAGTTCCGTTTGAGGTTGTCCGGATGGACGAGACCGATGGCAACGAGACCATAGATCGGTTCGACCGAGTCGATCGTGTGCCCGCCAGCAATCGGGATCCGTGCCTTGCTGCAAACCGACTCGCCGCCCTCGAGAATGCGCTTGATCGTTGCCAGTGGCAGCTTGTTGACGGGCATGCCGACGACAGCCAGGGCGAGCAGCGGAACGCCACCCATGGCATAGACATCGGAGAGGGCGTTGGTCGCTGCGATGCAGCCGAAGTCGAAGGGGTCGTCGACGATCGGCATGAAAAAGTCGGTGGTCGCGACCAGTGCCTGATTGTCGTTGAGCTGGTAGACGGCAGCGTCGTCGCTGGTTTCGATACCGACCAACAATTCCTTCGGCGCCAGTACCGACGAGGTTCGGGCGAGGATTTGTTCGAGCACGTTGGGGGCGATCTTGCAGCCACAACCGCCGCCATGCGCGAATTGCGTCAAGCGGACCGGTTCGGTCGATGCGACTTCCGGGGCATCAAGCTCAATCGTTTTGGTCTTTTTTCTGGTCATTTATTTGCTAGGCCGCATGGCGGCACGGTAAGAGGAGCGGGGTATAGGTGCAGCGAAACCGCCTCAGGGCGAGACAGGGGCGTCAAATCCCGCCGCTTCGATGGCGTTCCTTAACTGATCTACGCTCACCAGGCCGGGGTCGCAGGCGACACTGGCTTGGCCCGCCTCCAGGGAAACATCAACCTGTGCCACACCAGGCAGGGCCATGAGGGCCGTCGTGACACCCTTCACGCAACCCTGGCAACTCATGCCCGCGATGCCGATCACGATTCTTTCCATCACACCTTCCATTTCTGTCTACCGGCGCCGGTTGCATTGAGCGCATGGTCAGTCTCCGGGCCCTACCTGCCGCCAGGCACGCCAGCGTTTCAGAAGCAGGGAGTTGGACACCACCGAAACCGAACTGAGGGCCATTGCCCCGCCGGCGATCACCGGGTTAAGCATTCCAACTGCGGCCAGAGGAATGCCAAGCACATTGTAGATGAAAGCGCAGAACAGATTTTGCCTGATTTTCCGCAGGGTCGCACGCGAAAGCAGGATGGCATCGGCGATCCCGTTCAGATCGCTGCGAACCAGAGTCACGTCGGCCGTCTCGATCGCGGCATCGGATCCGGCGCCGATCGCGAAGCTGACGTCGGCGGCGGCCAGCGCCGGCGCGTCGTTGATGCCGTCGCCGACCATGGCCACCACGGCGTCACCGGTCTTGAGCGCATTGACCATCGCTGCCTTGTTGGCGGGGAGCACGCCGGCGCGAAAATCATCGATGCCGACCGCGCCGGCAATCGCTGCGGCGGTGGCGGCATGATCGCCAGTCAGCATCACGACGCGGATTCCCATGGCCTTCAGCCGCGCCACGGCAGCTTGTGAAGTTGCGCGCAACGGGTCGGCGATGGCCAGTAGAGCCAGCGCCCGGCCAGTGCCGGCTTCCACAGCGTCGGCGCATTCAGTCAGCACCACCACGGTCTTGCCCGCGTGCTGCAGGGTCTCGATCATCTCGTCGGGGAGGCCGACAAAACCCTCCGGCGCACCGAGGAACAGCCAGCGTCCCGCGACTCGACCCTGCACTCCTCGACCGGGAATCGCCCGAAAGTCTTCAAGCACGGGCAGGACCACGCCGGCTGCCTGTGCATGCTGCAGGATCGCCCTGGCCAGCGGATGTTCGGATGCCTGTTCAAGGCCGGCGGCCAGTGTCAATGCTTCCTCGGTTGACGCCAGCAAGGGCAGAACATCGGTCAACACCGGTTCGCCGCGCGTCAGGGTGCCCGTCTTGTCCACCACCAGCACGCGTATCTTTTCCGCACGCTCGAGCGCCTCGGCGTTCTTGATCAGGATGCCGGCCGTTGCGCCCTGACCGCTGGCGACCATGATTGCCGTCGGCGTCGCCAATCCGAGGGCGCAAGGACAGGCAATCACCAGCACAGCGACGGCATTGACCAGCGCCATACTGAAAACACCCCCCAAAGCCCACCAGGCAACGAAGGTGCACAGGGCGATAACGCAGACGACGGGTACGAAAATTCCCGAGATGCGATCGGCGAGTCGCTGGACGGGCGCTTTCGACCCCTGCGCCTCGGCCACCATGCGGATGATGCCGGCGAGCAGGGTGTGTTCGCCGACGCCGGTTGCGCGGCAGCGCAGCATTCCTTCGCCATTGGCGGTGGCGGCAAACACGCGTGCGCCCTGGCGCTTGCTCACCGGCATGCTCTCACCGGTGAGCATGGCCTCATTGACATTCGATGAGCCGTCGAGCACCTCACCATCGACCGGCACGCTTTCGCCAGGACGGACAATGAAGATGTCGCCCGGGATCAGCAGCGCGGCGTCGAGTTCGATCAGCTGGCCGTCGCGCTCGACGCGTGCCGTCCTCGGTTGCAGGCGTATCAACGCCTCGATCGCTTCAGTGGTCTTCGCCTTGGCGCGCGCCTCGAGCAGTTTGCCGAGCAGGACGAGCGTGATCACCGCCGCCGAAGCCTCAAAATAGACGTGCAGGTTGGCGGCCCCGGTGATCGTCACGACCAGACTGAACGTGTAGGCCATCGTGGTGCCGAGGGCGACCAGCACGTCCATGTTTGCACTGCCACCGCGCAAGGCCTTCCAGGCGCCATCGTAAAAGCGCCAGCCAATCCAGAACTGCACTGGTGTCGCCAGCAGAAGCTGCAACCAGCGCGGCAGCATGTCCTGCGGATGGTGCGCGCCGACATCGAACATGGTCAGCATTTGCGCAGCCAGTGGCAGGGTGAGCGCGGCAGAGATCCAGAAGCGCTGCAACTCGACCTGCTGGCTTGCCAGTTTCCTTGCCTTCTCGTCCGCGCGTGCGCGATCGTCGGCCAGCCGCCCGGAGAACCCCGCCCGCGCGACAGTGGCGATCAGCACTGCCGGGGCGACGACCCCGGGGAGGTAGCGGATTGTCGCCCTCTCGGTCGCCAGATTGACGACCGCCTCAACCCCCGGCAGCCGGTTGAGCAGCTTCTCGATGCGTGTCGAGCAGGCGGCGCAGGTCATGCCTTCGATGGCCATTTCCAGGGTCCGCGGTGGCACGCCGAAGCCGGCCTTTTCGATCGCCGCGACGACCTGTTGAGCCGTCGTCTCTGCCGCCGTGATCTCGATCAGTGCATGCTCGCTGGCGAGATTGACGCTGGCGGCGACCCCCGGCAATCGATTCAGCACTTTCTCGATGCGCGTTGCGCAGGCGGCGCAGGTCATTCCCGTGATCGGCAAATCCAGCCGCACGCTGTCCGTTGGCGCTGCGCTCATCTTCGCCGGTGGCTTTGCAGGAACGCGGGGCCGGCGTGGTTCGGCATGCCGTTGGCCATCGCTAGTCCACCATCATCAGGCGAGCGAGTCCCGGTACGCTCATCAGTCCCCAGATGCCAAAGCCGAGGATGAGCAGGCCAGCCGTCAGGCGGACCGCCGGCTGGCGCGCGTAGGCCTGGAGCCGGGTCGCAAGCAGGCCGGCAAGCAGCAGATTGGGCAGGGTGCCAAGGCCGAAGGCCAGCATCAGGCCTGCGCCATGCCAGGCAGATCCGCTGGTCAGGGCGGTCGCCAAGGCACTGTAGACCAGGCCGCAGGGCAGCCAGCCCCACAGCAGGCCGAGCGGAAAGGCCTGCGCCGCGCTGCGAGCAGGAAGATAACGCCGGCTGAGTGGTTGCAGGTGTCGCCAGAGCTTCTGGCCCAGGCGCTCGCTGAACGCGAGCGCCCTGGTCATCCCCATCAGGTAGAGGCCGAGGGCGATCAGCATCAGGTTGGCGAGCAGGTAAAAGATGGTCCGCACCGGCAGCTGACCGGATAGCGCCATGCTCGCCTCGCCCAGCGCACCGGCGATCGCACCGGCCGTCGCATAGCTGACAATGCGCCCAGCGTTGTAGGCGAGATGCAGGCCGAGGCCTGCCGGAGCGCCCAGCGAGAGGGCACCGACGATACCGCCGCACATGCCGACGCAGTGCGTGCCACCCAACAGACCGATCAGGAGCAAGGCGAGGTAACTGGATTCAAACATCAGTGGCAGGAGGACGCACCGGGGCAAGGTGCGAGGATTCTACTCCTTCCTCCTCACCGACCGGCGGCTTGTCTGCTTCAGATGACCTTCGAGTACCGGGTACGCTGCCGATCGGCCCGCAGGTAGCGGTCGAAGACCATCGAAATGGCGCGCACCAGCATGCGGCCACGCGGCAGAACGGTGATCCACTTGTCGTCGACGCGAACCAGCCCCGCATCGACCATCTCGCGCAACTCGTCAAGCTCCGTCGCGAAGTATTTCCTGAAGTCGATCAGGTGGGCAATCTCGATCGACTCGATCGATAGTTCGAAGTGGCACATCAGCGACTGAATGATCGAGCGGCGCAGCAGATCATCAGCGTTCAGCTCGATGCCGCGGTAGACCGGCAGGGTGCCGCTGTCGAGCAAATCGTAGTACTCGTCGAGCGTTTTCACGTTCTGACTGTAGGTTGGTCCGACCTTGCTGATCGACGAGATGCCAAAGGCCAGCAGGTCACAGTCCGAATGGGTCGAATAGCCCTGGAAGTTGCGGTGCAGGCGCCCCTGCCGCTGGGCGATTGCCAGTTCATCGTCGGGTTTCGCAAAATGGTCCATGCCGATGTAGACGTAGCCGGCATCGGTCATCCGGCGGATTGCCAGGGCGAGGATCTGCAGCCGGGCGTCGGCCGAAGGCATGTCCGATTCCAGGATCCGGCGCTGCGGCTTGAACAGGCTCGGCAGGTGTGCATAGTTGTAGATCGAGACACGATCCGGGCTGACGTCGATCACGCGGTCGAGTGTCTGGCTGAACCCCATGACTGTCTGTTTCGGCAAGCCGTAAATGAGGTCGACGCTGATTGATTTGAAGCCGGTCGCGCGCGCTGCGTCGATCACGGCGCAGGTTTCTTCCTCGCTCTGGATGCGATTCACCGCCTGCTGTACGCGGGCATCGAAATCCTGCACGCCGACGCTCATGCGATTGAAGCCGAGCTCGCCAAGCAGTTCGACCGTCGCACGATCGACCTTCCGGGGATCGACTTCGATCGAGTACTCGCCGCCGTCGATCAGTCTGAAGTGCCGGCGTGTCGCGGCCATCAGCTGGCGCATCTCGTCGTGCGAGAGAAAGGTTGGCGTGCCGCCTCCCCAGTGCAGCTGCGCCACCTCCTGATCGCCGCCCTCCAGATAGCTGCTCTGCAGCGCCAGTTCGCGTGCCAGATACTTCAGGTACTTGGCCGAACGACCATGGTCCTTGGTGATGATCTTGTTACACGCGCAGTAGTAGCAGATGGTGTTGCAGAAGGGAATGTGGAAGTACAATGACAGCTGGCGACTGATGGCGCCAATATTGCGTTTGCCGAGCCAGAGTCTGGCTGCGTCCGAACCAAAGGCTTCAACGAAGCGGTCCGCTGTCGGGTAAGACGTGTAGCGGGGTCCGTTGATGTCGAAACGGCGGATGATCTGTGGATCAAAAACAAGGTTGCCAGCGACAGAGTTCATGTTCCCACTACACTGTATATTGCCTGCATTATCGGACCACGCCGGAGACCTTGGGTTGACGTGGATCAAACGCAGGGTTTAGTGAAAAAAGGCTCCGATGTCCAACGATGCTGCGACTGCCAGACTCGCGTTTGAAGTCGTGAAAACCGCCTGTTCAAACTGCAATCTGCGCGAACTGTGCCTCCCGATAGGCCTCGAAGCGGATGAGCTGAAGAAGCTGGACGAACTGGTTTCGACGCGCCGACGTCTCAAGCGCGGCGATCACCTGTACCGTGCCGGGCAGACCTTCGAGTCGATCTATGCGATTCGCAGCGGCTTTTTCAAGACCGACGTGCTGATCGAGGATGGCCGTGATCAGGTGACCGGTTTCCAGATGACCGGCGAGTTGCTCGGTCTCGACGGTATCAGCAGTGAACTGCACACCTGCAACGCCATCGCCCTCGAAGACAGCGAAGTGTGCGCCATTCCCTTCTCGCATCTCGAGGGACTGTCGCGGGAAATCCATACCCTGCAGCATCACTTTCACAAGGTCATGAGCCGCGAGATCGTGCGCGACCACGGGGTAATGATGTTGCTCGGCACGATGCGCGCCGAGGAACGCCTGGCCGCGTTTCTCCTCAATCTCTCGCAGCGTTTCAAGGCGCGTGGCTACTCGCCGGCGGAATTCAATCTGCGGATGTCTCGCGATGAAATCGGTAGCTATCTCGGCCTCAAATTGGAGACGGTCAGCCGGGCTTTCTCGCGCTTCCAGGAAGAAGGCCTGCTCGCCGTGCATCAAAGAAAAGTCAGGATTCTCAACACGGCGGGCTTGAGAAAGCTGATGACCCACCAGCGTGGCTGACCGCCTGCACGTCTCCCGGCAGGGGCCGCTTCAGATCAGCCAGGCGAGAAACCCGAGAGGGTTGCGGAGCACGGCAACCGATACGATGTAGGCAAACGAGGTCAGCGCAGCAACCAGGAAGGCCGCCCGCCGTGCTTTGCCACGTGCTCGCTTAAGGGCCATTGCCCCGCAGCCGATATAGACCAGCAGACCGACCAGCTTGGCTGTCAGCCAGTCTATGGTGAACGGATACTGGGCGCTGAGCACCGCCATGGCGATCGCGCTCCCGAGCAGGAGGGTGTCCACCCCATGCGGCAAGACGCGGACGACTGGTCGCTGCAGCCAGGGTGAGTCGGTCAGCATCCACAGGCCACGCAGAAAAAAGCCGGCGCCGCTGAGCACGACGCAGCCGATGTGCAGGTCCTTGAGGAACGCGTAGCTCAGCATGTGCCTTGCGGAGGCGGTATGGCTGAAGTCGGGGCGACCATCTTCAGGCGCTGGTATCGGTAGAATGCGACGGCCGTCAGCAGGTTGTAGAGCAGCCAGACATTGGCCAGCACGAGTGCGATTCCGGCTGGATATGTGAACCACTCGGGCCAGATGACTGCTGCCAGCAGCAGTACAAGAGAAGCGACGTGCGCGTAGAGCTGCCGGTCGATCTGGCGCGCGGCGATGACCTTGTTCATGCTTGGGGCGGCCACCCGCCCATCGCCCAGGTTCTGGAGGTGCAGCCAGACCAGGAAAGGAACGATTTTGTAGAGCATGCCGACCATCACCGACATGAAGCCGCCGAGCAGAGCCAGGACACCGCACAACAGCGGCCATTCCTGGCGTTGAGCGAGCGCCGGCAGGCTGTCGGCAGCAAACCACAGGGCGCAGGCGGCCAGCAGGCACAGCATCGCCAGGCGCCAGTAGTATTGGCTGGCGTCGAACCGGGCGCGCTTGCTGCGGCGCTGGACCTGCAGGGTCAGCGCCGCAAACACCGCCACCGTCAGCACGACTGCAGCAGCCAAGACTGCCGATGGCCGTTGCCAGCCAGCGCCAACCACGATGCTCCACGAGGACAGTACAGCGAGTACCGACCAGGAAAAGCCGTGCGCGAACCATGCTGGGAAGGGCGGGGTGATCTGGAACATCGGGACCACAACCAGGGCGACGGCAGCAAGCAGGATGCCGCCCCAGCCGACCAGGCCCCAGCCGAGGTGTATCGCCGTCAGTTGCAGGACCGGCAGTCCAGACGATCCGTCGCGTGCGACTGCCAGCAGCATTCCCAGGCCAGCAGTCACGGCCAAACCGATCAATGCCAGCTTCAGGCCCTGGATGGTCGGATTGGTCGACCGCACACCGACCAGCGCATGACCAGCCGCGCCGAGAAAGAGCGCGATGCCGATGCCCAGCAGCAGCACGGCCAGTCGTAAGACGAGCGGCTGCGAAGTCAGGAGGCCTGCTGTCAGCAGCAGGGCGCCAGGCACGATCGCTGCGTGCACCAGGGACGACACCAGCAGCGGCCGAGCCATGTTCGCCCCGGCCACGACCGGCAGGATCTGGATCATCGCCCCGAGCATCACCTGCAGCATGAAGCCAACGGTGATCAGATGCGTCAGCGCCAGCGCCGACGGCGTCCAGCGTGAGGCCAGGAGCTCCGGCCCACTCCAGAGCAGCAACGTGCCGGCGAGAATGGCAAACAGCGGGGCGGTGAGAAAAAAGCGGAACGGTGCAGCAATCGGGGGCGCCTGTTCGAAGGACAGCAGGGCCTGCATTACTGTGGCTGATGCTGGATCAGGACTTCGACCGTGCCGTCTGGCCGGCGGGTGGTTTGCCAGGAGAAACCGTTGAGCTTCAGTGCGCGGTAAAGCGGGTAGGGCTCATGGGGAAGCAGGACCAGGAGTGTTTCCGCCGGACCGATCTGGTCGAGCGCTTCCAGGGTGCGTACCAGCGGCTCCGGTGGTTCGAGGCCACGGCCGTCGATCACGATGTCAGCATTGCTCGGGGTCATGTTGGCACTTCAACCTGGCCCGCAATCTGCGTCTGCAATGTCGGCAGCAGCACCTTGACATGGTCAGCCAGATGCTGGTCGCACATCGGATAAAGCACGTTCTCTTCCTTGACATTGTGCTGCTGCATCATGATCAGCAGTGTTTCGGCGTTGCCGGCATAATCGTCGACATCCTGCTCTGCCAGTGCCGAGGCAGCCGCCGTCAGCAGCAGGCGCATCTGGGCATGTTCGCCGCGCATCACCTGTGTCGGCCCCTGGTACATGCCGGTTGTCTCTTCAAAGAGAGGAAACAGAACGGATTCTTCGGCGGCGAAATGATGCAGCATGCCGTCCCGGTAGTGGGCAAACTCGCTCCTGGCCAGTTCCCAGTTGCGCTTGGCGACTGTGTGCTCGACCGCGACCAGCATCGCATCGCAAGCGCGATGATCGTTGGCCATGAAATCCGTGATTGCGTGCATGAGGAACCTCGGCGAAGGAAGATTGGCATTGTCGGCCGGGTTGCGGCTGCCAGCGTTGATCGACATCAAACAAGGCATTTGATTTCGATCAACAGCCGTTGGTTGTTTCGTGCCTATAGTTGGTTGATTCGACAGTGGAGGTAACGCCATGTTCAAGAACATCCTTGTCCCTACCGATGGCTCCGAGCTTTCAAAGGAGACTGCACGCCGGGCAGTATCGTTCGCCAGGGAGGCGGGGGCCCGCATTACGGCGTTCTTTGCGAAACCCGAGTACCCGGTGAGTTACTATGGTGAAGGCGCCTTGATTGACCCAACGACGCCGGAGAAGTTTGCCGAACTTGCCGAGCAGCAGGCACAGCAGACTCTGGATTTCGTTGTCCAGTTGTGCGACGCAGCGGGTGTTCAGGTCGACAAGCTGTCGCTGACCAGCGACATTCCCTATCAGGCAATCATCGACGCGGCAACTCAGGCGGGCTGCGACCTGATTTTCATGGCCTCGCATGGTCGTCGGGGCTTCACTGCCTTGTTGCTCGGCAGCGAAACCAACAAGGTGCTCACGCACTCGAAGATTCCCGTCCTGGTTTATCGCTGATTCCCTCGCCGCGGGCCACGTGCCCGCCCAGATGACAGCCCTGTCCGGCCGCTGGTGGCGCCAGTCGTACGTCTGCGACCAGCGGCCAGCGGGCAAGCAGGATCCTGCGCGTTGCATAGCCGCCGGTGTCGAGTGCGGCGCCATTCCGTGCTCGCCGTTCTGCGATCCCATCCTTCCGCCGAAATGCCGTTGATCGCTGCTGATCGGCGCGCTGGGCGCATCAGCGCCGGCGCGGCTGCCGGAATGTGGCAAAATGCCTTGGCCCATCGAGATTCTGATGGCCAAATGCACCTGGCTGATGGAGAAAACGGAATGCTGATTCACTGTGTCGAGAAAAGCGCGAGGTGGCTCGGCTGGGCACCGAGCCGGTACACCGTCGTGTTATCTCTTTGTGCCCTCTGCTCGGGCGCGCAGGCAGTGGATGTCGGGTTGGCGGGTGTCTTTCCGGGAAAAGCATTGCTGACGATTGACGGTGGGGTGCCGCGAACTGTCGCGGTTGGCAGCAGGACGGCTGAAGGCGTCACAGTGCTTGCTGTCGATAGTCAGAGCGCCACCATCGAGGCCAATGGCAGGAAGCAGGTTTTGCGGGTTGGGCAGAACGTTGCCGCGCAATCTTCAGGTGACGGCGGCGGCAGGGCGGTATTGACCGCTGACGGCAGTGGCCATTTCGTGACCACCGGAAACATCAACGGGACGACTGTCCGCTTTCTCGTGGACACGGGCGCGACGATGGTCTCGCTTGGTGCCAGCGAGGCGCGGCGAATCGGCCTGGATACCAGCAAGGGTCCGACAGCGGTGGTCAATACAGCCAATGGTCAGGCACTGGTGGCGCGCGTCAAACTCGATTCGGTACGGGTGGGCGAAATCGTCATGAACAACGTGGATGCCTTGGTCCATCAACAGGAGATGCCCTTTGTCTTGCTGGGCATGAGTTTCTTGAACCGTATGGAAATGCAGCGTGACGGTCAGACGATGACCCTCAGGAAGCGCTACTAGGAGAAGTCGAATATGAGTCATCGCAGCGAAAAGCTATCCATGTTGGGCCGCGAGCTTGAGCTTCTGATGGGCGAGCGGCAGACGCTACTGCAGGTGGTGGGTGCAACGGCTGCACTGATTGCCAGTCTGGACAGCAGTCACCTGCCGCTTGGCGCCGTCAAGCCGGCTGATCTGGTGGCGAGCACGATCAACGCCCTCACGGATGAAACCCTGCAGGATGCGCTTGCCGCGGTCCATGCCGAGATCGAGGATAAGCCGGTTGTCATCAACTGAGGCGGTGCTTGGTCCGCCAGCAGCCAGCAGCCGTGCCATCGATCTGGACCGGATACGGCTGGTCCTGGACGCGTCGCCTTCCCGGACTCACTTTGTGCTTGAAGACGGCGTCGGCGACGAGGAACTGACGCCGGCTGCCGTACTCTTCCCGATTGTCCAGCGGATGGAGGGGCCGACGGTATTGCTCACACAACGGACCGCGCATCTGAAGGACCATCCTGGTCAGATCAGTTTTCCAGGGGGTCGACGTGAGCCGGCCGACCTGTCGCCCGCACACACGGCCTTGCGCGAGGCCACTGAGGAGATCGGGCTGTCGCCGGCGCATGTCGAGATCGCCGGTTATCTGCCCGAATACCTTACCAGTACCGGCTTTCGGGTCACCCCGGTGGTGGCCATGGTGACGCCGCCTTTTGACCTGCAACTCGACGCATTTGAAGTGGCGGAGGCATTCGAGGTGCCGCTCGCTTTCCTGCTGGATCCGGTCAACCACCAGCAGCACTCCCTGCACTATCGGGGCAAACTCCGGCACTACTACGCGATGCCCTATGGCGAGTACTTCATCTGGGGCGCCACCGCAGGGATCATCATCTCCCTTTGCCGCGCCCTTGGCGTCGCCGTTCGCTAGTCGAGCACCAGCACGAGTTTTTCCAGAAACTGCTGTGCCGCTTTCTGATCCGGGGCAGCGCGCAGTGCGGCGCGTAGTTTCACGAGCTGATGCAGAAGTTCGTCGCGCGTCTTCGTTTTCTCGATCTCGGCGACCAGCGCGCCAGCCTGCGCCCCCAGCAAATCCATCAAGGTGCGCGCGGCATAGCTCCTGGCCAGGCTGATGTCCTCGTCGGGAAGCGCCGGGCGAGCGTCTGGCACCTGTTCCGCGCTGCTTCCCGGTGCAGGCTGAACCTGAACGAAGCCGCCGTTGAGCAAGGACGCAAGGTGCCGCTTGCCCTCGGCGCTGGAAGAGCTGAGCGCGACAAGTTCGTTGCCGGTACGATGGCCATCGACCATGATCAACATTGCGCGTACTCGGGAGGGCAGGCGATTCGCGCGGGTGGATATCTCCTCAAGGCCCTTCGGCGTTTTACACAAAACAGACGACAGATTCATCCTTGAAGGCTTTCCAGAAGCGGCGGAGCGATGTTGCGTGAAGTGTCGGGTTTCTGCAAGTCCCGATGAATTATGATATGGTGCCCATTTGGCTACTGGGCCGACGCGAACTGCCAAGCCTGCACCGTGTCGCCCAACAAGACTTCAGGATGAGCCTGTTTTCCCTGCTTGCCGTCCTGCTGCTTGAGCAGGTCCGGCCACTGCCTTACCGTCGGTTTGTCCACGAACCCCTTTCGAGCCTGGCCGGCTTTCTCGAAAGCCGGTTCAATGCGGGCGAGCGCCAGAATGGAGTCGTCGCCTGGCTGATTGGCGTCGGTGGGCTGGTCTTCGTCACTGCAGCCATCCATCTCTTCCTTGCCGGACTCAGCCCCTTGCTCGCCTGGTTATGGACCGTCGCTGTCCTCTGTGTGACGATGGGCTTCCGCCAGTTCAGTCGCCATTATACGAGCATTCAGCTGGCGCTTCGCACGGGTGACGTGGCGCAGGCGCGCAGACTGCTTGCCGAGTGGCGGGGTTGAGCGGCGGAAGGTCTGTCCTCCTCCGAGATCGCTCGACTGGCGATCGAGGAGGTGCTTTGCGCGTCGCATCGCCATGTTTTCGGCGTCTTCGTGTGCTTTCTTCTCCTGCCCGGCCCTTGCGGCGCGGTGCTGTGTCGCGTCTCTGCCTTCCTGGCCGATGCCTGGGGCGGGCGAGGCGGCGCAGAAGATGGTGATTTCGGAGCTTTTGCAGGGCGAACCTTTGCTATCATTGACTGGCTTCCTGTGCGGCTGACTGCTGCGGCTTTCGCCATCATCGGCGATTTTGGAGGATGCGGTGTATTGCTGGCGCACGCGAGCCGACCAATGGCCAGGCGATGGTCTGGGGATTGTCCTGGCGAGCGGCGCTGGTGCCTTTGGGGGTCCGCCTCGGGATGCCGGTGCTTGACGTCGGCGAGGTCGCCGAGCGGGCAGAGATCGGTACCGGTGAAGAAGCAGACGTTGACTTCATGGAGAGTGCCGTCGGGCTGGTTTGGCGGGTGCTGGTGCTGTGGTGGTTGTTGTTGCTTTTGTTGGGGCTTGCCAGTCTGGTAGGCGGTTGATCGATCAATTACAGGAGTTTCTTCATGAGTAGAGAAGTCGTTGTACTAAGCGCGGTCCGTTCAGCTATTGGCACCTTCGGTGGTTCACTCGCCAACATGGAGCCGCATGAGCTGGCTGGCACCGTGATGAAGGAGTCGATCGCCCGTTCCGGTGTCGATCCGCAGCAAATCACTTACGTTACTGTCGGCAACTGCATCCCGACCGATTCGCGCTTTGCCTATGTTTCCCGCGTCGCCTCGATCCAGGCAGGTCTGGCGATGGATTCCGTGGCCATGGCGGTCAATCGCCTGTGCGCATCGGGTCTCCAGGGTGTCGTGACCACCGCTCAGAACATCATGCTCGGTGACGCCGACTATGGTATCGGCGGTGGGGTCGAAGTCATGTCACGTGGTTCATACATGCTGCCGGCGATGCGCTCCGGCGCACGCATGGGCGACGCCAAGGCAATCGACATGATGGTCGCCACGCTCACCGATCCCTTTGGTGTGGGTCATATGGGCGTCACGGCAGAGAACCTGGCGACGAAGTGGAACATCAGCCGCGAAGAGCAGGACGCCTTCGCGGTCGAGTCGCAGCGCCGCGCCGCCGCCGCCGTCGCCGAGGGTCGCTTCAAGTCGCAGATCGTGCCGATCGTCATGAAGACCCGCAAGGGCGATGTCGTGTTCGAGACCGACGAGCACGTCAAGGCGGGAACGACCATCGAATCACTGGCCAAGATGAAGCCGGCTTTCAGCAAGGACGGCACGGTCACCGCCGGCAACGCCTCGGGCATCAATGACGGCGCGGCTTTCCTCGTGCTCGCGGCTGCCGACCTGGCTGCCAGTGCGGGACACAAGCCGATTGCGCGCCTCGTGTCCTACGCCGTCGCCGGTGTGCCGAACGACCTCATGGGCGAAGGCCCGATCCCGGCGACCAAGCTGGCGCTCAAGAAGGCCGGCCTGTCGCTGGACCAGATGGATGTCATCGAAGCCAACGAAGCCTTTGCTGCGCAGGCCATCGCGGTCAACAAGGGCCTCGGTCTTGATCCGGTGAAAACCAACCCGAACGGCGGTGCCATCGCTTTGGGTCACCCGGTCGGTTGCTCCGGTGCCTTCATCGCCATCAAGGCGATCTACGAGCTGCAGCGGACCGGCGGCAAGTACGCGCTGGTCACCATGTGTATCGGCGGTGGTCAGGGTATTGCGGTGATTTTCGAACGCGCTTGAGCGCAGTCTTCCTAAGCCTTTCAGAAAGCCCGACCGGTTGCCGGTCGGGCTTTTTTTCGCCCGTGACGCTTGGAAGGGTCGCCGATCCAGAACTCAGGCTGGCTTCGCTGGCCGATTTCCGGCGGAATCATTGAGGGTAGCTTTCATACACATGCTCGAACACCGCCGAGCATTTCTGATGGTAAAGCTCCGGCGTATAGGCGCGCGGTAGGCCGTTGTCGAGCATGTCCTCGATAGTGAGCTTCAACTGTGATCGGGCGGCGGATTTCTGCCGCCAGTTGAGCACCAGCAGGCCCTCGAGCCGTGCCAGGAGATCTCGTGCCACCTTCTTCACCTCGGCGCGTTCGCCCGCACTGAGTTCGGGTGCCGGTCGAGTCAGGATGTCGAAGATGACCAGCTCTTCCTCGCTGATGTTCTCGCGCACATGCCGTTCCTGCTCTTCGCTCAGGCTGTTGGAGAGCTTCACCAGCTCCTCGAACAGTTCCTCGATACTGCGGCTGCCGGCGTTATAGCTCTCGATCAGCGCCTCGAACTTATCGGCGAAGTCGGCGCGGGTGCGGTTGAGCCGGATCATCTTTTCCAGCTGGGAGCGGATCGCCGCCTTGAGCACTTCAAGGTCGGTGTTTCTGTGCTTCGATTTCTTGAAGCGCTGCGCCAGCGCCTCGAAGTTGATCTTCGACAGGTCAAGCGCCGGCGGGCCGGATTCGCGGATTTCGTGGCCGGTGATGGATTCGTCGAGCAGGCCGTTGATCTGGTTCATCATCTGCGAGATATCCGGCCGGTTGGGGTTCAGCTTCACCCGGATCGCTTCGGCCAGCGTCGTCAGGCAGGCGACGCGGCTGGCAAATTCCAGTGCCGCCGGGTCAGGCTTCACGGCACGGTAGAGCGTGCTCACCAGCCGCTCATGGGCGAAGAAGTCTCGGCGCAGCGGGTCGGGGGAGATCAGGGCGTTCATGCCGTCCTCGATGCGCGACAGGCGCTCCATGCTGCCGGCAGCCGTCACCTCGACCTCAGCCAGCAGCACGCCGTGCGCAGCGCAGAAGGCCGTCGCATCGACCACCGAACGACGCAGTTCCTCGACCAGTTGCTGCTTGTCCTCGACCGGACTCTTACCGTCCTTGCCGGCGCCGTAGATCGCCAGTGCCTTTTCCAGCGAGGCGAAGACGTTCGCGTAATCGACGATGACCCCGCTGTGCTTGCCGGGGAACACCCGGTTGGCACGGGCGATGGTCTGCATCAGCGAGTGGTTGCGCATCGGCTTGTCGAGATACACCGTCGAGCAGCTCGGCGCGTCGAAGCCGGTCAGCCACATGGCGCAGACGAAGACCAGGCGCAGCGGGTCGTCGGTGTCCTTGAACTTTTCATCCAAGCCGGGCTGTGAGTCATTCATGCGCTTACGGTGCGGCTCGATGTCGAGGCCTCTGGCACGCATCTGTTGGATTTCGTTCTGTCCCGGTGAGACGATCACCGCCATGTCGGTGCTGGTCAGTACCTCCAGCCGTTGTTTCAGCTCGGCCATGCGCAGGTCACGCCGCGCCTGTTCTGGTGTCATCTCGCCACCACTCGACAGATACGCCAGTTCGCCCACTTCCCCCTGCACCCGTGCCGTTTCCGCGGCCCAATGCGCCTTCACCTTGTCGTGCATGCGCAGTGCGGTTGCCTTGTCGATGCACACCACCATCGCCTTGCCCAAGAACCCCCGCCCGAGGAAGTGGCGCACGATATCCTGCGCCACGGTCTCCAGGCGGTCGTCTCGGGTGATCAGGTGGTATTGCCGCCCCAGCACCTTCTCCAGTTTGGCTTCCTGGTCCGCGTCGAGCTCGGCGTCCTCGATCAGGCGGTAGATGTCTTCGTTGAGGTCCGGGTTGACGAGCTGCAATTCCGGCGTGCGGTTCTCGTAAAACAGCGGCACCGTGGCGCCGTCCTCGATCGACTGCTGGAAGTCGTAGATCGAAACGTAATCGCCGAACACTTCCTTGGTGCGTTCCTCGCCGGCAATCAGCGGCGTGCCGGTAAAGGCCAGGAACATCGCCCTGGGCAGCGCGGCGCGCATGTTGAGCGCCAGCGTGTCGTACTGGCTGCGGTGCGCCTCGTCGGTCAGCACGATCACGTCGGAACGCTCGCAGAGCAATTCCGGCGTCTGAAACTTGTGCACCAGCGTGAAGACGTAGCGGTGGTTGCCGCGCAGCAGTTCGCGCAGGTGCGCGCCGCTGGCGGCGTGGCATTCGTCGCCCGCAGCCTCGCTCACGGCGCCGGTGGTCTTGAAGGTCCTGGCGATCTGCTCGTCCAGCTCGACACGGTCGGTGACGACGACGAAGGTCCAGTTGCCGGCCAGCTTCCTCAGCACCTTCTGCGCGAAGAAGACCATCGAAAAGCTCTTGCCGCTGCCCTGCGTCTGCCAGAACACTCCGCCACGCCCATGGCCCAGCTTGCGCGCCTCCAGCATCGAGGCGATGGCGTTATTGACGCCGAGAAACTGGTGGTTCTGGCCAAGAATCTTGACCAGCCCGGCCTTGTGCTCGGAAAACAGCGTGAAGTTCTCGACCAGGTCGAGCAGGCGGGCGGGATCACAGGTGCCGCGCAGCATCACTTCCAGCGACACACGGCGCGCTTCGTCCTCGCGCTCGATGCGTTTCCACTCCACCCAGCGGTCCCAGTCGGCGGTGAGCGAGCCGAGGCGGCTGTCGGTGCCGTTGCTGGCGATGAGCAGCGCGTTGCTCCAGAACAGCGCCGGAATCTGCTGCCGGTAGTGGGTCAGGTTTTCGTCGAAAGCAGCACGCGCCGGGACGCCGGGCTTCTTGAGTTCGATCACCACCCACGGCAGGCCATTGACGAAGCCGACCAGATCGGGCCGACAGGTGTAGAGCGGGCCGGTCACGGTCATTTGGCTGACGAGCAGGAAATCGTTGTTCTCCGGATGTTCCCAATCGACGACGCGCAGGCGTTCGGTGCATTGGCCACCACTCTGGCCGCCGTGCTCGCGGTCAGGAACCGAAACCGTGATGCCTTCCTTGAGCAGCCGATAGACCTCGCGGTTCGCCGCCTCCAGGCTCATCGCCGAACGGTCGCGGGTGAGTTCGTCGATGGCGGTTTGTATCGCTTCCGGTGGGAGGGTCGGGTTGAATTTGCCCAGCGCGGCGCGCAGGCGTTCGACCAGCACCACCTCGCCCCGGGTTTCGCGCCCCAGCGTACCACCCGCGCCGAAGGTTTCATCCAGCGCCGACACCGTCTGCCAGCCGAGCGCGGCGAACAGCCCGATGGCGGGCTGCTCGACGAGCTGGTCTTCGGAGTAGGCGTGCGGGCTCATGGCAACTGAAGTCCGGCGATCGCATTCAGTTTGGCGAGCAAGTCGGGCAGACGCTCCTGACTCGCCGCATCGCCCGGCAAATGTCCCGGCAAGGCGTCCATGAACGCCGGCTGTGCCAGCAGGCCCTGAAAACGCTCAGCCAGATAGAAGGTGAGCTCGGGCGGGCTGGTGCGGCACTCATCCCGCAGCGCGTCGCGCCCATCGACCACCGCGAGCAGGTCGCCGAGATCATGGCTGAACAGGAAATCACCCTCGCCACGCCCGTCGAACGCCTCCAGCTTGGTGGCCAGAAACACCGGTGCGGCGATCAGGCGGATGATGCGACCGCCGGGCAGCGCGACTGCCTGGGCCGTCTCCAGCGCCAGCGGATACCAGCGGTTGGCAAAACCGAGAATTTTTTCCAAGGTGGGCATCACATCCACCGCCACCGATCCCACCTGCCAGCGACAGATCGGCGCTCCCGGGCGCATGTCCGGCACAAAGCCACGCGCACGCAGCGCTGCCTCGACCCGATGGTAGTCGGACAACACCACGGCCTGGCAGACCAGGTCCACATCTTCCGTCGGACGAATCGCCGGCATCGCCGTATCGGTAATCAACAATCCGGCCACTGCACCGCCGACAAAGACCATTTCCTCGCACAGATCGTCACCCAGCCGCTCGGCAACGACCTCCAGCACGGCCACATTGGGATCGTTGGCGTTCATGGCTGCAAGCGCTTTTCCAACAGATCGATCGCCAGCGCGCGTTCGCGGGTGCTACCGCCGCGCACCGCATCGAAGAGCACCAGCAACTCGTACAGCGCCGGGTTGCGCCCAGCCGCATCCGGCACCCTCGGGTAAAGCGGATAAAAGGCCACGCCGCGCACGGTGCCGTCCTTGTGCGGCCACACCGGCAGCGGGTCGCCCCCCGGCACGATCAGGTCCTTCAGCGGCGCTGCCGCGTAGCCGGTCGGCATGCCCCGCGTCAGCCCGCCGCGGGTGGCCGGAAAGCAGTAGCGCGCGCCGTGCTGGACGAACAGCCGCAGCGCGGCGAGGATCACCGCTGCCTTGCCGCTCGTGTCCTTGTGGGCAAGCTGGGCGGCCACCGCCCGCTCGACCGCCCCATGCACCTCCGATGCCGTCATGCCCAGTTCGGCCGCCAGCGCCGCATAGGTCGGCGCCGGGCCGCGCTCCAGCGCCAAGCGCAGCAGCACCACCAGGTCCTGCGGACGCAGCACGATTTGCGGGTTGGACTTTGAACCGGCCACCGAAAAGCTCCTGTATTCGCTATTCGCGAATAGCGAATATAGGCGCATGGCGCGTTGTTGGCAATGGCGAGGGGGTGGCCGTGCCGAGCGGATGTCTACTAAAACAGCAACAGATTAGTAGGAATGTCATTGCCGCGGGCCGACTTCAATTCCCAGATACCATCGCAGCGCCCCGCCCGCGCCGGAGCTCTCCTCCAGTACCAAAACCGTCTGTCAGCCAAGCGTGGCAAACAGCCCGATGGCGGGCTTTTTGCCGCGCTGGTCCTCGGAGTAGGCGTGCGACACGTTACTCCGTCACCCGCTCATACGCCTGATGCACCACATGCATGGCGGCTGGAACCAGCGCTGCGTCCCGAAGCGAGAAAATCACGTCCCCGGTTTCGTTGGCGTGGGTGATGAAGGCGTAGTCCGACGCATCCTGCGCGATCCCGGAGGGGTCGTCGGTCTCGTCGAAGTCCACGTTGGCCAGCAGCAGGATGTAGCGGGTGCGCGGCAGCACTTCAAGGAAGTGGTCGAAGACCCGATACACCACGCTCTTCGCCCCGCAGAGTTCCACCACGTCGTCACCCAGCGCCAGCAGATGCGGGCGGATCGCGTCGAACAGCGTGCGGGCATCAGAATCGAAGCCCACCGTCTCAATGCTGTATTGGGCAGCGGCCGCGCGGTGTTCTTCCAGTTCAGCGGCACGCACGGCATCCATGTCCACCGACAGCGTCGGCCAGATCTTCACCGCCTGCTGCGCGAGCGCCTTGCCGCGGGCCTCGATCTCTGCCGCCGTCCAGCGGGTCTGCTCGCGGATGAAGCGGTTCAGGCGCAGCGGGCTGTCGTTGAAGCCCTTGGCCATCGTCTTCTTCTCATCGAAGGCTCGGTCGCTGTATTCGGCGTTGTAGCCGGTCAGGGTCAGGTTGCCCAAGCGGTGCAGCCAGGTGTCCTGGATCAGCTTCCAGTCCGCCCCGAGCATCTCGCGCCAGGCCGGCATGAGGTTCTCGTTCTGCGGCAGCACGTGTTCAATGGTGAAGGTGCTGGTATCGATCTTCTCCTTGCTTTCGTTTTCCAGGCGGTCGAGCAGGTAGGCGCAGGAGCGCATCGCATACACGTCGCGCGTTTCCAGCGCGTCACGGAACTCGGTGTCGGACGGGAAGCGACGCTTCTTGCCGCCCCGGTACAGTGCCACCTTGAGGCTTTGCAGGGGCGCTGCGTCGCGAACCTTGTAGGCGATGCCGGCAAAGATCTGGTACAGGCTGCGGGTCTGCATGTCGCAGGCCGAGCGGCGGAAGACGTAGCTTTCGAGCAGCTCGATCGCCTCGCCGAGGGCCCGGCTGTCGAAGGCACTGGTGCGCGCATGGCAGTCGTGCAGGCGCAGCATCAGGGGCGAGGCCACCTCCACCAGTGCGCGCAGCCGGCCGGCCGCCGCGGCGAACTGCGGGTCCGCTTCGCGGCCGAGGCTGAAGCGAACGTAGTAGCCCGCAAAGCGGCGCAGCTCAGCGAGCACGTCTTCCACCGTCCGGGTGGTGGTTTCGCCGTGGAAGTAATTGCGGAAGTGATGGTAGATCGCATCGGCGCGCAGTTGCTTGCTCGGCTTGAGCTTGAGGACGAGGAAGTCGCGACAGAACTTGTCGAACTCGCTGCGGTAACGGTTGCCGAAATCGACCTCGATCGGCCGCCAGTAATCGTCATACAGGCGGGTTTGCAGTTCGTCGTCGAGGCGCATCAGCACAAAGTTGCGGATCAGGTCGGCCTGCGTCAGATCCAGCCCCGTGGAGTTGAGGCTCTCGAAGATCATCTGCGGGTCGTCGTGCCCGCGCGTCAGGCTGACATCGACGATCACCAGCTTGGCGATGCCGGCATAGACCTGGGCGACGTTGGCCTCGGCAAGCCGGTCCTGGAAGAAAGCGTAGTTCTCGCGCACCGTCTCGGCTGCGGCATCCGAGAGCGACTGCCCGGCCAGCAGCGCCGACAGCGCCTCGTTGTCGGCACGGCGCAGCATCACTTTGCTGCGGCGTTCGCCCTTGCCGTGGCGGTTGCGCAGGAATCGGTCTTCCACCTCTTCGGCCGAAGGCAGGGCCTCGTCGTCGGAGGGGTGCGTATTCAGGCGATCGCGTAGCGCGGTGAGCAGCAGGGTTACGGTGGTCAGCCGCTGTTGCCCGTCGATCACCAGCCAGCGGGGAATAGCGGCCTGATTGTCTTCGGCGGCGATGTAGACTACAGAGCCCAGAAAATGCGCCCGTACATTGGAATCGCCGCCGACCCGCAGGATGTCGTTCCAGAGCTGTTGGCAGTGCTTGGTACCCCAGGAGTAGTCGCGCTGGAAGATCGGCACGATGAACTGCTTGGCGCCGTCGAGGAGTTGGGTCAGCGGGAGGTCTTGGGCATTCATGCGGACACCTGTTCGGGTAGGTTGGCGACGTCAATCTGGCCTGAAAGCAGGCGCGGCAACAACAGGTCGCGGGTGCGGCGGAGATTTTGGATTTGAAAGATGAGCACTTGCATTTGTTGGATGGCTGGATAAACGACTGCTGAAAATTGCGGCATTATGGAGCAACCACCCCGAATCTCTGACGAGCCCCACGGCGGCGGCGAACTTTTTTCTGACGGGCTCACTCTGTGAGCCCGTAGAGTCTTACACTGATCCTCATGACCCACCCCCATG
>JAFLDL010000080.1 GCA_017302435.1 Candidatus Accumulibacter necessarius
ATCTCATCCGCCTCTCCCCGACCAAGCGCAAGGGCGGTCTCAAGGTTCAGCGCCTCATCGCCGCTACCTCCGATACCTTCCGCGCGGAACTGCTCGGTCTTGTATAAGATTCATGCAATTGCCCTGACTTCCTGCTCTTTTCTCAGGTGGGGTGATGGTTGGTGTGATAGCATTCTTTCTGGCGGGTCTCCCCGCATCGCAGGATGGTGAACCTGGTCAGGTCCGGAAGGAAGCAGCCACAGCCGTCTGATGTGAGTGCCGGGGGTAAGGCTCGCCACCTTCGCGTGCACGTTCCCGGCGGCAGATCAGGTTTGGCCAACCTGCCTCCGGCGCAGCCTGTCGACGCACTCGCACTCCTGGCCCCCGTGATCAGCCATGCAAAACCCCGGGAAGCAGGTAGCGCCATCTGCTAGAATCCGATCATGAGTTACCAAGTCCTGGCGCGCAAGTGGCGCCCGAGAACGTTTTCCAGCCTGGTAGGTCAGGAACACGTTGTCAGAGCACTGACGCATGCCTTGACGGCACAGCGCCTCCACCATGCCTATCTGTTTACCGGCACGCGTGGGGTTGGCAAGACGACACTGGCACGCATTCTGGCCAAGGCGCTCAACTGCGAGGCTGGTGTCACCGCCACTCCCTGCGGCATCTGCTCGGCCTGCCGGGAGATCGACGCCGGACGGTTTGTCGATCTGCTCGAGGTTGACGCAGCGACCAATACCAAGGTCGACGAGATGCGACAGCTTCTCGAGAATGCCGTCTACGCGCCAACGCGCGGCCGTTTCAAGGTCTACGTCATCGACGAGGTACATATGCTCTCGAACTCGGCCTTCAACGCCATGCTGAAGACCCTCGAGGAGCCCCCGGAGCATGTGAAGTTCATCCTGGCGACCACCGATCCGCAGAAAATCCCGGTCACCGTCCTGTCGCGCTGCCTGCAGTTCAATCTCAAGCAGATGACGCAACCGCTGATCGCCAGTCATCTCAAGCACATTCTCGAAGTCGAGGCGATCAGCGCCGAGGTTGGCGCCTTGCATCTGCTGGCGCGCTCGGCGGCAGGCAGCATGCGCGACGCCCTGTCGCTGCTCGACCAGGCAATCGCCCATGGGTCGGGCAAGGTCGAAGAGGCGCAGGTACGCGAAATGCTTGGCGCAGTCGATCTTGACCACCTGTTCTCGATCACCGACGCCCTGCTCGCAGGTGATGCCGCAGCCATGCTGCAGGTCGCCGATGAAATGGCAGCGCGCAGCCTTTCGTTTGATACTGCGCTCCAGGAAATGGCCAGCCTGTTCACTCGTTTGCAGGTCGCTCAGATCGCACCACAGGCGATCGCCGACGACCTGCCGGAGCGCGAACGCCTGCTGGACATGGCCTCCAGACTCGACCCGGAATTCGTTCAACTGGCCTACCAGATCGCCGTGCATGGCCGCCATGAGCTGCCCTTGGCACCCGACGAACAAGCCGGCTTCATCATGACGCTGCTGCGCCTGTACGCCTTCCGCCCGGCCCTGGACGACGATTCCGCGTTGCGGGAGCCACCAACCACTGCGACGCGACGGACAGCGCCTGCACCCTTTACCGGCCAAGCGGCACCGGCGCCCGCCGCAGCTCAGCCAGCGGCGCGTGCCGAAGGCGTAGCGCCGGGCGAAGCCGACCCTGGCTCGCTGCCAACCGATTGGAATGACATTCTGGCTGCTCTCAGGATCAGCGGCATGGCACGCGAGCTGGCGCAGCACTGCGAGTTACGTGATCTGGCCGGAGCACGGGTCGTCCTGCGACTGTCCCCGACGCATCGCCACCTGCTGATGAAACCCGCGCAGGACAAGCTGCAGCAGGCACTGGCCGAGCATTTTGCCAGGCCACTGCAACTCGCGATCGCACTCGAAGCGGGCACCGGAGACACACCGGCCGCCGCTGCACAGAGGGACCGCCGTGACCGTATGGATCGCGCCATCGCATCGGTAGAACAGGATGGTTTCGTACGCGAAGTCATCGAAATGTTCGACGCCACCCTGGTCGAATCTTCCATAAAACCCGTGTAGTTCTTTAGTTCAGTTCGAGGCAAGCAAGATGATGAAAGGCGGAATCGCCGGCCTGATGAAACAGGCCCAGCAGATGCAGGAAAACATGAAAAAGGCCCAGGAGCAGCTCGCACAGCTCGAAGTCGAGGGGCAATCGGGTGCCGGCATGGTCAAGGTGCTGATGACCTGCGCCCACAGCGTGCGCCGAGTGACCATCGACCCTTCGGTGATGGACGACAGGGAGATGCTCGAGGATCTGGTCGCAGCCGCCCTGAACGATGCCATGCGCCGAGCCGAGGAAGCGTCCCAGGAACGCATGGCCGGCTTTTCCGCGGGGCTTAACCTGCCAGCTGGATTCAAGATGCCGTTCTGATGAGCACCCCGTCAAGCCTCGAGGCATTGATCGAGGCTTTGCGCTGCCTGCCGGGGGTTGGGCCAAAATCGGCCCAGCGGATGGCTTACCACCTGATGCAGCACAATCGGCCAGGCGCCCAGCGTCTGGCCGACGCGCTGGGGATCGCGCTCGCCGCGCTGCGCCATTGTCAGCGCTGCAACACCTTTACCGAATCCGATATCTGCGCCCGCTGCCTGTCGACCAAGCGCGACCCCAGTCTGCTGTGCGTCGTCGAGACACCGGTCGACATGAACATGCTCGAGCAAACCCATGCCTACTCGGGCCTGTACTACGTGCTGATGGGTCGGGTGTCGCCACTCGACGGTATCGGGCCAGGCGAGCTTCACCTTGAGCGCCTGCTGGCTCGCGCCTGTGACGGTGTGGTGCGTGAGGTGATCATCGCCACCAACTACACCAATGAAGGTGAAGCAACCGCGCATTACCTGTCCGAAATGCTGCGAAGCCGTGGCGTCACCGTGTCGCGTATCGCGCGCGGCGTACCGGTCGGCGGCGAACTTGAATACGTCGATGCGGGAACCCTGGCGCAGGCGCTGCGTGAGCGTCGACCGCTTGCTGTATAAGCGTTTCGGGAGGTTCCAGATTCTATCTGTATTGAGATTGGCGTATAATGCTCGGGTTTAGTTCGTACCAACTTTTCATCACGTCCTAGGGATCAGCGCTATGAGCAATGAGTGCAAAGTGGACTGCGGAAGGCGGCGACTGGTCGTCGCCACTGCTGCGGTCGGCGGGGTGGGGGCGATAGCTGCGCTCGTGCCTTTCCTCTCCAGCATGCTGCCGTCCGAGCGGGCCAAGGCAGCCGGCGCACCGGTTGAGGTCGAGATCGGCACCCTCGAGCCCGGCCAGATGATGACTGTCGAGTGGCGAGGCAAACCGGTATGGATCATCAGCCGCACGCCGCAAATGCTGGAAACCCTGCCCAAGCTCAACGACTCGATGGCCGATCCAAAGTCCGAGAAGAACATGCAGCCTGACTATTGCAGGAATGAGGTGCGCTCGATCAAGCCCGAGATCATGGTCGCCGTGGGCATCTGCACCCATCTCGGCTGTTCACCCTCGGCCAAGTTCAAGCCCGGGGCCGACGAAGGCATGGACAGCAACTGGTTGGGAGGCTTCCTGTGCCCATGCCACGGGTCCACCTTCGACTTCGCCGGCCGAGTCTTCAAGAACAAGCCGGCACCGGACAATCTCGAGGTGCCACCGCACATGTACCTGTCCGATAAGCGCATTCTCATCGGCGAAGACAAGAAGGGGGCTTAAGCAATGGCGGCGAACACCAATTTCGAAAAGTACAAGTCTGACGGTTCCCTCCAGGGCAACCTGCTCGAGTGGTTTGATGCCCGCTTCCCCGCGACTTCCATGTGGCGCGGGCACCTGTCCGAGTACTATGCTCCGAAGAACTTCAACTTCTGGTATTTCTTCGGCTCTCTGGCGATGCTGGTGCTGGTCATCCAGATCCTCACCGGTATCTTCCTCGTCATGCACTACAAGCCCGATGCCTCGCTCAACGCGAATGGCATTCCCGTCGCTTTCGCCAGCGTCGAGTACATCATGCGCGATGTCCCCTGGGGCTGGTTGATCCGCTACATGCATTCAACAGGGGCTTCGGCGTTCTTCGTCGTCGTTTACCTGCACATGTTCCGCGGCATGTTGTACGGTTCCTATCGACAGCCGCGCGAACTGGTCTGGATCTTCGGCACCCTGATCTTCCTCTGTCTGATGGCCGAAGCCTTCATGGGCTATCTGTTGCCCTGGGGACAGATGTCCTTCTGGGGCGCGCAGGTGATCGTCAACCTGTTCTCGGCGATTCCGCTGATCGGTGAGCCGCTGTCGATCTGGATTCGTGGCGACTTCGTCGTCGGCGACGCGACGCTCAACCGCTTCTTCGCCTTCCACGTCATCGCCGTGCCGCTGGTACTGCTCGGCCTCGTCGCCGCACACATCCTGGCGCTGCACGAAGTCGGCTCGAACAACCCGGACGGCGTCGAGATCAAGAAGCGCAAGGACGTCCACGGCAATCCGCTTGACGGCATCCCCTTCCACCCCTACTACTCCGTAAAGGATATCGTCGGCGTGGTGGTGTTCCTGATGGTCTTCTCGATCATCGTCTTCTTCGCACCTGAAGGCGGCGGCTATTTCCTCGAGTACAACAACTTCCTGCCAGCGGATCCGCTCAAGACGCCGCTACATATCGCGCCGGTCTGGTACTTCACGCCCTACTACTCCCTGCTGCGCGCCATGGTCTGGCCGCTGTTCGGGATCGACGCCAAGTTCTGGGGCGTGGTAGCGATGGGTGCCGGGGTCGTGATTCTGGCCTTTCTGCCCTGGCTGGACCGGAGCCCGGTCAAATCGATCCGTTATCGCGGCCCGATCTTCAAGACCCTGCTGACCCTGTTCGTGATCTCTTTCTTCCTCCTTGGCTTCCTTGGCACACAGCCGCCGTCTTACGCCTTCTTCGGCGTCATCCCGAGCGCCCCCGTGGCGCAGGTACTGAGCGCGTACTACTTCCTCTACTTTTTGACCATGCCCTGGTGGTCGAGGATTGACAAGTACAAGCCGGAACCTGATCGCGTGACGATGTAAAGGAATGCACAAAATGAAAAAACTGCTTACAGCATTGCTCTTTGCTCCGGCTGTCGCCCTGGCCGCCGGCGCCGCTGTTCATCTCGATAAGGCGCCGGATGTGCAGAACGACCAAGCTGCCCTGCAAAGCGGCGCCAGAACCTTCGTCAACTATTGCCTCAATTGCCATGGCGCCAGTTTCGTCCGCTACAACCGCCTGACCGAGCTTGGCCTCACCGAACAGCAGGTCAAGGAGAACCTGATGTTTACCGCGGACAAGATCGGCGAAGCGATGCGGGTTGCCGCTCGTCCTGAGGAGCAAAAAGTGTGGCTCGGTGCGGCGCCACCCGACCTGTCGCTGGTTGCCCGCGCACGCGCGTCGGCGGACGGCAGTGGCGCCGACTGGCTGTACACTTACCTGCGCTCCTTCTATGTCGACGACAAGCGCCCCACTGGCTGGAACAACACCCTTTTCGCCAACGTCGGCATGCCGCATGTCTTGTGGCAGTTGCAGGGGCAGCAGGTACTCAACAAGGAGCACAAACTGGAACTGGCCGTCCCCGGAACGCTTTCGCCGGCCGAGTACGACAAGGTCGTGGGTGACCTGGTCGGGTTCATGGTCTGGCTCGCCGAGCCCGATGCCGGCTTCCGCAAGCGGGTCGGTCTTGGCGTTCTGGCTTTCCTCGTTGTTCTCTTTGGCTTCGCCTACGCGATGAAGAAGCAGTTCTGGAAAGACATCAAGTAGCCGCAGCACAAACGCCGGGTTTCAGGCCGCGGCATCGCCGGTGAGGGCGCGAAATGCGCCCGCAGCCGCCGCGATGCCGATTCGTTTTTGAGGGTATTGATCATGATGAATCTCTATTCGGGAACTACCTGCCCGTTCAGCCACCGTTGCCGTATCGTGCTTTACGAAAAGGGGATGGACTTCCAGGTGATTGATGTCGATCTCTTCGCTAAGCCTGAAGACATCGCCATCATCAACCCCTATGGCCGGGTCCCGGTACTCGTCGAACGTGACCTCATTCTCTACGAGCCGAACATCATCAACGAGTATATCGACGAACGCTTCCCGCATCCGCAGTTGATGCCGGCTGATCCGATCATGCGCGCGCGCGCGCGCCAGCTGCTGATCACCATGGAACGTGAGGTTTTCTCTTATATCGAAGCCCTCGAGAAGAACAGCAAGGCGGCCGATCGCTCGCGTCAACAGATTCGTGACCGGCTGACCGAAATGGCACCTGTATTCGTCAAGCAGAAGCACATGCTCGGCGAAGAGTTTTCCATGCTCGATGTCGCCATCGCCCCGCTACTCTGGCGGCTCGACCACTACGGTATCGAGCTGTCGAGAGTGGCGGCACCCTTGATGAAGTATGGCGAGCGAATTTTCAGCCGCCAGGGCTTCATCGATGCGCTGACGCCCTCAGAAAAGGCGATGCGCAAGTAGATATCGGCCATGGCCGTCACTCGTTGATGACAGGGCCCATGCCCTGCGCCATCACGTCTTGAGGGAGTTAATGTGGACCTGCCGTCGACCAAACCCTACCTGATTCGCGCCATTCACCAATGGTGCTGCGACAACGGTTTCACCCCCTACCTCGCCGTGGCTGTCGATGCCCGCACGCGCGTACCGCGCGAACATGTCCGCGACGGCCAGATCGTCCTCAACGTCGGCTACGAGGCCACCGCCCATCTCAATATGGACAACGACAGCATCAGTTTTCAGGCTCGTTTCGGTGGTGTCGCACGCGACATCTCGGTCCCGATGGGCAATGTGTCGGCCATTTATGCGCGCGAAAACGGGGCCGGCATGGCCTTCGAACCGGAGAGCAAAGAGACTTCCGCGGCAGCGGAGAGCCCCGCCTCCGAGGCCAGCCAGGACGATGGGCCAGAGCCCCCCAAGCCAGCACCACCCAGGAGCCGCCCCTCCTTGCAGCGCGTCAAGTGATGGTTCCTTTCTTTCTTTGACGACACGGGACCGATTCGATATACTCTCGACCTCGTTGGCCAAGTAGCTCAGTTGGTAGAGCAGCGGACTGAAAATCCGCGTGTCCGTGGTTCAATTCCGCGCTTGGCCACCATATTCTAAAGCCCGGACTCGCTCCGGGCTTTTTCGTATCCGCCCGCAATGCCAGTCCTGGCGGGGCTTCGCGGATTTGCCTCGCGAGCGTCACTCCTCCCATCCCCGCGTTTCTGGCCCTTCACGGCCTCTCTGTTCTCCGTTTCTATCTGGTGGTCTCGCGAGCGTGCGCGAGGCCACTCCCTGTATTGGCGCGGGTTTGGAGGCGGTCGGTTGTGGTTGAAGAGTGGTTACCTCCGGCGACCGAAGCACGAAATCGCACCAAATCATCTTCTGTGGCCACACCTGACTGTCTCCTGCGCTCGGCAGCGGACGTTCAAGGGGCTGCTCGACTCGTGAAACCTGTCGGAAGGGCAATTCCAGCTCGTCGGCCAAAACGGCCGTTGGTCAGATGAGGCGTGACAGGCGGCAATTTGTAGCTAACCCGCCGCTCTCTGGTCGGCCCTGCAAAATTCGCCTACCAGCCCAGGAACGCGAGGCCCGGCGCGTGACGCACCGCCCGACGAGGTTCATTGCCTGAAATCACCGCCCACAGCGCCAGCCACAGCGAGCGCAAAAAAGCCGCCTTCAGTCCCAGGCGAACCATCGCCCGCAACAGCCAGCGCAGGTTGTAGCCGGTGGCACACAGCACCGTGTGCAGAGCATCGCCGAGTTGGCCTGGCAACCAACAGCGATCCATTCGGTGGTCCGACTTCAGATGGCCAATGGTCGGCTCGACGGCTGGTCGGTGCCTGAGACAGCGGCGCTGCTGCCGGGTCAGCGATCGGTACTTGCCGCGGTGAATGATTTCAACGCTCGGATTGTCGCGATCTACCCCGCGGTATCCCAGATCGACGAAGACCTGCCTGGTAATCGTTCACTCCCCCTACGCTGTTGCCGGGATGACAGGGATGGCGGGAAGCGGCAAACCCTTGCGAGCGGCGGCGATGACGGTGGCGAGGTACTGCCAGGCAGAAGCGGCGCGACGGCGACAG
>JAFLDL010000081.1 GCA_017302435.1 Candidatus Accumulibacter necessarius
GCGCAAAGGCGACGGCGAGCCGGGCGTCAAAACCATCTGGATCGGCTTGCAGCGCGTCATGGACTGCGTCATCGGCATCCACTTCATGCGCGAAGCGGATCCAGAGTGAGTTGTGTATAAGGATATGGGTCAGCCCCGGGCGACCCGCTGGTCGGCCTCTATGTCGAAAACGAGGCGCAGATGACCCGGCGGGTATTCTACAGGCATCGCGTGCACCGTGCACGGCGCCATCAGTCCCGTCAAGAGGAAGTCGCCGAGCTTTTGGATGCGGCCTGGGTCAACGCAGGCAGCCAGTGCCGAACCAATCAGGATCGGCTGGGCCAGGTCGCCGGTGAGGGCCTGCAGGCGAGTAGCGACCGTCACCGCCTGGCCTAGAACAGCATGGGTACGCCGCGCAGCCGGCCCAAAGGATCCGATGAGGACGCTGCCGGTTTCGACGCCGATGCCCAGATCCAGAGGCGGCACATGGCGCGATCCATGTCGCGGCAACTGCGCGGTACAGGACTGCCACAGGGCGAGCGCGGCACCGAGGGCACGGGGACCATGATCGGCGCAGGGCGCCGATCCGTTCCAGACCGCCAGCAGGCTGTCACCGACCATCTCTTCGACGACGCCGCCATGCTCCTCGACGATGCGGCTGGCGGTGGTAAAGAAAAGATGAAGGACCATCGCCGTCTCCTCGGGCGGACGGCCTGCGCAATAGGCGGAGAAATTGCGCAGGTCAGCGTAGAGCACGGTGGCTTCGCGGCGTGTGGCGCGCACCTGCGCGCAGGGGCCGAGGGTTGCCACCTCGCGGGCCACGGGTTCGGGCAGGTAGCTGGACAGGTTGCGGTACAGCCGCTCCCGCTCAAAGCGCACGCGGGCGAATTCCCCGGCGGTAAGCAGCACCGCCGCAAACACCGTGAACAGCCCCGGACTCACCCAGCCAAGCCATAGGTGCTGCTTGAGGAGCAGGAGAGCGCTCAGGGCAAAAAGAGCCAGGACGTTGAAAACGGCCACGGCAGGCAGGACGATCGCGGCAGAGCGCGGTGCAAAACGGAGGGCGGCAAGCAGCAACATCGCGCTGCCTCCCCCCGCCAGCCATGACCACAGTGGGGCACCCAACGGTGCATAGGGGGTGCGCTCGTCGAGCATCGCAGAGAGCAACTGTGCGTGCACCTCAACGCCACCCACGGCGCCACCCTGGGGCGTTGGAATGACATCGCGTATGCCAAAAGCGGTGGCTCCGACGAGCACCCAGGCGCCGCGCAGCAGATCTTCGGGGGCCCGCCCCTGCAGCACGTCTACGGCAGAAACGGAGATAAAGCCAGCCCGCGGCATCTGGTAGGACACCCGCAGGTGGCCGGCCTGGTTAAGCGGCAGCCGCAGGCCACCCAGTTCCAGCCACCAAGCTGGATCGAGCAGAGAAACGCCAGGGCGCAGCACCGGTACGGCGTTACTCGCTGAAACGAACGCGGCAATGACCAGGGAGGCGTAGGTCACACCTTCATGGCAGATCAGTGCAGGCACCTGGCGGACCGCGCCATCCCGGTCTACCAGCGGCGTGATATGGCCGGCGAATGCGGCGGCGGCAAGGCCGAAGTCGGTGGCCATGTAACCGTACGCTGGCTCCGAGGCCTGTGGGCAGGAGCGGAAAGGCAATGCACCTGCCAAGCGGCCGCTACGCACTGCCGGCTCCGGCGAGAGGGAGAACAGCTGCGCCAGGACGGTAGGCACCGGACTCGCCAGCGCCTGAGACAAGCGCCTACCGTCCTCAGTCGGGCCTTCAAAAACTATATCGAGGATCTTCATTCCGACACCCGCCTCGTCCAGCATCTCCAGCAACTCGGCCTGGCGGGCGCGTGGCCACGGCCAGGGGCCAATCGTCTGCAGGCTCCTTTCATCGATATCGACGACCACGACACGACGCTCCGCAGCCTCCTGGTCGGCCATGCGCCAGGACAGGCTAGCGGACAGCTCGTCCCAGTGCGACAGCTGCGACATGGAAAAACCTGCCACCAGCAGCGTCAGCGCCAGAGCGCCGAGTAATGCGGCAAGGCGCATGAGCGCAGGCCGTTGCAGCGCACGCTCGGCAACGACCTGCAGACCGAGCGGAATTCGTCGAAATAGGGGAAGGGGCAAGCGAGCCATGAACGTCATCCGATCCTTCAGCGGCCCCAGAGGGTAGCGCCAGAAAGGGTGCCATTCCCTATGGCCTTGCTGAAGAAGTAACCGGCCTGACTGACATCCAGCGAGACAGCGCCGGTCACCCGGACATCCTGGCCACTGCCGCGCAAAAATCCGCTGGGCCGTTCGATGGTTCCCGTCGCAGCCACTGCCTGGGTACCGATGCTTGCGGCCGTGACGGCAAGGCGGGTCGAGAATGTATTGCGGCCAAAATCGATGCTCAGCGAGCCGCCGTCCACGGTCGCCGCGGACACCGTTCTGCTGCTGTCCAGGTAAGACGCTGCGCCCTGCTGCAGGCGGAAATCTACCACGCTGCTGGCACTGCTGAGCAAGTTGGCAACATTCTCGTTGCGGAAGAGGAAATAGTAGCCATCGCCAACCGTAACCCGACCGCCGCTCATCGCATCCGCGAATGGCACGGTCAGGTTGTCACCCGGTACGGCACTGCCCGCCCAGCGCCCCCAGGTCAACAAGCTCGGAGGCGGTGGAGGCGGCGCCACCGCGGGCAGTGGCGCCACCTCGGGGGGGGGAGCGACCACCGCGGCGGATTTGGGCGAATCGGGCTGCAGGACGGGGAAGCGCTCCAGGTTCTTGCCGGCTACGCGGTCGATGGTCTTGCTCTCCGCCACTGCCGAATTAGTGGCGCGCTCCGCGCCGGTGGCGTCCGTCACTACCGTCGCGGGACCCGACTGGCCGAGACGCTCGTGCGGGCTTCCGGGGGAAATTCTTTCCATTCCCTTGAGGGAATTGATCGGCTGGAAAACGGGATCGGTAGTGGACTGGCGATATACCAGTGCCAAACCGCTCGTGTTGGCGCCTAACTCGCGCGAACGCGAAGTGCCGCAGGGACCGAAAGCGTCGGCACGACAATTGGCATCCAGCGGGGCGAGAACGATGGCGCCTTGGTTTACCAGAACGACCGCACTCTGCGCACTGGCCTGGGTGACAAAGTCTGTCCCCTTGATGCCGATGGCCACCAACGGAGTGTTCAGGCGGAACTTGTCGCGCGCAGCCTGTGCTGCCAGCCCGGAAATCCCGCGCACCGTCCCCGTTTCGAGGTGGAACTTGATCAAAGACGCCGCAGGATCGGCCGGATCGTAACGGTACTCGACGACGTGCAGCACCGAATCGGGCCGGACGCTTACCCGGGCACCGTCGACGAAGCGAATATGCACATGCCCACTGGCGGTGGTGCGGATGACATCCCCGGGAAGGATGCTGTATCCCTTGGCGACTGTTCCGCTCTTTCCTTCACGCTCGAGCTGGCTGGCGCCAATGCTGAGAGTCACTTCGCCAACGAAGCCGGCCCCATGTGCTGCCGACAGCAGTGCCAGCAGCGCCCAGGCCACCATCAGGGAGCGCAAGAAACTGCTGCGATGGAGCAGCCGGTTCATCATAACCATCCTTTCTTAGCCAATGAGCCACAGCATAGCTCGTTGTCTAGCCTACACGATGTGCGTGAAATCACAAGGCATCGCTTTCAACCCTGAGGCATGACCCAGGCGCATCAGCACGGTTCGCCGTTGGCATCCTTGGCGGCCGTCACCATATGGCCAAATCACGAAGGGCACAGTCAGGGCGGCATCGTTGTCCCCCCGAGTTTTCCACAAGTCAGAAGACGGATGGATTGCTGAGCAACTTGACATCCGGATTCAAGGGGCAAAAGAACGGTCGCCGGCAACTCGCGAAGACCACATTGTGGCTGGCAAGAAAACGACCACTCCGACGGGCCCTCTGCGGAATACCGGCTTGAGACACCCGCTTCACGTAGTCGTGGTCGTGATCACCAACCGCGCTGATCCGGCCGGGCTTATCGAGCGCCACCGGAAGGCAGCGCTTCATCCGGGAAGCGCCACGGCAACGGTCAACGCCGCAGCCTCGATGCCTTGATCGCAAACAAACACCTGACAAACAAGGCACGCACGAGTGCCACCCTGAACCCCAGTTTCCGTAACCATGAATGACTACTCACCTGTGCCGTTTGACTCGCATTTTGCCCATGACGCCGATAGTGGACCAGAGCCTGCCCGACAAATCGAGTGCTCCCAAGCATTTCCGCGACACACCCTAGCCAGACATCATGCATCGGCACCCCCTTTGGGAAAGGCAGCGCGACATCAAGCAGCTTGCGCCGAAATGCCATACAACACCCGATGTAGCTGTTTCGGACCACATTCCGCAGCAATCCTGGGCCTGAGTTGTGAAGAGCAAAGAATGAACCCGCTGTTTCCTCGCCGGTTGCATCAACAAGCGTCGCATCACTGATCACCAGATCACACTCCTGCAATGCTGCTCTAACGATCGCGACCTTTTTCGGCAGCCACAGATCGTCTTGATCACACAGAAAAAGAAGCTCGCCGCGACTTTCCATCAAGGCTCGTTCAAAGTTCCGGACAATACCGAGACGTTCCACATTGCGAAAAATCTTGATCCGCCGGTCGGCGAACGACTCGGCAACAGCAACGGTATCATCTGTCGAAACATCGTCGACCAGAATGACTTCATCTTCGCTACCCAACTGGCAAAGCACCGACGCAAGTTGACCCTGCAAATACCTGGCGCCGTTGTAAGTACAGAGACAAACCGAAATGTTCATGCTTTCTTGATACGCTGTCTCGATCAGAGAAGCGCTCTCATATGGCCGGCCAATACCAGCATCGGTGCAGGCCTAGCGGACAACTCGATCCGTTCCCTGTTGCGCGGAAAGCTCTCGCCGCTGCCGGAGCGCGAGACCAGCACGTGCAACGCTTCCCCGAGCGCATGTTCAGATTCCGCCAGTACGACGATCACCCCCGTATCGCTTACGATTCTCCCGGCTTGGGAACCCTCGCCGATGGCGAGCACGCGAACGAGAACGCTCAACCCGGTTATTCCGGATCGAGATAGGGAAAGTCTGCCAGTGCAAACAATCTTCAGAAATCTGGATCAAGGGCAAAGGTGCTCGCGACGGCACTGCGAACGCTCTGCCAGTCAAGTGGCAATTCACCGCGCGATGCCCGGCGACAGCTCGCTCGCCTCTATCTTCGTATTTGAACATGACTGCTAGCACTAACCATGCCAACCCACCCGTGTAGTTACCCGCAACATTCATAATCAATCGCTGCCACTCGGACCTCGCATCGCCAACTCAGCCAACTGGACGGAATCCACCTGCAGGTCCTCCCCTGCTCGAGTCAGCACTCCCTTGGTTTGCAGCACCTGAAAGGTGCGCGTGACCGTTTCACGCGTCAGACTCAGCATGATGGCAATCTCCTGGTGCGTCGGTGCCTTCAGTACGCGTTGATTGCCCTGATCACCCATGGCCAGGAGCTGCAGGTGCGCGCAAATGCGTTGCAGCGGATTGGCCAAGCCCAGAATCTGGCGATGCGTAACCTGAACACGCACCCTTTGCACTAACCGCCGGCACAAGACTTCCGCAATTGCTGGCGTTGAGAACAACAAGGGCCGAATCTCGGCACCAGGAACGAGTAGCACCTGAGAAGCGCTATTGGAGATTACCAGTTCGGGCTGCGTCTGGCCATCGATCAAAGCAAGCTCTGCAAAATAGTCGCCAGGGTCGATAAAGTACAGGCCGACCTCCCTCCCGTCCAGGGTAAAGTCGATCGCCTGAAGGCGTCCGCTGACCAGGAAACAAAGATGACGGGGGGCGCTGGATTTTGGTAACACCACCTCTCTCTTGGCAAAGGACTGAGCAATGGTCTGACCAGCAAGCCGCTCAAGAACATCCATCGGAAGGGATTTAAATAGCAGGAACTGCTGCAAAACAATGGGGTGAACAGCCATGGCGCGGATTATAGCTGGTCCTTGTTCCGAACTGAGAGGCTGTGAAGATATCCTGCGTGGCTCGGCCCCGCCGCGGCAGGGCCGGTAGGATACCTAAGTCATTAATGTTGCCGGGCAACTATCGTGACCGAGACCTCGCATGCGCCGTGGCATGCAAATCGCGGCCAAAGGTGATTGCCACGAATAGTCATACCGTGAAGACCAGGCGGATCAAGATGTCCCACTTGGGAAGAAGTGGGTTCCGTTCCAGGGCCTCGGCACTCGCCTGTCATAGTCTGATGAGGCCCATGATCTTGACTCGGAAGTCGTCATCCCAGGCGGCTGCCTTGCGCTTCAGGCGCAAGCTGGTTTTCTTTTGGTCGGTGGTATCCAGCCGAATCAGATTGAGAACGATCTTCTTCAAGAGGGAAAGATTCTGTGGGGCGTTGTCTTTACGTACGGTGCTGGCATCCCCGCCGAAGCTGACGTCGAGGACCCAGTGAAGTCGATTCTCGACGGCCCAATGGCCTCGCACGGCGACGGCAAGTTGTTCGGCGGTCAACTCCGGCATTATGGAGCAGCCACCCCCAATCTCTGGCGAGCTCCGCGGCGGCGCCCAACTTTTTTCTGACAGGCTCACTCTGTGAGCCCGTAGAGTCTTACACTGATCCTCATGACCCACCCCCATGAGCCAGTGCGATGAGTTTACATTTCCTGTCCTGATTAATGTGAAAGAACCCAGTCTCCAAGCGCGCGAGTACCTGACCGCGAGCGGTCATGGAGATTGGTTGTCGTGAATCAGGCGGCTACGGGGATGAAGCCGAAGCGAGTGAGAGCCTTGATCCAGCGAGAAGCGTTGCGGTGCACGGAGAGCTGCTCATAGTTGGTGGCGGAATCCCGGTAATGTTCGCCACGCTTGAGCATGAAAAAAATGGTGCGCAAGATCTTGTGAGCCAAAGCGACGATGGCGCGCTTGTGACCACGACGAACGATCAGCGACTGGAACTTGGCCTGGAACGCCGATTTTGTGCGGCTGGCGGCGTGAGCGAACTCACAGAGGAGTCGGCGGACGTAGGGATTGCCCTTGCGGACGCGTCCCGATTTGCGCTTCCCGGCCGACTCG
>JAFLDL010000082.1 GCA_017302435.1 Candidatus Accumulibacter necessarius
TTTGGTGATCAGGGCCGCAACCACGTGGCTCTCTGCCATGGAAAAGGCTCCCGTTCGTTGAAAACAGGGCCATTTTCGTCGAGCAGGGGGTCAGGCGCTCGGGGTGGTTGCTCCATAATGCCGGAAATGAGCAATTTCGTGTACTGTCCCGGAGATCCCAAGAAGGCATCGAGGCTTGTCTGAGTTTCGACATCAACGTAGTCGCCGCCAAGAAGAAGTCTTTTGTCATCAGAGATTTGTTCGACGCCTTCGTGCATGCTTGTAAGCCCAATATTGAATGACCTCACCCCTCTCCAATCTGCTCGCGCGCGGCTACTTCCCAAAGGAATTGCCGCCGCCCTTCAATACGCGATCATTTGGCGCCTTTGCAGATACGGCGCCGGCAGCTATACATCTGAATACTACCAAAAAGGGGATGAAGTCCAATCTGACAACGCAACCGGCGATTCATAACCTGGCACGGTCTGGGACCCTGCGGAGAAAATTGTCCATACCGAATCCGGTCAATCAATATCAGGTCGCGCGCGCCATTGTCGAGGGATGGAAAACGGTAAAGACCGCTTGTGCGCTATCTCCGTTTTCTCTGACTACACCGCGTTACTTGAAACATGGCGCACGTGCCATCAACCCGGTGAGTGCATTCGACGCAATTCCGGTGGCGCGGGCCCGTTCCCGCACTGCGTCTCGCTACTTGCTGACCACTGATTTGAGCCAGTTCTATCCGAGCATTTACACACACTCCATTCCCTGGGCGCTGCATACCAAGAGCGTGGCGAAAGCTAAGCAGAACGACTACACGCTGCTGGGGAATGTGTTGGACTTGGCGATACGAAACGGCCAGGACAAGCAGACAATCGGCATTCCCATCGGGCCGGACACGTCGCTCGTGATCGCAGAAGTCATTCTCTCGTCGGTTGATTCTAGGCTCGGCGGGGCGATCACGAAACGGGGTTTTCGCTACATCGACGACATCGGCTGCGGCTTTCGGACGATTGCAGAAGCTGAAGAAACACTAGGGCAATTGCAGCACCTGATTGGCGACCTTCAGCTTCAATTGAACCCGAAGAAAACCCGCATTATCGAACTTCCCTCAGAGATCGAGGCATCTTGGGTTCCGCACCTTCGTTTGTTCGCCTTTCGCGCATCGTCGGCCAGCGCGCAGCGGACCGATTTGGTGGGGTATTTCGGCAGGGCGTTCGAGCTTGCCGCGATGCACCGGGAAGACGCGATTCTCCGTTACTCGGTCCAGCGTCTGCGGTCGGTGAATATTCTTGAGAAGAATTGGGCGCTATACGAGAGCCTGCTTCTTCAGTGCCTCTCGGTCGAGCCGGGAACGGCACCGGCGGTAACTGGCGAACTGTATAAATATCATCTTGGCATGCCTCTGGATCTGTCCCGCATCGCCGAATCCTTGCAGCAGTTGATCGAGGATCACGCCCCACTGCATCACGGCAGCGAGGTGGCCTGGGCGCTTTGGGCAGCGATTTGCCTTGACTGCAAACTCGACGCAAAGATTGTCGAGAAGGCGTTGCTGGCTGCCGATCCTTGTGTGGCGCTCTGCGTCTTGCACGCGAGAGCAAAAGGGCTTGTTCTCGGGATTCCGGATGTGTCGAGCCTTGAGGCACTGATGCACGACAAGGAGTTGATCGAGGGCCAATGGCTTCTCGCCTACGAGGCCAATGTGAAAGGCTGGTTGCCCAACACGGGCGGGAAAGATTTCGTCGCGGCCCATAAGCAATTTGGCCTGATGAAAGCGGCTGGCGTTTCTTTTTACGACGCTACCGCGACTCTCCCTGTAACGGTAAAGCCAGTCGTCGTGGAGGGCTACGGCGCCGTCGACGGTGATTTTGACGTGGGGTATTTGCTTGGTGACGTTTCAGGATAGCTCCTTGTCCCAAGGCAACATGAAGGGCGGATGATGTGAGAGTGGCCGCTTTCAGGAAATCGCTACGGCCGGAATGGGTCGATCACGGCCACCACACGGTTAAATAGTATTAACGCACTTCTCATCGGAGAGAGGAATCGCACATGAAACCCTCTGAAGCACTGCAAAGGCATCGAGCCGAGGTTCGCCGGATCGTGGAAGCCAACGACGCCAGAAATCCTCGTGTCTTCGGGTCCGTGGTTCATGGCGACGACACTGACGACAGCGACCTGGATCTGCTGGTGGACCCCATTGACGGTAAGACTTCGCTGATCAGCTTGGTCAGAATCAAGCGAGAAGTCGAAGCGCTGCTTGGTGTCAGGACCGACGTGCTTACCCCGATGGCACTGCACGAGCGCTTTCGACAGAACGTGCTTCGTGAGGCTGTATCCGTATGACCCTCAAACCTCGCAGGCTGCCTGAGCGAATTCGGGACATGCTGGTGGCTATCAGCAATATTGAGTCCGACATTGGCGAAATGAGTAAGGATGAGTTTCTGGCCGATGGCAAGACGCAGCGAGCCGTCATCGAAGGCCTGATCGTCATCGGGGAGGCAGGCAACACGATCATGCAGCTTGACTCGTCGCTACAGGAAGCGCACCCAGCACTGTGGCAACAGTTCAGGGATACCTAAGAAATGCGGATCATCCTGACGCACGAGTATTGCCGCGTCGATGCCTCAGTGGTCTGGACCACGGTTCGGGACCATCTGCGGTGCTCAAGGCACAGTTGATCGAATCTGGCTTGGGGGACGACACAATTCCTCGCCGCGTGGGCCTCGGGCGTAATGACGCCGCCTGACGTGCTTGAACAGTTCGCGAGGCGCGCGATCAGTCGCCGTCGGTCAGGCCCAGCCGCAGGTCAAGGCCGGCGGCTCACCAGACTTCAGGCTCATACCACGTTGGACAAGGCTGCCCGCCCGGTCCGCCTCGCCGGCCGTATATAATGTGTGGTTCATTCACTACGCGAGCACAGCCCCCATCATGGAAGCCGAACAACTCAACACCATTGCAAACCGACTCGCCGACCTCGGTCAGCGGGCCACCGAGCTGCGGAGGTATCTTTGACTACGATCAGAAAGCTGATCAGTTAAGGGCCGTCGAGCGCGAACTCGAGGACCCGAAGGTCTGGGACAACGCCGAACGCGCACAGGAACTTGGCCGCCAGAAGCGGTCGCTGGAAAATGTCGTGCTGACGCTGAACCGGGTTGGCGATGGCCTGCGCGATGCCGGCGAACTGTTCGAGATGGCGCGCGAGGAAGACGACGACGAGACACTGCAGGCGGTGATTGCCGACGTCGACGGTATCGAGAAAGACGTTTCCGGACTTGAATTCCGGCGCATGTTCAACAACCCGGCCGACCCGCTGAACTGCTTCGTTGACATCCAGGCCGGCGCCGGCGGCACCGAAGCGCAGGACTGGGCGGCGATGCTGCTGCGCATGTATCTGCGCTACGCCGAGCGCAAGGGCTACGCAGTCGAAGTGCTCGAGGAATCCGAAGGCGAGGTCGCCGGCATCAAGACGGCAAGCATCAAGCTCTCCGGCGACTACGCCTACGGCATGTTGCGCTCGGAGACCGGCATCCACCGCCTGGTACGCAAGTCGCCATTCGACTCGAATGCGCGCCGCCACACCAGCTTCTGCTCAGTGACGGCCTACCCCGAGATCGACGATTCCTTCGAGGTCGACATCAACCCAGCCGATCTGCGCATCGACACCTATCGCGCTTCCGGCGCCGGTGGTCAGCACATCAACAAAACCGACTCGGCGGTACGCATCACGCATCTGCCGACCAATATCGTCGTCCAGTGCCAGAATGACCGCTCACAGCACCGCAACCGGGCGGAAGCGATGGCGATGCTGAAGTCGCGCATCTACGAAGCCGAGATGCGCAAGCGCCAGGCCGAACAGCAGAAGCTCGAAGACGCCAAGTCGGACATCGGCTGGGGTCACCAGATCCGTTCCTACGTGCTCGACCAGTCGCGGATCAAGGATTTGCGCACCAATGTCGAAGTCGGAAATACCCAGGGCGTGCTCGACGGCGACCTCGACCAGTTCATCGAGGCCAGCCTCAAGCAGGGCGTGTAATCCCTGGCATGCCCGCCCAACCCGCCAAAGCACCGATCACGAGAAGCCCATCCATCATGTCCCAGACCGATACCCCCGCCGACCCCTCGCCGCAGGACGAAAACCACATCATCGCCGAACGCCGCGCCAAGCTCGCTGAATGGCGGCAGACCGGCCGGGCTTACCCGAATGACTTTGCGCGCGAGAATACCGCCGGCAAGGTCAGCGATCTCTACGACACCAAGACCCTCGAGGAACTCGCCGAGGTGCAGGTCGAAGTCCGGGTCGCCGGCCGCATCATGCTCAAGCGGGTCATGGGCAAGGCTTCGTTCATCACCCTTCAGGACCTCTCCGGCCGCCTCCAGGCCTACGTCAGCCGCGACCACGTCGGCGAGGAAACCTACACGACGTTCAAGCGCTGGGACATGGGCGACATCGTCGGCGTCGTCGGCACACTGTTTCGCACGCGCACCGGCGAACTGACCGTCGACTGCTCGGAAATCCGCCTGCTCGCCAAGTCGCTGCGACCGCTGCCCGAAAAATTCCACGGGCTGACCGACCAGGAACAGAAGTACCGCATGCGTTACGTCGACCTGATCACCAACGAACAGTCGCGCTTCACCTTCGCCGTTCGTAGCCGGATCGTCCAATCGATCCGCAACTACATGGTGAAACACGGCTTCCTCGAAGTCGAGACGCCGATGATGCACCCGATCCCCGGGGGCGCCACCGCCAGGCCCTTCGCCACCCACCACAATGCACTGGACATGGAGTTGTTCCTGCGCATTGCGCCCGAGCTGTACCTCAAGCGGCTGGTCGTCGGCGGGCTTGAAAAGGTCTTCGAGATCAACCGCAACTTCCGCAATGAAGGCATCAGCCCACGTCACAACCCCGAGTTCACGATGATGGAGTTCTACGAGGCGTACTCGGAGTACCACCAGATGATGGACTTCACCGAAGGCTTGCTGCGCCAGAGTGCACGCGAGGCGCTGGCCAGCGAAGTTTTCGAGTACCAGGGCCGCCCACTGGATTTCGCCAGGCCCTTTGCCCGCCTGACGATCAGCGAAGCGATCCGGCGGTCTCAGCCCGGCTTCACCGTCGCGCAACTGGACGACCCCGCCTGGCTGCGCGCCAAGCTGACGGCGATGAAGGTCGAGGTGAGTTCGCAAGCCGGTCTTGGTGCGCTGCAACTGATGCTCTTCGAAGAGACGACCGAAGCCGAGCTCTGGGATCCGACCTTCATCATCGATTACCCGGCCGAAGTCAGCCCGCTGGCACGCCGCAGTGACAGCCACCCCGACATCGCCGAGCGCTTCGAGCTGTTCATCGCCGGCCGCGAAATCGCCAACGGTTTCTCCGAGCTCAACGACCCCGAAGATCAGGCGGCGCGCTTCCTCGAACAGGCGAAAGCCAAGGAAGCGGGTGACGAGGAAGCGATGTACTACGACGCCGATTACGTACGGGCACTCGAATACGGCCTGCCGCCCACCGCCGGCTGTGGCATCGGCATCGACCGCTTGGTGATGCTGCTGACCGACTCGGCGAACATCCGCGACGTGATTCTCTTCCCACAGATGCGGCTGGAGTAGGCGAGAGTCGCAGCGGCAGCAGCGATAGCAGCGGCGAGCCTGGCCAGCGTGGGCGCCGGCGCATGAGCCAGGCGATCGTCATCGGCGCCGGCCTGGCCGGCAGCAGCGCCGCCGAACGGCTGGCCGCACGCGGCTGGACGATCACACTGATCGAGCGTGCGCCGGCGCCCGGCCAGGGCGCATCCGGCAATCTCGCCGGCGTCCTGCGCCCCCTGCCCTCACTTGACAACAATCGGCTGGCGCAACTGACCGCTACCGGTTTCCGCCATGCCCGCGAGCATTTCGCCGCCCTGACCGCCGCCGGCCTGCCGCTGCGCTGGGGACAGACCGGCGTGCTGCATCTGGCGCGTGACGACCGGCACGCCGCCACGCAGCAGCAGGTGGCGGCGACCCAGCCGCCCGCTGCCGGCGAGTTCTGTTTCGTCGACCGCGAACGCGCCAGCCAACTCGCCGGCTGGCCGGTCGCCAATGGGGGCTGGTGGTTTCCCGATGGCGGCTGGGTCGATCCGGCATCGCTGTGTCGGGCCAATCTGGCACGCCACGCCGCAGCGATCACCGCGCACTACGGCTGCGAAGTGGCGCAGATCGGGCGCCACGCGGAACTCTGGCACGCCAACGACGCCGGCGGCAGAGTCATCGCGGCTGCGCCGGTCCTGATCCTGGCCAACGCCAGCGACGCCAGACGCTTCGCCCCCGCTGCCCATCTGCCGCTGCGCGCAGCGCGTGGTCAGGTTTCGCATCTGCCGGCAGCCACCGGTTCAGCGCCTGGCATCGTCGTCTGCCGCCTCGGTTACGTGACGCCGGCAATCGACGGCCTGCGCTGCGCCGGCGCCACCTTTGTCGTCGATGACGAGCAAACTGAACTGCGCGAGGCCGACCATGCCGAGAACCTCGCCAAACTCGACTTCATCCTGCCGGGCTACAGCAAGGCCATCGACCGGGCAGCGCTCG
>JAFLDL010000083.1 GCA_017302435.1 Candidatus Accumulibacter necessarius
GCGATGCGGTCAGTGGGCGCATCCTCCAGCAGCGCGTGTTCGATGCATCGGGCACCCTGCGCGCGAAGATGGTCTGGACCTACAACGCCCGCAACCAGCTCGCCACGGTCAGCCGGATCGATCCGGTGACGCTTGCGACGCGGACGGTGACCTACACCTACTGCGAGTCGGCCGATGTCACCGCGGGCACCTGCCCGACCGTCGGGCTGCTGACCGCCGTCGACGGGCCGCGGACGGACGTGCAGGACGTGGTGACGTACACCTACCGCATGGCCGACGAGGCGACCTGCGCGACGGCGCCGACGACCTGTCCGTGGCGCAAGGGCGACTTGTGGAAGACGACCAACAAGCTGAACCAGGTCGTGGAGATCGCCAGCCGCGATGGCGCCGGTCGTCCGAAGTCGATCATCGATGCGACCGGCGTGACCACCGACCTGGAGTACAACGTCCGTGGCTGGGCGACGGCTCGCAAGGTCCGGGGCACGAACGGCGCCAGCGAGAGCGATGACCGCATCACCCGGTTCTGGTACTACCCGTTCGGCGCGATCAAGCGTGTCCTTCAGGCCGATGGCATGGATGCCACGTTCAACTACGACCAGGCAGAGCGGCTGACCGAAGTCGGGGACAATCGGGGCAACTGGATTCGGTACACCCTGAACGCTGCGGGCGACCGGACCGGCGAGAACGTCGTCGATACCAGCGGCACGATCCGTCAAACGCTGAGCCGGACCTACGACACGCTGGGTCGCCTGCAGAGCCAGGTCGATGCCTACAACCATGCGACGACGTTCGAGTACGACGCCGAGGGCCTGCCGACGCGCACGACCGATGCGTTGCAACGCAAGACCGATACGACGAATGACCCGCTCGGTCGCACCACGCTGACCGTCGCCGACGTGGGCGGCATCGCCGCGCAGACGCACGTCCAGTACGACGCCCTCGATCGGGTCGCGCGCGTGACCGACCCGAAGGGACTCGACACGGTCTACACCTACAACGGCTTCGACGACCTGGTGCAGTTGGAGAGCCCGGATACGGGCATCGCGACCAGCGATTACGACGCCGCCGGCAACCGCACGTCGGCCACCGATGCGCGGCAGGTGACGGTGACGACCCAGTACGACGTGCTGAATCGACCGACCAGCAGGGACTATCCGGGCACGGCCGAGGACGTGGCCTATGACTACGACACGCCCACGGCTGACTGCGCGACAGGCGAGACGTTCCTGACCGGCCGTCTGGCGAAGATGAGCGATGGCAGCGGCAGCACCAGCTACTGCTACAACCGCTTCGGGGATCTGGTCCGGAAGGTCCAGCGGACGAACGGACAGGCGCTCACGCTGCAGTGGTCCGTACTCGCCAACGGTCGACTGGCGTCGATGACCTATCCGGACGGCACCGTCGTCGACTTCGTGCGCGACTACCAGGGGCGGAATACGGGTCTCGGGGTCACGCCGCTCGGTGGCGCGCGCCAGACGCTGCTGTCCTCGGCGACCTACCACCCGTTCGGTCCGGTGGCGCAGTGGACGTGGGGCAACGCGCGGACGATGACCCGGACCCTGAACCTCAACGGCCAGCCGGGCATCGTGCAGGACACGGCGCCGGGTGGGCTGAGCCTGGGCTACCAGTTCGACGAGGTCGGCAACCTGAAGTGGCTGCGCGACGGCTACCACAACGATCCGCCACTGCGGGTGTACGACTACGACGCCTTGAACCGGCTGACCAGCGCGGAGGACGGCGCGACGAACGCCGTGTTGCAGGCCTACACCTACGATGCGACCGGCAACCGGACCAGCCGCACGCAGGGCACGCCGCAGGCCTACACCTACGGAACAACGGATCACAAGCTGCAGGGCGTTGCAGGCATCGCGCGCGGCTATGACGCGATGGGCAACACCACGTCGATCGGCGGCACCGCGAAGGAGTTCGTTTACAACCAGGCGGGGCGGATGTCGGGGGTGAAGGCCGGTGGCGTGCAGACCGCCAGCTATGGCTACAACGGCCGTGGTGAGCGGGTGAGCAAGGCCGCGGGCAGCCAGACGGTGCTGACGCTGTATGCCCCGAACGGCCGCTGGATGGGCGATTACGATGCCGCCGGGCAACCGCTCCAGCAGGTCGTGTGGCTCGGCGATCTGCCGGTAGGGCTGTTGACGGGCGCAGGCACCGGGCAGAAGCTGCACTACGTCGAGCCCGATGCGCTCGGCAGCCCGCGGGTCGTGATCGATCCGGTGCGTGACGTGGCGGTGTGGCGCTGGGATCTCACGGGCGAGGCATTCGGTGACTCGGCGCCGGTGCAGGACCCGGACGGTGACGGCATCGCGTTCGTGTTCGACATGCGGTTCCCGGGGCAGCGCTACGACAGCGCGACGGGGATGAACTACAACTACTTCCGGGACTATGATCCGGCGACAGGGAGGTACGTCGAGAGTGATCCGATCGGGTTGAAGGGTGGAGTCAGTACGTTTGGGTATGCCGGTGGAAATTCACTCACAAGCATCGACGTCTTTGGATTGGCCAAGGGTAGACTTGATGGCTGGTATGTTCTTGGTGTCCATACATGGGTAACTGCAGAGCGTAACCTCAATGATGGTCACGCGTGGATTTCTCTGGTGCCATATGGTGGAACGGATAGGCACACCTATGGAGCTTGGCCAGATGGACGTCGTCCTGAGCGCGGAGGCGACCAAATTCCAGATAATGGGGATGGCTGGGATATCCGCGAGGACATGGAGCACTCGCACGGATATCCGGATGATACGCAGCGCGCATATTTTTTAATAAGCCCAGAGCAATACTCTCTATTATTGAGGTACCTGAAAAAGAATTATGAATTTGGAAGTTATTCAAACAACTGCGCAAAATTTGCGCGTGATGCGCTTGCTCACGCTACGGGAATTAGTGTCAGCACTGCCGACATTTCATCGTTTTGGGTTGATACACCGAGTCAACTAAGCAGGAGGTTGGATGCGCTGGCAGATTATGCGGACACGGATGTGGGTGATGGGATTAAGGCTCTCTCACCGCGAGCGCAGGTCAATGTCATAAACATTTTGCGGAGTCCATGAAGATGAATCTGAAAAAGGGAGTTTTTGTTTCATTGTTTTTCTTGTCCGTTGGCTTCAATCTGATCGTTTTGTTCCTTGCTGGCGTCTGGTGGCTTGGCAGGACGAATCCAATTGTTGTTAATCCAAAGGAAATGCACCGGGTTATCAGGGGGCTTTCAATAAACTCTGCTTCTGAGTGGAGGCTCATCAAGGTCGAGCCCGGTAGGCTCATCGTAGAGTACAGATTGCCGCCTTATGACATTACCCGCTATGCCTTGCCGGGTCGCTATTTCAAATTGTCGAGTGAATTGAAAAACAAAGAGGCGCCATATCTGCTGTCGTATGAGGGGTGTGATCTTCTCGTTAACGAGGCGGGAGATAGCGCTTCTGAATTCAAATGCATGAAGTTGAGAGATTTCTCGAGTGGAGTTGATTAGGAGATGCCCGCGGCACGTTGGTCACAATCATCTTGGCAAGTGCGAAGGGTCGGCTATGCCGACCCTTCGTTTTTTTTGCCATGCTTAAGCGAGTCAAGATGATCTGCCCACGCCTGCATCATTTCTCTCCGCTTTTCCAGAAATTCCGCGTGGTTGTAGACGCCCTTCATCCCTTCCCGAACATGCGCGAGCTGCCGCTCCACGACGTTTTCGTCGTAGCCAAGTTCGTTTAGGAGAGTGCTGGCGGTGTGCCTGAAGCCGTGGCCGGTCATCACGTCGCCATCGAATCCGATCCTCGCGAGTGCGGCATTGATCGTGTTCTCCGACATAGGGCGTTTGGCGTGCCTTGCGTTGGGAAACAGCAAGGCCTGATGCCCGGTCAGCGGGCGAAGTTCTTCAATCAGAGCAACGGCTTGCTTCGATAGCGGGACGATGTGCGGTGGCGTATCAGGGTCTTCTTTTTTCGCACGAAGGAGTTTCCGCTTCGGCGGAGGGATGACCCACTGCGCACCTTCCGGATGATGCAAGTCGAACTCGGCCCATTCCGCCCAGCGCAATTCACCGGGCCTGACAAACGTGAGTGGCGCGAGCTTCAATGCAGTTGCAACCACCAAGGTTCCTTTGAACGAGTCGATAGCCCTCATCAACTCGCCGAGCATTACGGCCTCCTTGATGTGTGCGTAGTGCTTCTTGCGCCTCGGCGGCAGCAGGACGCTCAGGTCGCGGGCAGGGTTCCTCTCCGCACGCTCTGTGGCGATCGCGTACATGAAAACCGATCCCACTGCCGCCAGGACGCGATGGGCTTGTTCGTGATGACCATGCTTGACGACGCGGTCAAGGATCGGACGCAGGTCCGGAACCCCGATGTCGGTGATCGGGCGTGATCCAATCCAGGGGAAGACATGGTTCTCAAGCCGACTGGTCTGCTTCTCATGGTGTGACGCCACCCATCGCCGTGACTGGGTGCTTAGCCACTCGCGTCCGATGACCTCGAAGCTGTTCGAGGCTCGCTCGACGCCTGTCGCCTTGATGATCTTGCGCTGCTCTCCGGGGTCGATTCCGTTCGAGAGCAATTTGCGCGCGTCGTCCCGCTTGTCTCTAGCTTCCTTGAGACTGGTTTGCGGGTACGTGCCCAAGCTGAGCGTGTTCCGCTTCTTGGTATGCGGCCGACTGTAGTCCAGTCGCCACCATCTGGAACCATTGGGCTGGATGAGGAGGTACAAGCCCGCGGCGTCCGCCAGCTTGATGGGCTTGGGGCCGGGCTTCCGGCTGCGAATCAGGGTATCGGTCAGAGGCATGCGGTAGGTGATGCAAGTTGACGGTAAGTGCCCCGGAAGGGGGCGTTGTTACCGTCAAACCTACCGTTGATTTCTTCAGGCTTGCAAGCGATGGCTTGGGACTGCCTGAGACACCGGATTCGTGGAAGTCACTGATTTCTTTAGGGAAACAGGACTGAGTGGTATCCGGTGGAACTAGAAAATGGTGGCTATGGGTGGACTCGAACCACCGACCCCAGCATTATGAGTGCTGTGCTCTAACCGGCTGAGCTACATAGCCACGGGGCCGAATATTGTCCGTGCCATGCGGACGCCCGTCAACCATTCCA
>JAFLDL010000084.1 GCA_017302435.1 Candidatus Accumulibacter necessarius
GAAGCGTGGGCCCTCCTCGCGCGAAGAACATCGAAACGATCGCATCGACGACGATAGCCGTCGGGCGATCAAAGCCGCGACGTAACGACCGGACAGCGCCTGTCCGCGAATCCGGTCGTCGATGCGCTTGAAATCATCACGCAATGGCGAGAATTTCGCCACCCAGTCCGCTCCGACAACTCATGAAACGCGTGAAACGCTGGGAACACGGCAACTGAATGACGATTGCGGCCCATTACCGGGCACGCATTGGTGGTTGGCGGACGCGGACGGCACACCTGTCTGCAACTATTCGCGGCTATAGACAATTTTCTCCAAAGAGGCAGTCTCGCCATTGTTAGCAATTTGGCATGACTGCGTGGCAGCTGACCTAATCTCGCTAAATTCAGCAAGCAGCTCGGTCAGCGCTATTTCGCAGAGCTCTTCATCATCATCGTTAGGCGGATGGTCAAAGTAGTACACAAGGGAAAGCCTTGCCTCGATGTCATCCCAGGAAATTGTTGCTTTAACAACGTGCTCATTGACGTTTCTGGCGACGAACATTCTGGAGATAAAAAGAAGCCGTTCAATATTCATACTCATCACCATTGATTCGGGTTTGCAGGAACGATATGGAAGCCCTTTTTCCCAAACCTGACTGACCCAAAGTTAGTCTGCCCCAAGCTAACAGGTTGTGCCGATGCATCGAATGTCCAGAACTCACCGATCGGACGTCCAAAGTCGAATGTCGCCTGGCCAGGCTTCGGTGAGCGCACAAAGTCGAACTCACCGTTTCGCAAGCCCCTCATCAACTCCTCAGGGTCTGCCGTCAAGACACTTCGACCATCTGTGACAGGCGGCAAATGCTTGAGCTGTTGTGAGCTGAGATCAGTCGAAATATTGAGATCTGCAACGATTCTACGATTTGCGAGCACGGACTCAGGCATCAGCGGCCCAATAAAGCCAGGTTCACCAGGCAAAGGAATCTTGTTAGCAATCCTCCACGCCGCCGGATCAGCCGGCGTGTAGTTCACGACAGGGGAATCATACCTCCATGCAGGGGTCGGAGAGGGGGCGACCGGTCCGTTGAAGATTGTCCTCGACGGGCCATCGATGTCAACCAACCCGCCAGGCGGGACCTCCTCTGGCAGGATGCGCCACGCAATCGGGAGCATCGCCGCCTTCACGGATTCGATGGTGGCCGGCGCTGCCTTGGCGAGGCTGACCGTAGCCTTGGCCACCTTCCCCACGGTCGCGACGGATTTCGCCACCCCGGCGGGGTTAGTCAACGCGGCACCTGCATAGCGCAGCTTGTCTTCCCGCGGCATGGCGCTCCATGCCGTCCAGGCATTGGAGGCGGTCACGTCAGGCCTCGTCGTGAGCAGCGTTCCGATCCCGCTTACGAAATCACGCCTTGACTGGGCATTGGTGGCGAGCCTGACCGTGCCGACGGCACCGCTCACCACGGCATCGGTCACGCTATTGACAGCGTAGACCGCAGAGGCAAAGGCCGCTTCGGCCGGGCTGCTGGCGCCATAGATCGCATCCAGCGACTGCTCGCGCAGACTCGCGGCCGCTTCCGAGAAGGAGCCGACCATTGAGTCAAGCTTGCTTTCATAGATGCTCGCATTGAAATCCAGTATGACCTGCGGAGCGATATCGAGGTTGAACCCAATCGGTTCGACTTCGGGAATTTCCGCCCGGGAAATAAGGGATCCGGTGACGTGGATCGTATCGAGATCTTGAGTTCTGCTTTCGATTGGCTGCGGCTCGATGCTGCCAGAACGGAGCCCTTCCTTTATTGTTGACCTCAACTCATCGCTTGCTCGCAAGTCATGCTCTCGAATGATTGCGTCAACCTGCTCGTCCAGTTTCTCCTCATTTCGATACGCATCAGTGATGCGGCGAGCCTCCCGAACCCCGACTCTCTTTGCAGCACTTTCCTCGAAGGCACGAAGGGCCTGCTCGCTTGGACGAATACGCATGCCAAGCCCATTGTCGCCACTATCGATGTACCTCCTAAGGTCAGGCAAAGACGACCGAACTCCGCTGCCGTATCCTTCTACAGTTGCGTCTGGATACTTCGACAGAAATGGCTTCATCAAGCTCAGGCTTTCCTTTTCTTGAATGCTTGACTTGATGTTCTCGCCTGTGGTCTTGCTGAAGCGATGATCATAGTCCTCGAGGCCTTCGCGCTCATGGGCCATCTTGATGCCGCGTCCACTTGCATTCCCAATTGCTTGACCGAACGCAGTGGCGGCAATCACCCCGTAGTCAATCTTGTCGTTGAACCCGAATGCACGACGCATGTGGACACCGACAACGCCATTAATCAACCCGTTCCCGAAATCAGAGAAGAAGTCCCCTGACCCGCCGAAGGTCTTTGCTGGCGACAAGCCAATGCTCTCACTGACCCCCGCCGCTACGACTGTCGTCAATGCTTCTGCAGCGATGCTTTTCCAACTGAAGGTTGGGTTGAGGCCGGCCAATTTCTGACCCACGTATCCAGCACCGGCACCAGTGACGGCAATTGCAGCAGCCTTGCTAATGCCCTGCATCACCGCAGCCCCTGTCCCGGCTTCCGCACCCGCATGGATAGCCTCGGCAGCCGAACCCCATTGCGCCGCAACCCCTCCCGTCAACGCACCCGTGACAGCACCGGCAGCCACATTTCGCCAGCTGAACGAACTGACCCCCATCAGACTGCCGGCCACTTGGCCTGCCAAAGCGCCGGCAGCGCCAGCAGCTGCACCCGCAACCATTCCTCCCGCGAAAGACAATCCGCTTGCTGTCGCCGCACCTGTCAAAGCTGCATTCCCTGAAGCAACGATGGCACCGGAAGCCGCGCCCCATGTCGCAACCGTGACGATGACTACGATCACCACGATCAGAATCAACGCCAGCGTATTGCACCCCGCCTGCGGCGGCGGCGGGATGTAAGGCAGGCTCGGTGACGTTGGCCCCGTTGCTTCGCTCGGGTTATACGGCTTGAACGTGTTCGCGTCGTTCACGTTCACGCTCGCGCTCGGCGCCTTCAGTTGCACGCCGGCGGTCAGCTGCGCGTTCGGGTCGCTCAGGCCGTTCGCATCGGCCAGCACGTACCACAGCGTGCTCGTCCCGTACACGCGCTGCGCCAGGCCCTGCAGCGTCTCGCCCTGCAGCACCGTCACCATCCCGCCACCGGCCGTGTAGCCGCCGCTGCCAGCCACGCCGGTCACCGCGCTCAGTCGGTTGTTCTGCGTCGGCGTCATCTGCCGCGTCAGCGTCGGCGACAACTCCGCCCCACGCGCCGACAGGTACTGCGCCAGCGCGTCCACCGACTCCGCCACCCGCACCGTCCCGCCCGCCTGCAGCTCCGCCATCTGCTGCCCGGCCGAGAACACGAACTGGTAGTTCTGCTTCTCCTGCGCGCCGCTGCTGGTGATCGTCGTGTCCTGCACGAAGCCGCTGTTGTGCCAGGTGCCGTCCCGGCGCGCCTGCACCTGCCCTTCCGCGTTGTACGCGTAGGCCCGGATCCGGTCGTCGATCGCGTTGCTCTGGTACTCGGTGTGCTCGCGCTGCTGCGTCAGCCGTCCGTAGCCGTCGTAGGTCAACGTGTTGGTGGTGGGCTTGTAGTCGCTGTTCGTGCTGGCGCCGGTGACCGTGCCCTCCTGCCAGCTGTCCCAGCCCGTGAAGGTGCTGGTGAAGGTGTGGGTGTAGAAGCTGCCGCTCTGTTTCGCGGAGTACCGGTAGCTCACCAGCCGGCCCGCGCCGTCGTAGCCCGAGGCGTTGTTGGTCGGATCGGTGTCGTTCCAGGCCGCCGTGCCGTCGGTCAGGGTGTAGTCGACCCGCTCCTTCAGGCTCAGCACCGACAGGTCGTTGTACTGCGCCGCTGGCGCGCCCTCCGACCACGTCGGGTGGTACCACCAGTTCTCTTCCCCGCGCTCCAGCGTGTCCTGCCGCAGCAGCCGGCCGTCGGCGTCGTATTGCATCCGCTGCCCCGTCAGCAGCATGCCGCTCACGTCCACCCGGTACAGCGGGAAGCCCTCGCCATCCAGCGGGCCGTCCTTGACCGTGTCGTTCGGCATGTAGGTCCGCACTTCCACCAGCTGGTTGTCGGCGTCGTAGAAGTACTGCGACTTCACCCCCGGGTCCGAGACCCCCACGAGCTGTCGATAGAACTCGTACTGCCGGTTGCCGCGTGCGTCGTAGCTGGTCCAGTCGACATGCACCTGCGACTGGGTGTTGTAGGTGTAGCTCCGATACGTCGCCACCAGGTGACCGACGGCGTCGTAGCCCAGTTCGTACGAGTCGTACTTGTCCGCCGCCACCTGGATCGAGGCGTTGCTCTGGCCGGGCACGCCCGCCACCAGCACGCCGCCGCTGACCTTGATCCGGTTCAGCGCATCGTAGGTGAACCACTGCTCCTTCACCTGCACCGCCACCGGGCCGGACGAAGTGGACGATTGCGTCGCGCCCTGCGACAGCGTCTCCTCGCTCATCCCCATCTCGAACGTCGTCGACATCGACTGCTGCTGGCCGCCACCGCCGTTCTGCCACGTGGTCGAGATCGTGAAGTCGTCGTACACGCTCGCCCCCGACGGGTCCGTCGCCGTCACCCGGATCGTCCAGCTCGTCAGCTCGATGTCCGGCGTCGTCCCGGAGAACGTCCGCGTCGAGGGGTTGAAGCTCAGCCACGACGGCAGGCTCGTGCCGTCGGACTTCGTCGCCGTGTAGGTCA
>JAFLDL010000085.1 GCA_017302435.1 Candidatus Accumulibacter necessarius
ATCTTGGTTTCGTCTATCAGTTCCATCATCTGCTGTCGGAATTCAGCGCGCTCGAGAACGTCGCCATGCCGCTGCTCATCCGGCGGCTGCCGCGCGCCGAGGCCGAGGCGCGCGCGGCGGTGGTGCTCGGCGAGGTCGGGCTTGGCCATCGACTACAGCACACGCCGTCGGAGCTGTCGGGCGGCGAGCGTCAGCGCGCGGCGATCGCGCGCGCACTCGTCACCGAGCCGGCCTGCGTGCTCGCCGACGAACCGACCGGCAATCTCGATCGGCAGACCGCCGAAGGCGTCTTCGAGTTGATGCTGGCGCTCAATCGCTCGCGGCAGACGAGTTTCGTCGTCGTCACCCACGATCCGGCGCTGGCCGGCCGCGTCGGGCGGATCCTGACGCTGCGCGATGGGCGCCTGCATTCGACGAGCGACTGAGCGCACGACGTGGGCAGTCCCGTTGCCGACGGGGCTGCCGGTTGCCATTATCGGCAAGGCTTGAAGACCTGGAGGAGTCTGACGATGCAAACCCTGTTCGCTCCCGCCATCGCGCTGCTCAACCGCCTCGGCTACACGAAGAAGTTTGCCATCATGGGGGCGCTCGCGCTGGTGGCCATCGCCGTGCTGCTGGCTGGCCTGTACCAGAGCCTGCACCGGGTGATCGACAGTTCGCAGCAGGAACTGGCCGGTCTCGAGGTGCTCCAGCCGATCGGTCGCCTGATTCAGCACCTGCAGGTGCATCGCGGCCTGTCGTCGGGCGTGTTGAATGGCAACGACGAGATGCAGGACAAGCGTGCTGCTCGCGAAAAGCAGGTGAGCGAGGCCTTCCAGGCGCTGGCGGCGAGATTGGCGCCCGAACTGGCCGCCGGCGAGGCGTGGAAGACGCTTGTCGCGGGTTGGGCGGCGATCGAGAAGGACGGCCTGGAGCTCATTGCGCGCGAGAACTTTCTCGCCCACAGTCGCCTGATCGAGGAATTGCTGGCCTTGCAGCGTAGCGTCGCCGATCACTACTCGCTGACCAATGATCCCGACATCGCCTCGACTTACCTGATCGATACCGCCGTCGAGAAGCTGCCGCTGGCGATCGAGAGCATGGGCCAGTTGCGGGCGCTGGGAACCGGGGTGCTGACCAGGAAGCAGCCGCTGGCGCTTTCGCAACAGGTCGAGTTCACGGTCTTGCTGGCCGGACTCAACTCGGCTGTCGGCAGTCTGCAGCGCAACGTCGAGAAAACCGCGCGCCACAACCAGGGCCGGCAGTCGGCGCTCGACGCTTCGGTCAAGGATCTGCGCACGGCCGCCGACAAGGTCGGCGAGTTGGTGAACCAGGATATTCTTTCGGGTACCTACGCGACGCTTCCCGATGACTACTTCGCGCTGACCACGACGTCGGTCGACAAGGGTTACAAGGAGTTGTTCGAGAGCCTGTTCCCGATCCTCGAACAACTACTGCAGCAGCGGGTCGACCGAGCAGAGCGAAACCTCAACCTGAGTGTCGCCACAGCCAGCGCGATCCTGCTGATCTATGCCTATGTCTCGATCGCTCTGTACTACGCAACGCTCGGCAGTATCGACCAGTTGGCCGCGAAGGCGCGAACCATCGCCACAGGCGACCTGAGCGTGCGCGTCGATCTGGGCACCCGCGACGAACTGATGCTGGTCGGCGATAGTCTCAACGAGATGGTGGCGGCGTTCCGCGATCTGCTCCAGAAAGTGCAGCGTAGCGCCAACGAAGTCCTCGGCGCGACGCAGAAACTTGCCGCTTCGGCGGCGCGTGTCAAGCAGGGCAGCGAGCAGCAGAGCGAGGCCGCATCGACGATGGCGGCGGCCGTCGAGGAAATGACCACGGGGATCGATGACGTCTCGGCCAACGCACAGGACGCCGACCGGATCGCCGCGCGCGCCGGCGAATTGTCGGCCGACGGTAGCCGCGTGGTCGGCGACGTCGTCCAGGCGATCGAGCGGATTGCCGAGGTGGTGCATCAGTCGGCGTCCATCGTCGCCGACCTGGGGACGCGCTCGGAACGGATTTCGGCGATCGTCAACGTGATCCGGGAGATCGCCGATCAGACCAACCTGCTGGCGCTGAACGCGGCGATCGAGGCGGCGCGCGCCGGCGAGGCGGGGCGCGGCTTCGCCGTGGTGGCCGACGAGGTGAGAAAGTTGGCTGAACGGACCAGCCGGTCGACGAACGAGATCGCGGAGATGATCGAGGCGATCCAGGGCGGTACGCGGGCGGCGGTGGCAAGCATGAATGTCGGCGTCGGCCGTGTCGGCGAGGGCGTCACTCTGGCCACGCAGGCCGGTCGATCACTGGCCGAAATCGGCGGCAACGCGCAGCAGGTTGTCGAGCGGGTGGCCCAGATCTCGCATGCTTTGCGCGAGCAGAGCGCGGCGAGCAGCGAGATCGCCCGCAATGTCGAGAGAGTCGCCCACATGGCCAGCGAGAACTCGGCGGCGGTCGCCGGCAATGCCGCGACGGCGAGGCAACTCGACAGCCTTGCGCAAGGTCTCGAGGCGGAGGCGAACCGCTTCAGACTCGGCTGAAGCGCCCGGCGCGCCGGGTCCGGCACGCGGACCAGCGAACCAGGCCGCACGTGCTCGATGCTGGTCAGCGCGTCGTCAGGCGCCTGCATGGCGCCTGCTCGCGCTGACCGGCGACGATCGCCCCAGCAGGACTACGCCGGCACGAGCCGCCATCGTCGAGGCGGTTTTCAGGTCTAATGCGGAATGCGCACCGGTATTGTCGCCTTCGCTCTCGGTGTCGGCTTTCTGCAGACGCAGGAGACTCTGCCGGCCTGGTCGCCCGTCGTGGGCGCGCTGGTCGCCGCGCTCTCGTTCCTGCTCTGGCAGGCACGCCGGCAGGATGCCATCAATCGCTCCGTATCGCTGTTCGCCTGCGCACTGCTGGGTTTCTCGTGGGCGGCGCTGTTTGCCGACCAGCGCTTGCAGGACCACCTGCCGGAGGCGTGGGAGGGCCGTGATGTCGATGTCGTCGGGGTGGTCGCTACCCTGCCGCAGGGCTTCGAGCGCGGCGAGCGTTTCTCTTTCGATGTCGAGTCGGTGCTGACGCCGGGCGCGCAACTGCCGCAGCGGATCATGCTTTCCTGGTACCACTGCTGGCTGGAAGACGAGTGGCGCGATGGACTGGCGATTCGCCCGGGTGAGCGCTGGCGTTTCACGGTTCGTCTGAAGCGTCCGCACGGCAACGCCAATCCGCATGGCTTCGACTACGAGGCCTGGCTCTTCGAGCGCGGACTGCGGGCCACCGGCTACGTGCGTCCGCGCGCCGATGCGCAGCGCCTGGACGACTTCGTCTGGCGGCCCGGCTACGCGATCGAGCGCCTGCGTGAGGGGGTTCGCCGATCCTTCCTTGAAGTCCTGCCCGATGCTCCCTATGCGGGAGTTCTCGTGGCGCTGGCGATCGGCGACCAGCAGGCCATTCCCATAGACCAGTGGCGTCTGTTCCGACAGACGGGCGTGACGCACCTGATGTCAATATGGAGACAACCAAGACAAACTATTTTCGAGCAGCACTTTCTATGGGCGGCATACCTTCGGTGATATTCATTGCACCTGGTGAAACGTCATTTCACAGGCTGAAAGGCTGGCAGGTCAGTGACCTGACAGCCTATGTACACCGACCACAAGATGGTATCTAATACACTTGCGGCATATGTCGTGGCCATATTGGAGAGCAAGGTGAAAGGTACTATGGGAGTGTTCATCCTGGGTGAGACAGACTACGTTTCCTACCAGCACACGTTCAAGGAAGCGAAGGAATCAGCAGATCACGGCGCATCATACATCGCGCAACACCTCAAGCGAGAGAGTGATCCAGTCAGCATTGTCGGCTTGATGCTTGACGCTGATTGGATGGCCACAGCAACCCACGAGCAGAAAGGCGTGATGGGCGGTATCATTTCTGGCATCTGCTGGGACACAGTGTTCCAGTCGCGAACCTATCATTCAGAGCAACACTCTCGCTTCAAGTCGCCGTGCTTCCTCTTCACCGCCTTCAAGCAAAATCTTGACGACGACGGCTATCGGTACTTCCTGCGATTGGTTGGAGTCGTTGAGTGGAAAGACCTTGGTTTAATGCATATCCTTATACACAACTCACCCCGGGGCCGCCTCACGCATGAACTGGAGACCGACGACGCAGTCCATGACGCGCTGCAACCCGATCCAGATGGTTTTGACTCCGGGCTCGCCGTCGCCTTTGCGCGCCAGGAAACCGCCGAGCATGGCCACCAATCGCAGGACCTGGTTGAGAGTTGGTGGGTCAGCCGGAGGTTTCTTTTTGTTGAGGAGATAGGCGGCATGCCATTCAT
>JAFLDL010000086.1 GCA_017302435.1 Candidatus Accumulibacter necessarius
CCGTCGCCTTGTTGCCGGTTCTCGTCTGTCGTATGAACATGCCCACGATCGTACAACAAAAGCAAGGGGATCGGCCAAAAAGGCATACGATTATGGCACTACAAAACGCCAGAGAAATCCACCATCATGAAAATCAGAGACTTAGAATCAAGACTCGCCTGAAAAGCAGGAAATATGCGTATGGGGTGTTAACAACCGGCTAGGGGCCTGTGGTGCGTGCGGTCTGTGGGGTTTGCAGTCTGTACAAGCTGGCGGCAATCGGAGTGTGTGGGGACAGCGTGAAGGCTTACGGGGTGTGCATTCGTCTGGGTGGTTGAACTCTTCCTGCCCTGCCTTGGTCGGGGTCAATGTCGTTGAACTCGCCCGTTACGCAGTAACGGTCAAGAACCTTGCCCACAACCGGCAACCAGCTAGATAATGAACTATGGTTGTACTATACAGCGTGGCGAAACCGCTACAAGCCTTGCCATTGATAGAGCCATGGCGGAGAGAGCGGGATTCGAACCCGCGGTGGGATGTTATCCCACACACGCTTTCCAGGCGTGCGACTTAAACCACTCATCCATCTCTCCGGAAGGAGGCGAATTCTAGCAGAAGGCATCGGGAACACCAAACTTGCGGCGGCGAGGTTTAACATTGCGGTGACGATCCACCCCGGATCACCCTCGTATTGCCGAGAAGCCCTTTCTTCAAGGAAGTCCGATGCCCAAAACCACCAGTGCCGCCGACTTGGCAGCGGCAACCCGGCTTGCTGAACAGACTGCCGAGGCGATGTACAGCCGCGATGCGGCAAGCAGGCTGATTGGCCTGAAGATCATCGCCGTCCGCCCGGGTTACTCGCATCTGACGATGGTCGTTCGACCGGACATGGTCAACGGCCATCATATCTGTCACGGCGGTTTTCTCTTCACTCTGGCCGACTCGGCTTTCGCCTATGCCTGCAACGCCTACAACCGGAATACGGTTGCTTCGGCCTGCCACATCGACTTCCTTACCCCGGCCAGGGAGGGCGAGCTTCTCGAAGCCGAATGCGAGGAACGATCCCGTTCAGGCCGGACCGGTGTTTACGACACCACCATCCGCAACCACAACGGCAAGATCATCGCCCTCTTCCGCGGCAAGTCATACCTGATCACCGGCGAAGTCATCGCCGGACTGGAAGCCGAAGAGGCGCGCCCGGCCTCAGCCAGCCCGCCAGTCAGCAGGGTCGAGGGGAATCCGCAGTGAGCCGGGCCATCAGGCCAGGAAACGGGTCAGCCAGGCGCTCGCCAGGTCGACCGCGCTGGCCCATTCCTGTGGCTGCATGAAATGCGACGCCCCCGCCATCTCGCGGTAGGACAGGCGCTCAGGATGCTTGTGATACCGGGGTTCAAGCTTCTCGTGCAGGACGCGGGCCGCCGCCGGTGGAACGACCGTATCGTGTTCGGCGGTGATCGACAGTAGGGCGGCGGGGAAGAAGCGCTCGACGGCCAGCTCGGGAACTTCGGCAAGCGCCCATTCGGGGGAGCCAAGAAGCACCGCTGCCGCGCACAGACGCCGATCACCGGCGATCGCTCCGTAGGCGATGCAGCCACCCATCGACACCCCGGCGACGCCGACGCGTTGCTGGTCGGTCAGGTCAAGTTCGACGAGCCTGTCGATCAGTGCTGGCACCTCGGCCACGGTACCGTTGACAATCCGCGCGAAGAGTCGAGGGGTTTCGTGTGGCGGCCGGCAGGCATGCTGCGCCAGATCGGCAAACTGACGCTGACCATGGCCGACCGCATCCACGCCGACGGCCAGCAGCCCGAGCTCGGCAAGGCGGCACAATTCGGGCAGGTGGACTTCCTTGTCCGCGCCAAAACCGTGAAACCACAGCACCGTCGGCAAGGGTGAAACCATGCCCGCAGGGCGTGCGATCAGCAGCGGTATCTCTGCAAATCGTGCGTGCTCGACGGTGACACTCATGGCGCCACCTTTAGCACGGCACAGAGCCGCCGCAGTGCCAGATCAGCTCCCTTCTGCCGCGTGCCTTCAACGACTAGCGGTTGCATGGCGGTGCTCCTTGGATGAACCAGCGGCATTCGGGATAACGGCTGCCATAACGGTCGCAGAATCGGACAATAGCCCTTCAGCGCTGTCCGGGGCTGGGTTCTCCTCCCCCATCAGCCGCCAGCGGGTCAGTCCGGGCCGGTAACCACTGCGGCGGAACCGCGCTCGTCCAGCCAAGGCGATCGAGCAAGCGCGCAAAATCGGCTGCCAGCGGCGCCGTCAACGTCAGCGAAGCGCCTGTCACCGGATGCGCCAGACGTAGCTCGGTACTCGCCAGCAGCAGGCGGTCGCAGGCAAAGAGCTGCTGGAACAGGCGATTGTGGGCGCCTTTGCCATAGGTGGCATCGCCGATGATCGGATGCGCGATGTGCTTGAGGTGCCGGCGCAACTGGTGGCGGCGGCCGCTCAGGGGTTCGAGCTCGACCAGCGCATAGCGGCTGGTCGGATAGCGGTCGACGCGGTACGGCAGTTCGATGGTGGCGAGGCGCCGGTAACGACTTATGGCTTCCTGCGCTGCGGCAGCCAGCGCCGCTTCAGCGACACGTTCGACCGCGTCGAAATGGCGCCGCAGTCGGTGATCAATCTCACCGGCGGCATCCGGGTAACCGCGAACCACCGCGAGATAGCGCTTGCCCACTTGCCGCTGCTCGAACATCGCGCCCAGCATGCGCCCAACCTCTCTGCTCAAGGCAAACAGGAGAACCCCTGACGCCCCCTTGTCGAGTCGGTGCACCGGGTACACCCGGCGACCGATCTGCTGGCGCAGCATCTGCAGCGCAAAGCGTCGTTCGTGCGCGTCGAGCACTGTCCGGTGCACCAGCAGGCCTGCCGGCTTGTGGATGGCGACCAGATGCTCGTCGCAGAAGACGATGGGAAGCATGTCGTTGCCGGCCGTCAGCGATCCGCGCGATCAGGAAGCCGCACCGACCGGGGCTGCGTCGCCGCTGACCCGGTCAGGAAAGTCGCCGTCAACGTAGTACCAGCGTCCATCTTCTCGCTGGAAGCGGCTGACCTCGTGCTGTCGTTCGGCGCGGCCGGCAACACGGTAGCGGGCAATGAACTCGACGATTGCCGTGTCGGGGCCGGTGCTGACATGCCGCCTGACCTCGAGCCCAAGCCACCTCGGTGAAGGCTGGAAGTCGAGGTCCAGCTGCAGCGGGCGCGTGGAGGGATGCCAGGTTTCCCGCAGGTAGGCGTAGGCGCCGATGACGTAGGCGGTGTAGCGCGAGCGCATCAATGCCTCAGCGTCAGGTGCCGGCAGGCCCTCGTGAAGCGGCCGGCAGCAATCGGCGTAGGGACGCCCGTTGCCGCAGGGGCAAGCGTCTAATTGATCTGGCCCGTCGCGCAATGCTGCGCCGCGGGCCCGCTTTTTTCTCGTCATACTCTGCTTGCAGGATGGGTTCTCGACCGGCAAAGCATGCCACAGCGCCATTCACGATGCCAGACGCAGCTTCCGCCCGCGCGCTGTCCAGGTCAGCTTCGCTGCGAACCCGACTGCTAGCGGTGGCGCATGCCGCCACTGCCTCGCGCCATGGCCTCGTTCACGCGCAGCGGCTTGCCGTGCAGATCCTTGCCGTCCAGGGCGGCAATCGCGGCGAGCGAATGGGCCTTGCCCGGCATCTCGACGAAGCCGAAGCCCTTTGATGCGCCGCTGAACAGCTCGCGCATGACCTGCACCGACTTCACCTGGCCGAAGGCCTTGAACAGATCGGTGAGTTCTGTTTCGTCCGTCTCGGGTGCGAGATTGCCCACGAAAATGTTCATTACCGGCTCCTGTTCTGACGTTTCTGTAGATGGTCTGTGGCGTCTGCCACGGCCTAGCTGCCGCGCCGGGTGGGGCTGCGGAACAGTGCCGGCAAGGCCACCGCGGCACCTGATCTGGCGCGCTGCGGCGCCCGCGGTGCGCTGCCTGGCAGGGGTGCCGGATTGCTGCCACGCGCCGGTTGCACCGCTGGCGAACCGGGGCGAGCCG
>JAFLDL010000087.1 GCA_017302435.1 Candidatus Accumulibacter necessarius
TGTCACCCGGATTGAAGGAGCTGTTCGGCCATGAGCAATCCCGATGGGACGAACTTCTTCAGGTGCTGCGCGATACGTTCCAGACCAACAAAGACATTCATGCCGCCTGGTACTACGGCAGTGTGGCGCGGGGCGAGGATGAGCCCCATAGCGATCTGGATATCGCGGTTATCGCGCCGGATGGCCGGGTAGACGAGACGGTGGAATCCGTGCGGCAAGCGTTGCGCGAAGTCGAGGACCGGCTGTACATCAGTTGTTCGATTGTAGGCTTGTCGCCATCCGACGTCATGAGGCTGTCCAGCGGCGACGACTGGTGGCAGAACATGGCTCGCGATGCCAAGGTTCTCAAAGGCGTCGGTCCGGAGCCGTATGCCGCGAAACTCATCCGCCAGCGCATGAAGACGTGATGGCGCGCATCAGTACAAGAAAGTCCGTCGATGGCGACTATTGGCGTGGGCGACTCGAAGCGGCTCGCGCCTTTCACAAAGCTGCCGAGGACGCCATCACCCTGGCTGAACCCGGCTCCAATGCCAATCCGGCGATCAGTCAAATGGTCCTGGCAGCCATTGCCTACGGCGACTGCTTGACGGCAAAAAGAGCCAACGTCATCAACCAGCAAAGCCACGCAGCCGCACCCAAACTGCTGCGCGACGTGCTTGGAGCGACCTTGCCGACCGCGCAGGAAAACCGCTATCGCCGCATACTGGGTCACAAGGATGAATCCCAGTACGGCGCACGCAGTGCGTCGGTCATCCACGCCCAGCGTCTCCTTGATGAACTTCAGGAATTTGCGCTCTGGGTCGAAGACCAGTTTTAAGGTGGCAAACCGGCCCACAGTGTTCGTACCGGCTGAATTCCAGCCAATTTGAGGGAGGTATACCGGTTTAAAACTGGCCAGGGTGTTCAACCTATCGTGAGTAATTTTTGCTCAGGAGCGAGAAGGAGTGATCACCATGGAGATGTTCGGTAAAGTTCGCAGGATGTTTTTCCGGGATGGCAAATCCCGGTCGGAGATAGCGCGACGGACGGGGTTGTCGCGAACGACGATCAAGAAGTGGGTAAAGGTTCCGCTGGGAACGGAACCCAAATACCAACGGGCCAGCAAGCCTGGCAAACTCAGTGAGTTCAAGGACGAACTGGTCAGGGCACTGAAAGCCGATGCGCACCGGCCACGCCGCAATCGGCGCACCGCACTGGCGCTGTTTCAGGCCATCAAGGCCAAGGGATATGACGGGGGCTACACGGCGGTCACCGACTTTATCCGTGGGTGGCACGCCAGTAGCGGTCATGCGGTCACCCGTGCCTTTGTGCCGCTGCAATTCGAACCGGGGGAGGCACACCAGTTCGACTGGAGCGAAGAGCACCTGATGATCGGTGGCGTCTGGCGCAAGATCATGGCGGCGCATCTCAAGCTCTGTTTCAGCAAAGCGTTTGTCGTCCAGGCCTACCCGATGCAAAGTCACGAGAGGCTGTTCGACGCCCACGCGCGCGCCTTTGCCGCCTTGGGAGGCATTGCGCGCCGAGGCATCTACGACAATATGAAGACGGCGGTGGACAAGGTCAAGAAGGGCAAGTCGCGGATCGTGAATCAACGCTTTGCGGCGATGACTGCGCACTACCTGTTTGATCCGGACTTCTGCAACGTTGCCTCGGGATGGGAGAAAGGCGTCGTCGAGAAGAACGTCCAGGACAGTCGGCGCCGACTCTGGCAGGACGCGACCAATGAACGCTTCGGTTCCTTCACTGAGCTCAATTTGTGGCTGCTGGCGCGTTGCCGGGCGTTGTGGCAGGAACTCAAGCACCCCGAATACGACCTGACCCTGGCCGAAATGCTCGAGCAGGAGCAGCCCAGCCTGATGCCGATGATCACACCGTTCGACGGCTATGTCGAAACTCTGGGCAAGGTATCCAGCACCTGCCTGGTCATTGAAGATCGGAATCGCTATTCGGTGCCGTGCGAACTGGTCGGCCAGATGGTCAGCATCCGGATCTATCCCGAGCGGATCGACCTGGTCGCCCACGATGCCGTGGTGGCCAGTCATGTCCGATGTTTCGGCCGCAACGAAACACGCTACGACTGGCAACATTACCTTCCGTTGGTTGAACGCAAGCCAGGAGCGTTACGCAATGGTGCGCCATTTGCGGATATGCCCGCTTCGTTCAAACAGTTGCGTGGCCTGTTGCTCAAGCATGAAGGGGGCGACCGGATCATGGCCAAGGTGCTGGCTGCCGTACCCAAGCATGGGCTGGAATCGGTGCTGGTAGCCATCGAACTGGTGCTGGAATCCGGCAATCCCAGCGCCGAGCACATCGAGAATGTGCTGCACCGGCTCAAATCGCCACCCCTGCCCACGCCGGTCGAGACCGAACTCACCCTGAGCGAAGAACCTGTCGCCGATACCGGTCGCTATGACAGCCTGCGCATGGAGGTGAGCCATGCGTGATATTTCTGCCGAGCTCAAGGGTTTGCGTCTGCACGGCATGGCGGGAGCCTGGGATGACTTCGTGGCCCAAGGGGATTCGCTTACCCTCCAGACCTCTCGTCGCCTCATCGAGAATTTGCTTCAGTCCGAACATACGGACCGCCATATGCGTTCGATCAGTTACCAGCTGCATTCCGCCAAATTCCCGGTGCATCGTGACTTGGCCGGCTTCGATTTCGCGCAGGCCAAGGTCAATCAGCGCCTGATCATGGAACTGGCCGATCTGTCCTTCACGGAGCAAGGCCACAACGTGGTGTTCATTGGCGGTACCGGGACCGGGAAGACGCATCTGGCCACCGCGCTCGGGGTGTCAGGCATTACCCAGTACAACAAGCGTGTGCGTTTCTACTCGACGGTCGATCTGGTCAATCTGCTTGAGCAGGAGAAAGCCGCAGGCAAGGCCGGCAAGCTGGCCTTCGGGTTGATGCGCATGGACTTGGTCATTCTGGACGAGCTTGGCTACTTGCCCTTCAGCCAAGCGGGCGGTGCGTTGTTGTTCCACCTGCTCTCAAAGCTGTACGAGCACACGAGCGTGATGATCACTACCAATCTGACCTTCGCCGAATGGGCCAATGTCTTTGGCGACGCCAAGATGACCACGGCCTTGCTCGACCGCCTGACGCATCACTGCCATCTCGTGGAGACCGGCAACGAGTCGTATCGTTACCGGCATAGCACCGCCACCGCAAAGTCACGCATAAAGGCCAGGGAGCAGAGCAAGCGCGGCAAAGCCACCGCCGAAATCGAGCCATTCTGATCGGCCGCGCGGGGAATTCCGCTACGGGCTACGCCCTGCGCGCATTTCCCCGCGCAACCCGGAACCTACTCCAGAGCCGACCTACCGACAGGAGGTGGAACAGACAAAACTACGCTACACTTATCCACAGCTGCTCACATGACAGGCAGCTATAGCCCCTGGCCAGATTTCAATCGGCACGCCTGATCAGAATTCAACCGGCGCGGACACGGCCCACAGTTCAGCAAGCCTGAGGCCCCTGCCCCACCAGTTTTTCAAGCAGACCAAGGGTAACTTCTTAAAAAACGGCTGGTAGCTCTCAACCGCTTTGTAACAAGCAGCCTCCGTAGGCGTGACGCACTGAAAAAAATCTGGGGGCTATCAAGGCTCACGTTTGGAATGGGCCCGCAACGTCTGCGGCGCCCGTCCTCAATGCAGCCCGGGGATTGCTGCATTAGCCGTGGCGTGTCGCCCTGCACGCCATGCCGGTGCGAATTATCTCTTTCATGAAAGCAAGAATTCCGATATTCTCTCTTTCATGAAAACAATCGTGATTGCCAATCAAAAGGGCGGGTCTGGAAAATCCACTCTCGCCGTCCATCTTGCCGCCGCCGCCGAGCATGCCGGTGACGGT
>JAFLDL010000088.1 GCA_017302435.1 Candidatus Accumulibacter necessarius
CGGGCGCCAAAGCCGTTGACCAGGTAAAGCCCCGGCAGGCGTGGCATTTCGGCGAGCGGTCGCGAAGGGCGCGCAGGATCAATCGCGGCGGCGTCGGCAACGGCCCCGATCATCGGCAGGCGATCCGCATTCAGCGTCTCCCTCCGGCCGAATCATGCGACGACAGCGGGGTGAGGCCCCTGATCAGGAAGCGAAGTGCCGCAGTGCCGGCATCAGCGGATCAATGGTGCTGGCGGCCAGTCGCGGCGACGGGGAAGCGAGCTCGGCATAAGCGGCGAGCGCTTCGGCGCTCGGCCGTCCGACCAAAGCGGCCAGGTCCGAGAAGCGTACTCCCTGTCGCACGAGCCAGGCGATGCAGGTGTGTCGAAGGTCCTCCGGTGTCAGGCTCGCAGCGTCCGCCAGACCCGCGTCGAAGGCGGCGCAGATCACTACGGACTGGATGTGGGCCGCGGAGACTGGTGCGCCGGCTGCATCGGCCACCATCGGCGCCGAGCGATCGCCAGGCAGTGCCGCCCGGCAGGCCATCAGCCATGGTGGAACGTGCAAGTGGCGCGGGGCATTACCGCGGACACGCAACGTTCCGGCGGCAGGATCGAAGTCTTCCTGAGCGAGATGGATCGCTTCGTCGGCCGTCAAACCTAGCATCAGGAGGGCGATCAGGAAACGCTCCTCGCCGGCGGATGCCGCGAGGAGCGCCGCCACTTCCTCTTGGCTCAATTCGCGCGCCGACTGCGACTGGTCGGGAAGCAGGTCAATCGGCGGCCGAATGCCGGCCGACAGCGCGCCGGCCATGTTCCCCGCCAGCTGCCTGGCAGGATGGCCAGGCATCGGCCAGGTTTGTGGAATGACGACTGTCGTCGTCGCCGCGCCTTGGGCAGGAGGCGAACGCGTAAACAGCTCGACGAACCAGATGGCGAGCAGTCCGAGAGCGAATGCAGCAGCCGTTACGAGCAGTGCGTCACGCAGATACTCTGGTCGAAATGGCGACTGCGGAACGCTCGCCGCCTCGACCACCTGGAGTGCCGGTAGCCGGCTGCTCTCGCTGGCGCCAAGTCTGGCAAGACGCTCGAGCGCCGCACGGTGTGCTTTTTCGATCTGTGCGAGATCGTCTTCGAGCGACTTCGCCTGTGCGAAGCGTTGTGAAAAGCCCTGCACGTTCGCGCGCTGGTTCCTGATCTGCGTCTGCAGGCGCTCGACCGTTGCCCGGGCGCTGGCCAGATCTTCCTCGGCGGCGGCGAACCCTGCCTCACGACCCGTCGCACGCTGGACCTCGATCTGCCGTTCCAGTTCGCTCAGGCGAATGCGCAACGCCCGCGCTTGCGGATCGAGGTTCATGAAATGCGGGGTGTAAGTCCGCTCCAGCTCGCGTATCTCCTGGCGCACCTGCGACGCGCGCTGTTCCATGCCTGCCAACGTCGGATCATCCTTCGCTGCCATCGCCCGCGCGCCACCGCCCTCGCGCAAGGCGCGCAGTCGGGACTCGGCGATCGCGGCGCGCTCGGTTGCCGTATTCAGTGCGGTGCTCAGCCCTTTCAAATGAGCGACGGCATCGTTCTCCTCGCGCTCGCCGGAAACGACGCCGCTCGTGTTGCGAAAACCTTCCAGACGCTCGCGTCGCTCGCTTACTGCCTGGCCAAGCCGGGCGACTTCCTCGCCGGCCTGCGCCAGTCCCTCGTCCGAGACCACTTCATGCGACGCCTGCATCTGATCACGATACGCGTCGACCAGCGCGTTCAGTGCCGCGGCGAGCAGAGTCGGCTTTGCACCGGTTGCCTGCAGCTCGACGACAGCCGTGCCGGTCACCGGCACCGCGTGGATCATCCCCTTCAGCTGCTCGACGAGGTTACCGTCGATCGTCGACGCGTGACCGGCCGAGGCAAGCAACGCGGCCACCTTCTCCAGCAGCGGACGGCTGGTCAGCACCTCGACCTCGGTCAGCACTCCGGCCGTGGCACGCGGCGCAGACTGCTGGCCGGCCTCGCCGGTCGCTGCCGGCGTCAACGGACGCGGCTCGTGGCTTCCGGGAGTGATCTCCACCCTGGCAGTCGCCCGGTACTCGGCCGGCCGCAGGAAATCCCAGGCCAGGCCGGGCAGCATGACGAGGAAGAAGACCGCCGCAAAGACCCGTGCCCGCCGGCGATTGCTGATCCGCGTGGCCGCTGCCCCATCGGCGTCCGGGGTCACATCGAGTTCGAGGAAGGCGCGCAGCGAGGACATCACTTGCATCGTGGAATCCTCATAGTGAGGCGGCAGTTGGCAAGGCGAAATACCGGATGCGCCGCCAGCCGTCGGCAGACGCGGGAGTGCCGCAAGGATAGGAAATCCAACGGCATCAGCGAAAGTATATGGGCTCCCGTGAAGCGGCGTCAATCTCGGATTGGCTCGCAGGAACCCACGGAAGGTCATCCGAATCACGCTTCGCCGAGTGTCCGTGCCTATTCGCCCGGCCGCACGGATGACCACAGCACGAGTCCTCCCACGACAGGCAATGACAACTCGTCTTGGGTCACTGTGGATCCTTGCTGATCCGGCCGGTTGCGCGCGGCGCCAGCAACTGCTCGTCTGGCTGGCCGCTCCACACTGGAAGCAACCTGCGGGCGCGGGCTGGCCCGCCCCGGCCAGTCGTATCACAGCACGCCCCGCCAGGTGTGGGTCCAACCGCTGACCTCGGATTGTCGCGACCGACTGTGCGCCGCGCCGGGGAGCCCGCGGTCATGACCAAACCTGGCCGTCGCCCGACACGCGTTGCCATCAAGGTACTTCGCTCAACAAAGAAGCAGCAGGAAAAGGCGCTGAACTTGAAACTGAGCGCGACGGGGGAACTGCCCAGCACCCCCGTTCCCTTGCCCAACCGATGTTCGACTTTTACCACCGTCCCGAGGAACAAGCAGCTCGCGAGGAGGCCTTGAGCCAACAGATGCGTCTCCTGCGCAAAGAGCTGCCCGCCATGCTCGCGCAATTGACGACGATTCCAGACCCGAGAGACCGCAAGAAACGCTGGCACAAGCTCACTTCGCTCTTGCTCTACGGCTTGCTGATGTTCGTCTTTCAGTTCGCCTCCCGGCGCGAGACCGGCGCCTTGCCTGCGCCGGGTGGTAAACAAGACGGCGCTGCCGATCGGAGAGACCTAGTCGCGGTCACTGCGTGGTCGTCGGTTGCGCCCGCGTAGCAGGAAGCGGCCAGGATCGACGGCGCCGGCCAGATCTTCGGCGACGGGTAGCGGCGCGCCGGTGATCAGGCAGGCGAGCAGTTCGCCGGCCAGCGCCGACCAGACGATACCGCGGGCGCCAAAGCCGTTGATCAGGTAAAGCCCCGGCAGGCGGGGCATTTCGGCGAGCGGTCGCGAAGGGCGTGCAGGATCAATCGCGGCGGCGTCGGCAACAGCACCGATCATCGGCAGGCGATCCGGTGACAGCGGCCGAAAGCCGACCCGGCCACCGAGCGCTGCCCGGTCGATGGCCTTGCTGTAGCCCGGCAGGATGAAGTCGAGTTTGGCGAGGTTCTCGGCATGGTCGGCCTCGCGCAGTTCAGTTTGCTCGTCATCGACGACAAAGGTGGCGCCGGC
>JAFLDL010000009.1 GCA_017302435.1 Candidatus Accumulibacter necessarius
TGGAAAACCCCAAAAAGACAGAAAACTACACAAATCAGGGGGATGTGAACAGACCCTTGGTAACTCATTGAGCGTAAACGATTATTTCGGAGGGTCAACGACGTTGGCATTCATGCGATTGCCCTGGCAGATTGGGTGACAACGGCGGTGGCGTTGGTACCGCACCGCCATCCATGCAGGCCGAGGCGGCAATGCTACGTTCGGTTCGTGCGGGGTTGCTTGCTTGGGAGCGCTTCGTCAAGGCTTGTGGTGTGCCTTGCCTGCCAGAGCCCGGCGAAGCAGCCGAATTTCCGCCATAGGCGCACCATCATGGTGCGCCACAGTCCGTCTGCGCACCGGTTTCTGGCATCAATCCATGCTGCCGACTTTCGCTTTCCTGACTTCCTGACGCGTCGAGCATGTGGCATGTTTTGTGCTTGTCTTGGATAAACCTACACAGGCGGTGAGCATCATGAGCGCAGATTTCTACAACGAGATGTACGATCCGGCCGGCACGCTGCGGCCCCACTACAGCGCCTTTGCCGATTGGCTGGCAACCATGCCGGCCGAGCGTCTTGAGCGGAAGCGCGCGGAAGCCGATACAGCGTTTCACCGCGTCGGTATCACCTTCGCGGTCTACGGAGAGGAGGCTGGCACCGAGCGCCTGATCCCCTTCGACATCATCCCACGTATCATCCCCGCGGCAGAGTGGCAGGCCCTGCAGACCGGTCTGTGGCAAAGGGTGAAGGCGCTTAACGCCTTCCTCCACGATATCTATCATGAGCAGGCGATCCTCAGGACCGGTTGCATCCCGCCTGAGCAGGTGCTTAACAACACGCAGTTTCGCCACGAGATGATGGGCGTCGACGTGCCGTCCGGCATCTACGCACATATCGCTGGCGTCGACATCGTTCGCGCCGGTGCAGGTGAGTCCTACGTCCTGGAGGACAATCTGCGCGTGCCTTCTGGCGTTTCCTACATGATCGAAGACCGCAAGATGATGATGCGGCTCTTCCCCGAACTCTTCTCACGGCACATGATTGCCCCGGTGCAGCATTATCCGGATATGCTGCTTGAAAACCTGCGCACGGTGGCGCCGAAAGGAGTCACCAACCCGACGGTTGTACTGCTCACCCCTGGTGCCTACAACAGCGCGTACTTCGAACACACCTTCCTGGCGCAGCAAATGGGCGTCGAACTCGTCGAGGGACGAGATCTGTTCGTCAAGGACGAAACCGTGTTTATGCGCACGACGCAGGGACCACAAAGGATCGATGTGATCTACCGCCGGCTTGATGACGATTTTCTCGACCCGCTGGTTTTCAACAAGGACTCGATGCTGGGTGTCCCGGGACTACTGTCCGCCTACCGTGCCGGCCACGTCACGCTGGCCAACGCCATTGGCACCGGTGTCGCCGATGACAAGTCGATCTATCCCTATGTGCCGGAGATGATTCGTTTCTACCTCGGTGAAGAGCCGAAGCTGAACAACGTGCCCACCTGGATGCTGCGCAAGCCGGACGATCTCAAGTACGTACTGGCACACCTTTCAGAACTGGTGGTCAAGGAAGTTCACGGGGCTGGCGGCTACGGAATGCTCGTCGGGCCTGCGTCGACCAGGGCCGAGATCGAGAATTTTCGCGCCCGTATTGTCACGGCACCCGAAAAGTACATTGCGCAGCCAACTCTGGCGCTGTCCAACTGCCCGACTTTCGTCGAATCAGGCATTGCCCCGCGGCACCTTGACCTACGCCCCTTCGTTCTCTCCGGCAAACGCGGAATCGGTATGGTGCCGGGCGGCCTGACACGGGTGGCGCTGCGTGAGGGCTCGCTGGTCGTAAACTCATCGCAGGGTGGGGGCACCAAGGATACCTGGGTGCTGGAAGATTGAGAGCCACGGAGAACCCGACATGTTAAGCCGCACTGCTGATCACCTGTACTGGATGGCCCGCTATACCGAGCGGGCAGAGAACCTGGCACGACTGCTCGATGTGTCCTACCAGATGTCCCTGGTGCCGCAATCCCTTGCTTCGCAGAACGAGAACTGGCGCGCGATACTCGCACTGAACAGTCTGGAGGACGCTTTTGCACGGGTCTACAGCGAAGTCAATGTCGAGAATGTCCTGCGCTTCATGGTTTCCGACGCGGCCAACCCATCGTCGATCTACAGTTGCCTGCGTGCCGCGCGCGAGAATGCGCACGCCGTGCGTGGCACTTTGACTGCCGAGATGTGGGAGTCCGTCAACGGCACCTGGATCGAACTGCGTCAGCAGAACTTCGAGCACATTCTCGCCCGCGGCGTCAGCGAGTTTTTCGACTGGGTCAAGCTGCGAGCGGCAGTGACGCGTGGCGTAACTTTCGGGACCATGCTCAAGGACGATGCCCTGCATTTCATCCGCCTCGGCGGATTACTCGAGCGTGGCGACAACACGGCCCGGATTCTCGATATGCAATATCACATTCTTCGTCAGAATGATGACGAGGGAGCGAGCGATTTCTATCGCTGGGGCGCACTTCTGCGCTCCCTGTCAGCGTTTCAGGTCTACCGCAAGGTGTATCGCGACGCGATCACCCCGGCCCGTGTCGCCGAGTTGCTGATCCTGCGCATGGACCTGCCAAGATCGCTGCATGCCTGCGCCGACGGCATCGTGCGCATGCTGCAGTTGATTGCCAACGGCGCTTCGGCGGAAACTGAACGGCAGGCTGGCGTCCTCCATGCCCGACTGCATTTCGCGCGCATCGACGACGTACTGGCTGGAGGGCTGCACGAGTACCTGACTGATTTCATGGATCGCATCTACGAACTCGGTGATGGCATCAGCCAGGACTTCCTGATTCCAGCCTGAGCCGTCGAGACAGGCTCCGCTGCGTGCCGCCAGGCCGCGGTCCTGCCAACCCTTCCAGGCCTCGGGACCTGGGCCGAGACAACCTGGTCGCGATGTCCTCGGATTGACCGCACGCCCGACCTGTGATGTAATTCCGCCTTCTGTCGGTCTGGTCGCACGGACAGCGCCTTGGTTGAACGACCTTCTGGTGCATCGCCGGTGTGAACCTCAATCGTACAGATGTCCCGCGCGTGACATCATGCCCGCTTGCGTCCTTGGACGCGGCGTAGCTAGGCGACTGAAACTTGGGCGATTAACTCAGTGGTAGAGTGCCACCTTCACACGGTGGAAGTCAGTGGTTCGAACCCACTATCGCCCACCATCCGACCTACCAGGCACTTCGAAGCGCCATGTGCCGCGACGCTAAGGACGCCCGACGTATTTCGGCATCTCCCGAACATCACAATGCAGAAACACCGCCTTGCGCGAAGATGCCCGACAGGCGCAAGCAAAAGAGAGTGGCCCGCAGCATGGGGCTGCGGTCATACCGACGCCGCCCGAAACGAGGATAACATCCATCGGTCCGTCGTCCTCCCGACAGGTCCGAGAAGGCGCTGCAAGACCCGGCAAAGCCGCCACCTTTCTGGTAAAATGGGCCCGTCGGCCAGTTTGACAAGACCTTCAAGGACATCCCAAGAGAGTAATTCGCGGTTCACCTCGCTACCACATCACCGAGATATGACCACTACGCCACACTCCTCTTTCATCATCGTCGGCCTAACCATCGCAGGCAGGAAGTTCCGCCCGAGCGACTGGGCCGAGAGACTATGTGGTGTGCTGTCGGCTTTTGGCGCCGAGAAGAGAATGCGCTATTCACCCTACGTTGGTCCGAGGAACTACAAGGGTGAAAAAGCAGTTTTCGTGGATGGTCGACTCTACGACGTGGAGCCGATGGCCTATCGGTTTGTGCTTCACTTCGCGCAAGACAACGACCTGCAACTGATCCAGGATGTTGCCCCGCCCGCCAGCCCGAGCAAGTCAGCTTAGCTGTTGCCTGACGGGTTCGTCAACGGATCCGTCTGAGCTGCGCCCCGAGTTGTCCGAGCTTCTCCTCGATCCGTTCGTAACCCCGGTCGAGATGGTAAATGCGCTCTATCAGCGTCTCCCCCTGCGCTACCAGACCAGCGATGACCAGACTGGCTGAAGCGCGCAGATCTGTGGCCATGACCGTTGCGCCATCTAGACGGTCAACGCCGGTAACCATGGCGTTGCTTGCATCGATCTTGATATCTGCCCCCAGTCGAATCAGCTCAACCGCGTGCATGAAACGGTTTTCGAAGATGGTTTCGCGAATCACGGCTGATCCCTCGGCCACACAATTGACCGCCATGAACTGCGCCTGCATGTCGGTCGGAAAAGCCGGATAGGGCGAGGTGCGCACGCTGACGGCCTTGAGCCTGGATGGCGCCTTGAGCCTGATCGCCTCGCGCTCGGCGACGATGTCGCAGCCGGCGTCGAGCAGTTTGTCGACCACCGCGTCGAGATAGGCCGACGACGTCCTGGTCAGACGAACATTGCCGGCGGTTGCTGCCGCAGCACAGAGGTAGGTCCCGGTCTCGATACGGTCGGCCATGACCGCGTGGGACGCACCGTGCAGGCGCTGTACGCCGCGGATGCGAATCTTGTCGGTCCCTGCCCCGGAAACTTGCGCGCCCATCGAAACAAGACAATTGGCCAGATCGACCACCTCCGGCTCACGAGCGGCATTCTCGATGATCGTCTCGCCCTCGGCGAGTACAGCCGCCATCATCAGATTTTCGGTACCGGTCACGGTGACCATGTCGGTCACCATGCGGGCCCCCTTGAGGCCGCCAGCTCCCACCCTTGCATGGATGTAACCCTGCTCGACGTGAATCTCTGCACCCATCGCCTGCAGCCCTCTGAGATGCTGTTCGACCGGTCGTGCGCCGATTGCGCAGCCCCCTGGAAGTGACACCCGCGCTTCACCATGACGCGCGAGCAAAGGGCCCAGGACGAGGATCGAGGCGCGCATGGTCTTGACCAGGTCGTAGGGGGCAAGTGGGTTGTTGAGGCCCCGGCTGTTCAACACCACGCCGTCAGCGCCTTCGTGGGTAACCTCGACGCCCATTTGCTCGATCAGGCGCAGCATCGTCGACACATCCTTGAGCCGCGGCACATTGCTCAGATGCAGGGAGTCGGACGACAGCAGGCTGGCACAAAGGATTGGCAGGGCTGCGTTCTTGGCACCGGAAATGGCGATTTCGCCACAGAGCGGCGTGCCGCCCTGAATCAACAGCTTATCCACGCGCTGCACTCCACTCTTCAGGGGTTTGGGTTTTCATCGACAGGGCATGCAACTCGCCGCTATTGAAATGTTGGCGCAGGACTTCGTTTACCCGTTGCTGCCGTTGCATGCGATTTTTGCCGGCAAATTCGGCACTGACAATCAGCGCCTCAAAGTGGTGGCCGTCGCCCGCTACCTGCAGGTGCTCGCAGGACAAGCCTGCAGCGATGATTTTCTCGACTTGTTCAGGCTGCATCATGATTCAGGACCTCAGTTTGTAACCACTCCGGAGCAGCGCCAGTGTTGCCGCCGATACCAGCACAAAGCTCGTGGCGACGACTGCCAGACTGGTTTCCGGCGCCACGTCGGAAACACCGAAGAAGCCGAAACGAAAGCCGTCGATCATATAGAACACGGGATTGAAACGCGATATCTGCTGCCAGAATTCCGGTAGCGAATGAATCGAGTAAAAAACGCCGGAGAGCATGGTCAATGGCATGATCAGAAAGTTCTGAAAGCCCGCCAGTTGGTCGAACTTGTCGGCCCAGATGCCCGCCACCATCCCCAGCGCTCCCATAATGGCGCCACCGAGAACGATGAACGTCAGAACCCATAGCGGGGCCTGCAGGTCCGGTACGGCAAACCAGATGGTGCCCAGCACCACCCCCGTCCCGACCATCAGACCGCGCAACATCGCTGCCATGACGTAGGCGAGAAAGAACTCGACGTAAGAGATCGGCGGCAGGAGCACAAAAACCACGCTACCCGTCACCTTCGACTGGATCAGACTTGAAGAGCTGTTGGCAAAGGCATTCTGCAGTGCCGACATCATCACCAGCCCCGGGATCAGAAATGCGGGGTAGGGAACACCGTGCACCTGCACATGCGCCTCAAGGACATGCGAAAAGATCATCAGGTAGAGCATTGCCGTCAGAACCGGCGCCGCGACGGTCTGAAAGCTCACCTTCCAGAAACGCAATACCTCCTTGTAGAGCAGCGTTCGGAAACCAAGCATCACACTGCGGCCTTGTTCGGGCTGACGGTACTCTGCATGACGCCGAGAAAAACGTCCTCAAGATCGGTCTGCGTCAGTCGCAAATCCTCTATGCTGCAGCCCGCCTCGCGCAGCGTGCTCAGCAAGGGCTCGATCTCTCCGAGGTCAGCGAGTGGCAAGGTCCACCGCCCGCCACTTTCCGTTGCGCGGGCGCGCAGCGCCTCCGGCAGCGTGCCTGGCGACGCCAAGCGCAGATTCAGAGTCTGGCCGGCGAAGCGTGCCAACAGGTTGCTGGTCGAATCGAGGGCCACCACCCGTCCCTGCTTGAGCATTGCAATCCGCCCGCACAAGGCTTCGGCCTCTTCAAGATAGTGCGTGGTCAGGATCACCGTGTGCCCGTCACGATTGAGGCGCTGGACGAACTGCCACAAGCCCTGTCTCAATTCGACGTCGACGCCGGCAGTCGGCTCGTCGAGGACAATCACCGGCGGCTTGTGCACCAGGGCCTGGGCCACAAGCACCCGACGCTTCATGCCGCCGGACAGGCGTCGCATGTTGGTGTCGGCCTTGGCCGTCAGATCCAGGTTGGCAAGAATCTCGTCGATCCAGTCTCCATTGTTGCGAATTCCAAAGTAGCCCGATTGTATGCGCAGGGTCTCACGCACCGAGAAGAATGGGTCAAAGACCAGTTCCTGCGGTACCACGCCAAGCAGACGGCGGGCAGCGCGGTAGTCGGTGACGACATCGTGACCCATCACGACGAGCTTGCCGGTATCCGGACGGGCGAGGCCTGCCAGGCATGAGATCAGAGTCGTCTTGCCGGCACCATTGGGTCCAAGCAGACCAAAGAACTCGCCCTCGCCGATCTGCAGTGAAACGCCGGCAAGCGCCGAGACGGAGCCAAAGCGCTTTTCGACGCGATCAATCGCAACGGCGACGCTCATGGGATGTGCACTGGCGTGCGAGGCTGCAGGCGCAGTCAGGCGATCGGGAGTAGTTCGCAAACGCCGTAAAGCGTCGCCAGGCTGATCAGGCTTGCCGGCGGGCTAACGATGCGCAAAGCCACGCCGCGCTCACCGGCGGTACGCAGCCAGGCCAGAATGACACTCAAGGCCGAAGAATCGATCTCGTGGACGGCCGCAAGATCGAGCAGTGTCAGCTCTTGCCGAGCGCCCGAAAGCAGAAAACTCCGCCCGGCCTCAAGCAGGGCACGGGCGTTGGCAATGACCATCGGCACCGTCACGCGCAGGCTGGCGTCCCCGTGTTCAATCATTTCTTGCCGGCTTCGAGCTGTCTGTTGCGATCGGCCAGCATCGCGATCAGTCCATCAATGCCCTTGTTGCTCACTTCCTGCCTGAAGGTGTCACGGTAATTGGTGACCAGGCTGACACCGCCAACGATCACGTCGTAAACCTTCCAGCTGTCACCCTGTTTCTCGAGTGTGTAATCGAGGTTAACCGGCTTGCTGCCCGGCTGGACCACCTCGGTCCTGACCACCACAGAGGTGTCGCCCGCATCCATCCGGCTCGGCTTGTAGACCACCGTCTGGTTCCGGTAGGAAGTCAGCGCATTGGAATAAGTCCGAACCAGCAGAGTCTTGAACTCCTCCGACAAGCGCTTCTTCTGTTCCGGCGTCGCCTTGTTCCAGTCGCGCCCTACGGCTAACGCCGTCATGCGCTGGAAATTGAAATACGGCAGCACCTTGGTTTCGACCAAGGCGATCGCTTTCTTGGTATTACCGTTCTGGATGTCCTTATCCTGGCGGACGACGGTCAACACATCCTCGGTGACCTGCCGGACCATGGCATCTGGCGCAAGCTCCTGCGCAACTGCAGGAGTCGACGCGATCAACAGACCAAACAACAGAGAAAATAGAGACTTCATGAACATTTCCTGGTGGCAAGCGTTCCCTGACTGGCGCCGCGAAGCGCGTCAGCGCATCTACTTCGAGGACTCATCGTCAAGGACCTCATGTGGCAGCTCTCCGTCGAAAATCTCGCTGCGACGATGCTGCAGGTAGGCGTCCCGGATGTAGTCGTACCTGTCGAAGGCGGCCTCATCGACCACCTTGTCGGAGGGCAGGAGGCTGGCGCGCATATCAATATAGCGTACGCCGACCAGGGTATTCCGTAGCGAGATGTCGTCGATGCGCCACACCGGGTCGAAATAGGTATCAACCATCCAGCCGAAGGTGTCGCGCGTTGTCCTCGGCCCGATCAGCGGCCAGTAGAAGAAGGGACCGGGACCGACCCCCCATTTGCCGAGGGTCTGGCCGAAGTCCTCGGAATGCTTGGTCAGACCCATTTCTCCGGCGACGTCGAAGGCGCCGCCAATGCCAACCGTGCTGTTGATCAACACCCGACCGACATCGGAGACGGCCTGCTGGCCCTTGCCCTGCAGAAGGTTGTTCACCGCTGTCCAGAGATCCCAGATATTGCCGAAAAAGTTGCCGATGACCACCTTCAGTGGTAGCGGAGCGGCAGCATCATAGCCCCTTGCCACCGGCTTGACGACGACGTCGAGGCCTTCATTGACGGCGAACATCGCACGGTTGAAACCCTCGAAGGGGTCCTTCGGATTGTTTGCCGTCGTCGCACAACCGCTGGCAGCAACCATTGCCGTGACGCAGGCCAAGCACGAGACACGAGTTGAAAAGTTTGCATTCACCGCTTGTCCTCCCTTTTATTTTTCGCTTGATCCTTCAGAGGCCTTGTTGAACATGAACTGACTGATCAGCTTTTCCAGTACGACTGCAGACTGCGTCTTGGCGATCACCTCGCCGGCCTTCAGCATCGCCTCGTCACCGCCGGGATCGAGCCCGACGTACTGTTCGCCGAGCAGACCCGAGGTAAGGATCAGGGCGAAGGTATCCTTCGGGAAACGATAGCGGCCGTCGATGTTGAACGTCACCACCGCCTCATAGGTCTCCGGGTCGAAACGGATATCGCCCACCCGACCGACCACCACACCGGCGCTCTTTACCGGGGCACGCACTTTCAGGCCGCCGATGTTAACAAAGTTGGCGGTTAGTGGGTAAGTCTCCGAAAAATTGGCAGTCGCCAGATTTCCGACCTTCAGCGCCAGGAACAGCAACGAAGCCACACCCAGGGCAACAAACACACCGACCCACAGGTCGAGCAACTTGCGACTCATCAAGCCTCCCGGAACATGAACGAGGTCAACACAAAGTCAAGCGCCAGGATCGCCAAAGCCGACTTGACGACGGTGCCCTTGATCGAGCTTGAAACGCCTTCCGCAGTAGGTACCGCATCGTAACCCTCGAAGACGGCAATCAGGGAAACGGCAATGCCGAAGACAAAACTCTTGACGATACCGCTCCAGATGTCGTACCTGAAGTCGACCGAGGCCTGCATCTGCGACCAGAACGCCCCTTCATCGACGCCGATGAAGACCACACCGATCAGGTAGCCACCAAACACGCCGGTGGCGGAAAACAGTGCCGCCAGCAAAGGCATCGAAATCACGCCCCCCCAGAAACGTGGCGCCACGACGCGGGCAATCGGATTCACCGCCATCATGTCCATCGCGGTCAGTTGTTCGGTGGCCTTCATCAGGCCGATTTCAGCCGTGATCGACGAACCCGCGCGCGAGGCGAAAAGCAAGGCAGCGACCACCGGCCCGAGTTCCCGCACCAGCGACAGCGCGACCAGAACGCCCAGCGCATCGGCAGATCCATAGCGCTGCAGTGTTTCGTAGCCCTGCATGCCCAGCACCATGCCGATGAACAGTCCGGAAACCATGATGATCAGCAGGGACTGGAAACCCGAAAAATAAACCTCCCGAATCGTGAGGTTGAAGCGCCGGAACGACTGCCCCGACCAGATCAGCAGCATCAGGAAAAAACGGGTGGCAAAACCCAGTCGCAGCAACGCCTCGTTGACCCGGTGGCCCAGACTGGCGACCGCCGACACGATCGCTCCCGAATCCTGCCTATTGTCGGCCATGCGCGCCTTTCCCCAGCAGTTCCTGCGCGAGAGGAGTAGCCGGATAGTGGAAAGGGACCGGGCCGTCAGCTTCGGCAAACACGAACTGATGGACAAAGGGATGCTTCGAAGCGCGGATTTCATCCGGCGTTCCGAGCGCGACGATCTTCCCGTCAGACATGAAATAAATGAAATCGACGATCAGCAGAGACTCCTGAATATCGTGAGTAACCATGATCGTCGTCGCGCCCAGCGCATCATTGAGCTTGCGAATCAGCTGACCAATGACGCCCAGCGAAATCGGATCGAGACCGGCAAAGGGTTCATCATACATGATCAACATCGGGTCGAGCGCTATCGCCCGCGCCAGAGCCACCCGTCGTGCCATGCCGCCGGAAAGCTCGGCCGGCATCAGTTGATGCGCACCGCGCAGGCCAACCGCATTGAGTTTCATGAGCACCATGTCGCGAATCAGTTCTTCCGTCAGATCAGTGTGCTCGCGCATCTGATAGGCGACGTTGTCAAACACCGAAATGTCGGTAAACAACGCACCAAACTGGAACAGCATGCCCATGCGCCGGCGCAACGCGTACAACTCGTCATTCGCCAACTGCGGCACCGACTGGCCATCGACCAGCACATCGCCACGGCTCGGCCTGAGTTGCCCACCGATCAGCCGCAACAGGGTGGTCTTGCCGCAGCCGGAACCGCCCATGATCGCCACAACCTTTCCGCGCGGGATCTCCAGGCTGATGCCGTCGAGGATCGGTCGATCCTCGTAGGCAAAATCAAGATCCTTGATTTCGACAAGATTACCGGCAGGCACGGCAGTATCCCAGGACAAAAGCGAGCGCGAATTATACCCGACCGACTCCCCGGTCGCTGTGAATTACTTGGCGTTAATATAATTGTGGAATAATGCCGGGAAGACCCTCTCCCGAGAGACGACAAGCTTTTCATGCTCACCCTGCCCGGACCCTCACTACCCGAAAAGCCGCTGCTGCTCATCGTTGACGACGACGCGCTGATCTGTGACAGCCTGAGTTTTTCGATGACGCCGCTGTTTGAAGTGGTTACCAGCCATTCTCGCTCGCACTGCCTGCAACTGCTTCGACAATTGCGCAGAGCGCCTGAACTGGCGCTGGTTGACCTCGGATTGCCACCTGCGCCGCATCGCCCGGATGAGGGTTTTGCGCTGATTTCCGACCTGCTGAAAGTGGCGCCAGAGATTCGCATCGTTGTCCTCTCCGGCCAGAGCGATGACGGTAATGCGCGCCATGCCCGCACGCTCGGCGCAGCCGACTTTGTTGCCAAGCCCTGCGATCCCGGCGACCTGCAGCAGGTCCTCAAGGGCGCACTGGCCTTTCGTGCGCTGGACGAAAGGCACCGGGAAGGCGCTTCGCCCCTGATCGGCAACAGCCCGGCGATGCAGAAGCTCCGCGTGCAACTACGACAATATGCCGATTTGCCATTCCCGGTCCTGATTGAGGGCGAGTCAGGAAGCGGCAAGGAGATCATTGCCTCCAGTTGTCTGCATTACGAAACCCGACGGCGACTGCGGCCATTTCTGGCACTTAATTGTGCCGCGATATCGCCCAATCTGGTTGAAGCCACCTTGTTTGGCTATGCGCGGGGCGCGTTTACCGGCGCCATCACGACCAAAGCCGGCTACTTCGAAGATGCCGCCGACGGCACGCTTTTTCTCGACGAGATTGGCGAGCTGGCCCTGGACCTCCAGGCGAAGCTGCTGCGAGTGCTGGAGAACGGCGAGTACCAGCGGGTGGGTGAAACCCAGAAGCGGGTCAGCCAGGCACGCATCATCGCCGCCACCAACCGCGACCTGCGCAAGGAGGTCAGGTCCGGCAACTTCCGCGCCGACCTCTATCACCGCCTGTCGGTCTGTTCGATTGCGGCCCCGCCCTTGCGCGAGATGGGCGACGACAGGCTGCTCCTGCTCGACCACTTCCGGCGACACTATGCGGCACAGACGCAGCAACAGCCGTTCCGGCTGTCCCCGGCAGCGGAGGCCCTTTTTCTCGGCTATGCTTTTCCCGGCAATGTTCGTGAGTTGCGCAACATTGTCATCCGCCTGACCACCAGGCACTCGGGCCAGCTGGTCGATAGCGCGGCGCTAGAGGCAGAACTCGATCTGCCCGACGATCTGCCGGGCATCTCGGCCAGTCCAGCCACAGCTGACGAAGAGGCAAGCGGCGACGCGATCATCGCTGCGGCCACCCATCGCCTGCGGCAACGAGAACCCTTCAGCCTTGATCGGCTGCTCGACGCCACCGAACGTGGCTACATCGAGGCCGCACTGAAACTGGCACATGGTAACGTCAGTCAGGCAGCACGCCTGCTCGGCATCCACCGGACGACGCTCTACAACCGCATGGAAGCCACGGCACGCGAGCCATGATGTATCTCGACCATTTCGGACTGCAGCAAGCGCCGTTCCGCATCACGCCGCACACCGAGTTCTTCTTTGCCGGTGCCAACCGCGGCGCCACGCTCGAAGCACTGATCTACGCGATCACCCACGATGAGGGCATCGTCAAGGTAAGCGGCGAGGTCGGAAGCGGCAAGACCATGCTCTGCCGCATGCTGCTCGAAAGGCTCCCGGACAACGTTGAAACGGTCTATCTGGCCAACCCCATGCTCTCGCGCGACGAGATCCTGTTGGCCATCGCCGCCGAACTTCGGCTGCCTCTGCCGGAAGGGCACGGGCATCTGCTGCTGCGCGCCTTGCAGGCGCGTTTGCTCGAAATCTATGCTGCCGGCCGCCAGGTCGTCGCCCTGATCGACGAGGCGCACGCCATGCCCGCGGAAGCTCTGGAAGAGATCCGTCTGCTTTCGAACCTTGAATCGAGCCAGCACAAGCTGCTGCAGATCGTGCTATTCGGCCAGCCTGAACTCGACCAGCGGCTGGGTGAAAACGCCATGCGTCAGCTCAATGACCGGATCACGCACAATTTCAGGCTGGAGCCGCTGCACCGCCGGGACGTCGCGGTATACCTGATGTTCCGGCTGCGCGCGGCCGGCTACCGCGGGCCCGACCTGTTCAGCAGGCAGGCGATCGAGCTGATCAGCAAGGCCTCCGAAGGGCTTACCCGGCGAATCAATATCCTCGCCGACAAGGCGCTGCTTGCTGCGTTCTCCGAAGGCGTGCACCAGGTCGACGGCAAGCAGGTTAGGGCGGCGATACGCGATGCGCAGTTCAGGCGAATCGATGGTCCCGCCGGAATCAGGTGGTGGATCGGAGCAGGCGCGGCCATGGCCCTCGCTACGATCGCCGGTCTGGCCTACCTTGCCGGCAGCTACAGCGCGGCCCGCCAGACCAGGCCGGAGTCGACCATCGACGCCGCGCAGACCACCACGGCGCCGGTGGTAACGGTGCCGCAGCCGCCAACGCCATCCGTCCCTGAGCCGTCATCGCCGTCTGCAGCCTCCGGGCCTTCTGCGGCACCGCCCAGGGGGTCTTCGCCGGAAGTGCCGACGCCCAGCGCGGCAGAACCCTTCAGCCTTGACGCGCGAATCGCCGCCACCGAACAGTGGTTGAAGCAGACTCCGGACAGCCACCATTTCATCCAGTTGCTCGTGACGGATGCTGCCAGCCACGAGCAAGTGGCGAATTTCATTGTCAATAACGCCGGAACGCTCGACTTGCGGCAGGTCCGGGTCTATCGTTCCAGTATTGATGGCAGGAAGCGATTGGGCGTCATCTACGGCGATTACCCTTCCCGCGACCAGGCGAACGCCGCGCTGGCAACGCTTGGCGAGATCAGCCCGTCGAGCAGGCCTTACGTGCGCGCAGTCGCCAGGTTGCGCTCGCCAGGGGCTGCCAAAGGAAGCTCGTAACACAATTAAAATCATGTACTTGTATCGACATCCTGGCGTGATATGATGACTTCTGCCTTTGACCGGATCGAGCCTGAGCGTGTCTCCGAGAACCCTTGACAGCATCCTCCTTGTGCTGCTGCTTGCCGGCTGCACACCGACCACACTCAGTACCGGGCCGTCTGCCGGACACCTGCAGGCAGACAGTGTTGCCCGCCCGCAGGGAGCGATTCCCCAGCCCGTTCAGCAAAGCGTCTCGCTACCCCGGCCGAGAACGGCCGCCAGGACCGAGACCTACAGCGTCGTTGTCAATAACGTCGAGGTTCACAATCTGTTGTTCGCGCTGGCGCGGGACGCCAAACTAAACGTGGACATCCACCCCGGAATAACAGGCCTGGTGACCCTCAACGCCATTGACCAGACGCTGCCACAACTGCTCACCCGTATTGCCAAACAGGTGGACATGCGCTTCGAAATGGACGGCCCGAACCTCGTCGTGATGCCCGACTCACCCTATCTCAAGAACTACAAGGTCGATTACGTCAATATCGCCCGCGAGGTTACCGGCACCGTATCAACCAACACGCAAATCTCGACCAGCAGCCTGGGTACGAGCGGGGCCGGGGGTTCCGGCAGCGCAAATACGTCGCGGCTACAGATCGAGAACAAGTCAAACAACCGCTTCTGGGGATCTCTCGAAAAGAACCTCAAGGATCTGCTGCACGAAACGGACAAGGTTTTCCCGGAAGGATCGACGGAAACGGTCACCGAGCAAAGCGCTTCACAAACGACGACCGGCACCGGTGCCCCAGCCCCGACGGGAACCCCTGCGCGCGCCAACCAGACGGTCCAGACGCTGGCCGGCAGCCCCAATCCTGCGACGCTGCAGAACACCGGTGCTACCGTCGTCAAGCGAATGACCTTCCGCGAAGCTGCGTCGGTCATTGCCAACCCCGAAGCCGGTGTAATTACCGTGAGGGCCACCTCACGACAACACGAAAAAGTCCAGGAGTTCCTCGATAGGGTGATGAGCAGCGCCCGGCGACAAGTGTTGATCGAAGCGACGATCGTCGAAGTCACACTATCCGACGGCTATCAGCAGGGAATCGAATGGAGTCGCCTGACGAGTGGTACCGACTACAGTGTGACCCGGCCAACATTAACGACGAACGTGCCCAACCCCGTCTCCCCTTACGTATTGAAGTACCGCGACATCAACCCGCTGAATCTGGTGGTAACACTGGAACTGCTGCGCTCCTTCGGTAGCGTCAAGGTGCTTTCCAGCCCAAAGCTCGCCGTACTGAACAATCAGACGGCCACACTGAAGGTTTCCGAGGACTTCGTGTATTTCAACGTCTCTTCCAACACGACTACAACGGCCAACGTCGGCACAACGGTCGGCATTACGACCACCCCACAGTCGGTTTCCGTCGGCTTTTTCATGAGCTTGACCGCACAGATCAGCGATAGCGGCACGGTGACGCTCAACGTTCGCCCATCGATTTCGAGCATCTCGGAACTCAAGCGTGACCCTAACCCGATCATTCCAAACAACATTCCAAACTATGTACCGCAGATAAAAACTCGCGAAATTGAGTCATTGATGCGGATTGAGAGTGGCGACATCGCAGTCCTCGGCGGCCTCATGGTGGACACGGTCGACAACAAGGCAGGGCGATTCCCAGGCTTGGGCGACATTCCATTCCTCGGCGAAGTATTGAATACGCGGGCGAACTCGTCGGCAAAGACGGAACTTGTCGTTCTCCTGCGGCCGACAGTGATCAGGGATGGTTCGATCGAGGGCGACTTCAGCAGCTTCAGGGAGTCTCTGCCCGGCAAGGATTTCTTCCGGGCCGACCAGGTCTTCCAGCCTTTCTCGCTTCCCGAACGGCGTCCGGAGCCGCTGCAGTGAGCCTGCTGATGGATGCCCTGCGGCGGGCGGAGGAGGCCAAGCGGCTGGCCAACCCGAGCAGCCAGCCAGATCCCGTTACCTCGCCCGGAGACCTGACCCTGGCCCCGCTGGAAACCCCTCCGAGGCCACAAGGCCGGTCGCTGCCGCCGCTCGCCAGGCACCTCGATTCTGCCGACGCGGACCTGGCATCCGCAGCCACGACAGCGCCGCCTGGCAGGAGCGCGGCCAGGCCGGGAGCACCGCCGACAGATCCCGGCATGCGCGAAGCCGCCGAACGAACTGCGGCGAGAAATGTGTTTGCCGTCAAGCAGCCGCCACGGTCGCGCACTGCGCTCTGGCTTTTCCTGGGATTGGGAGGCCTGGCGACGCTGGCGATCGGAGGCTACTTCTGGTGGCAGTTGCAGTCGCTCTCGAACGGCGCGCTGGTCGTGGCACCGCCGCCGGTGCTGCCAACAAGCCCGTCGCCCGCCCCGGCATTGGCTGCCAACGTGGCTGCCACGCGTGTGCCGACGACGCCAACCACCCCGCAGCCCCTTCCGACATCCTCGTCAGAATCGCCGCAACTCCCGCCCCCGCCCAGGGCAGCGGCCCCCGTGTGGTCACCTGCGCAGGCACGAAAGGAAACTCCCAGCACCCTGCCACGGCAGGAGGCCGCCTTGTTCCGGGCGAGCAACAGCCGGGCTAGACACGACCAGACGCTCAACCAGGCCTACGAAGCCTGGCAGGCAAACCGGCTGGACGACGCCCGTCGCGGCTACGAACAGGTTCTGCGCAGCGATGCCTGGAATACCGACGCGCTCCTCGGTCTGGCAGCGATCGCCGCTCGCCAGGGCCAGGCCGAGCGGGCGCAGGATCTGTACCTGCGGGTGCTCGAAGCCGACCCTGGCGACGTCACTGCCCAGGCGGCGCTGATCAGCCTGCGTAGCCAAAGCGACACGGGCCCGTCGGAAAGCCGTTTGAAGACCTTGCTCGCCAGCCAGCCGGACGCGTCTGCACTGCATTTCGCGCTGGGCAATCTGTATGCCCGGCAGGGTCGCTGGAGTGAAGCGCAGCAGGCCTATTTTCAAGCCTACGCGCTGGAGCCGGACAACGGCGATTACCTGTTCAACGTCGCCGTCAGCCTCGATCATCTGCGCCAGAACAAGCTGGCGGCACAGTACTACCGGATGGCCTTGAGCGCTGCCGAGACTCGGCGCAGCGCCTTCAGCGCGGATGCCGCCGGAAAACGCATTCTCGAACTGCAGCCCTGATGCAGGCCGCGTGCAGCAATCCGCCGATCTGAGTTGCCTGCCAAGCCAATGATGAACACTCCTGCCCTGCATCCCCATCTGCGACTGCTGGGTCAGATCCTGATCACCAAGGGCATCCTCAGCGAGGATCAGCTGCGCATCGCCCTTCTGGAACAAATGAAGTCGAATCAGCCGATCGGGAAACTCCTGGTTGCGCTGGGCTTCGTTTCCGAGGCCACCCTGCGCGATGCCCTCTCGGAAAGTCTCGGCAAACAGAGCATTGACCTGTCGAATGCGATCATCGACCCGTCGGCGCTGAAAGTCGTCCCGCGCGATCTCGCCAAGCGCCACCACCTGCTGCCACTTGACTACGATGCCGCCAACCACGTCCTGACAGTGGCCATCGCCGACATCAACGACATCGTTGCCCTCGACCGAATCCGGGTTCTCGCTGGCGAGGACATCGAGATCGACACGCTTCTCGCCGGCGAGACGGAAATCGATCGTGCCATCGACCAGTGCTACGGCTATGAACTGTCGATCGATGGCATCCTGCACGAAATCGAAACCGGCGAGATCGACTTCCGCGGCCTGCAATCGTCCTCTGACGAGTACAGCCAGCCGGTCGTCCGCCTGATCGACTCGATCCTGACCGATGCCGTCAAGCGGGATTCGTCCGACATCCACTTCGAGCCGGAAGCAAGCTTCCTGCGCATCCGCTACCGCATCGACGGCATGCTGCGGCAGATTCGCTCCCTGCACAAGACTTACTGGCCAGCCATGGCGGTTCGCATCAAGGTGCTATCCGGCATGAACATCGCCGAAACCCGCGCGCCCCAGGACGGCCGCATCTCGCTCAACATGCGCGGGCGACAGGTTGATTTCCGCGTTTCGGCACAGCCGACGATTCATGGCGAAAACATCGTTCTGCGCATCCTCGACCGGCAAAAAGGAATCGTGCCGCTCGACGGGCTGGGTCTTGCCGAGAAGCAGCTTGACCAGCTCAAACTGATGATCGCCCGTCCGGAAGGCATCGTTTTCGTCACCGGGCCAACCGGCAGCGGCAAGACCACCACGCTCTACTCGGTGCTCAACCACATCAACTCCGAGGGCGTCAATATCATGACGCTCGAAGACCCGGTCGAGTACCCGATGACCCTGGTCCGCCAGACTTCCGCTGCCGACTCGGTCAAGCTCGACTTCGCCAACGGCATCCGCTCGATGATGCGTCAGGACCCGGACATCATCCTGGTCGGCGAAGTGCGCGACGCCGAAACAGCCGAAATGGCGCTGCGCGCGGCGATGACCGGTCATCAGGTGTATTCGACGCTGCATACCAACTCGGCCATTGGCGCGATTCCCCGCCTGCTCGACATCGGCATTCTGCCCGACATCATGGCCGGCAACATCATCGGCATCATTGCCCAGAGGCTGGTTCGGCGCCTGTGCGTTCACTGCAAGGTGCCCTATCAGGCCGAAGCCCACGAGACGCGCCTGCTCGGCAACCTGGCTGATGGACTGCGGCCGGTGATCTACCGCCCCGGCGGCTGTGAGCGCTGCGAATTCCAGGGTTATCGCGGGCGCCTGGCAATCATGGAATTGTTGCGTATCAACGGCGACATGGACGAGTTGATCGCTCGTCGCAGCACGGCCCGGGAAATGCGCCAGCTGGCCGACCGCCAGGGCTTTACCACCCTGGCTGATGACGGTCTGCGGCGCGTTCTCGACGGCTCGACCTCGCTCGAGGAAGTCGGCCGCGTCGTCGACCTGACCGACCGGATGTAACGCCGGTGCCGCTCTACACCTACAAGGCGGTCAGTCCCGAGGGACGGATGGTTTTCGGCAGGATCGACGCCATCAACCTGGTCGACCTCGAGATGCGGCTGCGGCGCATGGAACTCGACCTGGTCAGCGGGGAGCCGGTCAGCAACCGGAGCCTGCTGGGCAGCGGCAGCGTGCCACGCCGGGAGATCATTCACTTCTGTTTCCACCTGCAGCAACTGGTGCGGGCCGGTGTGCCCATTCTCGAAGGCTTGACCGACCTGCGCGATAGCCTCGAACACCCGCGCTTTCGCGAGGTCGTGGCCAGCCTGATCGAGTCGATCGAGGGCGGCCAGACCCTGTCGCAGGCCATGGAGAGTCATGGCCGCGTTTTCAGCAAGGTCTTTGTCAGCCTCATTCGGGCGGGCGAAGCGACCGGCCGCTTGCCGGAAGTCCTGCACAGTCTGAACGAATCACTGAAATGGGAGGACGAACTCGCCTCGCAAACCAAAAAGATGATCGCCTACCCGGCGTTCGTCGGGACGATCGTTCTGGCTGCAACCTGTTTCCTGATGGTCTACATGGTGCCGCAGCTCAAGCTCTTCGTTAAGAACATGGGGCAAACCCTGCCGCTGCAGACGCGGATCCTGTTCTTCATTTCCGACCTGATGGTCGCCTACTGGTACCTCCTGCTCGTGCTGCCCCTGATGGTCGCACTCGGGCTGCGGCTCTTGCTGAACAGCAATCCCCTCGCTCGCTTTCGCTTTGATGGCATCAAGCTGAGGCTGCCGGTACTCGGCAGCATCCAGCGCAAGATCATCCTCTCGCGTTTCGCCAACACCTTTGCCCTGCTTTACTCGTCTGGCATCCCCATTCTCGAATCCATCCGGACGACCCAGGACGTCGTCGGCAACCTGGTCATTCGTCAGGGACTGGAGCGCGTCGAACAGCGGATCGTCGAGGGTCAGAACGTGACGGCGGCCTTTCACAGCACGGGTTTCTTCCCACCGCTGGTGATCCGCATGCTGCGCGTCGGCGAAAACACTGGCGCGCTTGATGAGGCGCTCCTAAATGTCAGTTACTTCTACAACCGTGACGTCAGGGAGTCGGTGCAGAAGATGCAGCAGTTGATTGAACCACTCCTCACCGTCGTCATGGGCAGCGTGCTCGGATGGATCATGCTGTCGGTACTCGGACCGGTTTACGACGTGATCAGCAAGATCAAGACCTGACGCCATGTACGCCCGTCGCCTCATCTACCTCAGCGCGCATCAGATCACGGCCTTCAGCTGGCAAGCCGGCGTGCTGAGCGACGAGGGCTCCTTCGAGGCCACGGAGGCCGGCAAGCAGCGTTTCGCCAATTATCTCGCGCACCACTCGAAGAGCATCTTCTCGATCCTTGCCAACGTCTCCGACGAGAGTTTCCATATCGAAATGATTCCCTTCCTGCGCGGCGCGGATCGAAGCGCGATCATCGCACGCAAGCTCGGGCAACTCTTCTTCAACGCCACCCTGACGACATCGATCTCCCTCGGGCACGAGAAGTCACGACGCAAGAACGAGCGCATCATGCTCGCCGCCCTTACCAACAACGAGCTCTTCGCTCCCTGGCTGGATGCACTTGCCCGTGCTGGAGCGGCCCTCGCCGGCATTTATTCGCTGCCCCTGCTCGGCCCGTTGCTGCTCAGAAAGCTTGGTGTCTCTGACGAACACTGTCTGCTGCTGACCGTTCAGGATCAGAGCATCCGCCAGAGTTACCTGGAGAAGGGCGAACTGCATTTCAGCCGGCTGGTGCCCCTGCCGAACAACGGCATTGGCGGCATCGCTCAGACCTTCGCCACGGAAGCGCGCAAACTGCAACAGTATCTCGTCAGTCAGCGTGTCATCGGTCGCCAGCAACCGATCAAGGCCTACCTTCTTGCGCACGCGGACGCGAGACAAGCGGTGGAGGACAGTTGTGTCGACAGTGAATCCCTGTCGTTCGGCATTTTCGACATCGAGGACTGCGCCCACCGCTGCGGCATCAAGGCACTTCCGCCGGACATCCGCTGCGAAGCCCTGTTTCTGCAGCTCCTGGCCACTGCTCCCCCACGCACGCAGTTTGCCAGCGACCGACAACGCCACGACTACCATCTCTGGCTCGCGCGCTCGACACTGCAGGGGGCCGGTGCTGTCGCGCTGTGCGCGTGCCTGCTGTGGGCCGGCAAGCAGTTGTACGATACCTACCAGATCAACCGGGAAGTCGCGATCATCAGTTCGGAAGCCGGGCTGTCGCAACGGCGCTACGACGACATCGTCACGACTTTCCCGCCGATCCCGACCAGCAACGAGAGTCTCCGTCGGGTGATCGATCGCTACCACGAACTGGAACAGGGCAGCTCCTCGCCCGAGTATCTGTGGCGTGAAATCAGTCTGGCGCTGCGCGACGCGGCGCCGGTCGAAATCGATGGTATCGAGTGGAAGGCCACTCCTGCACAGTCGTCGCGGACATCCACTGATACGGATGACGCCCGCCGCACACCACCTCCGGTTGCCAGCGAGACAGCCATCGTGCACGGCAAGCTGCGGCTTGGCCAGGAAAGCAACCCGCGACAGGTGCTGGCCGTTTTCAATCGCCTGGTTGAGGCGCTCAAACGCCACCCGAAACTGCAAGTTGAGGTGCTGCAACAGCCTTTTGACGTCGAGTCGGGGAAGTCACTCAAGGGGGGCGATGCGGTAGTCGAAGACCAGCAGCCGCGCTCATTCAAACTGCAAATCCGCAGAGCCATCGGATCATGAGGTTCAGCGCCGCGGATTTTCGCCAGCTGCAGGCCAGCGGCCTGGTTGCCGTGTCGATGATTGCGGTTGGTGTCGCTGCCCTGTATGTCTCGTACCAGGCCAGGGAGAGCGCAGAGCTGACCCGACTTGCCGTCGTCGCACAACGCAACGAGGCCAATGCCAAGCTGAAGCAGGTCCGCGCAGAGGAGAGCGAGATCAAGCAGAAATCAATCCTCTTCAACCAGCTGCAAGAGCGTGGCATCATTGGCGAAGAGCAGCGACTGGAATGGGTCGAGCTGCTCAAGGACATTCGTGACCAACGTCGCCTGATCGATCTGCGCTACGACATCTCACCCCAACGTCTGCTCGATGGCGGCCCGGTTGGCGATTTTGCTTTCCACGCCAGTTCAATGAAACTAGAGTTGAAACTGCTGCACGAGGAGGACCTGACGCGGCTGCTTCGCGACTTGCAGCAGCAAGCCAAGGCACTCATCCGGGTCAACAGCTGCAAGGTTGAGCGCCTGCCGCCGACTGCTGACGAGCGCGCCGACAGTCGCGCGAACTTGCTGGCCGATTGCGAAATCGACTGGCTCACGCTGCGTGACGCAGGCAGGAAGTAAGCATCGAAAGGAGTAAGGGCAGGCAATGACCAGAGGCTCGGCTGTAAAGGAACGGAGCATCGCTCTGGCGTTTGGCGTTTGCTGCCTGCTGGTCACACCATGCTCGGCTGCCGATGACCAGGAAGCACTCGATCGCCTCTTCTTCACCCCGGAGCGCAGGCAGCAGCTCGATCGCCAGCGAGAAATGAACACGCTCGACAGTCAGCAGGTCGCGGCTGATCCAATGCTCACTGTCGACGGGATCGTGACGCGCAGCAGCGGCAAGCGCACGGCGTGGATCAACGGTAGCCCGCAGCATGAACTGGATACCGGAACCGGGGTTGTCGTCAGAATGACGCGCCAGCATCCCGGCAAGGTGATGGTCCATACCAACTCTGCGCCGGCAGCCAAAGCGCGGGTCGGTGAAACGGTGAACAGCAGCACGGGCCAAACGCAGGACCTGCTCAATGGGGGCACGCTCAGCGTCCATGCTAGACAAACGGGGGCCAAGTAACCGATGCAGCAGGGGGCCGGTAGGGTGGTCGGGAGGTTGCCCGTAAACCCACCAAAGCAGCAGGCTGGGGTCGCGCTGCTGGCACTGCTGACGCTACTCACGCTCTGGGGACTGTATCTGTTTGTCGGACAGCTCAACACGACGCAGTTCCAGATGGCGCGCAAGCAGGCGACGGCGGCAGCGCTTGCCGAGGCCAGGCAGGCACTGATCGGGCGCGCCGCTGCCGACGACAATCGGCCGGGCAGCCTACCGTGTCCGGCTCTTGACCCGAATGGCGTGGCGCCGCTGTTGGCCGGCAATCATTGTCCTGCCTATGTCGGCCGCCTGCCCTGGAAAACACTGGACGTGGGTGATCTGCGGGATGATGCCGGCGAGCAACTCTGGTATGCCCTTGCTGCGGCGTTGCGCGACGACAACTCTGCGCAGCCGATCAACTTCGCGACAATGCCGGAACTGAGGCTCGACGGGACGCCGAACGTCGCGGCAATCGTCTTTTCACCGGGGGTGCCGCTCGCCAACCAGAACGGCCGCCCCGGCAACTCGGTCGGAGACTATCTTGACGGCAGCAACAACGACGGTGATCAGGATTTCGTATCCGGACCACCATCTGCGAGCTTTAACGACCGTGTGGTGGCCATCACTCGAGACCACCTCTTTCGTGCCGTCAATCAGCGAATCCTCGGCGAAGTTCGAGCGCATGCCGAAAGCGCAGCCCTTCCCAAGTATGGGTTGCTCGGTTACCATGCCTTCCACAGCGCCTTCCCCTGGGCTGACGGCGGCGCTGACGGGATCGGAGACTCAGGCACGACGGCAGGCCAACTGCCACACAACGATCTCTCACTCAGCCAGACCGCTCGCGATTGGCTGACCGCAAATGACTGGTGGCCGTTGATAAGCTACAGCCGAGTCAATAACTGCCTGGCAAGGATCGGCGTATTGGGCAGTACCACGACCATGGACGTGCAGGGAACGAGTCCACCCTGCCCTTGACCGCTGGCGGCAGGGCCAAGCGGGCCGTCCCTTCGCGCCGCCAGGACCCTCGTCCCGCATTTCACCAGCCGCAACAGGTTCGGCGCGCGCTGTGGTTCGGTCAACTGGCGAGCAGCAGTCACGCCCCTCAAGGCTCCTCGAAGGGGCCTGCGCCTTCTCGCTCAGCGTACCGCTTGCCGTCTCCCGCAACGCCATGGAGCCGTCGGCTTGGCTCTGGCAGGCGCGGTGGTCGGACAACAAGGGTTTTGTAATCGCAGGGATCGCCAGCTAGAGTGATAGACTTGTAAGCATGGCCGTCGAGACACCGCGCCGTGCTCGCCTGCCCTTATTGCTCCAGCGGCAACAAGGATTGCGCCGCTGCCGATCCGGTTTCAGACCTTGTGAGGTGCCCGCATGAACAGACCGCCTTATCGCGCCAAGCCGAGTCAGGGATTCACCTTAACCGAGTTGGCCGTTGTCCTCGTGATCACCGGGCTGGTCCTTGGTGGCCTGCTCGTGCCGCTGTCGGCACAAATGGACATGCGCGCGACCGCTGAAACCAGAAGGGCCTTGTCTGAAATCCGGGAGGCACTGCTGGGGTTCGCCGCCGTAAACGGCCGCTTGCCGTGCCCAGCCGTTGCCAGCACGGGAAGCGGTGTTGACGGCGCGGGAGTGGAAGCCACTCATGACGTGGCCGGTAATTGTCCCACCGAGTCGGGAGTTCTGCCATGGGTGACGCTTGGCGTTAGCGAGACCGACGCATGGGGACAACGCTATTCGTATCGAGTCACACCCGAATTCTCGCGCAAGACCTTGCCGCCGCAGAATGCGGCCTTCGATCTGACCACGCCAGGAAAGCTGGATGTTTGGTCTGCCGCTGCCGGAGCTACTAACCGAGCCATGATCGCCAGCAACCTGCCGGCGGTGATCGTATCGCACGGCGCCAATGGCCAAGGCGGATTTACCAGACAGGGAACACCGGTCCCTTCCGGCGAAGTAGCGGATGAGGTAGACAACCAGTTGACCAACAACGGCACAGCGATGGCCAACATGAACTTTGTCAGCAGAGAGCGGACCGCTGGCAGCGGCTTCGACGATGAAGTCGCATGGATTCCGCCTCCTGTCCTCATCAGTCGGATGATCACTGTTGGTAAAATTCCGTGATCGAGCTTGTACCAAGCCGGCAGCAAACTCAAGGATTAGGCCAGACCCTTACCCGATAGACGCTGAATGCCGCAAGCGCGACGCAACCGGCCCCCTCTGCTTCTCTCATCTTGTCGAAGGCATGCCGCGTACCAGCGTACCCTGGGGCTGCAAGCCTTCGCCCTCGTCCCGGCGTGAGTCGAACTGCGGTGAATTCTGACGGAACCTTCCTCGACCGGCTCCGCAACGCCGGCATCACGCCGACCGACTCGGAAGCCCTGCGCCTGCAGAAGTCGCTGCTGTTTTTTGCCACCGGGCTGATCTGCCTGGCCTCGATCGTCTGGCTGCTGATCTACTGGCAGCTTGGACCGCGCTTTTCCTCCAACCTTCCCTTTGCCTTGCAGTTGATGCTGGTCTGCAATCTGCTGGTTTACCTGAAAACGCTCAACTTCAATGTCTTCCGGCTGATCCAGCTTTCGCTGTTCCTGTTTACGCCTTTCGTCGCGCAATGGAGCATCGGCAGTTTCATCACGGCCAGTGGCATCAGCCTCTGGGCGTTGCTGGCGCCCATCGGCGCGGTGCTGTTCATCGGCCCGCGCGAGTCCGGGGCCTGGTTTTTTGCCTATGCTTTCCTCACGCTGCTCTCGGGTGGCTTCGACTACTACCTCGCCGACACGCTCGCCGCAGCACCGCACCAGGTGACGCCGCAGACTGCGGCCTTTTTCTTCGCCCTGAACTTCGCCTCAGTATCGACCATTGTCTACCTGTTGCTGCGCTACTCGGACTCCGAAAAGCACAAGGCGCAGGAACGTCTACGGGAAGCTCTCCGCCTGCTGCAAATTGAACAGGATCGTTCGGAGAGGCTGCTCCTGAACATTCTGCCCGGTCCGATAGCCAAACGCCTGAAAGACAGCAATCAGACCATCGCCGACGGCTTTGCCGAGGTTTCGGTCATGTTCGCCGACATCGTGAACTTCACCCGGGTTGCCGAAGGTCTGACACCGCAGCAGGTCTTCGCCATGCTGAACAAGATCTTCTCCTGCTTTGACGAATTGGCCGAAAAGTATGGCCTCGAGAAGATCAAGACCATCGGTGATGCCTACATGGTGGCTGCCGGTCTCAACGACGCCTGCCGTGATCCGACCGCGTCCCTGGCCGATATGGCGCTGGAAATGTGTCGCCTGCTGCACGACGATTTCAGCATCAACGAGATGCGCCTCGAACTGCGCATCGGCATCGGCACCGGACCGGTGGTCGCCGGTGTCGTCGGCAAGAAGAAGTTCATCTACGACCTCTGGGGCGATACGGTCAACATCGCCAGCCGGGTCACCACCGAAGGCGTTCCCGGCGTCGTGCAGGTCGATCAGAGAACCTACCAGCGCCTGCGCAATGGCTTCGATTTTCAGGAACCGCTGACGATTTACCTGAAGGGCAAGGGGAACATGGTGGTCCATCGCCTGATCGGCCGCCGAGCCGAAGCCACCGGCAGCGGCTAAATGGATTGCGTGTTCCCCGGCTGGCACCGTCGCAGCTCGAAACACACCCGGCCCGGCGCGTTGCTTGCCAGCCGCAGTTCGTAGCCGCAGATCTCCGCCTGGCGCGCGGCGTGATAGAGGCCGATGCCGAGACCGCTCGCGGAGGGCACGGGTGCTCGCAGCAGGTCGCCCAGGACCTCGTTGCTGACCGCGCTCCCGGTATCGCAAACGCTCAACGACGATGCGTCGGCGGTCAACTCGACCCGGACCTGCAGACCGCTTTCCGCCTGCGCCTTGAGCAAGGCGTTTTGCAGCAGGTTGTCGGCGACGCTGTCGAACAGCGCGGTCGGCAACAGCACATCGGGATCGAGGTTTGCCGCGGCAAACGTGACCGGAGAACTGGCGTAGCGCTGTTGCTGGATGCGCCACCACATCTCGGCCGGCAGCACCCCTCCCGCTTCGCTGTGCGGCTTCTGAAGCTTGGCCAGCGTCTGCTGCAGGCGCTGGATGATCTGCGGCAACTGGCGCTGCAGCAGCAGATCGAGTCGGTCGCCGTCCTTGCCGTTCATCGTCTGCGCCAGATAGCACAGGTTGTTCAGCGATTGCAGCAGGTTCTTCACGTCATGCGTCAGGCGAGCACCGGTTTCGTGTATCGCGCGCAGGTAACTCACCTGCAGCAACTCGCGAGCTCGCAGCTTGGCGACATAGTGTTCATTCGCGAGTTGCGCCAGGAGATGGAAATGCCAGACCAGCGCCGGGCTCAGCTTGTGGCGGGTGTGCAGCGTAAGCTGCAACGGTTGCCCTGTAAAATCGTGGTGAAAGCGCGACCCGGTGCCAAAAGTGCCGCTTCGCGCGCCAGCAACCCAGCTGCCGCCGACCACCCAGGGCAGATCGAGCATTTCGGTGAGTGCCTGCGGCAGGAACTTCTCCGGATCACTTTCGCCAGCCGCCAGAATCGTCAGACGATGCAGCCATTTCTCGAATGGCAGACCAATGGTCAATAGGTAGCGTGAGAAGAAGACGTCAATACCCGTGTAGCCAGGGCGCGTGTTCCACGTCCAGCCAATCAGCAACAGCAGCAGGGCAATCGAGATCAGCGCATAGAGTACGGCTTCGAAGTATCCCGACTGGCGCAGGAGCATGAAAGCCAGGCTGCCGAGCACCAGGACAGCAATCAGCAGAAAGATGAAGAGGCTGTAGAACAGATCGACCATCGCGCCGCCGGGCCGATCGCTTTCGGGCGAGAGCGGCAGCAGCAGCATTACCAGCAGGAACGCGGGCATTCCCCAGGTGAACTCGCGCCCAAGCACCGGACCGATCAGGAGGGCATCGGGTACCACCCGGGGTACCAGCCAGAACAACAGTGCCGCCAGCAGGTAGGCGAAGGCGATCAGGTAGAAAATGCGTGTCGGGCGATGATCGATGAACATCACCCGCCCGCCGACCAGGGCAGCCAACAGGATCACCCAGACGATCAGCAACCACCAGCCGTACCAAGCGGCACCGCAGGCCAGCATCAGCACAATCACCGCCAGCCCGCTGAAGTCGACTTTTCTTTCAGCGTAAATGAAGGGCTGCCAGAGGATGAACAGCCCGACATCAATCAGCCAATAGAGCAGACTAATCGTCGTACCGGCACCGGCCAGGAGCGCCAGGTGCAGGACGGCGAGCAGGGAAATCAACAGCCAGCGCTGACGCTGCCGCAGGGCGATCGCCATACGCTGGAGCACGATCACGGCGCGCCCCAGGCAACCCACGGCAGCCTGTCCCGCAGACCCGCCACTAGTCCAACTCCGGGCAATCGTGTCGAAAAATCGACAGCCTCGCGAGCGATGAAGGACAAATCGGCAGGATTTGGCTGGCACGAAACATGCTTTTATCCCATATCATCGTCGACACGGACTGGAAAACCAGATGAACCAGCTCAAGAAGCAACAGTCAGGCTTTACCTTGGTGGAGATCGCCATTGTACTCGTCATCATCGGGCTGCTGCTTGGCGGCGTCCTGAAGGGGCAGGAGCTGATCAACAGCGCCAAGGTCAAGAACATGATCGGCGATTTCCGCACGGTATCGAGCCTGGTCTATGCGTACCAGGATCGTTTTAAGGCCTTCCCCGGCGACCAGAATCAGAACCAGCTGAATGATGCTTTTGGTGCCAACGTGGCGACGGTCTGCGCACCTGCCGCTGCCGGACTATGCGCGCAGAACAACGGCCGCACCGATGGCGCCTGGACTGCCGGTAACGCCACTGGCGCGGGTGTCGCGACGGACGAAAGCTCGGTCTTCTGGCAGCATGTCCGCCTGGCCAACCTGGCCACCGGCCCGACTGCTCTGGCCGATACCAACTACCGGCCGCGCAATGCCGATGGCGGTTTCATCGGCATCGAAATGGCCGGAGCGGTCGCCCCCTATATTGCGGGCATGCGGGGTTCGTTCTTCATCTGCTCGGCCGGTGTTCTTGGCCGCTACGTGAAGCAGATCGATACCACGATGGACGACGGCAACACCGCCGGCGGCTCGGTGCAGGCAGTGGCGACGGGTGCCGCCCGTGGGGCTGCAGCTGTCGCCACGGCAGCCATCGTTGACGGCACCCAGTACACGGTCTGCGCCTCATACTGAGCAGACCCAGTCCGAGCCAGACGTCGGCTCGCGCAGCCAGTAAGCCCGCCTCCGGCGGGCTTCTTTTCTTCCCGACAAGTAGCAGGCCCTGGTCGCCACAGCCGGTTCCTGGGCCAGGACATTGCGTCGGCGAACGCCCGCCAGTTCAAGGCCGAGGCACCAAGGCAACACCCGAACGGTCAGCAGCGTCTCCATCTTCGGTTGCCCTCGGTCGTGTGTCATCTTTTCATCGGACGCTGTGCAGCGGACGCGGAGTGAGAGCGTGAGGGGCTTCTGCTATACTCGCGGCATGATCACCGTTGCGTCCTCATGAGCCAATTACAGCCATCATCGAAAGCGCTCGACCTCGCCCGCCAGGTGCTGCGCATCGAAGCCGACGCCGTACGGGTACTTGCCGAGCGTATCGACGGTGACTTCCTGCAGGCGCTGGTGCTGATTCTCAATTGCCACGGCCGCGTGATTGTCAGCGGCATGGGCAAGTCCGGCCATGTCGGACGCAAGATCGCGTCGACGCTGGCCAGCACCGGAACACCTGCCTATTTCGTTCATCCGGCCGAGGCCAGCCACGGTGACCTCGGAATGATCACCCGCGATGATGTGTTGATTGCGCTTTCGTATTCCGGTGAGAGTGCCGAGTTGCTGACCATCGTGCCGATCATCAAGCGGCAGGGCGCCAAGCTGATCAGCATGACCGGTCATCCGCAGTCGTCGCTGGCCGTCGAGTCCGATGTGCACCTGGACGCCGCGGTGGCACAGGAAGCGTGCCCCCTCAATCTGGCGCCAACGGCCAGTACCACGGCGGCGCTGGCGCTGGGTGACGCGCTGGCGGTGGCCCTGCTCGATGCGCGCGGCTTTGGCCCCGAAGATTTTGCCCGTTCCCACCCTGGTGGTTCGCTCGGGCGTCGCCTGCTGACGCATGTTCGCGATGTGATGCGAGTGGGGCCGGCGATTCCGCAGGTCTTCGCTGCCACCAGCCTGCCTGACGCCATCCTCGAGATGTCGCGTGGAGGGATCGGCATGACCGCTGTGGTGACTCCCGAGCGTCAGGTCAAGGGCATTGTGACCGACGGCGACCTGCGTCGGGCCTTTGCCAGGAACCTGGACCTGCGGACGCTGTCCGTGACTGACATCATGGGGCAGCAGCCACGCTCGATCGGCCCTGATCGGCTCGCCGTCGAAGCGGTCGAGATGATGGAGCAGCACAAGATCAATCAGTTGCCGGTGGTCGACGAATCGGGCATTCTGGTCGGCGCGCTCAATATGCACGACCTGTTCAAGGCCAAGGTCATCTGATGTCAGACGTTCTCCAACAGGATCACGCGAGCGTGCGGGCGCGCCGGATCAGGCTGATGGCATTTGACGTCGACGGGGTGCTGACCGATGGTTCGCTTTACTACACCGATCAGGGAATCGAGATCAAGGCCTTCAATACCCTTGATGGCCAGGGTCTGAAGATGCTTGAGCAGGCAGGAATCACGGTTGCCATCATCACTGGCAGGAAATCCCGCTGCGTCGAATTGCGAGCGCAGAATCTGGGTATCCGCCATCTCTTTCAGGCGGTCGACAACAAACTCGAGGTAATGAATTCTCTGCTTGCCGAGCTCAATCTTGTACCCGATGATGCAGGTTACATGGGCGATGACGTGCCCGATCTGCCTGTGATGACGGCCTGCGGCTTTTCGGCCACAGCAAGCGACAGCCATTTCCTGGCACAAAGCCACGCTTTGTTCACCAGCAGACGCTGCGGCGGCCGGGGAGCGGTACGTGAAGTCTGCGAGTTCATTCTTGAGGCGCAAGGCAAGCTCGCCGAGACACTTGCCCCATACCTGACGATGGCCGGGCGATGAAAAAGTGGAGTACTGCGGTTTTGCCGCTGAGCATTCTGCTGGTTCTGGTTGCCCTGACGGCCTGGTTGCGCTACTCGACCGAGGGTCCGGAACCGGGGAGAGATGGCAAGAATCGTCATGATCCGGACATCATCATCGGCGATGCCAAGGGACAGAAGCTCGATGCATCGGGAAGGCTTCTGTACACGCTGACTGCGGCGGAGATTCGTCACTACCCCGACGATGATACAACCGAGCTGCTCAGGCCGAAGCTGGTCTATCTCCATCCAACACGGCCACCGGTGACCATCAGTTCAGGATCTGGACGTTCAACCGCCAAAGGTGAGCGGGTGGATCTCACGGAACAGGTTGAGATACAGCGGGCCGCCTCACCCAGGAGCGAGCAACTCTCAGCCGAGATGTCCGAATTGACCGTCCTGACGGATGAAGAACGGGCTTTCACCAAGAGCCAGGTGCTGATCACCCAGGGCAAGTCCTGGGTACAAGGTGTCGGCATGCAGGTTGACAACAGGTTCCAGACCTACCTCCTGGAATCCAAGGTTACCGGACAAATCGAGAGTCATCTCGCCAGGAAGAAACCCTAGACATGAAGAATACCTACTGCCGCGCCGGCATGATCACTCTCCTGCTCGCCCTGTCGATGACGGCGCTAGCCGAGAAGGCGGATCGAGACAAGCCGATCAATCTCGAAGGTGACCGGCTGAGCATAGATGACCTCAAGAAAGTTCAGATTCTCGAGGGTAACGCAGTGCTGATCCAGGGCACGATGGAACTTCGCACCAGTCGCCTGGTGGTTACGCAGGATGCTGATGGCTTCCAGACGGCGGTCGCCACCGGCGGTGCGAACGGCCTGGCACGTTTCCGACAGAAGCGGGAAGGCGTCGACGAATACATGGAGGGCGAGGCCGAGCGCATCGAGCACGATGCGCGAAGCGAAATAACCCAGTTCTTCAATCGCGCCTGGGTCCGGAACGGTCTTGACGAGGTGAAGGGACAGTACATTTCCTATGATGCATTGAACGAGAAGTTCCTGGTCAATACGGGGACTGGGACAAGCAAGAGCGCCACGGGCGCAACCCAGGCGCGCGTGCGCGCGATCATCCAGCCAAAGTCCAGGAACGACAATACCGCTGACAAGAAAGGTGAGCCCCTTACCCTCAAGCCGGCGGCGAAGATCACCCCGCGAGTCGACTGAAACCGACCTTACTGGCGCAGGCGTCGTGCGAGCTTCCGTCGCGGTGGCTTCACAGGCAGACGCCCTTGAGCCTGCGCCGAATTGATTGGCACTAGTCCTTGGCTACCCACTCCCCGGTGGCAGCAGCCTCGACCGGCTTGCTGAACGATGCCGCAGGGCAGCAACCGCTCCATTTCCCCGTCAGCAGCCAGAACAACGGACAAATCGTCTTAAAACCATAGCGTTAGTTACTTTGGTGCGATGCAGCAAAAAACGCTTGACAAGACAAGCGGGAAGTTTATAATGCAGTCCATGGTGCAGTGCAACAAATGATCTGGCCGCCGAAAGGTGCGCCGATCGGTGAGTTAAACATTGCACATGTTGTGTTGTGCCCATATTTTTATTGAGGAGATTGACCATGTTTAATACCCCCGAACAATTCGCCGCCGCAAACAAGGCTTCCGTTGATGCGATGTTGACGCTCGCCAACACCGCTTTGGCGAGCGCCGAGCGCATCGCTGCGCTCAACCTGAATACTGCCCGCTCGATGCTGGAAGACGGCGTTGCCAACGCCAAGGCGATGCTCGGCGCCAAAGACCCGCAAGAGTTCTTCGCCGTACAGGCCTCCCTTGCTCAGCCTGGGCTCGAAAAGGCTGTGGCCTACACCCGCAGTGTTTACGAAATCTCGGCTCAGTCAAAGGAAGAGATCTCCAAGCTGCTCGAAGCACAGTTCAACGACTTCCAGAAGCAGGTTCTCTCCCTGCTTGAAAAGGCGACCAAGAACGCGCCAGCCGGTTCCGACGTGGCGGTTTCCGCCGTCAAGTCGGCAATCGCCGCGGCCACCTCCGCTTTCGACAGCATGAACAAAGCTGCCAAGCAGGTTGCCGACATCGCCGAAGCCAACGTGGCCGCCGCCACCAACGCCACCGTCAAGGCCGTTGGTGCGACAGCCGCAACAGCCAAGAAGTAGGCTTGTTTCAAGCGACGGGGGCACGCGTCAGCGGACTGAAACAGACGCGGCTGAAGAGCCCCCGAGACGGTTCGGGGGCTTCTTTGTTCCCTGCTCTGTAGCACGCGTTCAAGTACAACCGGAAGTCTGTACGCCCCACCAGAGCTGCACGAGCGTCTGCCCCAATAGCACTTACGCTTCTTCACGCATTCAGCACAAGTCTTGCCACTGCCATTCACGGAGGTACCATGAACACCATCAATCTCGAACAACTCGCCCAGAGCCAGAAGGCCAACGCTCAAGTCATGATGACCCTGGTCCGCACCGCTTTCCACGGTCTGGAACAGTTATCCGCCCTCAACCTCGCCGCCAGCCGCGAATTGTTCAACACCAGTGCCAACGGCGCTCAGCAACTGCTGGAGGTCAAGGATCCGAAAGAGCTGGGAAGCGTCGCCGGGGCGATGGCCCGACCCAGCGTCGACAAACTGATGGAATACTCCCGCAGCCTCTACGATCTGTCAGCCAACATGCAGCGTGAAATCACCTCGGTGATGGAAGAGCAGTACAGCAACATGCGGCACAACGCTGCTGGCTTGATCGACAAAACGGGCATTGCTTCCCCGATTGCCGGTGATGTGTTCGGCTCGGCAATGAAGCAGATGATGAACGCTTCGACCACAGCCTTCGAGAACATTTCACAGATGGCCAAGCAGATGACGGACATCGTCGACACGAATGTGAAGGCTGCTTCCAACGCCACCGCGCAAGCTGCTGCCGCGCTGACCCCGAAGAAGTGATCCGCGCGACTGACGCCTGATCTGCCCTCCAGGAAACCCCGGCCACAGCCGGGGTTTGCGCGTCTACTCAGGCGGTTCACGGCCGCCATTGCCAGTCGATTGCGCGCCGCTCAACCTCCTCGCGTATCGCCGCCATCGCCTGATCGACAAGTGCCGGCTCACCTTCGACCCCGAGTTCAAGGTGGCGCCGCTGTCCTTCGTCGGACATCGAAGGCAGGCTGAACAGCCTCAGACTCGGAAAATCGGCAACGATTCGTTCCATCAGATCAAGCAGCGCACTCTCGTAGCAATTCGCTCCGGTCAGCAGGAAGGCCTTTTCCACCATGGCCCGACGGTGGAACAGGTGGGCGTAGAAGGTGTCGAGCGTCCATTCGGCCATCGGGTGCGCCATCTGCGGAAAGCCCGGGAGGAAGTGATGATCGCCGACGCGAAAACCGGGAATGCGGTTGAAGGGATTGGGGATGATGTCCACGCCACGCGGAAAGGTGCCGAGCAGCAGGCGAACATCGGTTATCTCGGCACCAAAGCGGGCGCGGATCTCACGTTCGGCATCCGGATGCAGGACCAGGTCGACGCCAAGAGCTACCGCCGCCGCCTGTCGCGTGTGGTCGTCAGGCGTGTTTCCGATGCCACCGAAGCTGAAAACGATGTCCCCAGCAGCCAGACTTCGTTTCAGCGTTGCCGCAATACGCGACCGTTCGTCGCCGAGGTACTCGACCCAGGCCAAGCGCAAACCACGACTGGACAGCAGTTCGGCTACTTTCGCAAAATGCCGGTCGACGCGTTTTCCCGACAAGATCTCGTCACCGATGATGATCGCTCCGAAACTCATATGGCTTCCTTTACTGTTGGCAGCTCGCCAATCACCGTCACCACCGCCCCCTGCCGCAAGCCACGCAGCGCTTCCAGGCAATAATGGACATAGGCCAGTGCGGCCAGACTCGGCGTCAGCAGCCCAAGAACCGGAACATGTGTCAGCAGCGCCAGGGTTACGCCGAGCATCAGCAGAGGGAGACTGTGCTGGCGACGTAACACGCGCCACTCATCGTCTGTGGCATGTACGGTCAGAGCGTCGTAGGCAAACGTCCGGCGTGTCAGCCAGGCCATCCAGAGAATTGGCAACAGCAGCGCAAATCCCGGGATAAGCCACAGGGGCAGGGTGAGCAACCAGCCGCCTGCGAATAGCAGTACCGCAGAAACGCTATTCCACACCGCCCCGCTCACGCTATCCTTTCCGAGGCGCGCCAGTTCCGGATAGTCGCTCGCCGCCAGATGTTCGCTCAGCATCGGCATGACGAAAATCGCCGCCAGGAGCATCGCCGTGACAAAGGCCGCGGCGAGCACCAGCAGCCAGCCGCCGAGGACTGCGCCGAGCTTGGCCAGCCAGAGCGCACCCCAACCGGCTAGCCAGGTCATTGGCGGCACTTCGACCAGGCTGGCAACCAACCATTCGAGCAGGAACAAGGCCAGGCCGACCCAGACCAGCAGGGCAACCGCCGCTGGCCAGAGCAGCAACACCCAGACTCGCCTTCGCCCAAGCGTCTTGACAGTGCGCATCAGCGCCAGCACGACCTCTGTCATTCTGCAGGTCCCCCTGTTGACGATCAGATGAAATGGATTGCCACATTCCCTGCAAGCACCTGCTCGACACCTGCATCGGCGTCCGCAGTTCCTGTGCGAACCACTGGACTCGCGACAGTTCTTCGAGCAATCAGCGACACTCTGCTTGGCCAGCATACTGGCGCGTCGGTCGCAGCTTGTCCATCATAGTGTTCTGGACACCTTCCGCAAGGCTCAACGCGCCCGCGCTGAACAGCTGCCAGATTGGCGAAGCGCTGGGGGGGCACGCAAGGGCGTGGAACGTTCCACAGTCATGAGCGAGCGCAGGCGAAAGAACGCCAGTGAGGTTCAGGATCGCCTGGCGCGAACCGGGACCCTGATCCCTGCCGGCCGTGATGGGGCACGGCGCCGCTTGCGCGTTCGCGTGACACCTTCACACCGCCACGTTGTCCTCTGGCCGGTGGTTGCCGTGCCTCTACCAGTCCCGACTCACCGGGGCACGGGCGCACGTGCCGGCGATATCCCGGAAGATGTCTCCGTGGCTCAAAAGGCCGACATTGTGCCTGTGCGCCATGCGGCGCAGTGCGGGCAGACAACTTCCTCCCCTTCGCCCGAGCGCATATGGCGGGACAGGGCAAAAACGTCATCGTCACTCATGGCCAGGAGCTGAAGCGCGGACAGGGTGCGGGCTTTAGCTTTCAGCCAGAAATGCAACCATCGCACGGCTCATGAGGGTGAATCATGAGCCAGTGCCGGGCTCTGTACGCTCGCAGAGTGACCCTGTCAGAAGACCCGCGATCTGACTGCCCCAGCGGCGAAAGCGCGGGCTTCCGGCAAACGGGTCCGATTCGGCACGGCCATGCGTCAGGGCTGGGAAAATCTCGTCCCCCTTGGAAATCGATCGAGACTATGGTTATAATGCGCGGCTAAACTGTATCTCGATATTTTTGAACCTGGGAAGAGTCAATGCCTGCTATTCGCGTGAAGGAAAATGAGCCGTTCGAAGTTGCGATTCGCCGTTTCAAACGCACCGTCGAGAAGACCGGTCTGCTGACCGAGCTGAGAGCTCGCGAGTTCTATGAAAAGCCCACCGCCGAGCGCAAGCGCAAGTTGGCAGCTGCGGTCAAGCGTCATCACAAGCGGATGCGCAGTCAGACCTTGCCACCAAAGCTTTACTAGAACGGGATTCCCTTTGTGTCTGCAGCCGCCCGTCTCCAGACAGGCGGCTTTTTCTGTTTGCGGAAACTGAACCTCGCGGTACCGTGTAGAGCAGCCTGGCGCAGGAGATGCGTGAATGGGGAAGGAGCCTCGCGATGACCCTCAAGCTCCCGTGAGGACCAGCGGACCGCTCCGGGATGCGCCGGGCTTTGCACAGGGGACGGAGGTAGCTGCCGGGCACCTGAGCGCCTGCGAACGGAAGCCGGCCGAAAGTCCAAGGGGCTCGAGTTGATCCCGGAGGCTTTCATCCAGGAACTGCTGTACCGCATCGACCTGGTGGCCCTGATTGACGGCCATGTGCCACTGAAGAAGACGGGTGCCAACTTTGCCGCCTGCTGCCCATTCCACAGCGAGAAGTCGCCGTCCTTCACGGTCAGCCCGAGCAAGCAGTTCTATCACTGCTTCGGCTGCGGTGCTCATGGGAACGCCATCGGTTTTCTCATGGAGTACTCTGGCATCGGCTTCGTTGACGCGATCAAGGAACTGGCGGGCGGGGTCGGAATGCAGATGCCTGACGATCAAGAGCATGCGCCGCAGCACGGCCCAAAATTGCAGGCGCTATCCGAAATAATGGCGCAGGCAGCAAAGTTCTACTACGACCAACTCAAGTGCTCGCCAAAGGCAGTCACCTACCTCAAGCAGCGGGGCGTCAGCGGTGAGATCGCCCGCAGGTTTGGCCTCGGTTATGCGCCCGATGGTGGCCACGCACTCGGTGCGGCCTTCAACGATTACGGCAGTCCCGAACTCCAAGTCGCGGGCCTGGTCATCAAGCACGAGCAAGGACGTCTCTATGACCGCTTTCGTGATCGGGTTATGTTTCCCATTGTCAATCACAAGGGTGAAGTGATTGCCTTTGGCGGCCGCGTGCTTGGGCAGGGCGAGCCAAAGTATCTGAACTCACCCGAAACGCCGCTCTTTGAAAAAGGGCGCGAGGTATTCGGCTTGCCGCAGGCGCGCGCGGCCATCCGCCAGAGCAATGCTGTGATCGTCGTCGAGGGTTATCTCGATGTCGTGGCTCTGTCGCAGCACGGCCTCGGCAATGTCGTCGCCACCCTAGGCACGGCTACGACGGTCATGCACGTACAGAAGCTCTTGCGTCAGGCCGAGCGCATCGTCTTCTGCTTTGACGGTGACTCCGCCGGACGCAAGGCGGCGTGGCGGGCTCTGGAGAACAGCCTCGATGCACTCACTGAACAGAAGAGCATTGCCTTCGCTTTTCTCCCGGATGGCGATGACCCTGACAGCTTCGTACGCAAACATGGTGGCGAGGCGTTTCAGCGCATGATCATTGAGGCGACACCGCTCTCCGATTTCCTGCTGAGGGAACTGTCGGCGCGCTGTGATCTGGCCAGCGCCGAAGGAAGGGCCAGGTTGGTCGCCGATGCCAAGCCGCTGCTTGGCCGTCTGCAACCGCCACTGCTGCGACTGCAACTTGTCAAGCGACTGGCCCAGACCAGCGGCTTTTCGCAAGCGGAGGTTGAACGTCTGTGCGATTTGAAAGCAACTTTCCGGCCCGCCCCGGCGCGCGCACCGCGACAGGCGCCTTCCCTTTTACGGCCCCTGTTGCGCCTGTTGCTACAGAAGCCGCAGTTGGCGCCACGCCTCCCGCTCGACTTGCTCCCTGACAGTTCGACAGAAGCCCGGGCGGTCCGGCTGTTATGCGAAACCATAGCCGCTGGTGGACAAGAGGAGCTGGCCTATCCCGCTCTCATCGAACGGCTGAGGGGTAACGAATGCGAGCACATCCTGCGTACAGCAGCGGCTGAACTAATGCACCAGCCTTTTGCCGAAGAAGGCATCGACGCAGAGTTCGAGGGCGCCGTCAGGCAGTTGCTTGAGGTCGACCACAAGCGGGCTTTTGCCGTACTGCAGGAGAAAGTCCAGAAACTCGGGGTCAGTGGATTATCAGCTGAGGAAAAACGGCAATACCTGGCGGCGCTTGGCAGCCGAGGTCTGCCGTCGGCAGCTCGCGAGGCGTGATACAATCAAGAGTTTTTCCAGTCTAACGCTATTCGGGAAATGGTCATGGTAAGGGAAAAGGCGGTAACTACGAAGGCAGCGAAAGCCAAGGCAGCGGCAGACCTACTGGCACAGGCTGGAACCCAACCGGCACCGGTAGATGATGAGACGCGCAAGATGCGTCTCAAGACGCTGATCAAGCTCGGCAAGGAACGGGGCTTTCTCACGTACGCTGAAATCAACGATCACCTGCCTGATGATGTAGTTGATGCCGAGCAGATAGAAAGCATCATCAGCACCTTCAACGACATGGGGATCCAGGTTTACGACGAAGCTCCCGATGCGGAAACGTTGTTGATGTCGGATGCAACGCCCGCTGCTGGCGCAGACGATGCTGACGTTGAAGAGCAGGCTGAACAGGCGCTGTCGACCGTGGACTCCGAGTTTGGCCGCACCACTGACCCGGTGCGGATGTATATGCGCGAAATGGGTTCAGTTGAGCTGCTGACGCGCGAGGGCGAGATCGAGATTGCCAAGCGTATCGAAGACGGTCTCAAGCACATGATCCAGGCGATTTCTGCCTGTCCGACAACGATCGCCGAGATACTCGGTTGCGCAGATAAGATCGCACGCGATGAGATGCGTATCGATGAGTTGATCGACGGGTTGATCGACCCCGAGATCGACGGCTCACTCGAGCAGTTGGCAGCCGAGGTGAGCGTAGACGAAGAGGACGAGGAGGACGAGGAGGAGAGCGCGGAAGCGGTAGAGGGCGCGGCCGCTGCTGCTTCGCTGCTAAAGCTCAAGACGGATGGACTCGATCGTCTCGAGTTGATCAGGTCTCACTACAGCAAGGCGCATGCGCTGTTGCCGAGGAGAGGCTCCCAGGACAAGGCTTACCTCAAGCTGCAGCAGCAGATCTCGGAAGAGATGATGGGCATTCGTTTCACGTCCAAGACCATTGAGCGTCTGTGCGACTCGGTGCGCGCGATGGTCGAGGAAGCTCGCGCCTGCGAGCGGAAAATCCAGAGAATCTGTGTCGACACCGTACGCATGCCGCGCGTGCACTTTATCAAGGTGTTCCCGGGCAACGAACTCAACATCGACTGGGTTGACGCCGAGATCGCATCTGCCGGCAAGACCTATGCCGCGATCCTGTCGCGCAACGCGCCGAACATCAAGGAGGAGCAGAGGAAACTGCTCGCCCTGCAGGACCGTATTGGTATTCCGCTGCGCGAATTGAAGGACATCAACAAGCAGATGTCTACCGGTGAGGCAAAGGCCCGTCGAGCCAAGCGGGAGATGACCGAAGCCAACCTGCGACTGGTGATTTCGATTGCCAAGAAGTACACCAATCGGGGCCTGCAATTCCTGGATTTGATCCAGGAGGGCAACATCGGCCTGATGAAAGCTGTCGACAAATTCGAGTACCGGCGGGGCTACAAGTTCTCAACTTACGCTACCTGGTGGATCCGACAGGCGATCACCCGTTCGATCGCCGATCAGGCCCGTACGATCCGTATTCCGGTGCACATGATCGAGACGATCAACAAGATGAACCGCATTTCCCGGCAGATCCTGCAGGAAACCGGCCTCGAGGCAGATCCGGCAACACTGGCGAAGAAGATGGAGATGCCGGAGGAGAAGATCCGGAAAATCCTGAAGATCAGCAAGGAGCCCATCTCGATGGAAACGCCGATTGGTGATGACGACGACTCTCATCTCGGTGACTTCATTGAGGATCAGGCGACTCTCGCTCCGACTGAAGCCGCCCTTTACTCCAGCCTGCGGTTTATCACCAAGGATGTTCTGGACACGCTGACCCCGCGCGAAGCCAAGGTGCTGCGGATGCGCTTCGGCATAGAAATGAACACCGATCATACTCTGGAAGAAGTTGGCAAGCAGTTTGACGTAACCCGAGAGCGCATTCGTCAGATCGAAGCCAAGGCCCTTCGCAAGCTTCGGCACCCCTCGCGCTCCGACAAGCTGCGCAGCTTCCTGGACAATGGCAACAGCTGACACACGCCGACATTGAGGTATTGCCCCCTCGCCCGGCATCTGCACTTGGGCGAGCAGCGGAAGTCGGCTGTTTTGGCACGTAAGGCTGGTTTTTTGGGGTCTTTTCCCGGCCCAAAAAAAGAAGCGGCGCCAGTTGGCTGGCGCCGCCCACTGGAAGTGCGGGGTTTACTTGCTGATCGACTCGCCGGGCGTCACGATACCCAGGAAGCTGTCGGCCTTGAGTGCCGCGCCGCCGATCAGGCCGCCGTCGATATCCTTCTGAGCCAGAAGGCCAGCAGCGTTCTCCGGTTTCATCGAGCCGCCGTACTGGATGCTGATCGACTGCGCGACGTTGTCACCATAAAGCTTGGTCAGCAGGCTACGCACGAAAGCATGCGCCTGTTGAGCTTCGTCGTCGCTGGCGGTAACGCCGGTGCCGATGGCCCAGACCGGTTCGTAGGCGATGACAGTGCGTAGGGCCTCATCGGCGGACAGCCCGGCATAGGCGCCGTCGACCTGGGTCGTCAGCACCGCTTCCAGTCGGCCACCCTTGCGTTCAGCCAGGGTCTCGCCGATGCAGATGATCGGTGTCATGTCGAGCGACTGGACCTTCTTGACCTTCTTGTTGACCGTTTCGTCGGTTTCGCCAAAGTACGTCCGTTGCTCGGAGTGGCCGATGATGACGAAATCAACGCCGATCTCTTTCAGCATATCGGCGCTGACCTTGCCGGTGAATGCACCCTGGTTCTCCCAGTGCACGTCCTGCGCTGCCAGCTTGACGTTGCTGCCCTTGAGCACTTCGGCAACCTTGGCGAGAGCGAGGTAGGTCGGTGCGATGGCAACGACCACGTTCTTGATGTCCTTCGCGGCCGCGACCACGTCGGTTGCCAGTTTCACTGACTCTGCAACCGTCTTGTTCATTTTCCAGTTGCCGGCGATAACGATTTTGCGCATGGTATTCCTCGAGGTTGTATTGCGGGGATGACTTGGCAAGCGGGTTGGCCCCGGCATCGCCGGGGCCGCGGGAGTTTACTTCTCGGATAGAGCGGCGACGCCAGGCAGGATCTTTCCTTCGAGGTACTCGAGGGACGCGCCTCCGCCGGTCGAACTATGCGTGACCTTCTTGTCGGCGCCGTATTTCTTCGCGGCGGTGGCTGTGTCACCGCCGCCGATGACGGTGATGGCACCCGCAGCGGTGGCCTGGACAACCGCATCGGCCATCGCCCTGGTGCCGGCTTCGAATTTTTCGAACTCGAAGACGCCGGCCGGGCCGTTCCAGATAATGGTCCTGGCCTTCAGAATCGCTTCGGTGAATATCCTGGTCGATTCGGGACCGCAGTCGAGCCCCAGCCAGCCATCGGGAACGCCATCGATATCGTTGGCGCTGCCGGTGCTGGCGTTGGCGTCGAACTTGTCGGCGATGATGAAGTCGACGGGAAGCAGGATCTGCTTGCCTTTTTCCTTGGCCTTCTTCATCAGGTCCGGTACGAGCTTGGCGCCTTCTTCGTCGAACAGGGAGTTGCCGATCGGCATGTCAGAGAGCACTTTCTTGAAAGTGAAGGCCATGCCGCCACCAATGATGATCTGGTCGGCCTTGTCGAGCAGATTGTTGATCAACTGGATCTTGTCAGCCACCTTGGCGCCACCGAGGATCGCCAGCAGCGGCCGTTGCGGCGATTCGAGCACGGCCGAGAAGGCGTCCAGCTCCTTGTTCATCAGGTAACCGGCAGCACGCTGGGGTAACTGGACGCCGGTCATCGACGAATGGTCGCGGTGGGCAGTACCGAAGGCATCGTTGATGTAGACGTCGGCAAGCCTGGTCAGCGAGGCGCGGAAGGCCTTCACGTCATCGGGGTTGGCCTTGAGCTTGGTGACCGTACCGTCGGCATTGGTTACGCTGGCTTTGCCTTCTTCCTCGATATGGAAGCGGAGATTTTCGAGCAGGATGACCTCGCCTGGCTTGATCTGGGCGCAGGCGGATTCGACTTCCGGGCCGACACAATCGCCAACAAACTTCACTGGTTGCCCGAGAAGCCCGGCGAGGGCGGTGGCAACCGGCGCAAGACTGTATTGCGGCATGGTCTTGCCGTCGGGACGGCCAAGATGAGACATGAGAATGACTGCGGCACCCTTTTCCAGAGCATACTTGATCGTCGGCAGCGCGGCCTCGATACGCTTGGTGTTGGTGATGGCGCCGGTCACCTTGTCCTGGGGGACGTTGAAGTCAACGCGAATCAGGGCGCGCTTGCCTTCGAGGGCGAGATCTTCGATGAACAGTTTGGACATGATTTCCTCGAGAGTGAGTTGGTGTTGAAAAAGGCTGGAATCAGGATCGAAAATGGCATGGTGTCTCCGTATTGGCTGCAAAACGACTCCTCAACAGAGCACTTTTCAGCCACTGCGTTGAGAAAATGAAACATGAGGGAAGGCGTTTCAACCACGCAGACGAAGTATCGTTGGCGCCGCTTCCCGAGTCAATTGTCTCTTGTCAAGTGGCAGGTTCAGACTTCAGTAATAGATTCTGAAAGCACGCTGTATCTGCTCAAACTCGTGCAGATACGCTTTCGCTACCTCGCGATTGGTGGCCAGCACCGTCAGGTCATGGGAAAAAACCGATGTGTTGTACCAGTTGAAACTGCCTTCGATGACTGTCGCGTCGTCGATGATGCAGTACTTGGAATTGATCGGCGAATAGGGTACCGGGTGATCCGTCTGCCCGTAAACTAGTCCGACCGGAATCCCGGCTGTTCTCAATCCCTGCACCGCCGGAAGCAATGGGCGGTTGAGTTCATCGGCCATCGATCGTTCTATGCCAACCCTACCTTGCCTGGCCAGATGACCGTTGAGCAGGATGTGGACATGGACCCCGCGGTGCTTGGCGTGTATCAAGGCGTCGATCACGCTGTCGCCGTGCTCGCCGAGGAGGTTGCCAATCAGGAACAGCGTCAGCTTGATTGAATGCCTTGCGCGGTGAATCTCGGCCAGGATGGCTTGGTGCGGAAGGTAGTGCCGGCCGTCGAGCAGCGAATGTCGGCCGTAGGTATAGAGCAGGTTGAAGGGACTGAGCGGGTCGATGCCATACTTCTGATTCACCCCGCCGCGCTCGCTCTGGAATACGTTGTCCAGCAGACGGCAAACGCCCTTCGAATGAAAGGTCATGCCCGATTCCCAATTCGCCCACCAGCGGTCGAAGGTGATGTTGAACGAGCCGAGTATGCAATCCTCATCGTTGAAGATGATGAACTTGGTGTGCATGTCGGGATCGACCTCGATCAGGTGATGATGTGGCGTACAGAAAACGCCCACCAGTTCGACGCCGGCGCGCTTCAGTCGCGCATAGTTTTCGCTATTGGTGAGGGTCATCTTCCGCCAGTCGACAATGCACTGCACCCAGACCCCGTGGTGACTGGCATGCACCAGATGGCGCGTAAAGTCATGGTCGTCAATGCAGTCCACGCTCACCTTGATGGTGCAAAAGCGCGCGGGATGCTCGTGCTTGGAGCGAATGACCTTGTCGATGTGGTCGTGAATGAAACGCTTGGGATGATACGGATGATACTGCTGCCCCTTGGTAAACTTGGGAATCAGATGCAGGGAATCGAAATGATGGTTGTACCAGTCGACGTCGCTTTGCAATTGCCAGGCGTTGCACTCATGTGTGTGATAACCGTTGTGCGTGGCCCACTCCGAGGTGATTCTTCGGTATTGCGGGTGCTCGTCGCGCAACTGCGACCAATCCATGAAGATGTACTCGAGCTGCGAGGACACGGAGTGCTCGTCGCGGTGCACGACGAAAGCGAACTTGACACAATTGATGGGCCCGAAACTGCGTGACGAGGGATGGATGTAGAAATCCCGCGTGCGCCGCTTGTGATGGTTCCACTGAATATCGTAGGGGTCGGTGTCAACAATGTAGGTTTCGCAAATATTGTTGTCCCGATAGACCCGGAGGACAACCTTTACGTTCACCTGTACGCCGAACGATACATCGAAGATGATCTTGCCCCAGCGCAGATAGAATTTCTCGTTGAAGTCGTTGGTCCGCACGAAAGAACCGCCAAGGTTTCCGTGCACCGGGACCGCGTATTTTTCTGCTGTATCCATGTAAAAGAAAGAACACCTATGTTATTTGGCGCGGACGCGGCACCGCGGGTGCCGCGTCCGCGATGAAACTCGCCCGCCACTCATGTTGGCTCGAAGGTCATCAGATAGCCGAAATGGTCGGACACTCTTCCATAATCCTGCTCGGTAAACACCGCTCGGCCGGCGGTGGCCGCCAGTCCACTTCCCTTGCGGAGGAAAACATAATCAATACGATGATCCTCGTCGAGGTAGCGCTCCCAATGCGCGTCCTTTGCCGTGAAGATCCGGCGAAAAACCTGCGGCGAGTTTGCCGAAAGATACTGATCATCATATTCGCTGGAATCAACCACGAACTGATAACCCCTTGAACCCGCCTTGATGTTGAAGTCGCCACACAGCATGGTCGTGGTGACCTGAGGGGTATGCTCATCAGCCGCCCATTGACGCAGATTCTCGAATTGCTCGGCGAACCCATCCTCCCACCAGCTCAAGTGTGAAGAGAAGACATTGATCAGGCCGATATAAGGAACCCTCACCTGAGCCATCACCACCTTGCGCGAGTGGATGCTGTAGGGGTCGCGGCTGCTTGAGACATATCTTCCCTGATGCCTCTCTAACGGGTATCTGCTCAGCACCGCGACCCCCTCGCGATAGCGGTCAAAACCCAGATGCGACCAATCAGTCACCAGATGATAGGGGGATTTGAGCCGTTCATTGATGATCCGCGCTGTATTGGTCTGCCAGTCGCCCTTGCCATTGTTCCATAGCTCGGCCACTTCCTGCAGGCAGACGATATCGACATCCTGCGCGTCAATTGCCCTCGCGATCCGCGATAGCTTGTCATCCTGATTCTCTTCCTGACAGCAGTGCAGATTCAGGATCATCACCGTCAACGGCCGACGCTGAACCGAGTAGTTCTGGCCGAAGTTGTCATCCCATAGGACTTCCTGCCGGGTTTCACAAGAGATCCTGTATTGAACCCGACAGGCCGCGTCCACCTTCAGCACGGTATTCCAGATCTGACAACCGTAGTGATTGGGGTTTCTCGCGTTGCTGAGAAACTCGCTGTCCCAGTAGTTGCGCCCGTAGTGGCAGGCCGACTTGCGCGAGCTCCTCCAGTCGTCTCGCGTCCAGTGAATCGTGACTCTGCGCGCCTGCAAGGCAGCATCTGCCGCCACGACAACTGGCAAAAGGGTTTGGCCATCAGCCAGACGGCGCCCGAACTCAACATTCAGAAGCGGGCGCTTGTCAGCCAGCATGATCCCCGAATCTGCCTGCAACGAATGATTCTCACCCTGCTGGTTATCCCAGTACTCCGCCCCGGATACCCGGTAGCGCAAGGCGAACTGGACGCTGCCAGGAAGTGATTGATCCGTCGCGGCAGCAAAGGCGATCCGGGCGAACCAGTATTCCTGGTTCCGGCCGGCCTTGCCATGATAGGCAGCGGCCAGGGTATGCCACACGCCATCTTCGCCGGCCCACGCGACATCAACGCTCTTGTCGAAGGCAAGATCGTCCACCAGAACAAGAAACGACAGGTCCTGCTCGGGCACCGTTGCTTTTCGGGTGATTACATTCTTTGCGTAGAGTAGATTGATCTTGTTCATTGTTCCCCACGTCAAGGGGCAAATGCAGAGGTTGGAGATTGGTCTGAATCGGTCTTCGTCGCTGCTGGCGCTTTCACCACCAGTACATCTTCCATGACCAAATACTGCAGGTCGGACCCGAAGAACATGTTCAGGGCATCGGTCGGTGAGCAGATCATCGGCTCGCCGCGGCGGTTGAGCGAAGTGTTGAGAACGACACCATTACCGGTCAGCTTCTCGAGTTCTACCATCAGATCATAATAGCGTGGGTTGAACTCGCGCTGCAGCACCTGCGCGCGCGATGTCCCGTCCTCGTGCACCACTTCGGGAACGCGTTCCTTCCAGCCTTTGGCTACCTTGAAGGTGAAGGTCATGAAGGGCGCCGGATGTTCGCTGCCCAGCATCTGTGGTCCGACAGTGTCGAGCATGCTGGGGCAGAAGGGGCGCCAGCGTTCGCGGAACTTGATCTGGGCATTGATTCGGTCGGCGACGCCGGGGGCACTCGGGCAACCGAGGATCGAACGTCCGCCAAGGGCCCGCGGGCCAAACTCCATTCGCCCCTGAAACCAGGCCACCGGCTGCCCGTCGGCGAGCAGTCGGGCAATGTGCTGCGGCACGTCGCTCAACCGTTGCCATGCAGGCCGCGCCGGATGGCGAGCACAGGCGGCGACGACGTCTTCGTTGCTGTACGCGGGGCCCAGGTAGACATGCTCCATCTTCTCAACTGCAACGCCCCGCTGTACGGACACATAGGCCGCGGCACCGACAGCGGTGCCGGCGTCGCCCGAGGCAGGCTGAACGAAGAGTTCGCGGACGTCCGAACGGGCAATGATCTTCTGGTTGAGCTTGACGTTCAATGCGCCGCCACCCGAAAAGGCAAGTCGGCCGGTCTCCCGCAGAATCTCTCCCAGGTAATGCTCGATCATCCGAAGGGAGAGGTCCTCGAAGAGCTTCTGCATGCTTGCTGCGTAGTGGATGTAGGGGTCGTCGGCGATGTCTCCCGAACGTTTGGGACCCAGCCATTCGACCAGCTTGGGCGAAAAGTAGTAGCCCTTGCCGTTCTCCTTGTAACGACGGAAGCCGATCACGTTGGCATAGGCGGTGTTGACCGTCAGCTCGCCATCCTCGAACTTCGCCAGGCGCGAGAAATCGTATCGGTCAGGATCGCCGTAAGGCGCCATGCCCATTACCTTGTACTCGCCGTCGAGCATCTCGAAACCGAGATACTCGGTCAGAGCGCCATACAGGCCGCCCAACGAATCGGGATCGTAGAATTCCTTGAGCTTGTGGATCCTGCCGTTCTCGCCGTAGCCGAAGAAGGTGGTCGCGTATTCGCCCTTGCCGTCGATGCCGAGAATCGCCGTCTTTTCCTTGAAACCGGCGCAATGGTAAGCACTGGCGGCATGTGCGAGGTGATGCTCGACCGGCACGATGTCCGTCTTCTTCAGGTCGAAGCCAAGTTGCAGGAGGCACCACTCGATACGCTTACGGTAGCGATGGAAGCGCCGGTTGCCGGTCAGGATCGCGTCCAGTCCGCGGTCGGGAGCATACCAGTAGCGTTTCGCATAGTGCCAGCGCGCCGGTTCCGAAAGGCTGATCGGGGCAAAGGGGATAGCCACCGCGTCTACGTCCTGCGGCCTGAGGCCGGCAAACTCCAGGCAGAACTTCGCGGCCTCGTAGGGCATACGGTTCTTGGCGTGCTTGTCGCGAACGAAACGCTCCTCCTCTGCCGCTGCGACGAGCTTGCCGTCGATATAGAGCGCTGCCGAAGGATCGTGGGTCAATGCGCCGGACAGGCCGAGTAGGGTCAGTGCCAAAGTGTCGAGGTCTCAGAGGATCACATTTTCGGCCCACGGCGCGTGAAAGCGGCCGCTGACCGACGAATTCGCCAAGTATACCCGTGGCGGACCCTCTTCGGTTCCACTGCCGGAGGAAGCTGCCCGGCGATCGGCCCGGGGGAGGATCAATAGGGGCGTGGCTCGCCCGCTGGCCGGGTCTTGAAACGACGATGGACCCAGTAGTACTGCTCAGGCAGGGTGCGCACGGCCGCTTCGATCCAGGCGTTCATGCGGCGGGTGTCGGCCTCGACGTCGTCGGTCGGAAAATCCTGCCATGGCTCGCCAACCGTCACGACATAGCCCTCGCCGCCGGGCAGGATGCGCGTCAGGCAGGGGACGACGGTAGCTCCGGCCAGGTGTGCCAGTCGCGACAGACCGGGAACGGTTGCCGCCAGGACACCAAAAAAAGGGACAAAAATCGAATCCTTGCGCCCGAAATCCATGTCCGGCAGGTAGTACAGCGGGCGCCCTGCCTTCATCGCCCGGATACTGGCGCGCACGCTTGCGTCACGCGACAGCAGCAGCTGATCGCCAAAACGACAACGGCCGCGTAGCAATAGGCGGTCAAAGACGGCGTTCGACTGTTCGGCGTAGATACTCGCGCTGTCGAAGCGCATGGCAATCCCGGCGCCGCCGGCGTCGAGCCCGACGAAGTGTGGCGTCAGCATCAGCACTGGCTGGCCGGCCGCGAGCAGCGTCCGCATTCGCTCTTCGCCCTCCACCCGAATCAGCCGCGACAGCCTCTCCGGACGGGCCCAGAGCAGCAGACTGCGCTCGAGCACACTGCGGCCCAGCACCCTGAAATGTGCTTTCGCCAGCAGTCGACGCTGTTCATCATCGCGTTCCGGGAAGCACAGGCGAAGATTCACCAGGACAATGTGCCGGCGCCGACGGGCAAGCAAGAAAAAGGCACTGCCGAGCGCATTACCGCAGGCCGCCAGAACGGACAAGGGCAGGAAATGCAGCAGCCAGAGCGCTGCGACGAGCAGTCGACTCAGCACCGGCTCAGGTGGCAGCAGTCAGCCTCGCCTCGATACAGGTCTTTCATGCCAGGCAGCCTCATGCCACGGTTGGTTGGTCGGATGTTCAGGCGTCTTTGGCGCGGTATTGTACTTTCATCCAGGCGACGCCGACGCGCTTTTCCGCATGCGCCATAGCGACACAGCGCATCCCGATGATGGTCAAGGCCGCACCGGCAGCCGTGCGGACCGCCTTGTTTGCGGGCATGCTGCAAGTCGTCAGTGCCGGCACCTTGCGCCAAGGTGTGTTGAATGGCTTTGAGCATGCCAAAGCGCTCTGCCTGGGTCGACTCTCCCTTGGCAGGGTCGCATAATGGATGTGTATAATTAGTGTGTAAAGCAATAGATCACAAAGGGAGGGTGAGTCATGGCTCATCGAGTCAATATCGTACTGGATGACGATGTTTGGCAACGCTTCCAGGCCATTCCAGGTGGCGAGCGCAGTCGTTTTGTCAATGAAGTGATTTCGGTGGAACTGCTCAGGCGGCAGCAGCAGCAGGCGTGGGCAGGCATACAGTCCTTGCGCGGCACTCTGCCGCCAATTCCTGGGCGGAGCGAGGACTGGGTCCGGGAAGATCGGGATGCGCTGCCGTGAACACGGTGGTACTTGATGCATCGATACTGCTCAAATGGGTGTTGCCTGAGACGGAGGAGGATTTCATCGCTCAGGCGAATGACATTGGGGCGGCAGCTCTGACGGGCCGAGTGTGCTTGCTGGTTCCATCGCTCTGGTACTACGAAGTCGGCAATATCGTGGCGCGGAACATCCCCGACCACGCGAGTGCGGCAATGAATCATCTCAGCTCCCTTCTCGCGCCATGGACACGGGCGCCCACGCCTGAAGTCCAGACGCTGACCCTGGATTTGATGCGCAGCCACGGAGTGACTTTCTACGATGCCAGCTACCACGCTCTGGCAATCGCCAGTCGCGGCGTGCTGATCACAGCCGATGCACTTTATGTTCGCAAGGTGGGTGTAGGCGACAATCTCATGGCCCTCGCCGATTGGCCGCCACACGGATCCGCATAAGGAACTGGCGCCGTGAAGCCGATCAACGATGCCTGAACTGCTGCCGCCACTGTTTCCGACACCGCTCAAAGAGACGCCTGTCGATCCTCTATGTCGAATGCGGCCATCTCGACGTACCCGACGGCGCATTCATCGTGGAGACCACGATACCAAAGAGCCAGAGGTGCTGGCTGCGCAAGGCATTGCGCCAGCAGTGCCCAAGCTGACCCTGCGTAGCGGCGATGGCAAGCTGGTTAAGATCTCCCAGACCCTGCTCGATGAAGGCCCGGCAGGGCTCTGGACCGCTAACGTCGCTCAGTGATTGACTGTGCTCTAGTGGGCTCCGGAGGACCTGGACATTCAGGGCCGGGTGATGCTCCCGTGGGCACTTCTCGCTGGCGGCTGAGCAATTCCCTGCCAATCGACGGTGGCGTCCGAAGTCGACGCCAGCCCTGCCGATTCCGTTAGAGGAGGTCTTCCAGCCGCAAGCGAATGATCCTGCCCTTGACCGCTGCCAGTGCCTCGATGCCGGCAATCGCGGTGTCGATATTCCGTTCACGCGTCTTGTGGGTGAGCATGATGATGTCGGTCTGCTCTTCGCCCTCGCCCGGCTCTCGCTGGATCATGGCGACGATCGAGATGCCATCGTCGGCGAGGATACGCGTCACGTCGGCGAGCACGCCCGGCCGGTCTTCGACGCGCAGGCGCAGGTAGTAGCTGCTGACGACGTCGGCGATCGGCAGAATGGCCAGATCGAGCATTGCGTCGGGCTGAAAGGCCAGATGCGGGACGCGGTGCTCGGGATCGGCGGTGTGCATGCGCGTCACATCGACCAGATCGGCGATCACCGCCGAGGCGGTGGGCTCGGCGCCGGCGCCCTTGCCGTAGTACAGCGTGGCGCCGACCGCGTCGCCCTTGACCAGTACTGCGTTCATCGCCCCTTCGACGTTGGCGATCAGCCGTTTGGCGGGAATCAGCGTCGGATGCACGCGCAACTCGACGCCCTCCGGGGTGCGCTTGGTGATACCGAGCAGCTTGATACGGTAACCGAGTTGTTCGGCGTACCTGATGTCGGCGGCGTCGAGCTGGCTGATGCCCTCGATGTACGCCTGGTCGAAGCTCATCGAGTTGCCAAAAGCGATGGCCGACATGATCGAGAGCTTGTGCGCGGCGTCCACCCCTTCGATGTCGAAGGTCGGATCGGCCTCCGCGTAGCCGAGTCGTTGCGCTTCCGTGAGCACCGCTGCAAAAGACAACCCCTTGTCGCGCATCTCGGAGAGAATGAAGTTGGTCGTGCCGTTGATGATGCCGGCAATCCATTCGATACGGTTGGCGGTGAGGCCCTCGCGCAGCGCCTTGATGATCGGAATGCCGCCGGCGACGGCGGCTTCGAAAGCGACCATCACGCCTTTTTCCTGCGCGGCGGCAAAAATCTCGTTGCCATGCTTGGCCAGCAAGGCCTTGTTGGCGGTCACCACGTGCTTGCCATTGGCGATCGCGTGCAGCACTAGCTCCCTGGCAACGCCATAGCCGCCGATCAGTTCGACGACGATGTCGACTTCCGGGTCGCTGACCACGGCAAAAGCATCGTCGGTAACCCGACAGCTACCCCCAGTCAGTTGGCGCGTGCGTTCGAGGTCCCGGTCGGCAACGATGCTGACCTGAATGGGACGACCAGCGCGGCGGGTGATTTCTTCGGCATTGCGCTTGAGTACGGCGTAGGTGCCGCCACCGACGGTGCCGATGCCAAGCAGTCCAACGTTGATGGGTTTCATAGAGCAGTCAGGGAGGGTGAGTAGAGAAAACGACCGCAGACCAGGCGAGCGGTGGACTCCCCGCAGCTACGCCGAGGTTCCGGCGCGCCTGCGATAAGCGGCAAGAAAACGCGCGATGCGGGCAATGGCGTCGCGCAGATCGTCTTCATAGGGCAGGAAGACGAGGCGGAAATGATCAGGTGCTGGCCAGTTGAAGCCGCTGCCCTGGACCAGCAGTACGCGCTCTTCCTGCAGCAGTTCGGCAATGAAGTCCTGGTCATTGTCGATCGGATAGATCTCGGGATCGAGCCGCGGAAACATGTAAAGCGCCGCTTTCGGCTTGACGCAACTGACCCCGGGGATGGCGGTGATCAGGGCATGTGCCAGGTCGCGCTGGCGGCACATGCGGCCACCCGGCGCGACCAGGTCGTCGATGCTCTGATAGCCGCCAAGCGCGGTCTGAATCGCGTGCTGCGCCGGCACGTTGGCGCACAGTCGCATCGAGGCGAGCATGTCGAGGCCCTCGATATAGTCGCGCGCCTCGCGCAGGTCGCCGGAAACGACCATCCAGCCGGCACGATAACCGCAGGAGCGGTAGTTCTTCGAAAGGCCGTTGAAGGTCACCGTCAGCACGTCCTCCGACAGTGAGGCGATCGCCGTATGCGTGGCGCCGTCGTAGAGCACCTTGTCGTACACCTCGTCGGCGTAGATGATCAGGTCGTGTTCGCGCGCGATGGCGACCAGGTCGCGCAGCACGCTCTCCGGATACAGCGCACCGGTCGGGTTGTTCGGGTTGATCACCACCAAGGCGCGGGTTCTTGGCGTAATCCTGGCTCTCAGGTCGTCGAGGTCGGGCAGCCACTCGTTCCCTTCGTCACAGAGGTAGTGACACGGCGTACCGCTCGACAGGCTCACGGCAGCCGTCCATAAAGGATAGTCGGGCGCCGGTACCAGCACTTCGTCGCCGGCATTGAGGAGGGCGTTCATCGCCATCACGATCAGCTCCGATACGCCATTGCCGATGTAGATGTCCTCGAGCGTCACCCCCTTGATGTGCTTCTGCTGCGTGTAATGCATGACCGCCTTGCGCGCCGAGAAGATGCCCTTCGAATCCGAATAACCCGCCGCATTCGGCAGGTTGCGGATCATGTCGAGCTGGATCTCCTCGGGCGCCTCGAAGCCAAAAGCGGCGAGGTTGCCGATGTTCAGCTTGATGATGTGGTGACCGTCGTCCTCCATCTGCCTGGCCTTCTGCAGCACGGCGCCGCGGATGTCGTAGCAGACGTTGTCGAGCTTGTTCGATTTGAGTACCGTTTTCATCGTCCTGGCCTAGAGCAGGCCGTCCTTCCTGAACATGTCCTTGATGCCGCGAACGGCCTGGCGTGTGCGCTCCTCGTTTTCGATCAGCGCGAAACGAACGTGATCGTCGCCATACTCGCCGAAACCGACGCCGGGCGACACGGCAACCTTTGCCTCGCCGAGCAGCTTCTTGGCGAATTCGAGCGAGCCCATCTGCTGGTAAGCTGCGGGAATCTTCGCCCAGATGTACATCGAGGCCCTGGGTATTTCGACCATCCAGCCGGCTTCGTGCAGCCCTTTGGCGAGCACGTTGCGACGGCCCTGATAGAGCTGGCGAACTTCCTCGACGCAGTCCTGCGGACCGTCGAGGGCGATCACCGAAGCGACCTGGATCGGCGTGAAGGTGCCGTAGTCGTGATAGCTCTTGATGCGCACCAGCGCGTTGCACAGTTCCTGGTTGCCGACCATATAGCCGACCCGCCAACCGGCCATGCTGTAGCTCTTCGACATGGTGAAGAACTCCACGGCGATCTCGCGCGCGCCGGGAACCTGCATGATCGAAGGTGCCTGGTAGCCATCGAAGACGATATCGGCGTAAGCGAGATCATGGACCACGAGGATGTCGTGCTGCCGGGCCAAGGCGATGATGCGCTCGAAAAACTCGAGGTCTACACAGCGCGCGGTCGGATTGCTCGGAAAACCGAGAATCATCATTTTTGGCTTCGGAATCGACTCGCGGATGGCCCGCTGAACCTCCTCGATAAAGTCGACATCCGGCGTCATGCGTACCGAGCGAATGTCGGCGCCGGCGATGATCGCTCCATAGATATGGATCGGGTACGACGGGTTGGGCACCAGAACCGTATCACCACGGTCCAGCGTGGCGAGCATCAGATGCGCGAGACCTTCCTTCGAGCCGATGGTCACCACCGCCTCGGTCTCCGGGTCGAAGCTGACGTCATAGCGTCGCCGATACCAGTCGCAAATCGCCCGGCGGAGGCGCGGAATACCTTTGGAGATCGAGTAGCCATGCGTGTTCTCACGCAGCGCCGCCTCGACCAGCTTGTCGGTGATGTGCTGCGGCGTCGGACCATCGGGGTTGCCCATGCTCATGTCGATGATGTCCTCGCCGCGCCGGCGTGCGGCCATCTTCAGCTCGGCGGTGATGCTGAAGACGTAGGGTGGCAAACGTTCGATGCGGGGAAAGTCTCTCATGATCCAGGCTCGGGAAATGGTCAACGCTACTCGCCGCGATCGACCGTAGTTGGCACAACGCATCGATCGACACCCGTCGCAGCGGAGCCAGCAGTCGCTGTCACCCTCTGAACGCGATTGGCAAAAAAGCTATAATCGTACTTCAACGCAATGTGCACCGCAATTTTCATGAAACTGCAGCTCGACAAGACCGATGGTTTGAACACCTTCACCGCTTACGGTGAGGGCTACGTCTGCGTCAATGGTGTCCGTCACAACTGCAATCTGGCCGTGTTGCCCGATCGCCTGCTACCGAACTGGACAAAGGCGACCTTCGAAACACTGAGCGTTGCCGACCTCGAAGTTCTCGCCGCACTCGATGCCGAGATCATCCTGCTCGGCACCGGCAACCGCCTGCGCTTCCCGGCCCCGAACCTTCTGCGACCGCTGGCTCGCGCGCAGAAGGGGCTCGAAGTGATGGATCTGCCGGCCGCCTGCCGCACCTACAACGTCTTGATGGGTGAAGGCCGCAAGGTCGCCGTCGGCCTCCTCCTTGTCTGACTGCTGTCCGCAGTCGACGGCTTCTTCCGCCCCCACTCAGCCACGGCTTCCCCTCCGATGAAGCGCATTGCCCTCAAGATCGACGTCGACACCTGCCGTGGCACACTTTTCGGTGTGCCAGCGCTGATCGAACTGCTGCAGCGGCATGAGGCATCGGGCACTTTCTTCTTCTCACTCGGTCCCGACACCAGCGGTCGGGAAGCACGCCGGTTTTCACCAGGCCGCTACTACGACCTCGTCACGCGCCTCTACGGGCTGCTCCTGCCGGTACCCGATATCGGGGTTCGCGGCGCCGACCGCATGCGGCAGGCGCGCGATGCCGGTTTTGAAGTCGGCATCCATGCCTGGCATCGTGTGCGCTGGGAAAAGCTCGTCCCGACTGCCGACAACGCCTGGATTGAAGCCGAAATGGAACAGGCCAGCCGGCGTTTTGCCGCGGTTTTTGGTGCGCAGGCACAAGCCCATGCTGCGCCTGGCTGGCGAATGAATCGTCATGCCCTGCGCCTGACGCAGCGCCTCGGCTTCTGCTATGCCAGTGATTGCCGGGGGAATTTCCCCTTCATTCCGGTCGTTGATGGGGAACTCGTGCACTGTCCGCAGGTTCCGACAACGCTGCCCACGCTTGACGAACTCCTCGTCAGCGAAACGACTTCTGCCGCCCAGGCAGCCGAGCGAATTCTCGCCGAATCCGCCAGCATCGACGGCGACCACGTATTCACCTTGCGTGCCGAGCTTGAGGGAATGAAGTACAAGGGTGCGTTCGAGGAACTGCTCGTCGGTTGGACGAGAAGGGGTTATCGACTGGTCGCCTTGCGCGATCTGCTCAGCTCGCAAAACATCGCCACCCTGCCGCGCCACACCGTCGTTTTTGCCGAGATGCCGGGTCGCTTCGGCCAGCGAATGACACAGGGGCCCGCTTTCCTGGATACTTGAATGAACAAGGGCGGCCGGAGCCGCCCTTGCCTGTCAGACCACCGGATTCGATCAGTCGCGATCGCCGCTGAAGACCATCAGCAGGTTGAGCAGGCTGACAAAGACGTTGTAGATGTCGAGATAGACCGCCAGCGTCGCCGAAATGTAGTTGTCCTCGCCGCCGTTAACAATCCGGCTGATGTCATAGAGGATGTAGGCCGAGAAGATCATCACGGCAATCGCCGAGATGGTCAGCGACAAGGCCGGAATCTGGAAGAAGATATTGGCCAGCGCTGCCAGCAGAATGACGACCATGCCGATGAACAGGAACTTGCCCATGAAGCTGAAGTCTTTCCTGGTCACCGTCGCCACGCCTGCGAGCGAGAAGAAGATCACCCCGGTACCGCCGGCAGCCATGGCGATCAGCGAACCGCCGTTGCTGAAGCCGAGCGCCACCTGCAGGATGCGTGACAGCATCAGGCCCATGAAGAAGGTGAAAGCCAGCAACAGCACCACCCCCATGCCCCTGTTCTTGGTCCGCTCGATGCCCCACATGAAGCCGAAGGCGATACCGAGGAAGAGCAGGAACGACATGAACGGGCTGCCGGACATGAACGAGAATTGCATCTGTACGCCGACCAGTGCGCCGAGAACGGTCGGCACCATGGTCAGGGCGAGCATCATGAAGGTATTGCGCAGGACGCGGTTCTGTTGCAGCGCTAGCTCGCCGCTGGCCTGGCCTGTCATCTGAAACTGGGGTTGCATCGTGTTCCTCCTGTGTATGGAAATGCGACTACGGCCCTAAGACTAGCCAAATAGGAAAAAAGTTTCAATGCTGGCAGTTCCTTGGCGAGCAAGGCCGTAGGGTGTCAGCGGGTCGCTGGTGGCTCTGGAACATCAGTGGCCATGCTATCATTCGCGTCGCACCGACGCGTGGCAGTGGCCTGAACCGGCTGCGAGTCGAGTCAGTGGGGATGTGCAGGAAGCGTGGCAGAGTGGTCGATTGCACCGGTCTTGAAAACCGGCAACGGGCAACCGTTCGTGAGTTCGAATCTCACCGCTTCCGCCATATACGACATGTAACAAAATGATTATTATGGAGTTCGTGTCTTAGTTGTATTGTCGACTATCAATTCGACTATCAATTAGTGGCCTGGTTGGTAGGCTGTCGCCGTTTCGCCAGCGCCGACTATAGAGTTCTGCATTCGGCAATAGGGACAGTCCATCGCGACGGACAGCTTTGGCGACAGCTTCCTTTTCAATCGTACGATTTGGGTGGAAAAGGTCACGGTCCGGATCGGCGCCGAGTCGGCGCCAACAACCAGAGGGTAACGTACGATGTTCATTTGCCATGAATTAGTCGCAGCGGTCTGTGCGTGGCTCGAGTCTGCGGCGGCACGAACAGTCAGGTCATCTGAAGCGCCAGCTCCGGGTGAAGTTCGCGTTTCTCAGGGATAGCCAGGTCGACGTCTGCAGGGATTGGCGGATTGCTTTCTATGGTCAGCGCCCATTTCGGGATCGCAAGGCAATCTGAAATTCGATCTCGTATGCGCTCTGGGCTGACTCTTCTCCGTCGAGTCATTCCCGACCAGGCGTTCGGCTCCCTATCAACTGCGTTGCGCATAAGTTCAACTCCGTCAAGCGTGACTGAGCGAACCTCATGAGTTGGATGTGCCCCTTCGAAGGGCTGCGGTGCATCGTCTGCGGGTTGGGACACGGGCGCCGAATTAACACGGATCAACTTGCGGGTACGGTCCCCAGGCATGAACGTGAGGCGAGCCCTGTGATCGCGCAAGTGATAGGTGATGAATTCCAGAGCATCAGAGAATTCTCCATTTGTGACTATTGAGAGTGGCTTGTCGGCGTTGGTGAACTTGGCACCGTCACGGAACTCGCCGCGGGAGTCGAAATACACCTCGAAGAGCATACCGGCGAGCAAGTGCTGTGCAGTCTCCAGGGGGAGTTGGTGGAGTTGCGTTTCGAGCCCAGCCATAAACTCCATCGCCTTCTGAGAGTTGCCGCAAGCCGCTTGATATATGTTGCGGCCGAGGACGAACCACGACGAGGGAGGGAACTCATCCTGCCGGATAGTGCGAATCTTTGTGATCGCGGGATTCTGGGTGTACCAATTCATGGACTTCAGGGCGCGAATAATCTCGTTGATATCCGAAGGCGCGTCTGCCTGGTACTCGCAGTCCCGGAGCGCGGCCTGGTCGTACTGAAGCCGGGGTAGGACGGGTTCGACAGGTACGGCCAGCACCACTTCAGGAGGTGGTACAACCGGCACCGCCGGACCGCCGGGCAGCAAATCGTTGCCGGGGGGCACTGGCTGAGCTTCGACAGGCAATGGGACCTCTCTGCCGGTTGCTTCGATCGGCTGCCCATTGGTGGGCGCTTCTGGCTCATCGGCAGTGGGTGGCAGTGGCGCCGACTGCTCGATGTTGATCTGAATCGCTGCTGCCAAGTGAGAGAAAGGAGCGGGATTGGCCCTTGACAAGCCTTCAACTAGGGTGTCGATGGTGGTGATCGTGATGTTGGCATGACCAGTCGCACGGCGGAACTCAACTACGAGTCTTGGATCTGCGAGCTTGATTTCGGGCGGTGAATTGCTCACTGCCTTGCGGACGCCTCGTACCAATTCCATACGCATCTTCGGCGCATATACCCAGTCATTCTTCTCGTCCCTGCTAATGAAAAGAATATGCGGAAAGGTCGTCGCACTGCTGGTGGATTTTTCGAGTATCTCGAACCATATGATGAGATCGCCAAGGCGATTCTCAGGCTTGCCTTCGTCACGAAAGCCTGGCGGGAGCCTGTGTTCAAACCGCCCGGGGCCTTCTTGAGTCGCACGAACGCACAGGGCGGCAAGATCAGAGTCGAGAATAGTTGGCGACAGGTGCGCCTCAATCTGTTGGTGTATGACCCCTGAGTCAAAGTCCTGCGAGAATACCCGCGTAAACGGGGCCAGAGCATCGATGGCGTTGCGGAATCCTGCAACAAAGGCCGCGCGATCGCCGGAAAAACTGATCCTTCGCAGTGAGGCATCATCAACAAACAATGATGCTGTTTCGAAGAGGCCATTGAGGAGTTTCGTGGCCTGATCTGCCTCCTTTTTCTTAGGCGTGTAAGAGTCGAGCGTCTTTGACGTTACTCTGGACAGGTACTCGTTGGCAGCCCATGCCGGAACGACCAATCGGTTGGAGGTTGCCATTGCGTCTGACCAAACAAAGAACTCACGTCGCGCTGCTTCGTGCAGCTTATAGAGATACGAGAGGATATTGGTATCAAGAAAGATGAGCGTTTGAGGATCGTTTGCAAGGGCAGCAATTTCGCCGATATGCTCGTCAACGGTCTTATCGATCACATGATGACCAAACAACATTTGATGCCTCCCTTGCCCTCGTTCTTGATGGCGCTGCGCTCTGGCAGCACAAGGGCATAGTACTCCCCTACGAGGCAGGCGCGGCGGTTATCATTACTTCCACCGGTTAATCCAAACTGATTCCGCATCCGATCCTGCTCTGCAAGCGAAACGCCCAGGGTTTGCGGGATGCCACGGTGCCAGTATCCGAACCTTGGGCCAAGGCAGGCTCTGTTCCAAGACGTTTGAGCTGAACGACGGCTTTGAGGTGATCTCATTTGACGCCTTGTGCGGCTGCTTAGGGTCGGCTATCGCCGTCCCACCAGCGCCGGCTTTCGGCTTTTGCCAAACAGATTCAGCCATCCCGGCCCACGTCATCAAGCGGATCAAGCCCCAAGTTTGCCATCCGCCGCTTCATCAGCCCAAGCCGTTCGGCCATACCCATCCATGACGCATTGGCGAAAGCATCATGCTCCGCTTTCAGCTGTTCAAAGGAGCGCCAGTGCATGCCCGCCGGTTTGCCGCCTTCGCGGTTGATGATGCCCGGTTGCCAACCCAAACGCTGCCTGATCTTCTCCGCCTGCCGCCGCGCACGATCGTCCTCCGCTTCTCGCTGACTCGCATAGACCAGACGGTAGCAGTGGCGACAGGCAAACAGTCTGCCGGGACCGTAGACAACGGCGACGCGCCGACCGCAGGACGGACAGATCCACCAGCGCCTTGTCGCCCCGTAGCTGCAGGGCGTGTGATCGAAGCGAACCGGCTGTTCGACATCCTGCCAGGTTTCGTCATCACCGCCGCGGTGTCGGTAGAGAAGAATGACGCGATCAACTTCCACCCGACCCTGGATGTTGGCTACCGCACGGCCATCGACGGTCCACTCCCACCCAAAGCATTGCCCTTGGATCAGGACGCCGGCCCGTTGCAGCCTGCGTATGTCGAGCGGCGTCGAGTCTTCAGTGGTGCGCTTCGCGCCGTAATGCCAGCGTCGCCCGCTGCCGATACCGCCCATTTTCTTGCTCCCGGATTCTACCGAAATCATCAGGCAATTCTGCTGGATCATTGTTGCCTGAATCTGCTGAAACACTTGTCCTGCCTAGCATTGCGCCGGTTTCGATGGTGTTGCATTTCATGCGCCGCGCAGGTCTTTCAGCTTCAGAATCATGGCCAGTGTTCGCTCGAACTTGCGATCCAGGTGCGTTTCGTAGCGGCTAAGGTTCTCCAACAGGTGCGGCCGCAGCCCTTCGCCCAAGATTTGCGCCTTGATCGCCGCGGCATGTTGGACTTGCTGCGCGATACCGGCGCACACGGGTTCCAGAGATTCACGGATGAACCCCGCCAGCCCTTCAGCGGTGGCCGGGTACTCCTCCTCGTCGACCTGTATATCCCACCAATCACGCGAGTCTGGAATCAACGCCCGACGAGCCTTATCGTAGGCATTGGGGCCACCCTTGGCCAGAATCGCTGCCGCTTTTCGTGTCGCAGCAAGATCAACGTCTGCCTCCTGCCGCCGTTCGGCAATCCGCTCCGTCGTCGCGTTCAGCAAGTTTGGCAAGTCGACATGTTCTCCGGACAGATCAGATTGGAAAGGTGCAGCCGCAGGTATCACTGTCTTCGGGCTGCGCAAGGTGTTTTTCAGTCCCTCGTTGATCTTGGCACCCTCGGCCAGCAATACCCGCCGCTTGCGCCAGATGATCGTGGCAAGTTCATCGATCAGATGCCGCTCGGTAATGCCTGCCGGGCGATGCTCTTCGATCAAAGCGGCCAGTAGGTCGTCGAACTCGGCATGATCTTCGTGCGCCAATACGGCCAACTTGCAGAGAATGCCGTGCCGCACGGCGTTGAAGCGAACGGCCTCGTAACTGCCATTCGGCGTCTCGCTGTCGGCGCTCACGCAGGCCACCGCTGTGGAATCGTGTTCAAGCGTTTGCATGTTCATCTCCTGTATGCTTCTCAATCAGTTCCAGCAGTGCAGAGGCGTCGTAGTACGCCTGCGGAATGTTCAGCTCGAAGGTGGCGACGCTACGGATAGCGATGGAGACGATCACCGGGTCCGTGTTCGCATCAAGCACCTCGATGGCGTAGCGAATGCCGGGGTTATCGCGCAGCATCGACAGCACTTTGGCGCGGCGACTCTCAAGCTGTAACTCGGCGATAATCGCGGCCTTGCTCTGCTTGATTTCTGGCAGCCAGCGATCGATGACTGCCTGATCACCTTTGGCTGAAATGCTGCCCGAGGGCGAGAGCGCCAACAGCACACCCTCCTCGGTTGCACGTTCGATGATCTCGGCGGGGCTCATATTTCCACCTCGACTTCTGTTACCTCTGGCGTGACAGTTTTCTCAACCGGCGGGGTGAAAGGCGGTGAAGGCGTTAAAGGGGGTGATTTCACAGCTACCACCCGCCAAGCCGTGCGACCATCGGCCTCCGCTTGCTGAAATTCATACCCGCGGACAATCCGATTCGCATTCTTTTTCAGCAGCCAGCCCAGTTTCGAGCGATTGATCTCGCCACGTTCTTCCACTGGAAATTCACGCATCGCATCAAGCAGATTGGGCTGACTACCTTCCGCCGCTTCAACGGCCTTGCGCACCGTCGTCGCAGCCGATCCAAATGCCGCCCGCCACGCGGTCATCAAGCCACTGAGTGCATCGCCATCGGGATCATGACGCACCTGGTTCAGCAGCGCCGTGGCCGGGTCAGGCTGCCCCAGCCACATCAACGGATACCGGCAATAGTCCGACCACGCGCCACCGAACGTGACAATACTGTCGGCCGTCGCGCGGGGCATTCCAGCCTTGCGCCATGCCTGGATGATAGTCAGTACCGCCGCCACATAGACCCCACGGCAGCTTCGCACCTTATCGACCGGAAAGCCCTTGTAGGTCATCGTTGCCGGTGTCGCACAACGCGGGTCAATGTGGATCGTCAGCACGCGCCGCAGCAGATCGCGGATCGGGCCGACGTTATTGCCCGACCCCAGAAACAATGTGCGCGTGCTCACCGTCGCGGTCTTGCTCACGCCCAGAATCCGGTCGGTGATCTGCTCCGCCGTCAGCATCCGTTTTATCGTGCCGTGCGGAATCCAGTCGGTGTCCATGTCGTCGAACTCGATGACGGCCGGGCTGGTCAGCAGCAAGGACAAAATCACCTTGGTAGCTTCCTCCGAAGTCGTCGGATAGCTGACCTTGGCATTGCCGGCCGGTCCGGCGAAGGCACCGATCAGTTCGCACAGATAGGTCTTGCCGCTGCCGGGCATGGGCGCACGGACATGAAACCCCGGCGCATGTGACAGCGACGGCCGCACCACGGCGGTGAAGATCGCCGACAGCGCAGCGGCCTTATCGGTGTCCGCAACAAAGTGAAACTCCGTGAGCAGGTCTTCCAGCAAGGCGAGCGCTGCCCGTGCGGCATCGGGTGTCGGGTCAGGGATCACAAACTGCCGTGAATCAAACACGCCGAAACGCTGTGCCGTCTTGTCGTACCCGGCCTGCGTAATCAGTTCGGCGTCAGACTCGCGGAAGTAAGGTTGCCGCGCCACACCGGCTAAGGGCGGCAGGTAACGGAAGCTCTGGGCATCGTAAAGAATCGCCGTGTGTCGCGTTGGCGGATCGCAGCGCACCCAGTCTTCCGCCCGTCCGTCGTATTTCTCCCAGGTAGCTGCCACCGACAATTCCCGGGTCAGCGCCGGTGCGCTGGTCGGCACGATCGACGGATCACCGCTGGTCGGGTCGGTCGAGACAGAGACGATCAGGCTCCCTGCCTGGTAGTGCCGCCCGCGGTTGGCCAATTCCTTCTCTGCCGCATCCACCACCCGGTGCAAGTCACCGGCTACCACACGGATCACCGGCTTGTGCCGCGCCTCGGCATTGCGCACACCCAGGAATTCGAGCAACTGCCGGATGTGGAACTTCTCGCGGTGCGAGTGCTGGCAGCAGAAGCCGCCCACCGAATAGAACTCGTCTGGCTCGAAATAGGCAGCACCGCTATCCAGTCCGTCGCTATGCTCCTGAGCCCACGGACAAGTGATATCGTGTTTTCCGGAACCCAGTGGCGTCTTGTACAACCCACGCGCCTTGAGTGCCGCGACCACAGGGTTCTCCGCCGCTCTGGGTGTCAGTACATCGTCGGCGTCATTGCCGATACTGCGCAACGCATCGGCAGCCGCAGCAGAAGGTTTCGATGTTTTCTTCGGTCGCCCAGCCGGTGCCAGTTCCAGTTGCAGACGATCCTCAATCTCTTGTGGCGTATAGCGGGCGTCAGGTCGCCATTCGATCAGGCGGCACTGAAACGGCGTGCCGTCTTCGTCCGCATACTTTGGCTTGCCGTTGATCGCCACCGGCAGCCGCGCCCAGCGGCTCAATGGCCCGGTCGCGCCCGCATCGCACAGCCCCGAGTCGATCATCGCGTTAAGCAGTCGCACGGCAGCCGGACCATCGGTCATCGGTTCGGCGAGGATGATCCCGCCCTGATGATTGCCGGGGCTGGTCTCGATCAGCCAGGACAACTCGAACCCGGCTAGCAGCCTGTCGGACTTGAGGTTTAGAAAACCGCCAAATTTCACAATGCGGAATGAACGGGCCGGATATTCTCGACTTTGCGGCCTTTTGGACGGTTTTCTCCTCGTTTTCCCTACTGTGGGCGCAATTTGGCCATGCGCTTCAAGTTCCACGCCAGGCAGACCAGCGTCCACTCGCCCGTGACCTTCTTCAATCCGCGCAGCGAGAACTGGCGAAAACCCATGACCGATTTGATGATGCCGAAGACCGGCTCGACCGTCTGCTTGCGCAAGGCGTAGAGCGCTCGTCCGGCTTTGGTCTTCAAACGGTGAGACAGGGCCTGCACGGGTGTCGCATTTTCCGGCAGCGGCGCCGGTTCGCTGTGCCGCTCCCGCCAGTCAGGATGGTGCTCGTCGCGAGCCACCGCGATCACCGGATCAATGCTGGCCGCCTCGCACGCCTTGATGTTCTTCTCGCTGTAGAAGCCACTGTCGGCGATCAGACTTTCCACGGGGCCCAGTACCTCGGCCTGTGCCTTGAGCGTCGCCAGCATCGGTTCGACCTGCTCTTTGTCATTGGGGGCTTGCGTCACGCCGACCGCGACCACCAGCATCGTCGCCGCATCAACCCCGGCCTGGGCGTTGTACGCCTGTTCGAAGCCGCCACCGGCCACCGGCATGATGCGGGATTCTTCGTCGGTCAGATTGATCTGGTCACTGTCCCGTGCGCCGGGCTCGGGGGCTTTCGGCGGCTTGCCGCCCAACTTCTTGCCGGCCGCTTCTTCCTTGGCCGCGCGCCGCGCCATTTTTTCGTCGTACTCGGCTTTCTCTCGCTGATAGCGCTCCGCGGCCCGGGCAGCAATCTTCGCCTTGGCCACTGCCATCGCCGCCAGCCGATCTTCACGGCGCTTGAGTTCTTCGGGCAGGCTGACGCCGTCCGGAACGTCGGCCTGATCGGCCTGTTCCGCCAAACTGAAGAGTTCCTGCACCTCAGCCTTGAGCTGAGCTTCCAGCTTCTCGATGTGTCCGTGCGAGAGCGCGCTGTGCCGTGAGGCGTTGGCTTCGATCTTCGTGCCGTCAAGACAGACGTTTCCCAGCTTGAGCAGTTTCATTTCCTTGGCCATCGCCAGGACCTGAAGGAACAGGTCGCTCAGTTCGTCCAGAAAACGCCGGCGGAACGTCGCCAGGCTGTCGTGATCGGGATGACTTCCGGCGGCAATGTAGCGGAAGGCCACCGAATCGTAGGTTGCCCGCTCCAGCCTGCGGCTGGAGAAAATACCCGTGGCGTAGCCATAGACCAGAATCGCCAGCAGGGTCGCCGGATGGTACGCCTTCGATCCACGTCCAGCGTACTGTCGCGTCAGCTTCGAAAGATCAAGCTCGTCGACCACCTCCACGATGAATCGCGCCAGGTGATCCTGGTTCAGCCAATCGTCAACCGATGGCGGCAGCAGGTAGTCGGTCTTACGGTCGGTGACAATGAAGTGGGACATGCCGGACCTCGGTTGCTTCAACAGACATGATTATAGCATATCCGGTGGCGAGCAAACCGAAAGTCCGACAGGCTGCTAGACGCTCCATCGGCACCTTGGTGCCCAGGTCATCGAGCATCAAGAAATGGCAGGCGGCAAACTGGGCTTTGCGCGCCTTGAAAGAGCCGTCGGCGCCGGGATAGAAGCTCGCACAACCGATGTAGTTGTTATTTGCGGCAGAAAGGCTGCTGGCCACCTGATCGGCACGACTGGCTGACCATCCGCCCAGACCGGGGTCGCCCCTCTTCGAGCACGCCGCCGCGAAGGCGCCTTCGGGCAAGGAAGGAAACACCGCCGCCACAAAGTCGGCATTGGTGATTTGAAAAACACCGCCTTCACCGGCTTTACCGGCTTCCAGCGGTTCGGTTGAGGAATCTGTCAGCACGTTGGGATCCATGGCCGTCGCTCCTCAAGAGGCCGCTTTGCGGGCGGCTTCGAGCTTCGCGACCAGTTCGCGAATCTCGGCTTCGGTCTTACCGGCGATGCGCGCTGCGTTGAGCGCCGTGACCTCGCTGGATGGCCAGCCTACGGCGCGCAAACCGATCTGCACCGGCCGCGCGAAAAGACCTTGCTGAATATCGAGGTAGTGGGAACTGCGGGATCTTCCACGTTCATGCAGAACGGCGCGAAGTCGTTGGATGATTTGCGACATGTTGGCACCTCATGGGGTGTTGTTGAACATGCCGCTAGTAAATCGAGGGGCAGGCACCCCGTTGGCGAACTCGGAATTGGCAATTCCGAATTCGGTATTGCTCCTCTATTTCATCCGGGCTTCGAGCGCGTCCGGTATTTCCTTCAGCATGGTTTGGATGGTGCCGTCGTCAACGTGCGCCCCAAGGTCATCAGTCATTTCCATGATGCGTTGCGCCACCCCCCGCGCTTGTGCGTCAAGTCCTTCGTGCTTGCACATTGCAGCAATAACAGTCAGCAGGGTTCGTCGCTGGCGCGTGGTCATTGCCTTATCAACCATGGCGCGCAATGAATCGCGCTCCCCCTTGATGGCGTCCAGCTCCTGTTTCATATTTCGGAAGGTGTCAGCCGCCTTTTCAAGGCGAACATTCAATGCGTCTCTATCGGCTTGCAGCGCCCGAAAGGTGTCGGCGTTAATTGCCGCATGGGTATTGCGCTCAACCTCATCGAACAGAAATGGGGGTTTTTGGTCTGGGTAGTTTTTTGCCATCCATTCCCGCAAATCAGCATGGCGGATGGTCAAGCGTTCTTTTGCTACATGGTCGCCAGGGCTGACTGTGCGCCCGTCCCTGCCGTGAGGAAGACCACCGTTCAAGATTGCGTCATAAATTTTTTCAGCATTGGCACGAAGGCACGGCCACTGCGGAAATACACCAATTCCAGGAAATAATTCATTGCCAGTGCCACGCAATATTTCAATTTCATGGTTGATGAGATTGCACCAGCGCAAGGCAGCTTCAATGGGTTTGTAATACGGTTTTTCCAGTGCGTTGCAACTTTTTGAGTTGTATCCGTCCATCAGCACACTCCTTTTACGCATCGCGCCTGAAAATATCGGGCTAGCAGCGCATTCGGCCTCTGCCGGAAGAAATCCTTGATGGAATAGTGCTGGGCCATGCGCGCGCTCCTCGGGTTAAGTTGCGGTATCAATTTGGATTATGCCGGACTTTCCGGTACATTACCGTACTTCCGCAATACAAGTGCCACACAAGGAGAAGCAATGGCTACCGGCAAGACAGCCATCTTGAGTCTTCGCATCGAGCCGGGCCTGAAGGAAGCGCTACGCGTCGCCGCCGAGCACGAGCACCGCAGCATCGCCAACATGGTGGAAGTGATGATCCGCGAGTATTGCGGGCGGAACAGCGTCGCCCTTGCCGAACAACCTGCACCCGTCTACAGCAAGCAGTCTTCCGCAACCGACGAGACACAATCGCCAAGAACCAAGAAAGACGCATGAACACCAAGGAAGTCATCGACCGGATCTTCAAGGAGCCCGGCGTCCAGTTTGAACTGACGGCGTTCGAGAACCTCGGCAAACCCATCCACGAGATCCTCTTCGTCTACCCAAAGGCCGCCACGACTGGCAAGGATGCCGGCAAGACCAAGTACTACCTGAAGAGCTTGATCCCGTTCTCGACCGGCAACGACGAGGTGCAGGTCTATGCCGAGGGCGGAAAGTCGGCACCGGAGGAGATCGTCAGGCAGCTTTGGGTGTACAAGCTGATGCACCAGTACGGCTACCATGCTGACGAAATCGACCTGGAAAAAGGCGTTCAATTCGGCACCGAGATCGGCACCAAGGCCGCCGATATCATCGTCTATACGGATGCGACCAAGCTCACGCCGAAAATCATCGTCGAGTGCAAGAAACCCAAGCGCAAGGACGGTATCGAGCAGCTCAAGAGCTACATGAACGCCAAGGGCGCGCCGGTTGCGGTGTGGTCCAACGGGGCCGACAGCATCATCCTGTATCGGCCCTACCCGGCACAGTTCGACGACACGCTGTTCGACATCCCGAAGCGTGGGCAGGCGCCCAGAGATGTGCTCGAAGCCAGCAAGACCCTGCTGCAACTCAAGAAGGACTTCAACTTCAAGAAGATCATCCAGGACCTGGAAGAGCTGGTCCTGGCCGACAGCGGTAAGGACGAGTTCAATGAAATCTTCAAGCTGATCTTCGCCAAGATCTGGGACGAGAAGGAGGCGCTGGAGCATCGGGCAAACAAGGTGGTCGAGTTTCGCAAGGCCATTGACCCCGTGATCACCTACGGTCGTATCAACAACCTGTTTCACAAAGCCTGTGAAGAATGGCCCGGCATCTTCAAGCAAGGCGAGGACATCGAGTTAGCAAACCGCCACCTGCAGGTGTGCGTTGGCCCCATCGAGGGCGTGCGGCTGATGGGCTCGAACCTGCGCATCATGGACGATGCGTTCGAATATCTGCTGCCGACCGAGGCCAAGAAGAAGAAGGGACAGTTCTTCACGCCACGCCATGTCGTTGAAATGTGCGTGCGCATGCTCAACCCGAAGCGTACCGAATATGTCATGGACCCGGCGTGTGGGTCAGGCGGCTTTCTGCTGCACGCCATGGACTGGTGCTACCCCGCCATGGACAACGACCAGCGCGAACTGCGCAAGCACAGGTACGCGTCCAGGTACCTTTGGGGCATCGACTTTGAGCAGCGCGCCGCCAAGACTTCGCGTGCCCTGATGCTGATTGCCGGCGACGGGCACACCAACATCTTTGGCCCCGATGTCAGCAGCCTCGATCCTCGGACCTGGTACGAAAACGCTTCGGGCCAGGCGCTGATGCAGGGCCTGCGCCAAGCCAGGCTGACCGCCACGAAGATTCCGGAAGGCGAGACCCTCAAGGACGACGACAAAGCCTGGGAATATTTCGACGAGCTGAAATTCGACGTGATCCTCGCCAACCCGCCCTTCGCCGGCGAGATGAAGGATCGCAAGATGCTTGTGCGCTACGAGTTGGCCAGGCCGGCGCTCAAACGCGCCGGCGACGACAAGCAACCGAAGGAAGAGCGCGACGTGCTCTTCATCGAACGTATCCTGAAGATGCTCAAGCCCGGCGGCCGTGCCGCGATCGTCCTGCCGCAGGGCAAGTTCAACAACTCCTCGCTGGCATTCATCCGCGAGTGGATTCTCAAGAAGGCGCGCTTGCTGGCCGTGGTCGGCCTGCACCCCAACACCTTCAAGCCGCATACCGGCACCAAGACCTCGGTGCTGTTCGTGCAGAAATACACGCCGGAACAGCTCGTCCGGATTGCGCAGGTCCATGATCAGGTCGCCGGTGCCTCCCCGGATTATGAAGCGCAGATCAAGGTACTGCTGGCGGCCCATGATGCGGCGGCCGACGTACCGGATGAAGCCATCCCCGAAGCGGTGGCCGACCTGATCGCCGAGAACTTCGGAGAGCCCGAACCGGACGAGGCCGCCAACGATAACGGAGGCGACGAAAACGGCGAAGGCGGCTACGAGGACATTCCCAGTGCCGACCAGGACCGCATCGCCGCCGCCGAAGCAAGGCTGAACGACCTCAAGGCCGCGCTCGTCAAGGCCAGGCAGCGGCTGATCAACCTCGACAGCGATCTCGAAGCGCTCGCGCTCAAGCAGTCGCAGGAAATCGACGCCTGCACGACACAATGGGGCGGCGAAAAGAGCGCGCTCCGCCAACAGCTCCAGGAAGTCCGCCAGCGCTATCGAATCAGCGTCCAGGAGATGAAGGAGGTGCAGAAAGCGCAGCAGCGAGTCATCAAGGTCGAGATCAAGGTGCTGGAGAGGCAGATACCGCAAGCCGAAAGGGCACTGCAACTGCTCAGCAATCGCGGCAAGCTGCAACTGCTGCTCGCTGACGACGACTTGATCGGCACGCTCAAGGAACGCTGGATCGCCGCCGAAGTCGCCAAGCAACTCGACTACCCGATTTTCATGGCGGTCAGCGAGCGCGGCGGCAAGGACAATTCCGGCGACTACAAGCATCTGCTGGATGAGCAAGGCAGCCTGGTCGAATTCCCAGACGGCCACCCGCAGGAAGGGCAGCTCGTCATCGATCAGGACCTGGTGAACTATGACTTGCGCGCTGCCGATCTGGCCGACGCGGCCACAATCCCTGACGATCGGTTGTGTGTGGCGGAGGCTTTCGTTCGCTTTGCTCAGGAGCAAGAGCTGGATTTTTGGGGAGGCAAGTAATGGCCGCTGTGAATCTGGTACAGCTAAGCGAGGCAGTTGCCCACAACAGATTTTCAGCGGAGTTCTTTGATCCCCGTTACGTCTTCGAGCCAGTCGCAGGGTCTGAGTGGGCGCCAATTGGGCGCGTGCTGAAGAAATGCGAGTATGGCTTGTCGATTTCGATGAATTCCGTTGGCAAGGGATTCCCCATTTTCCGTATGAATGAGTTGGATGACTGCTTTGCGTTGCGGCCAGAAAAGTTCGCCAACATTTCACAGTCCGAATTCAATGCCAGCGCGCTTCAAGAAAATGATGTCCTGTTCAATCGAACGAATTCATTCGAGTTTGTCGGTAGAACGGGAATCGTCAAGGACCAGACAGATTGTACTTTTGCGTCGTACCTCATCCGACTTGTGCCTGATGCTGCGAGGCTATTGCCGGAATTTCTGACGGTTTACCTGAATACGCCATTTGGAATTGGACAGATCAAGCGGCGCGCAATGCGCTCGATCAATCAGGCGAATGTGAGTGGCTCAGAAGTACGAAAAATCCTTATTCCGCTCGTTGATCTTTCTGTGCAACAGGAGGTGGCTGATCTTGTGAATGCCGCTTTCTCCAAACAGCGAGACGCGCTCAGTTACTTCGCTACAGCGCAGAGCTTTTTGGAAACAGAGCTTGGCCTGGACAAGCTGACCTTCCAGAAGCCGGTGGGTTACACCGCTCAGTTGAGGAACATCGAGGTGTCTCGGCGAATCGACCCGGAACATTACTTTCCGGCATTCAGCGCTTTTTGCGCAGCCTTGCCTTCTGGTGTCGCCCTTTCACCGCTAGCGAACCATCTTGATTTCTGCCAGCGAGGCAAGCAGCCGATCTATGCGAAAGCTGGCTTGCCGGTAATCAACTCGAAACACGTTCAGCCGAACCGGGTCATCATGGAAGGCAACCGTTTTGCCTTGTCGAATCCGGTCGATGATTTGCAGATTCGCAGCGGCGACACACTGATCAATGGAACCGGCCGCGGAACCATAGGGCGGGCGGCGCCTTACCTAAATGTCACGCCGGCGGTGGCGGACAACCACGTCACCATCCTCCGTTCGAATAGCTTGGACCCTGCCTATTTGTCTCTCTACCTCAATAGCGCTGCTGGGCAGATGCAGGTCGAGATGCATCAACGTGGCTCGTCGGGACAACTTGAGCTGTACCCGTTCGATATTCGAAAGTTTCTCGTATGGCCCGCGCCGACCGGATTGCAGCGAGAGCTGCGCGAGTTATACGACAAAGCGACGGCCGCAGAACAGGAATCAAGACGACTGCTCGACCAAGCCAAAGCCTGTGTCGAACAACTCATCAAGGCCGCCGTCCAGCCATGAGCGAGCAGATTCCCGACCCCGCCGCACCGGGCAAAGGCCAGTTTCTGGTCTATGAAGCCGAGGACGGGCGCATCAAGATCGACGTGCGGCTGGACGAGGAAACGCTCTGGCTACCCCAGGCGCAACTGGCGGAGTTGTTCCAGACCAGCCAGCAGAACATCAGCCTGCACATCCAGCACATCTACGAGGAAGGCGAACTGCTGCCGGAGACAACTCACAAGAAATACTTGTTGGTTCGCGTCGAGGGCGGGCGCGAGGTCAAGCGCCTCGTCGATCACTACAACCTCGACCTGATCATTTCGGTTGGCTACCGGGTGAAAAGCCATGTCGCGACCCGCTTTCGCATCTGGGCGACGCAACGCCTCAAGGAGTACATCGTCAAGGGCTTCACGCTCGACGACGAACGGCTGAAGAACCCGCAGCAGCCCTTCGATTACTTCGAAGAGCTGACCCGCCGCATCCAGGACATTCGCACCTCGGAGCGGCGCTTCTACCAGAAGATCACCGACATCTACGCCACCAGCATCGATTACGATCCGACGCTGGACATCAGCCTGACCTTCTTCAAGACCGTGCAGAACAAGATGCATTGGGCGATCACCGGCCAGACCGCCGCCGAGATCGTGCATGCGCGCGCCGATGCCGACAAACCCCACATGGGCCTGACCACCTGGCGTGGTGCAAAGGTGCGCAAGCAGGATGTCGCCATCGCCAAGAACTATCTGGCCGAAGACGAACTGCGGGCCTTGAACAACCTGACGGAGCAATACCTGATCTTCGCCGAGGGCCAGGCCATGCGGCGCATTGCCATGCACATGCGCGACTGGATCCAGAAGCTGGATGCCTTCCTGAACATCAACGACCGCGACATCCTGACCCATGCCGGGAAGATCTCGCATGAGATGGCCCAGCAGCGCGCGGAAAGCGAGTACGACCTGTATCACCGCCGACGGATCGAGGAGCAGGCGCGGGTTGGCAGCGACTTTGACCAGATGACGAAGAAATTGACAGACGACCGGAAGAAATCATGAAGATGACCCTGGAGGACTCTCGGCTGTTGGCGGATCTGTGCGAGCAGCACGGGGTCAGCCCGGACAAGGTGCTGAAGCTGCTAGAGGCCGTGCGCGAATACGAGTTCAAGGATCGGCGCACGGGGGTGTATGACGCGCTGCGAGAGATTCTCAAGAGCACGCCGGCACGCAGTGGGGGGCGGTCAGCATGAGCGACAGGCCAGACATCGATCGCTTCGTCAAGGATCCCAGCCTGCTGGTGGAACTGTGCCGCAGCGTCGTTGATGAACTCGATGCCAATACCGATGACTCGAACGTCAGCGAGCGAGAGGCGCAGCTCAGGGAGATCTCGAAGGCGGTCGAGCGTCTCGAGAAGCTGGGGGTAGCAGTGCCCAATGTGCTGCGCGCCGAAAAGACACGCCTGGCAGCATCGCTTGCTGTCCATGCCGATTCGACCCAGGCGCTGGCTCAGCTTGCCGGCGAGTTCACCGATATCCTCAAGGAACTGAAGGCTCGCTTGGGGCAAGAGCCAGCCACAGCAGAACCCAGGGCCAAGGGCAAGCGCTCACGAGCGCCGAAAACTGACAAGAACGTGCTCAGGGAGCACATCATCCGCGCGCTGCAGAAGCTCGGCGGCAGTGGTCGGGTGGGGGATGTCATCGAAGCGATGGGGCGGCAACTGGAGGGCAAGCTAATGCCCAGCGATCTGCAATGGCGCGAGGCGACCAAGGAATATGTCTGGCAGAACAACACCAAGTGGGAGCGCTATCGCATGACGCAGGACGGCACGCTGCGCAACGATTCGCCTTATGGCATTTGGGCGCTCACGGAGAATGCGAAATGAAATTCCGCAAGCTGACCATCGAGAACTACAAGTCCTTTCAGTTTCCGACCGAGATCGTCTTTCCGATCGGAGAAGACGGACGTAGCATCTTCCTGATTGGCGGCATGAACGGCGCGGGCAAGACCTCGATCATGGAAGCGGTGACGTATTGCCTCTATGGCGGCAAGGCCGACGACATTTTCCGCAACATCAACCGGCGCGAGAAAGCCAAGGGCAATGCCAACGTGGCATTCGAGATCGCCATCGCGATGGATGACGGCTCGGAATTGGTCGTCAAGCGATCGTGGGCGGCTGGCGCGATGAGCGAACCCCGGCCGCGCGACCTGACCGAACGGCTGGTTGTGGTGCGCGACGGCAGGCGGGTATCGGTGCAGAACCAGGAGATTTGGCAGGATTTCATTCGCGCGGCGATTCCGCCGGGAATCACCCAATTTTTCTTCTTCGACGGCGAAAAAATTCAGGAGATTGCGGCCGATGATCATTCGGAAGTGCGCCTGAAATCCTCGCTGGAAGCCGCGCTGGGCATTCAGTACATCAACCGGTTGGCGAGCGATATCGTCTACATCAAGCAGGAGGAACGCAAAGGCTTTATCGAGATTTCCGACGAAGACCTGGAGTTCAAGCAAAGCGAACTGAAGCGCGAGAAGAGCAAGCTGGCGCGAAAAGTTCAGGAACGAGAGGCTCTGCGCGCCGAACTGGAAGGCTTCAAAGGGCAGTTGGATGAAGCCAGGAAACGCTTCGAGGCGAGCTTCCAGGTCGCTCCGGAATCGCGGGAAGCCATGCGCGAGCAGGAGAAGAAGCGCATCTCGGCCACCAACCGGCTCGCGCAGGTAGAGAGCGAGATTCGCGGGCTATGCGAAAAGGCGCTGCCCTTCAGTATCGCCGGCAAGCTGTTCGACGGCATACGGCGGCAGATTGAGGCGGAGCGCGAGTTGGCCAGCGGCGAGGCCATCAAGGAGAACGCTGCGACGCTCGCGAAGCGAATCGTCCGCGTCGTCGAGGAGCCGGAGCCGATCTACACCGAGAGGCTGTCTGCCGAGCGAATGGCCGAACTGGAGCGGCGTATCTTCCGGTTGCTCAAGGAAGGCGATCCGGGGTCGGATATCACCAAGGTGCTGGACCTGTCGGAACGTGACGCGGCGCGCGTGCTGAACCGTATGGAGGCTCTGGAAGGTAGTGACGTCTTTGTCCTGAAACCCTTGCTGGACGAAGCGCACGGCCTGGAGGCGCAGCAACGACAGTTTGAAGGGTTTGGCCAAGGGGGGGGCCTGACCAGCACCGAGCACGAGCTGTTTGACGAACTGCAGAGCGTGATGGATGGTTGCTCCACGCAGATCGGGCGCAAGACTGAGCAACTGCGCCTGGTCGAGGAAGACATTCTGACACTCGGCAAGAAGATCAGCGACATCGAGGTGGAGATCGAGAAACTCTACGAGAAGCATCACGTATCGAAAGAGAAGGCGGAATTCATCGAAGAGTGCGACGCGATCGCCAGCGTGCTCAATCAGTTCATCGTGCGCTTGCGCAAGAACAAGGTGCATTTGCTCCAGGAAAAGACCTTCGAAATGTACCGGCTGTTGTCCAGCCGTAGCGGGCTGATCAAGGACATCAGCATCGACGACAAGACCTACGAGGTCCGGATCACTGATCGCAACGGTCATGAGATTCGAAAATCATCCATGGCGGCCGGCGAAAAGGAGGTTTTCGCCGTGTCGCTGCTCTGGGGCTTGGCGCAGACGAGCGAACTCAAGCTGCCGATCATCATCGATACCCCGCTGTCGCGTCTCGACAGTGCGCACCGCGACAACATCGTGAACCACTATTTCCCCAACGCTGGCGAGCAGGTGGTGATTCTGTCCACCGATACGGAGATTGACACCGACTACTACCGCTCGCTGAAGCCGCGGTTGAGCGGTGCGGGCTGCCTGGAGTTCGACCAGAGACAGGAACTGACAACGTTCCGCAAGGGCTACTTCTGGGAGAAGAACCATGGCTGACCGTCTCTACACATCGAGCGAGTCCGATGAAGTACTGAGCGCACTCCGTTTCGAAACCAAACTCGAGAAGGTCACGCTGGCGCGGATCGCCTTCACCCTTTCTTTGGTGAAAGACGGAGCGAGTGTTCCTCAAAGCCCGAGCTTCGGCGGCGGCGAAATGAAGCGGCCGACTTTCGTCGCTGACGATGAGGTGTTTCTGCGCACGCTGATTGCCCACACCTACGGCAAGCGGGACTTCACCGAGGATGAATTCTTCTCCAATCGATCGATCGTCAAGAACCACATCGACAGCGGCGCGGCTCTGCTGGCGCAGATGTTCCATGAGACAGGCAACAGCGGCGAAGCCCTGATCCGGCGGCTGGTTGATGAGGCGGAATTCTCCGGCCGGCGCGAGCAACTCGGCAGTGGCCTCGACATCTTCATCGGACGGACGCTATTGCAGCGGGCTGAGCTGGTCATGGAATTGAACAACACCACGAGGCACGCCAATTCACACTTGGCCATCATGGGCACGCCCGGCGTCGGCAAGACGCAGTTCCTGCTGAAAATATTGACCGACATCCGTATACAGTCGAGTTTCCAGACCAACTTCATCTACTTCGACTACAAGGGCGACGTGGTTGACAACGCAAGGTTCTTGGAACTAGCGCGGGTACAGCCTTTTCGCTTGCTGCAGGGCGTGCAGAGTCTGCCGATCAATCCTTTCATCCTGCCGGCGTACGACGAGCAGACGATCAACGTGTCGGCGCGGGAGAAGGCCGAGAGCTTTGCGTCAATCAACAGCAGACTGGGCCCCGTGCAGAAGGGCGCACTGACCGAGGCGATTCGGGTCGCCTACGCCAAACGCGCCGGTTCGCCTGCGCCGTATCCGGATTTCCCCGACGTTCTCGAAGTCGCGATGGCGGCGTACGAAGAGGATGGCAAGAAGGATGATAGCCTCATTGAGGTACTGCGGGACTTGTCCGACTTCGATCTGTTCTGGCGCCACGGCAGTGAAGGCACCCCGATGGAGCGACTCGCAAACCGAACGATGTTGATCGACGTGCACGCAATGCCCGTTCTCAAGGAGCTGGTGGCGTACCTCGTCATCGAGCGGCTCTACAAAGAGATGGCAACGCTTCCCGACAGCCCGGTTATGGAGGGCCGGCGGACGATTCGAACCATCCTGGTCATCGACGAGGCACACAACTACCTCAGCCAGAAAAACATGTTCCTTCAGCGCATCATTCGCGAAGGGCGTTCAAAAGGGGTGGCCGTGTTCTTCGCCAGTCAGTCGCCGAACGACTATCAGCAAAAGTTCTTCGATTTCCAGCAACTGCTGGAGTTCGCGTACATCTTCCAATGTAACGGCGTTGCAGCAGCGTCGGTTCAAGACATCCTGGGTTGCAGCGCCAAGACCGCGAGAGAGCTACAGACCGAGATTGCGCGACTGGAGCCATGGCAAGTCATCGCACGCAGTCAGGAGAAGACGGAGGAGTTCGTCAAGTTCACGGCTGAAGCGTTCTACAAGAGCTACTCGTAATCAATACGCCGGTAGGTCTACCCAAGATCAAGACAGGAAGCCCGATCACCGTATCACCAGCACCAACTCTCTGTCGTTTACGCCGCGCCACGAATCGGCTTGATCACCGCATCGGTCGGCACCGTCGCGCAATACACGGCCCACTCCGCCATCAGTGCGGCACGCTTGGCGAACTGCGAACCGCGCTGGTAGGCACGTTCGACAGCATCCGGCAATTGGTGCGCCAGCGCGTGCTCGGCAACCTCTCGCGGGTAATTGGTGGTCTCTGCCGCCCACATACGGAAGCTGCTACGGAAGCCATGAACGGTAATGCCTTCGCCGTTGGCAGCTGCCCAGACCGGCTTGTCGTCGCCGTTCATGCGCCGGATCACGGCAGTCAGCGACATGTCCGACAAGGGTTGGCCTTTCGTACCGGCGAATACAACGTCGGTATCACTGTCTTTCGGCATTGACGCCAGCAAGGCCAGCGCGGCATCGCTCAAGGGAACCTGATGTTCACGTTTGGCTTTCATGCGCTCGGCCGGAATCGTCCAGACCTTGCCAGCCGTATCGAACTCGGCCCACCGAGCGCCTCGCACTTCCCCCGACCGGCAAGCGGTGAGAATGGCGAATTCGAGCGCTCGGGCGGACACACCCTCACGTACGCGCAGGGCAGATATGAACGCACCGATGCGCGGCCACGGTAGCGACGGATGATTCTTCGTTCGGCTCGACTTGCTGATGGTTGCCAGTAAGTTTTCCAGATGGCCTTTCCAGCGGGCAGGATTCTCGCCGGTACGGTAGCCGCTGGTGGTCGCCCAGCCCAGCACTGACTCGATACGCCCGCGCACTCGACTGGCGGTTTCGGTCTTGCTCTCCCATATAGGTGCAAGACATTTCACTACAAGGCCGGTATCGACCTCGGCCACGGGGAAATGGCCGAATACCGGACTGACGTAGGTACTGAGTGTGTTGGTCCACTGGTCGCCATGCTTGGCGTTTTTCCAGCCCGCCTTGTGGGCCAGGATGTACGCCTCGGCACACTGATCGAAAGTCATCATCTTGGCGGCGGCCAGCGCGGCGGCGATCTGGTTCTGCTTCTTGGCCGCCAAAGGATTGATGCCGTCGACAAGCAGCTTCCGTGCGTCCAGCGCCTTTTGCCGCGCCTCAGCCAGACTGACGGTATGCGTCGGCCCCAACCCCATCCCGAACGGCTTACCGGCCACCATGTAACGAAACAGCCAGGACTTCGCGCCCGTGGCGGTGATCTGGAGTGTCAAGCCGCCACCATCGCCATAGAGCCCAGGCTTGGTGAGCTTGCTGACTTGCAGTGCAGAAAGTCGTTGCTGTTGGCGTGCCATGCTATCCGCTCCACTATCAAAATGACTATCAAACTATAGCCGGATTTGACGGGTTTGTATAGGACTATCTTGGACGCCTGTATTCTATATCTTGTTGTTATGTATTGTACTTTATGGACTATACGGGATTCTGTCGGACTTCTACAAGGCGGACACCGCTTCCGCCGGATAAAGCAGTACCGATTGGCATCGCGACCGAAAGGTCTGACCGTCGTTGAGAGTGCCGCGAAGCGACGCGACGCGATGCCCTGATCAGCGCGAGCGCGCCAGATCGAAGTCGGCGGTGTTGCGTTCGTCGATGAACAGGCGAGCCGGTTCTGGCGGCTCGCCGTTACGGCAGGTGACCACCACGTTGGCCAGCACCTGCTTCTTCTGCAGCACTTCGACGGCACAGCGGCCGTAGATGCTCTCGATGGTCGCCAGCAGGTTGCGCGAGTAGGGCGTGGCGAGGGCGCTGTCGAGAATCAGGTTGGCAATCAGCAGTCCATCGGGTTCAAGTACCCGGCGCGTCGCCTGCCAGAATTCGCGCGTGACCAGGTGGCCGGGGATCGACGAGTGGGCGCCGTAGACGTCCACCAGCATGGCAGCGAAGCGCTCCTCGGTCCGGATCACGAAGCGGCGTGCATCGTCGGCGATGAAGTCGCCGCGCGCGGCTGTGTGGAGAAAATGCTTTTCGGCGATGCCGCGGACCGCCGGGTCGATATCGACATAGGTGTAATGGTTGCGCGGTTCGCGGTGCGACAGCGTGAAGCCGCCGGCGCCGAGTACCAGAATCCGGCGGTCACGGAAGCCAAGGTCATCGAGCAGGAGACTGCGAACGTGCCGGATGTAGCGTGCGTAGTGTGGCGGGTCTGACTCGTCGATCAATGAGGCGAACGAGTTGTTGTTCTTGAAGGCTTGGCCGTTGATCGCACCGTCGTATTTGGCCGGCACCACCAGATAGCTGGCGTAAGCCGTTTCGATTTCCGGGCGCAGCCAGGCATTGGCGACAACGGCCAGGGTGATGACCGTCAAGCCGGCGGTGGTGGTGGCCCAGCCGCGACCGCGCAACAGCACGAAGCCGACGACCAGCAACAGCGCGCAGAGCGCCACGGCCGCCGACACGCCCAGCCATTGCATCACCAGCAGCGACAAGGACAGCGAACCGAGAAAGGAGCCGAGCGTGGAGTAGTAAAGTGCCTGTCCGCTGGCCTCGCCGACGCGTTCGTGCTGTAGCAGATTAGTCAGGATGGGTACGGTCTGCCCGAGCAGCCAGGCGATCGGACAGAGTACGCCGGCAATGAGCACCAGGTAGGCGAGTTCCGGCGGACGGATTGCAGCAAAGATAACATCAACGCTCACCCCGGCCAGACCGACGCCGATCAGCAAGGCCGCGAGCAGAAAGTTCCTCGCCACGACATCGAGATACTCGTCGTCGATCTTTGCCCCGGCGTGGTAACCCAGGGCCAGGGCAAGAAGAAAGAAACCGATCGTGGGTGCGGTGACGACGATCGAGCTGCCCATGTGCGGGATGATCTGGCGCAACGCGATGACTTCGGCGCCAAGCGAGCAGAAGCCTTCAATGAAGACAATGAGAAAGAGCAGCAGACGTGGCATGCGGGAGTGTGCGCCGGGCGGAGTAAGCCGGCACTATACTCCAGCACCACCTTCACGAAGGAATCGGGGCAGGAGTTCGGGCGGCAACTGCAGCCGATGGAGCAGGGTTTCGCGGCTGATGTGCAGCAGGTCCTGGACGGCTTTCAGGTCATCCGGTATGGCCGGGTCAGCCCAGCCGTCGATCGAGTGGCGAGCGAGGTTGACAGCCAGTTTCACGTTCTGCACCCTGGGCAGATGCGCGTTGCCGTCGTCGATCAGCTTCGTCAGCAGCTCGGGTAGATGCCAGGCGTGGCAGAGCGCCAACTGCAGTTCGGCCAGCGGAAACCCGAGCACCTCCTGCTGCACGCTGGCGCTGCGCAGTGATCTGTCGGCCTGCAGCCGCGAGCGAATCTCGATTGCCAGATCCGGCGCAAAGCACCATAGCAGGATCTCTGCGAGGTCATGCAGCAACGCGGCGAGAGCCACTTCCTCAACGTTCATGTCATGCCGCGCGAACGCCCACTCGTGGGCGTAGCGTGAGGCACGTTGTGTGCGCAGGATCACCTGCAGTACGCCGAGCAGGGCTTGCGGCTGACCACTGAGCATGCTCTCGAGCGTCAGCGGCCGGTCGAACTGCCGGAAAAAAGGGTCGACGCCGAGCATCATCACCGCGCTGGCGATATTCGTGATGTCGCTTTGCAGGCGGCGACGGCTGCCAGCCTGAATATAGGCCAGGACGCGGATGGCCAACAACGGGTCCTGTAGCACGATGTCAGTGATGTCGCGGCCGGTGACCCGGTCGATATTCTGACGCGCCTCGTCGAGGCGGCGCGCCGTCTGGCGTAGAACGGGCATTTCTCTGCCGCTGACGAAGGCCAGCCAGCCAGCCAGGTCGCGGGGCGGGTGCTTGTCGAACATGGGTGTCGCCTTCAACAAGGGCGTCCGAAGAATGCGCTGACTGCGGAACAGCTTGCCATGCCGCTGGCCAGCGCGATCAGGCAGATGGTAGTCCCAGCCTCGTCAGCCTGCAAGCTGCCGGTGGCGGTTTGCCTGAAAGGTCAGAAGCGCTCCCCCGTCCGCAGATAGCGCCATTGCCCGGGAGCCAGCTTGCCAAGCGATACGCTGCCGATCCGGACGCGTTTGATGTCGGTCGCCCGCAAGCCCACCTGCTCGCACATGCTCTGGATCTGTCGCTTCCTGTTTTCGTGCAGGACGAAGCGCAATTGCTGCTCACTCAGCCAGGACACCTCCGCGCGCAGCAGTTTGACCTTGTCGAGCGACAGGCCATACCGGAGCAGCTCCAGGCCACCCGGCAGCAACTCACCCTCGACGCGGACATGATATTCCTTCTCCAGCCTGGAATCGCCACCAGTCAGTCGGCGGGCGACACTACCCTCCTGGGTAAACACCAGCATGCCACCCTCCTCCGGCTCAAGTCTGCCGGCCAGAGCCAACCCGCGCAGGTGGCCGACCTTGAAACGGAGCGGGCAGCCGTCTTCCGGCCAACGGTTCTCGGCACGGATCGATTCGACCGGGTTCTCGCGCCCGTTCCCTGCCGGCGCATCGAGATCGTCACACGGAATCTTGTTGAAGAGGATGGTTACACTTTCGGTCTGATGCTTGCTCGCCGCCTCCTTGACCTGGATCCTGGCCTTCGGGTTCACCCGCGCGCCAAGTGTCGTGATGACGACGCCGTCCACAGTCACCCAGCCATTCTCGATCCACTCGTCAGCTTCGCGTCGCGAACACTGGGCCTGTGCGCTCACCAGCTTCGACAGCCGCGGTGATTCCTTCGCCAGACCACGTTTCGTGCTGGCCGCAGCCACCGTCGGTTCGGCTGGCGGCGCTGGGCGCGGCTCTTGCGGCGCCGGTGCTGTCGGCAAGACGTTCGCGATCCGGGCTGGCGCAAGCGCCGCACGCTCGCTGCGCTGCGGCGCCGGTGGGAGGGCGCGCGCGCCGGTGCTGCGTGCTATTCCACGTTGCGGATGTTTCTTGGCAGCTTTCGTGGCCGGCAGAATCGGTGCTGCCGGCGAGACATCCGCGACCGGGGTTGGCGGAAGCGCCTCACGCTCGGTGCGTTGCGGCGCCGGAGGGAAGGCGCGCACGCCGGTGCTGCGCGCTATTCCACGTTGTGGATGGTTTTTCGCAGCTTTCGTGGCTGGCGGAGGCGGTGCTGTCGGCTTGCCGTCAGCCGGCTGCTGCGTGGCATGCTTCGATGTCGGAGAACCGCCGCGAATCGGCCGGCGCGCAGGCGCCCTCGCTTCGCCGGGAGCAGCAGAGCTGGCGGGTCTTTTCGGTAGCTTCAGGGTCGCGCGGGACATGGCATGGCTTTTCGTCGGGTCGGGGCGCGTAGTTTACGCCAGAACTTACCGCGGCCGCGCTCGGAATTGCCTGCCGCCATCCCTCCTGCGCTAACGCGGCGGGGGTGGTGGGGGTGCGCCACGCGGCGGTGGCGGTGGTGGTGGGCTGCCACGTGGCGGTGGGGGGGGTGGTGGAAGAGCGGTGGCAGCAAAGGGCCGGCCAGCGTTCGCATTCTGTAGTGAATAGCCACCAATCAGCGGCACCTTGTGACCGCGCGAGTACATGCACTGCACGTAGCTCTGGTCGTACCGCTGCTGCAGGGCATAGCTCGATGCATTACTGGCCGCGACTCCGCTGGTACTGCCAACGAGCAGGCCAACACCGGCGCCAACGGCGGCACCACTCGACCCATCGACAGCGGCACCAACCGCAGCGCCAACTGCCGTTCCCAGCACGGCGCTCGCCACGCCGGCATCGACGGCCGCCGTTTCAGGGGTTCTCGGACTGATCACCTGGCGCGCATAGTCCCTGCACATGGCGTCGTCGGCGCGGAACTGCGCGAAGCTCTGGCCCGTTCCAGGCAGGGTCATCACGCTCGGACCCTCCGGTGGCAGACTGACACAGGCGGTTAAGATGAGGATCAACAGCGGTGGGCTATGGCGGAGGCTGGGCATCACGGGGCGGTTCCTGGTGGCAAGACATCTGGTCGGCGCGGATCATCGCCCGGGGTACGTACCAGTGCGCGGTCAACACCTGCTTGAAACACTTAATAACGCAGGCGGCGCCCAAAGGCTGACGCGTTTCGAAAGCCTGTTCACCCGCGACCAGCATTGGCCGTCTGATCCGGGCGCAGTTCTCCCGCTGCCAGTCGCGCATTGGCGCGGGCACTGAACCGGAAAACAGAGGGTGTTGGCGCTTGCGGTTTCTGGTACGCTGCTGGCGACAGAGCTGTGGGCGTGATGACCGGGCAACGAACCGTCGGCTGCACTGCTGTGATGCAGTCGGCCGACGGCCCGTGATTGTGGGCACCGTGATTCTCGCATGAAGCTGAACGACGGGGCTGCCGAGCAGCCCTTGACACGCACCAGACGCGGCGGGCCTTCCGCGCTGGGAATCGACCTTGATCTGACTGCCGTCATGCCACAACATCCGGAAAGCGCCATCGGCAACCTGGCCGACCTTCAGGAGGGACAGATCGCGCTGTCGCGATTCATCGTACAGCGCGACGCTGGCCTGTATGTCAGTCTTTCGCGGCTGGAGTCGGCCACCGACTTTTCCGACTTCGTCAATCGCGTCTTCGCGTCGGGCCTTTACTTCCGGGGGCTTGATTACCCCCGCTTCCTTTCCCTGCTCTACGACGATCCCATCGGCGTTGGCATGAATGCCGGCGAGGAGGTATTCCTGGCGGCCGACATCACATCGCTCCGGCCGGAGCGCCAGGCGCTGTACCAGGCGCCGCTGATCGAAAACGGCGAAGCAGCCTATCTCTTCGAGCCGCGTTATCGCGAAGAAGAAAGTGATCAGGCGTTTGTCGAGCAGGGTGAAGACCTCGCTCAGCCAGGCTCGGACCGCGGCCACCAACCAGCCGAGACACGGGTTTACCTCGACGTCGACGAATTCATAGCCAATGCCTGGACAAAAGGCGTGCGCTTCGGTATCGACGTCGCGGTGGTGCGCGAAGGGCTCGAACTCGACAAACCCGAGCGCCGGGTGGTTGCCCGCAGCCGGCCATGTGTTCCCGGCAAGGATGCCGAGATTGTCGAACAGGCACCTGGACTTCGCCGCAACAACGCACCCCGTCGGCTGCTCGGGGATCGAGTCGACCTTCGCCAGTTCGAAACTCGCTACCCGCAAGTCGCCGCCGGAATACGCCTGGTCAAAAAGACGCCGCGCACGCCGGGCCTCGACGGCTGGGACATCAGTGGCGAGCCGCTGCCGGCACCGTTGCCCAAGGACTGCGACCTGGAGAGCCTGGCCGGCCCCGGGACCCGCATCAACCGGGAGACGGATGGCGAATACCTGCTGGCCTCGGTCTGTGGCTTTCTCAATATCGACCGGCGCAGCAACCAGTTCTCGGTTGCCGACAAGATCGTCAGTCACGAGGGCGTCAGTGTGCGCACCACCGGCGACCTCCTGCTGACCGGCGAAGTGTACGAGCAGCACGGCGAGATCCAGGAGAAGCGGGTCGTCCAGTGTCGCAGCATCACGGCTTACGCTGACGTTTTTGGCAACATCGTTTCGAGCGGCGGGGTGGTCTGCCTGAAGCACAATCTGGTCGGCGGCAGTGCCAGCAATGATGAAGGCGACATTGTCGTCGAGGGCATGGCTTCCGGCGCGACGCTGACCGCACACCACGGATGCATCACTGTCCGGCAAGCGGACAACTGCGTGCTTCTGGGTCGCCAGGTAGTTGTCGGACAAGCGACGAACTGCGCCATCGTCGCCGATGAGGTGACGCTCGATGTTTCGGAGGCCTGTGGTGTGGCCGCCAGGGCGATAACCGTGCAAACTGCTCGTTCGCGCCGCGAGCTTGACACCGTTTTGCTGCTCCTCCTGCCTGACCTGTCCACGTACGCGGCACAGATCGCCGCCCTGGAGAAGAAATGTGCGGCGCTGGACAAGGAAATTGCCGAGCATCGTTCCCGGATCGATGCCTTGCGCAGCGAGAAGGAGGTCGCCAGTTACCTGCTACTGGCGGGGAAGCTACGCCGCCAGGAAGTCACCCTGAGTGCGGAGCAGCAAGTTGGCTGGCGCAGGCTCTCGGCCCTGGTCGCACCCGTTTTGCGGACGATGTCTCAGTTGGCGGAAGTGGCCAGGGAGCTGGATGGCAATTTGAATGCCCTGCGCAGCCAGCACAACGAAGTGACCGCGGCCAGGGAACAGGCCTGCAGCGGTATCGCCTGTACGGTCGAGCGCGTCGAAGGGGAAACGCGGGTCAGTACCTTGTTGCTGCGCTTGGCCGATACCCCGCTGAGCGCTCTGCCCGGCAAGGACCTGAAGGCGAGACTGCGCAGAACCGATCCGGCCACCCGGCTGCTGTTTTCTGGGACCGCCGGCCACTTTGCCTGGAGTTACCGCCCGCCGTCGGCCTGAGTGCCGGTGCGGTCGAAGGCGGGCGCGAACTCGACGGCTGGTACTACGCCTCCGCTACCCGCCGGGCGATGTGTTCAAGCGCTTCCTCGATCTGATCGATGAGGATCAGGCAGAGATCCCCCGCCTGCAGTTCGGCCAGAGCGCTGTCGATGGCCAGAAACTCGCCATGGATCTCCCGGATCTCCGAGGTTCGTTCAGCGTCCTTCAGACCCTCCTGCAACAACGCAAGCACTTCGCCATCGGCACGACCCCGTTGGCACTGGTCTTGATAGAGCACAACCCGATCAAAAGCGCCACCCAGGATCTGCGTTTGCTGGCGGATGTCCTCGTCGCGCCGGTCGCCGGCACCGCTGATGACCACCGAGCGCTTGGCACCCGCCGCCGACGGCAGGTTATCAATGGCGTCAACCAGCGCCTGAATGGCGTCCGGGTTATGCCCGTAATCGGCAATCAAGGTCGCCCCGCGATAGCTGAAAACATTGAAACGTCCGGGTGCGGTCGCGGCGTCGTTGACGAAACTGGCCAGTCCCCGCTCGATGATCGCCCAGTCCAGCCCCAGGGCCCAAACGGCGGCGATCGCCGCCATGGCATTCTCGACCTGGAAGCCAATGGCCCCGGCTTGTGTCACGGCGATCTCCGCCAGCGCGATGCGGTACTCAATACCGCCTCCGGAGGCGACGATCGAATCGCCATCGCGATAGACGACCCGTTTGCGCTGGGCGCGGTGCATCGCCATGACCGGATGGTTCCGGTCACAGGCGAAGTAGGTCACGCTGCCGGGGCACGAATCGGCCATCCTCACGACCATCGGATCGGCGGCGTTGAGCACCGCAACACCGCTCCCCGGCCGAACGTTGTTGACGATCACGCGCTTGACGACCGAGAGATCCTCGACCGTGCTGATGTAGGATAGTCCCAGATGGTCACCGAGGCCGATGTTCGTAACGACGGCGACATCACAGCGGTCGAAGCCGAGCCCCTCACGCAGGACACCACCGCGCGCCGTCTCGAGCACGGCGGCGTCGACGTCAGGGTGCAGCAGGACGTTTCTGGCGCTCTTCGGGCCGCTGCAGTCACCGGTATCGATGCGCCGACCCTCGATATAGACGCCGTCGGTCGTCGTCATGCCGACGCGCAGACCTTGCTGGCCAAGGATGTGGGCGATCAGGCGCACGGTTGTCGTCTTGCCGTTCGTTCCGGCGACGGCAACAATAGGAATCCGTCCATCATCGCCGGCGGCAAACATGTTGGCAATGATCGCCTCGCCCACCGGCCGCCCCTTGCCGAACGACGGCTGCAGGTGCATGCGCAGTCCCGGCGCCGCGTTGATTTCGACGATGCCGCCGCCCTGGTCTTCAAGCGGCCGCAGGACGCCGTCGCAGACGACATCGACGCCGGCAATATCGAGGCCGATCGTCTGCGCCGCCGCGACCGCCTGAGCCGCGAAATCGGGATGCACGTCATCGGTGACGTCGGTTGCCGTGCCGCCGGTTGACAGATTGGCGTTGTTGCGCAGGACCACGCGCTGGCCTCTCGCCGGGATCGATTCCGGCGTGAGGCCAGCGCTGGTCAGACGCGCCAGCGCCACCTCGTCGAGTCGGATTCTGGTCAGCGACGTGGCGTGGCCTTCGCTACGTCGTGGATCCTGGTTCACACGTTCGACCAACTGGCGAATGTTGCGCACACCATCGCCGATGACCAGCGGTGGATCCCGTCGGGCGGCAGCGATCAGCTTGTCGCCAACCACCAGCAGTCGGTAGTCGTGGCCGGGAATGTAGCGCTCGACGAGGACTTCGTCACTGACTTCAAAAGCGATCGCGTAGGCCGCTTCAATCTGCTCACGCGTACTCAGATTGACCGCGACCCCCTTGCCCTGGTTGCCATCCTGTGGCTTGACGACGACCGGTCCGTCGATCTCGCAGGCGGCCGCCCAGGCGTCCTCGGCGCTGAGCACCGGCCGACCAGTGGGTACCGGGACCCCGGCAGCGTGCAGCAGAACCTTGCTCAGCTCCTTGTCCTGGGCGATCGATTCGGCGACCGCGCTGGTACGATCGGTTTCCGCTGCCTGAATCCGCCGCTGGCGGCTGCCCCAGCCGAACTGCACCATGCTCCCCTCGGTCAGCCGACGGTAGGGGATGTTGCGCGCCGCTGCCGCATAGACGATTGCCCCGGTACTTGGTCCCAGACGCACATCCTCGTCGAGTTCGCGCAAACGGTCGAGCGCCTCGTCGAGTTCGAAAGGCTTGTCGTCGACAGCGGCTGAGCAAAGGTTCTGGGCAAGTTCGAAGGCCAATCGGCCAACCGCCTCTTCGCTGTATTCGACGACCACCTGGTAGGTACACGCTTCAGTGGTCTGCGCCGTTCGGCTGAAAGTCACCGGGCATCCCGCCTGTGCCTGCAGCCCCAGTGCGGCAAACTCAAGTGCCTGGGCCATCGATACCGCTTCCTCATGACCGAGCGGTCGCAGCATGGCCAGCTCGGGGAAGCGCTCACGCAGGCGGTTCTCGAAGCCCGGCAGGTGGTCGATGTTGCACTCGATTTCGGTGCAGCAAACGATTGCTTCAATCGCCGTATGCCGGCTCCAGAGATTGGGACCGCGCAGAGCGCGGATACGCGAGACTTCCATGAACAGTTTCCTCTTTCTGGTTCAGTCCGGATGCCGGCGGCCTTGCCCGGATCCCTGCTGGTGGTTTCGGTTCAAACGACGGTGAAGGTTTCCAGCCCGGTGCGTATCAGTTCGGGAGCGACGCCCAGGGCCCAGGCCGCAGCCGTGGCCGCGAGGACATTTTCGACCTGGAAGCCGAGCTGCCCGCCGTCGGTCAGCGGAATGCCCTTCAGGCTGACAATCGGCGTCTCGTACTCGCCGCTGGCCAGTACCACCCGGCCGTTGCGTACGAAGACTGCGCGTTTGCCCTGCGCCCGGTGTTCGACGATCGTCGGCAACTCGGGATCGGCAGCAAAGAAGATCACTTCGCCGTCGCACAGGGCAGCCATCTCGACCAGCATCGGCTGACTCGCATTGAGTACGGCAGCACCCGCCGGGAGCACCAGATCGACCTGGGTGCGCAGGACGGTGAATACCTGCTCGGGCGTGTTGACATCGTAGCGACCAAAGTGCCGCGGCGCGTCGACATGGGTGATCACGCCCACCTGGCAGCGGTCATAGGCCAGGCCTTCGCCGAGGATGGTATCGCTGCCGTTTTCGAGAACGGCGGCTTCGACGGAGCGATTCATCAGGATCCGGTTTGCCGATCCCCAGTTCGCGCAGTCGCCCTTGTCGATGCAACGCCGGTCAACGAACAGACCGGCGCTACAGGCCAGACCCGTATGCTTTCCGGATAGCGCAAGCAGGCGGGCGATCAGTCGGGCGACGGTGGTCTTGCCCAGGCTGCCGCTGACGCCGACCACCGGGATGCGGCCGTCGTCCCCGTTGGGGAACAATTCATCGACAATGGCGCGACCGACCGGGCGTGGCTGGCCGCTTTCTGGCTTGAGGTGCATCAGCAGGCCAGGACCGGCATTGACCTCGACAATCGCACCCCGTTGGCCATCGAGCGGCTGCGAAATGTCTTCACAGACCAGGTCGACGCCGGCGATGTCGAGTCCGACGATACGCGCGGCGAGCGAGGCGGTGGCCGCCGTCTCCGGGTGCACGAGGTCGGTGACATCATCGGTGTGGTTGCCGCTGCGCACGATCAGGACTTCGCGACCCGCCGGCGGGATCGAATCCGGCGCAAACCCCTGCCGCGAAACCTCGAGCCGGGCAACCGGGTTGTCGGTCAGGGTGATGATGTCGAGCGGGAATTCCTCGGCGGCACCGCGTCGCGGGTCGGAGTTGATCTGGCTGTCGATCAGTTCGTCGATCGTCGAACGGCCATCACCGATGACCCGGGCGGTCTCGCCGCGTGCGGCGGCGACCAGCTTGCCGCCAATGACGAGCAAGCGATGCTCCGAGCCACGCACGTAACGTTCTACAATGACGCCGCTGCCTTCGACGACCGCCGCGGCATAGGCCGACTCGACCTCTTCGCGCGCAATCAGATTCGTGAACACGCCCCGGGCGTGGTTGCCGTCGGATGGCTTGACGACCACCGGTAGCCCGATCTCCTCGGCGGCCTCCCAGGCATCTTCCGCACTGTCGACCAGGCGCCCCTCGGGCACCGGCACGCCACACGATTTCAACAGCATCTTGGTCAGATCCTTGTCGCGCGAGATGCCCTCGGCGATGGCGCTGGTGCGGTCGGTTTCGGCGGTCCAGATACGTCGGCTGCGAGCGCCGTAACCCAATTGCACGAGGTTGCCGGTGGCCAGCAGGCGAATGGCCGGAATGCGACGATCCTTGGCGGTCGCCGCTTCGACGATGCAACCGGTACTCGGCCCGAGCAGCTTCCGCTCGGCCATGTCGGCCAGGCGTTCGACCGTCGTGGCCACATCGAAAGGCCGGTCCTGAATGGCGGCCAGCAGCAGGTCGCGGCCGGCATGCAGGCAGGAACGGGTGACGTCCTCGTGCCAGGCACGGACAACCACCTTATAGACACCACGCGTCGACGTTTCCCGCGCCTTGCCGAACCCTCCATGCATGCCGGCCAGGTTCTGCAGTTCGAGCGTGACATGTTCGAGAATGTGGGCCGGCCAGGTTCCCTCCTGCACCCGCCGCAGGAACCCGCCAGGCTCGCCATAGCTGCAGCGGTGCTCGCTCAGCGATGGCAGCAGGGCCGTCAGGCGCTCGTAAAAACCCGGGATGGTGTTGGAAGGAAAGTCTTCGAGCTCGCCGATATCCACGATTGCTTCAATGACCGGGCGGTAAGTCCAGATGTTCGGACCTCGCAGGTAGCGGATTTCAAGAAACTTGATATCTTTCGTTTTCATGGCGTCAGTCCAGGCATGGGAAGGTTGGCGCAGAGCAGCGCGGGACAGGCGGCAGGCAAGCGGACAACAGGCCGGGCCCGGAGTATCGTCGGTATAACGCGGCATTCGTCAATCGGCTGACCGACCGATAAAACGATCGCCGAAAAACGGTTCACAGGAAGCGATCCAGAATTCGTCGGCTGTGCTGGTCCAGTGCGGAACGGTCGCGGATCAGGAAGTGGATGCCATGACTGTCGGCGATCAGCAGTGCCGGTGGCGTCAGGCGGCGAATGTCCTCTTCGCCCTTGAGGACGAAACTTGCCGGGCCGCGATTGGTTTCCACCTGCCAGGTGCTCGGCGTGGCGAAGCTTGCGACGCCGACGATGCGCGTGATCACCGGCATGAACTCGCGCTGCGCCAGTTCGGCTTCGACCAGGGTGCGGAGCTCGTCCGGCAGGTCGCCAAGCTGGTCGATCCAGGCCAGCTCGTGGCCATAAGGGTCGACCAGCGCGACGCCATCGTCGGCGGCGCTGATCGGAAAAGCGCGCACCGGCACCACTCCGACGTGGACCTCGCCGTCGCTGCCGATGAACTCCAGCCGGCCAAAGGCATTCCGGCGCAATTGATAGTCGGCTGCGTCGCTCATTCGCGGTCTCCCTCGTCCTTGGGATCGATTTCCATTCGGCGCAGCTCGTCTTCGGTGTCGACGTTGCGGGCCTGCGCCTGATAGAGGCGGTAATAATGGCCCTCGCAAGCCATCAGCTCGTCGTGGCTGCCGACCTCGACGACGCTACCCCGGTCGAGAACCACCAGGCGATTGGCGTCACGGAGGGTGGACAGGCGGTGGGCAATGGCAATCGTCGTCCGTCCGCGCACCAGGTTGTCGAGCGCCTTCTGGATTTCCTTCTCGGTCGTCGTATCCACGGACGAAGTGGCCTCGTCGAGGATCAGGATGCGCGGGTCGATCAGCAGCGCGCGCGCGATCGAAATCCGCTGCCTTTCGCCGCCCGACAGCGCCTGGCCGCGTTCGCCGACCAGCGAGTCATAGCCATGGGGCAGGCGCAGGATGAACTCGTGCGCGTGCGCGGCGCGCGCCGCCGCGACGATTTCGGCGCGTGAGGCCTCGGGCTTGCCGTAGGCGATGTTCTCGGCAATCGTGCCGAAGAACAGGAAGGGCTCCTGCAGCACTAGGCCAATGTGTTTGCGGTATTCAGCGACCGGCAGCGAACGGATGTCCACGCCATCGATCAGGATGGCGCCTTCGGTGACATCGTAAAATCGGCAGATCAGGTTGACCATCGTGCTCTTGCCGGAACCGCTGTGCCCGACCAGACCGACCATCTCGCCGGGTTCGATGACCAGATTGATGTCGCGGGTGACGCTGCGCGTGCCGTAGCGGAAGCCGACGCTGCGCAACTCGATGCGGCCCGAAACCTTCGGCAGGTGCACCGGGTTGACCGGCTCGGGAACGCTTGAAACATGGTCGAGAATGTCGAAGATGCGCTTGGCGCCCGCTGCCGCCTTCTGCGTCACCGAGACGATGCGGCTCATCGAGTCGAGGCGCAGGTAGAAGCGGCTGATGTAGGCCAGGAAAGCGGTCAACACACCGACCGTGATCTGATCGCCGGCGATCTGCCAGATACCGAAAGCCCAGACGATCAGCAGGCCGATTTCGGTCAGCAGCGTGACGGTCGGCGAGAACAGCGACCAGACCTTGTTGACCCGGTCGTTCACTTCCAGGTTGTGCACATTGGCGGCGCGGAAACGCGCTGCCTCGCGGCTCTCCTGGGCAAAGGCCTTGACCACGCGGATGCCGGGAATCGTATCGGCAAGCACATTGGTCACTTCTGCCCAGATGCGGTCGACGCGCTCGAAGCCGGTACGCAGTTTCTCCCGCACGACGTGGATCAACCAGCCGATGATCGGCAGCGGCAACAAGGTCACCGCCGCCAGCCAGGGATCGATCGAGACCAGGATCGCCGTCGTCATGACGATCATCAGCACATCGGTCGCGAAATCAAGCAGGTGCAGCGAAATGAAGATGTTGATCCGGTCGGTCTCGGAACCGATCCGCGCCATCAGGTCGCCGGTCCGCTTGCCGCCGAAGTACTCCTGCGAGAGCTTCAACAGATGCTCGTAGGTGGTGGTGCGCAGGTCGGCGCCAATTCGTTCCGAAACCAGCGCCAGAATATAGGTCCGTCCCCAGCCAAGCACCCAGGCGACCAGCGACGCGCCGAGCAGGCCGGAGAGATAGAGGGCCACCAGGGCGGGGTCGATCGGCTGGCCATTCTGGTAGGGGATCAGCACCTTGTCCATCATCGGCATGGTCAGGTACGGCGCGACCAGCGTTGCGGCAGTGGTCAGCAGGGAGAGCACGAAACCTAGGATCAGTTGCCCCTTGTAGGGCCTGGCGAAGCGACCCAGGCGCAGCAGCGTCCAGGTCGAAGGCGGTTCGTGGATCTCCTTGCTGCAGACCGGGCACTCCTCCTGTCCAGCGAGCAGGGGCGTTTCGCACTTCGGGCACAGCGCCAGAGTGGATGGCGGCGGCACTTTGCCGGTGACCCGGAAGGTGAGCTGCCGCATGAAATGGTCGACCAGGCGCCCGGCCGCAATGTCGGCGCCCAGCGTATAACGCCAGCTTGCCAACAGGGAATCGGTGTCGCAGAGTTCCAGCGTCCCGACGCCGGAATGGTCGCGGCGGCTGAAGGTCAGTCCCGGCCGGTAGGCCCAGCTCTGCCAGCGGCCGTCGTCTGCCGACAGTGCCAGCAGGCGTTCGCTGCTGACCACCAGGATGCCGCTGGCGAAGCGCAGGGTGGCGTCGAGATCGATCTCGATCCAGGCAAGGATCGCTTCGTCGCCAGCCAGCTGGCTGGCCAGTTGCGCCGACCAGGCGGCCGGCGGGGTCGTCGGCGACAGCCCGGCAAGCGACGGGCTGTCAGCGATCGATGGGAGAACGGGTTGGGTCATGGCTTGGCCGCTTTTCGAACAAGGCTGCCGCAGGCAGCCGTAACCGGCGAGTATACCCGTCTTGACGCGGCTGCCGCTCGGCACACCAGCGGATCGGAGATCCTCGGCATCAGACCTTGAGCCAATCGCTGGGCAGATGACGTTCCTGTTGCAGGCGGGCGATGGTCGGCAACAGGTTCAGACCGGTCTCCTGCCGGCACTGATTCGCGCGCTTGATCAGCTCGTCGAAGCGGAGGTTGACCGGATCGCCGGCGCTGGCGAAGGCAATCGTATTGCCGCTGTCGCACGACGGAAAGACCAGCGCACGGCCGTCGAAGGCCTGGCTGATGCGCTCGGCGCTGGCCTCGAAGCCGCGTTCGCGACCGAGCAGGTTGACCGCCAACAAGCCACTCTGGCTCAGCCGCGCACGACAGGCCTGGTAAAAGGGCAGGGTATCGAGCACGCCGGCACGCGCGTGCCGGTCGAAGCCATCGATCAGGATGTAATCATGCAGGCTGTCGCCCTTGAGCATGTACTCGGCCCCGTCGGCAACCAGCACGCGCAGCCGCAGCGGGTCGTCCGGCAGTTTGAAGTGCAGCCGGGCGACGATCTCCACCTGCGGATCGATCTCGACGACGGTGATCCTGGTTGCCGGCAGTTGGTGGTAGATGAACTTGGCGATCGATCCCGCACCAAGACCGATCAGCAGGGCCTGGCGCGGCCATGGTGGGTCGCGCAGCAGCAATCCGGCCATCATTTCACGCGTATAGGGCAATTCCAGGGCATTGGGACGCTGCACGCGCATCGCACCCTGCACCCAGTCTGACGAAAAATGCAGGTAACGTACGCCCGCCCGCTCGCTGATCTCGATCGAGCTGCGCGCCATCAGGCGCTGCCGCAGCCGGTGGAGCCACAAGGGCAACCGCCAGCGGGAGACGATGTCCCCGTCAGGGCTGTAGAAGACGACTGCGTCTTTCCTGCCATCGGTGTCTTCGGTCAAGTTGCGGTTTTTCAAGGAGGCGAGTCAAGGTTTTCGCCTCGCATTCTAGCGCATGGCCGGATCGCCCCGGTGCCGGCTGCGTTTCCCCGCGCGCCTGTCCGCTGCTGACGGGAGAGACTACGGCCAGGCGGGAACGAGAGTTCTTCTCTCTCGGGCCCGCTGACCGCCGCTGACCGCCACCGAGCGCAAGGCGATGATCAGGGCCTCGCCGTTGCTGACCACCTACGGTGCTCCGGTCGACCGCGTATGGGCCTGCGAATTGCTACGCGGCAAGCCGGCCAGCACCCAGCCCGCCCCCGGCGCCGCCAACGACTGGGGCAACCACGGCGGCGGGCAGACGCAGCGGCGACCCGCCCCGAAACTGCGCGAGAGCGCCCTAGCGCCGCATCAGGAGTCCGGCGGCGGCCTGTTCGGCGGCCCCGGCGAAATCCTCACCGGCAGCACCGGCCGGCGCGGGCCGCAGCGAAGGGGGGATCGAAGCGGTCGCCAGCAGCGCCGCACGTGGCAAGGCCAGCAGCGTCGGCGGTGGGATCGGCAACCAGATCCTGCGCGGGATGCTGGGGTCGATACTTGGGGACGGCGCTGAAACAGGGCGGCCTCACGCCAAAAATCGAAGTCTGTCCTCCACTACTCGCGTCAATGTCAATCTCTCGCTACCATCACCACTACAGGCTTCACGGCTGGTGGGTTTCGATCTATCCGGACGCTACTGAATTGCGCGGCCCCTTTGTATCGGTTGCGGATCAAATCGCTGTTGCCGGTCGCCGAGCAGCGAGACTATCATTGCGTCTGTCATGACTTCGGAAACTTGCCATGCCCACCGTGCTTGAAGCTTGCGAACCCGCTGCCCCGCAACTCATACGGTTGGCGCTTGATCACTTGGCCTCAGCTCTGCCACGTGGCGCCCGGGTAATCGTTTTCGGCTCCCATGCCGCGGGAAACGCCCGTGCCGACAGCGATATCGACATTCTGATCATCGAACCCGAGGTCAAGGACCGCGCTGCGGAAATGATCCGCCTTTCTGCGCTGCTGGGCCGACAACTCATTCCGGCAGATGTCGTGGTGATGAGCAGCGAAATGTTCGGCCGGCAGTGCGAAATTCCCAATACGCTGGCCTGGCGGGTAGCGCGGCAAGGCATCGAGTATGCACTCGTCCACTGACTACGCAGCCGCCTTATTAAGCAAAGCCCGCGACGACGGCTATGTCGTTCGTAGCCTGTCGGCCGATGCCGGCGCACCGAATTGGGTCATCGGCTTTCATGCCCAACAGGCGGTCGAGAAATCGGTCAAGTCGGTATTGACCAGACATGAGATCGAATTTCCGAGAACGCACAACCTCTCGATGCTGATCGAATTACTGCGGCGTCACGCAATCACCCTGCCACCAGACGCCGATGGCCTCGCTCGCCTGACGCCGTTTGGTGTGGCGCTGCGCTGCGCTATGACGATACCGCCGGCGAAGATGAACTGATAGTTCAGCGGGAGTGGCCAGTGGACGTGGTGTCACGCACGCTCGATTGGTCGGCGTCACCCTAAAAACCGTGTCCCCAAATAACACGCTCGACACCGGGCCGAATCTTGAAGTCGGCATCAACCATTCGTATGTTTGTACGAGCGAACGTCGCGGCTTGGTCTGAGGGAAACCGGGGGTAATGCAGATTGTCAATTTCTTTGACAATCTGCATTACCCCATCCGAGCTGACCGCATGATTCCTCGTCTTGCGGCGCCGCGCCTCGTAGAACTGGCCAGCTACTATCCTATCGTCGCCATTACCGGGCCGCGTCAGTCCGGCAAGACCACGCTTGCTCGCGCGACATTTCCGGACCAACCTTACGCCAGCCTCGAAGACCCCGACGTGCGCGCACTAGCCGCCACCGACCCGCGCGGTTTTCTCGCCCAGTATCCCGACGGCGCCGTTATCGATGAAGCTCAGCGCGTCCCCGACTTGTTCTCCTACCTGCAAACCCGCGTCGACGGGGACCGGCGCACCGGGCTGTTCGTGCTCACCGGCTCGCAGCAGTTCGGTCTGATGGAACGGATTACTCAATCGCTCGCCGGGCGCGTTGGCCTGCTGCACCTGCTGCCCTGCGCTTTCGACGAGATCGCCGAAGCGCAGCCCGGCGGCGGCCTGGAGGATTGGCTCTGGCGCGGCTTCTATCCGCCGCTGCACGACCGCGCCATCCCGCCCCATGGCGGGTTTTCCATTGAATGCAAGTCCGGGTGCACCGTCGCGGGAGACTGGTTCGCCCCGCTGGAACGTTTTGCCGCCCTGGCTGGCGCGCCATCGGCCGCGCCATGGATCTCGCGTTCGCTTGACCCTATCCGGTCAGGCGTATTCCGGCTGGAAGGCCTGCTCCGGATTGGTCACCGGTCCGTCACCGCGCCAGTATGGCGAGAGCTTCCTGAGCTTGGCGATCACCGGCGGGACGGCGGCGATGACGCGGTCCACTTCCTCCTCGGTGTTGTAGCGCGACAGCGAGAAGCGGATCGTGCCGTGGGCCGCGGTGTAGGGGATACCCATCGCACGCATGACATGCGACGGTTCCAGAGACCCCGAGGTGCAGGCCGAGCCGGAGGAGGCGGCAATCCCCTGCTGGTTCAGGAGCAGGAGAATCCCTTCGCCTTCGACGTACTCGAAGGCAATGCTCGACGTATTCGGCAGGCGATAGAGCGTGTCGCCGTTGACGAAGGCATTCGCGACCCTGGCGAGAATCCCACGCTCCAAGCGGTCCCGCAGGCGCTTGACGGTCGTGTTCTCCGCAACGATGCATTGCCGGGCGATCTCGCAGGCAACGCCGAGGCCGACGATCGACGCCGAGTTCTCGGTACCTGCGCGGCGGCCACGCTCCTGGTGGCCGCCGCGCAGGAGCGGGCGGAAGCGCGTATTGCGGCGCACATAGAGCACCCCGATGCCTTTCGGCGCGTGCAGCTTGTGACCGGACAGCGAGAGCATGTCAATCTTCGTGCTCTTCAGGTCAATGGCGACCTTGCCGACGGCCTGCACCGCGTCGGTGTGGAACAGGATGCCCTTCTCGTGCGCCATCTCGGCCATCTCCTCGACCGGAAAGAGGGTGCCGGTTTCATTGTTCGCCCACATCGCCGAAACGATCGCCACGCGGTCGTTGAGCAGCGACCGGTATTCGTCCAGGTCGACGCGCCCCTTGCGGTCGACGCGCAGGCGATGGACGACGTAGTCTTCCTTCTCGAGGTAGGCGCACAGGCTGAGGATCGCCGGATGCTCGACCACGGTGGTAATGACCGTTCGCCGATCCGGATTGGCCTTGAGTGCCGAGAGAATGGCCGTCGAGTCGGACTCGGTACCGCAGGAGTTGAAGACGATTTCGCTGTCGTGAGCGGCGCCAAGCAGCGACTGAACCTGCATCCGAGCCTGCTTGATTGCCTTGCCGACCTCGGAGCCGAAGCTGTGGATCGAGGAAGCATTGCCGAACTGCTCGGTAAAATAGGGCAGCATGGCTGCCACGACAGCGGCATCGCAGGCCGTCGTGGCGTTATTGTCCATGTAGATCGGTTTCATGGCTTCTCCAGGGGGAATGACGGTCAAGCGCGGGCCAGCGCGGCAACCGGGAGCACCTGCACCAGTTCGCCCAGGGCTTCGATGAGTTTCTGTTGCACGCCGCCAAGGGTGGCGGCTTCCATCGAGCATCCACGGCAGGCGCCGGTGAGCTCGACGTAGATCTTCTTGCCATCGACCTCGACCAGGGTGACATCACCGTGGTCACGCTGCAGCGAGGGGCGGATCGCCTCCAGCGTCTCCTCGATCTTGCGGATCCGCTGGTAGTTGGTCAGTTTCGGCTTGCCCGCCATTTCGCTGGCCGCCGGGCGAACCTTGGCGGGTTTCGCTTCACTGGCGTAGAGGCGGCCGTTGACAGCGATCAGGATGTCCTCGATCTTCTCGTGACACGCCGAACAGCCACCGCCGGCCTTGGTGTAGTTGGCCACCTCCTCGATCGTTCGCAGGCTGTTGGCGCGGACGGTGTGCTCGATCATCACGGCGTCGATGGCAAAGCACTTGCAGACCAGATCGCCTTCCTCGTGATCATCCTGCCAGGTCTCGCCGCGATAGTTGGCCACCGCGGCCTGCAGCGCCTCGCGTCCCATGACCGAGCAGTGCATCTTTTCCGGTGGCAGGCCGTCGAGGTAATCGGCGATGTCCTGGTTGCTGACCCGCAGGGCCTCGTCGAGCGTCTTGCCCTTGATGATCTCGGTCAGAGCCGACGAAGAGGCAATCGCCGAGCCGCAGCCGAAGGTCTGAAAGCGCGCCTCGTCGATGATCTCGGTGGCCGGGTCGACCTTCAGCATCAGGCGCAGCGCGTCGCCGCACTTGATCGAGCCGAAGTCACCGATGGCGTTGGCGCTTTCCAGCGGGCCCGAATTGCGCGGGTTGAAAAAGTGTTCGCGGACCTTCTCTGAATAATCCCACATGACGTTCCCCTCAGGCCTTGAACGACTGGCCGCAGGAGCAGGCCCCGGAGACGTTCGGATTGTTGAACTTGAAGCCGGTCTGGGTGAGGCTGTCGACGAAATCGACGGTCAGGCCTTCGAGCATCGAACTGCTCATCGGGTCGACCAGCAGTTTGGCACCGGTACCGACATCGAATTCCAGATCGTCCTCGCTCTTGTCCTGTTCCAGCCGCAGCCCGTACTGCAGGCCGGCACAGCCCCCGCCGGAAACGAAGATGCGCAGACCGGCGACCGGCGTCTCGGTCGCCTTGATGAAGCGGTTGATCGCCCTGGATGCAGCGGGGGTCAGATTGATCATTGTGTACTCTCCTTCAGACAGGGTAGGTTTGGGGTTCCGGGTCTACCTACGCAAGCTTCGTACCAGCCGGTCATTGTGAGCACACGCACTTGATTTAACGCTAAGTTTCGGCTTTTCGAGTGAATGGGGCGGTTGTCGCAGACACGACACGCCGGCTGCCGCCAGGGTCGCCGGCAGGCGGGATGACGCCAATCCTCACCCTTCGGCAGGAGCATAGGTGTAGCAGTCTTTCGGACAGACGCGACCGCAGGCGCCACAGCCGATGCAGTCGGCGCCGTTGGCAATGGTCATCACCATCATCTCGTCGTCATCATCGGCATCGTCGTCGTCCGCGTCGGCCAGCAGTTGCTCGCTGCGCTCGACCAGGTCGAGGACGCTGCGCGGACAGACCTTGTAGCAGCGGCCGCAGCCAATGCACTTCTTCGGATCGAGAAAACTGACAAACTGCGGGACCCATTCGTCCCCGCCGCGCGTGCGACCGGTAATCGTGGTCATGGTCCTAGCCTTTCTGCGCCGCCTGCAGGCGGGCGTTGGCGGCCGCCCAGGCCTGGCAGGCCGTGAGGGTTGCCTGTGAAATTTCCGGGAGTTCCTGCCAACCGGCAGGCAGCCTGTCCTCGACCAGATCGTGGAGTCTCGCGGCCTGCTCGCTGGCAATGCGTTTGAGCTTCTTCACTTCCCGGTCGAGTTCCCTGACTTCGTCTTCGCTCATCTTCGTCCTCTCACATGCCTGCCACTTCAGGGAATCTGCCGATGATGCCGAGTGCCACGGCGAGGTGCTTGTCGGCTTCGGTCTTCATTTTCGACAAGGACTCGAAGCCGAAGCGGTGTACGTCGCGCAGCGTCCGATCCATCACCACCAGCTTGCCGACCGTGATCAGCGTGCGGCCGAAGCCCTCGTGGCTGATGTGCACGAAAGGCACAGCCATCTGGCCACATTCCTTCTCGATCAATACCGCAATGGCGTTGTGGAAGGCCTTGACGCGGGCCAGTGTCACTTCGTCGGGATCGCCGATGGTCGGGATCGCGCGCTTCTGTTCCTTGCTCAGCACGTAGCCAGAGAGTATTGCCGGGACCGGCTTGCCATCCCACTCGCCGTAAGTGTCGAGCGCGCGCGTCTGGCGCAGCATCTCCCGGATGAAGTCGGTGGCAAAGACGGGATCGTCGGCGGGCTCGATGGCCGATTCGGGGGCAAGCGTCAAGGTCATGGGTGTTCTCCGGGAAGTGACTGGGGCTGGCAGGTGATGGTCGCCGCCGGCCGCAGTCGGTCGGCCAGCAGCCGGCGGGAAAGCAGGCGGACGAGGAGGATGCCGACGGCCAGGCCAACCGCGGCACCGAGTGCCGCGGCGGTGTCGCCGGCGAATGACAGGAGCGCAGCGCCGAGCAGCAGGGTCAGCGCCGGCAGCAGATAGCCGATTGCGACGCCGAGCGAGAACTGCGCTTTGCCAAGCGCGAGGGATACGACGTCGCCAACCGCCAGACCGCCCGCTGCGGCGATACGAACCGACTGCTCGCGGCCGCTGCCGCAGACGCCCTGCGCCCGGCAGCCATGGCAGCTCGACGCCACCGCAAGCCGGACCTCGGCCGTGCCGTCGCGCACTTCGACCACCCGCCCGCGGGCTTCGAGCATGCCCGGCATCATTCGTCCCAGCCTTCGGCCAGCATGCGGTCGAAGCGGGCGCCATCATCCGTATGCGGGCGGATGGCTTTGTCGACCCAGGCCATGCCTCCTTCCCGAATCGCCAGGCTGATCTCCCGCAGCAAGCAATCGATCGCCACCTCGTCGTCGAGCCGGATGGGCTGGACCCCGGCGGCCAGCAGTTGCCTGACCGCTGACGCACCGGCAGCAAGGCAATAGACGGCGGCACAGCCAGCCAGCGTCGCAATCTTTGCCGGCAAGCGGTTTTCGTTGCCGTCCATCGCTTCCGGGGGGAACTCGGCGAGTTCGACCAGTTGCGCCCGCTCGCCGTCCAGCGCATAGATGGCGAAGCCCGCCGCCGCGCCGAAGTGCTGATTCACCGTGTTGCGATCGTTGCTGGCAAAGGCGACCCTTAGCATGCTCGGCACCTCGCTACTGGCCGACCAGGCCAGCGCCAGGCGGCGCCTGGTGTGGCGGACCGCTTTCGCTGCCGACCCGGTAAATGGATCGATGGACAGGCGTGTCATGGTGGTTCCCGAGAAAGAGATTGGCGACATCGAACAAGGCCTGACGTGCGCCGCGATAGCCGACCCAGGTGCGCGCATAGCCACCGACCCAGTCGTACTGCGGGAAGCCGGCGCGCAGCAAGGGCAACTGCAGGCGTTCGGCGCTCGGCACGGCGTGCGAGTTGGCAACCATGAGCTGGGCGCGGTGCGCCCGTGCCTCGCGCTCGAGGTCCTCGAGATCGCCGATGCGCACCGACGCAGCCGGCAGTTCGGCCAGCACCTCGGACCGTGCCGCGGCCACGGCGGCAACGATTTCAGCACCGACCCCGTGGAGAAACTGGCCGAGTGCCAGCAGGAGGTCGGGGTCGCCGGCAATCGCGACGCGCAGGAACCCGGTCATGAAATGGGTATCGACCATCGCATCCTGCAGCTGCGCCCGCTGACGATCGACCGACGCCGGTACCGGCTGCCCGGAGATCTCCGCCAGCGCAAGGGTGAAGGCGTCGCCGGCATCGAGGCCCAGCAGATGGTCAAAGCGATAGTCCGGCACGCCACTGCGCGTCTTCAACAGATCGGCTGCCCGTTGCAGCGAGCGGCCGATGACCAGCGTCGCCGCTGCTTCACCGAGCGTTGCGAGATCGCCCGTCGACGTTCCGCCGAGCGTCAGCGGCGATGTGTCCTGATCGACCAGATGGCCGTCGAGCGAGTCGCCGATATCGGGCAGCACCAGCGGCTGCAGGCCGAAGGCCTCGATCCACGCCTTGATCGCCTCGATGTCGCCGGGTGTCAGCATCGACGAAGCGAGCACGTTGACCTGGCGCGGGCGTCGTCCGGCCAGACACCTGCCTGCACTGTCGGGGACCAGCGTGTCGATGATCGCTTCCACGGCCAGCGCAAAGCCGGATTCGAGGCAACCGGAATAATCCGGGGTGTTCACCGGCACGACGGCGGTTGCCGAGAACTCCGGATGGCGGGCGCGGAACTCGCGTACCAGCCGTTGAACATCGCAGCCCTGGGTCTCCGAGAGCCCCGTCGTGGGCAGCCCGATCAGCTCCGGCGAGTTCTTCTCGCAAAGCACGCGCAAACCCTCGATGACGTTTTCGTCGGCGCTCATGATGCTCGACACCTGATCCATTGCCGTCGTCTGCAGCGGAATCGGTTCGCGGAAATGACGCACCAGGAAGACCTTGCCGAAAGCCGTGCAGCCCTGCGAGCCGTGCAGCATCGGAATCGCCCGGCGCATGCCGAGGAAGGCAAGCGCCGCGCCGATCGGCTGGCTGGCCTTGAGAGGATTGACCGTCAGCGGCTTGGCGCGCTTGAGGACTTCAGCCATCGCTTCCTCCCCGGACGGGCGGTGTTTCGTCCGCTGCCTGCTGTGCCGCCCACGGTGCCGGCGCCCGCACCTTGCGCCATACCGGCGACTCCAGGGTCAGCGCGAGCTGCCGTACCAGTTCGAGCATCCCGTCGTAGCCGGCGTAGCCGAATTCGCGTTCCTGGTTGATGTCGAGAAAGGGAATCCGCGCCTTCAACGCCGTATACAGGTTGCGTCCCCCGGCGATCAGGATGTCCGCCCGGTAGTCCTTGCAGGCCTGCAGCAGCGCCTTGGGGCTGCCGTCGGTGATCATCCTCGTGGCGTCGCCCATGAGCTCACGGATGCGCGCCTTGTCTTCCTCGGTGGATTTGTTGGTGCCGGTGGCGACCACCGTCATGCCGAGATCCTGCAGGGCGGAAACCACCGACCAGCTCTTCACGCCACCGGTGTACAGCAGCACCCGCTTGCCGGCCAGCCGTGCCCGCCAGGGTTCGAGTGCGGCGCGAATCCGCGCCTCCTCGCGGGTGATCATCGCCTCGGTGCGCGCCGCAAGATCGGCATCGCCGAGCAGCCGGGCGAAGTCGCGGAAGGCCTGCGAGGTGTCACTGACGCCGTAGAAGCTGCCCTCGAAGAAGGGCACGCCAAAGTCAGCCTCGAGCTTTCGCGCGACATTGAGCAGCGCCTTGGCGCAGACCACCATCGATGCCTGCGCCCGGTGCATGGTCTGCACCTCATGGAAGCGCGCGTCGCCCGAGAGCGTGCACAGGATGCGCAAGCCGAGTTCGTCGAACAGCGGCGCCACGTACCAGAATTCGCCGGCAATGTTGTATTCGCCGATCAGGTTCACGTCATGCACCCTGATGCCTGGCCGTAGTGCGGCGGCGGGCAGCGGCTCCGGTTCGCGGCGACCGATCACGTACTTGAACATGGCTTCACCGGCGATGCGGTTGCCGAGGTTCTTGGTGCCGTAGAAGCCGGCGCAATCGACCGGCACCACCGGTACGCCCCAGCGTTCGCTGGCTGCCCTGGCCACCGCCTCAAGGTCGTCGCCAATCAGCGCCGGCACGCAGGTGGCGTAGACAAACACAGCCTTCGGTGCGTAGTCGTCGATCGCCTGCTTGATCGCGAGGAAAAGCCGTTTTTCGCCACGGCCCATGATCACGTCCTGCTCGGTGAGATCGGTGGTCATGCCGATCCGGTAAAGCGTCGGCCCCGACGAACGTGCGCCACGGTTGTCCCACGACGCGCCGGCGCAGGCGATTGGCCCATGGACGATATGCGCGACGTCGGCAATCGGCAGCAGGGCAATCTGCGCACCGTCAAAGGAACAGCCACCCGCCGTCGCCCCCGGGCGGGTGCGCGCACAACCGGATTTCTCGGTCCGGTTGTGGGTACAGGCGGGCTCGTTCAGCAGTTCGGTGATTTCGGCTGTCTTCATCGCATCAGTCCTCTGTTTCCTGTCGTGTCGCAATTGCCGTGCCAGCGCTAAGCACCTGATTCCTAGTCCTTGACCTTCCTCCAGGGCTTGTCGGCTTTGCGACATTGCGACATCGATCGCTGCGCTGGCGGGCGGGGCAAGACACCGCCACGGCCGGCCAGCGCCAGCGGCTTCACCCGGGAATCGCGCCACCTCCGGAGCTTTGGCATGAGTCTTGCGTAACCTGCCCATCCGCCATCCTCCGGAGCCGCGCATGCTTCACCTGACCGACAGGCTGCCCACCGTGCCGCATGGGGCCGACCTCCGTGCATTGGCCATTGCCGGCGTCGTCGGCAAGTCCCTGGCGGCGGGCCGCCGGCCGTTGATCCGCGGGGTTGCTGACGAACGCCTGCAGGCACTACTCGCTGCCCCGGGCCTCGACGGAACGTTGGTGCCGGCGGCCAGCGCGCCGGACGCTGACGCAGGCGGCGACGAATTTGCCGATCTGCTCGAGCTGCTGCGCGAAAACCTGGCGCAGCCGGACGAGTTCGGCGCCTGTCTGTGTTATGCGATCGCCAGCGCGGCCATGGGCGAGAATCATCTGTGGCAGGACATGGGCCTGCCCGACCGCGAGGCCCTGTCGGCGTTGCTGCGCGAGAACTTCCCTGAGCTGGCGGCGAAGAACATCGGCAATATGAAGTGGAAGAAGTTTTTCTACCGGCAGCTCTGCGAGCGCGCCGGCGTGCCGATCTGCAAGTCACCGCACTGTGCCGAGTGCTGCGATCGCGCGCTCTGCTTCGGACCGGAGGAAGGGTAGCGCTGACCGCGGCCACCGGCACCCGCGGTCGCGTCAGATACCCTGTCCCTGCCGCCGTGCCGCCGTGCCGCCAGCGCACAAGGCGGTCGCAAACCCGACAATTCTCCAACGCACTCCTTCAACGCACTCCGGCAACGTACTGATTTGTAATGGATTGAATGCTGGCACTCTAATTGCTAGTCCACACCCATGATGAACCATAAAGCTCCGACCGACATCGTCATCAACGACACCACCCTGCGCGACGGCGAGCAGTCGGCGGGTGTCGCCTTCAGTCTTGGCGAAAAGACCGGCATCGCGCGCGGCCTCGACGCTTTGGGCGTGCCCGAGCTGGAGATCGGGATTCCCGCCATGGGCGAGGCTGAACGCGAGAGCATCCGGGCGGTCGCGGCGCTGGGACTGAAGGCGCGCCTGATGGTGTGGACGCGAATGAACCGTGCCGACATTTCTCTGGCGGCGAATCTCGGTGCGCAGTTGATCGACATCTCCGTACCCGCCTCGGATCAACATCTCCAGGCGAAACTGCGACGTGATCGAAAGTGGCTGCTGACGCAGATCGGCGAGCATGTACAACTGGCGCGCGACCTCGGTTTCCGCGTCGGCATCGGCGCCGAGGATGCCTCGCGCGGCGACCCGGACCTGCTGGCGGCAATTGCCGAAGCGGCGCAGGTGGCCGGCGCGCAGCGCATTCGTTTTGCCGATACCCTGGGCGTTCTCGACCCCTTCGCGACCTTCGAGCGCATTCGTCACCTGCGCTCGCGATGCGATCTCGAAATCGAGATGCACGCCCACGACGACCTGGGGATGGCTACGGCGAATACGTTGGCGGCCGCCCGCGCTGGCGCGACGCACCTCAACACGACCGTCAACGGCCTTGGCGAGCGCTGTGGCAACGCGCCGCTGGAAGAGGTCGTGCTCGGTCTGCATCTGTGCCAGGGAATCGGAACCGGGATTGATCTCGCCGGCTTCCCCGATATCTCGCAGCGCGTGGCCGTCGCTTCGGGACGCCCTCTGGCCTGGCAGAAGAGCATTGTCGGCGAAGGCGCCTTCACCCACGAGGCAGGGATTCACGTCGACGGTCTGCTCAAGGATCCGGCCAACTATCAAGGCTTTGATCCGCGTCTGGTCGGCCGTCGGCATCGCGTGGTTCTCGGCAAGCATTCCGGAGCGCGCGCCGTGCAGCAGGTGATGGCGGGCCTCGGCCATGACCTGTCGGACACTTCCGCGCGCGCCTTCCTGCAGCGACTGCGAAGCTTTGTCGTCGAGAAGAAGCAAGCGCCCTCGACGGCCGATCTCCTGGCCCTGCTGCGCTCCTGAGCCGATGATCAAGGAAAATGGCAATGGCTGACCGACTCGAACTGCTCGAACTGGGCGATGACGTGCTTTATTTCGACGAGCCCTGCCCGCCCCGGGTGGCGGCCCAGATCGACGCCGCGGCGCATGACTACGGCCAGCCGGTGGCCGAGCAGCGGTTGCTCTACGCCTACTTTCTGGCGCCCGAGCAGCTCTCGGTGCTGGTCGCACTCTACCGCTACTATTTCTATCAGCATCGCCTCGAGGATGCCCTGGTCGTCGCCGAACGGGCGCTGGAAGTCAGTGCCCGCCGCCTGCAACTGGTCGGCGGTTGGCGCAGCCTCGGGCCGCACACGCTGGGCGAGGCGGCGATGCGCTCGATGGGCATGCTGCGCTTCCATCTGCTGGCGCTCAAGGGATCAGCCGTGATTCTGCTGCGTCTCGGGCGAGTCAGCGAGGCGTGCACCCGCCTGCGGACGATTGCCCAAGTCGACCTCCGCGATGCTCTCGGTGCCCTGCCGCTGCTCGAGGTGGTCGATCGCCAGTACGCCGCTGCCCCCGAACCCCTGGACTGAAAGAGGAGAAAGCCATGGCCTGTGCCAACGACACCTTTGAGGACGACCTCGCCGAGTTGACCTCGGCGGAAGAGTTCCTCGAGTACTTCGGCATCGACTTCGACGGTCGCGTGGTGCAGGTCAATCGCCTGCACATCCTGCAACGATTTCACGATTACCTGGCCAAGCAGGAAGCCGGCAAGGCGCCGGATTACGTCGCCTACCGCCACTGGCTGGCGCACGCCTACGCCGACTTCGTCGGCTCCAGCGCTCAGGCCGAAAAGGTCTTTGCCGTCTTCCGGAAGGCCGAGGGATCGTCTTTCCTACCCCTCTCCTCGCTGACGGACTGAGGCCGTGTTGCCGCGCTGGGACTACGGCGATGCGGTGCGCGTGACGCGCAATGTGCGCAACGATGGCACCTTCCCCGGCGTACCGACCGGCGACCTGCTGGTGCGACGCGGGCGCATCGGGCATGTCCGCGATGTCGGTACCTTTCTTCAGGATCAGATCATCTATTCCGTCCACTTCCTCGACGAGGGCCGGCTGGTCGGCTGTCGTGAAGAAGAGCTGGTCGGCGTCGACGAGCCCTGGATCGAAAGCCGCTTCGAGGTCCGCCAGCGGGTGCGCGTACTGCGTCCGCTGGCCGTGGGCGGGGAGGTCCGGGTGCCGGCCGGCAGTCATGGCGAAATCCTCAATCTCGAGAAATCGGCGACCGAGGGTGTCGTCTATCAGACGCACTTCGACTGCCTCGCAGGCATCCCCCTGCGGGTACCCGAGGCCGCGCTGGGCGAATGGCGGCGGCCAGACGATGCCTGAACCGGGCAGCATCTACCGCTCGATCAAGCTCGCCGCGCAGTTGTTCGGCAAGCCGCTGGAGTCTCTCGCACCGGAAGAACTGCACCGGGTGACCAGGGTCGCCGCCCGGCAGCAGGAGATCGAGACCCTGATCCTGGAGACACCGGAAGCGGCCAGCGTGATGCTGCCGGCGGCCTCGATCGACGCCAGCCTGACGGAAATACGCGGGCGTTACGGCGACGACGACGAGTATCACGCGGAACTCGAGCGCCTTGGCCTGGATGCGTCGTCGCTGCGCCAGGCGGTGGCGCGCGACCTGGTCGTCGAGGCGGTGCTGGAAAGGGTCGCCGCAAGGTCGGCGGCGGTCAGCGATACCGACATCGAGATCTTCTGGTACATGAACCAGCAACGCTTCCGCCATGGCGAAACGCGCGTGCTTCGACACCTGCTGGTGACCATCAACGAGGGTCTGGCGGGGAGCGGTCGGCAGGCCGCACGCGCCCGCATCGACGCCATTCACGCCCGCCTGCGCAAGGAACCGCAGCGCTTTGCGGAGCAGGCCCTCAAGCATTCCGAATGCCCGACGGCAATCCATGGCGGCCTGCTCGGCCGCGTGCCGCGCGGCCGCCTCTATCCGCAGCTCGATGCGGTCGCCTTCAGCCTCGCCGAGGGGATGCTCTCGGAGGTGATCGAGAGCGAACTCGGCTACCACCTGGTCCGCTGCGAAACCATCCAGCACGAACGGCTGCTGAGCCTCCCGGAAGCACGCCAGACGATCCGCGAACATCTCGAAGGGCAACAGCAGGCCCTCTGCCAGAAGGCGTGGATCAGGGCACTGCGCCGGGCTGGCGCCCGCCCTTGACCCGGCTCCTGGCCGGCAATTTGCGCGCCCGATTCACTGGTGGCGCTAATTCTACTTTGTCAGATTGTCTTTCAATCTGATGCTGAGAGCATGGTGGCTTGCTTTCTGTAGGCGGATTCCATGGCTTGGTGCCGCCGTCGATGCCTGTCGATGATGGATGCCGCGAGGTCTTCGTC